>JAFSRW010000026.1 GCA_017445925.1 Bacteroidaceae bacterium | reverse complement strand
GCATACATTTTCTTGCTCCCTCTGTTAATGAACACATGCTCACCAGCGTCCACGAGGTCGAACGAACTGGCCATGTTCTTTCTGAAATCTGTGAATGTAAGTGCTGTCATACTTCAATAATATTTGTTGTTCTGCTGCAAAAATATCACTTTAATTCGAAACCTCCAAGTAAAGATGTACTTTTTTATGTACATTTTTAAACTCAACCTTTAAAAAGCGCATTTCAAATCTGAAATCCATAAATCGGCGGCAAAATACCCATTTGTCGCCGATTTTAGCCTTTTCGTTTTTGGTTTTCCGTTTTTAAGCCTATTATAGCCCCTCCCTAATCTGGGCGCCTTTACGCGATGCCCGTCTGTCTTAGTGCTCCTTGTGTCAGGCTAGCTCATTCGTTATCGTAAGCGCGTTGTTACAGCAGCGTGATGGATTTCAGTTGCTCTGTAAGGGCAGAAACACCCCTTTGAATCTTCTCCAGCTGACGGCGCCGAGGTTTGTGAACACCTGCTGCATAGTGCCAAAGCTGACGCTCGTTAATGCCCGTAATACGGCTCAAAGCAGCCTTTGTGAAGATGTTGCTATAATAATTGATGAATGTGGCAGCATCTATTCGGTAGGTTATCTCCAGTTCACCACAGAGTTTCTCCACAGGCACGATGCCAGCCTCTTTGCAGTAATCCAGATAGAGCTGAATAGCTTCTGAGATGTTCTTTTTTATTTCGTCCAGATCGGCTCCCGTGGTTATAATCGGAGCGTCTTCTATATAAGCACTCAGGTTATCCCCTGCATATTCTACTATTACTTCCAGTTCTTTCATGCGTATTTCCTCCTATTACTTTATGCCAGCCTGCCTTAGTATGCTAAAATATGTACCTTTTTCTATTCCCTTATTGCCGTGGTCAGGAACTATGACAACATGAACACCATCCGTGTACACCATGTGACTTCCTGTCTGCCGTACAAACTTGAACCCATGACAGGTAAGTTCCTTTATAACATCCCTGACTTTCTTATAGCTCATTCCCTATTTACGTTGTTTTTATGGCGCAAATGTAGTAAAAATACGAATACTCTGCAAATTTTTCTCAAAGAAAAACAGGGTTTATACAAAAAAGTGAACTGGCCAATTAGGCAAGGGCAATATGTTTGCTGATTATTTCAAGTGGGGTAGAGAACGGCCTTTGCTCCATAAAGTGTAAATTAAAAAAGCGCATTTCAAATCTGAAATCCATAAAGGCGATAAAAACACCCGTTTGTCGCCGATTTTAGCCTTTTCGTTTTTGGTTTACCGTTTTTAAGCCTATTATAGCCCCTCCCTAATCTGGGCGCCTTTACGCGATGCCCGTCATGTTCAGAAGGGTGACGTCTGTGGTGTTGCAGATTTCTTCTGCAAGTGTATAACCGGTAACCCTTCTTCTATAGCAGCATCAATCAACAAGGCTTTCTCCCCAAAGGCAGCATACTCATGTGTCCCGATACGAAGGTGCAGGCGTCGCTCCATCAGACAGGGTAATCATATACAATCCTGGGGCAACTTCCTGGCTGTACTGACTATTGTAATCTGAACAGACCGCCTACGAACGTAGCATCTATCCTGGCTCCGCGTACCGCCTTGCCTGTAGCTATCTCCGTACGGTATATCCACAAACCGTCATTTGTTGAGACGGGAGCATAGACATAACCACCCTCGCACAAGGCCACAAATCTGCGGCCACCCATTCCGCTGTGCAGGGGAATGTCCTCAATCATTTTGCTGGTCTTAGCCTTCAGGTCGATAAGCACGCATCTGTCTTCGGCATCGCTCCAGGCACCAGCATTCTGGTTGGTCGAAACCTCAGCATATACCTTTCCGTTGCCAAGATAGAGCCAGTGTGCCACCTTATGGCCCGTAAGTGCCTCGTAGTCGAAGAAGTAATCTTCGTCGAAATGCATCTCTCCAGCTTTTATCCGAAGGAATCCGCTATGGCCGGCCGTTTCAGAGAAGCCGTTTGTCAGCGATGTGTTCGACATACAGTAGAGGTCGCTGTTCTCATCCTTTTGGAAACCGTTAAAGGCATTCCAGCTGCCGAAGTTGCCCGTCCTTGTATCCGTTATCAGTCCTTTGAACTGGAAATCCGGATAACTGTACACAGCCACGTATGCCGTCTTTACCTCGGGTGTGGCAAACGTGTTCTGGTTCATAGGCACATAGCTCACGTAGATGTTGCCGCCCGCATACTCCATACCCGTCACGCTGGGCCAGTCCACATCATCCATCGGAGCCACAGGTGTTGTCTCCACCTTGCTTGTCAGTGCCATCGTCTTAATATCTACCGTATAGAAGGTAAGGTTCTGCCCCTTGGCTGGTGTAGTAGGCAGCTCCAGTGCCGCCATCGTGTTGGCATCTATCTGGCAGAAACCGATAGGGGTGTTGTTGAACACAAAGTCGCCCATCTCTTGCAGGAATCCATTGGCGTCGCGTCGTATTCCCGTGGCACTGGTCACACCCATTCCGCCTATCGAGAATACTGTTCCCTCGGCCCGCTGGTAGTCGCGATAGCCATTCTGCTCCAGTCCCTTGGCATACGCATTAATGGTTTCGCTGCTCATCAGGTCCTCAGCCGTTACCACATAGTAGGTGGTAGTTCCTGCCGAGGTAATTCCTAAAGAGAGTACATAAGGCTGGAAGGGCACCTCCATGCTGCCCATGTCCTTGTCGCACGAAGTAAGAAGTGCCATACTCAGGCACAAAGTCATTACAGATCTGAATATATTTTTCATTGTTCAATTACATTTTAGGAAGATAAACACGGAATGTTACGTTAAAGTTCCTGCCTGGCTTTTGCAGCCGGTAGTTGTCATAGAGCAATTCGTTACCGATGTTGTTACACTCGGCATGGATGCTGTATCTGCCGTCGGCAAAGGTGTAGCCTACGGCGATGTTGTGAACCGTCTGCGTAGGAATCATCTTCTTGCTGCTGGGACGGCCCAGACCGGGGAATCCCAGGTAATACTCGTATGTGTAGTTCATCGAGTACTCCACACTTAACGTGTTACCCTTGTGGAAGGCATTGTGCCAGTCATATCCCGCATTAGCGTTCAGGAAGAAGTAGGGGATGTTAGGCATACGCTGTCCGTAAGAAACGTTAGCCGTCTGCTCTTCGCCCACATAGCTGTTCCTGTTGGTGATAAACTCCTCTTTGTCTCGAATATCCTGATAGGTAATACTGCCGCCTGCATGAACCGTCTTTCTGTAGTCATAGCGTACCGAACCCTCCACACCATGCGTAATGGCCTTGCCGATATTCTCGTACGAGGTTGTGGGGTCGCTTGTCAGGTTCACCCCCTTCAGGATGAAGTCCCTGGTATTGCGGTAGATGTAGTTCACCTCGGCAGCTATGCTGTGCCTGCCCGTCTGTCTGTTCATCATCAGTCCGATGTTCAGGTTCCTCGACATCTCAGGACGCAGGTCGGTATTGCTCTTCTGGATGAATCCGTCACCGAACATCTCCACCGGCTCCGGCATACGGTAAGCCTGTTCGTAGCTGGCCTTACCCTGCAGCCAGGGCAGGAAGAAGTATGTACCGGCAGCACCGTAGCCCCAGTTCGTCTGACTGGCGCTTACCGTCTCCCAATGCTCCGTAGCCAGGAACTGATCCAGCAGTTTGTTGCTCGAAGTATGTAGCGCATACAGCTTGCCGAACACATTCACGTTCCAGCGGTCATACCTTAGCTGGTAGCCCAAGCCCGTAATGTTCTTCGTCAGGTACTGCGGAACATCGTTCATCGGATTGTCCCTGTGCTCGCGGTCATCACTCATACGCTTGTTTGCATTTACCAGATGGTTCAGCAGGAAACGCTGGTGTTCGCCCAGCAGATAGCTTAGCGTAATATCTCCCTGCCATTGGTGCAGCCTTATTCGGGCATCCGTCAGGTAACCCTCGCCTCTGCTGGCTGCAGGAACGTATTCGCCCAGCCAGTTGTACCTCAGCGCCGCCGTATCCACATTATGGGTACGCACAAAGGCATAGTTCAGGTAAGCCTCCAGGTCGAGCCCCTCGGTCAGCAAGTCCCTCTTCCTGTACTTCAGTCCCGGCACAATACTCAGGCTGTTTGTCTTAGGCTTGCCATATACGGCATCCATTGTAGCACCCGTCTGGTTCTCGTTCTTGTCTGCGCTCGCTATAAAGGTTACCAGCGCATAGTCAGCCCACTTCTTGCCAACCAGGCCGGTCTCCATTCTCACGCCGCCGCCGATGTATCCGTCGTTGAAGCGCTTTACCCACTCATTTCCTCTCTGCAGACCCGTATTCAGGTCTACAATAGGGGCATATACCTTATAATTATTATCCGAATAGTTCAGAAACGCATTCGCCCGTAGCGTGAATCCTGTCTTCTGGTCGGTAAATGCACCATTCACGCTGGCCCGGTGCGTGTTGAACGAACCGTAGCTGTAGGCAGCATCCAGATAGTTGGCCTTCTTGCGGGTAACGATGTTGACGGCACCACCCAGCGCATCAGCCGACAGACTGACGGGCAGCGAACCCTTGTACACCTCCACGTAGTCGGCCATATTAGATGTAAGCGTGGACAGGTTGAAACTGCTGCCGAAGTTGTCCATCGGCACCCCGTCTATGAAGAACTTCACCTGATTGCCGCTGAAGCCGTTCAGCGCAAAGTTGTACGAGCTGCCCAGTCCGCCCGTCTCGCGGATCTTCACACTCGATACATTCTCCAACATTCTGTTCAGGGATTTCTGCTTGGCATACTCGCCTTTCATATCCACTACACTCACGGCAAAAGCCTGTTCGCTCTGCATTCTTGCCTTCGACTTAGCCGTTACCGTCACATTCTCCAGCGTTCGTGTCCTGAGCGAATCTCCTTCCGCCAGAGCAGCCATTGTAGCACTTCCAAGTAGCCACAGGGCCATAAATCTTTTTACCTGTATCACTATTATCTGATGGTTAAAATTTTCGGCTGCAAAGGTACGGCTATTCCGTCATACCGGAAATACCCTAATCTGATGATTTACGGCTCGGCAGGATAGGGTGGGGTAATGGTTTGTGAGTAGAAGGGTTCATGGTTAAGGGTTAAGGGTTCATTACCCCGTTCCCGTTATAAAAAAACGAGAGCAGAGCGAAAGATTATAATCTTTTTTTTGCCGAGAGGGAGTAAGTTCGAGACAACAGTCTTAAAGTTAAGATGATAATATATCAATGTGGCGGAAGGTAATACCCGTCGCGTTAGCGTTGGTATTCCCTGCTGCGGTCTGTGCCCACCATGCACGAGAGCACCCCCCGTAATCCTGCTACTCTGCGCGACGGTGTTGGGTTGTGCTGAATATCGTGTGGTTTTAATCCTCTACGCAGAATATCTTCAAGGTGGTGCCAGTCATCTTGTAGCTGTTTTTTTTTTGGTGGGATATGTTATTTTGTGCTGCATAGAAACCACATTTTTCCGGATTTCATATCCATCGGGGTCCGGAAAATGTATTTTGAATATATTATTTTCTCTACCTCACCAACACCTTAACGGACTTTTCTCCAATCTTCACTATGGCGGTGGAGCCTGTTTGGAGGGTTGTTTTAAGTGTTGTTATTCCATTATTTGCTATCGTTGAGCTCAACTTATTGCCAGATGTGTTGTAAACAGATATTTCTGTTCCTTCGGCTGCACCTTGAATGCTGATGATATTGCCTTCTGCCTGAATAAGAACGGGCATTGCCTTAACCTCGGTGACGTTATCCTCTGCTTCCTTTGTTCCTTCAGCCCATGGCTCAGCATCTATCCAGCACAGGGTAGCTGTGGCAACATCAGAATCTTTATAGCCCTCTTTTGTAGCGTAAACGCTGATGTTGTAGGTTACGTTCAAATCAATTACTCCGGCAGTGTAGTCTTTAATATCTGTATCTGTTATAATTGACTGATACTCAACTCCCTCTGTTTCGCAGCCAAATTTCAGTTGGCCATTTGAGTAACTGATAGAAGGCGTAGCACACTTCTTTATCTCTGGTGTTGGTGGTAGTGGCGTATCGCCACCAGGTCCTTCTCCTTCCTCTATAAACACAAAGTCTTTCCAACCCTCAGTTGCCTTATACTTTTCTATAGTACCCTTTGGCACATATAACGTGGCGTTAAGGAATGTGTTTTGAGTAAATGTTCTACCACCCGATGTCTTTCCTTCTATCGTAAACGGATTCTCTATCAGAGAAACGACAGTGGGAATATCCGCACCGTAGAATGCATTCTGTCCAATGCTCGTCACGCTGTTGCCAATGGTGACGGAAGTAAGGCCGGAGCACCAAGAGAACGCTTCATTTCCAAGCTCATCTGGTCGAGTTCGGCTATAATTGATTTTCTGAGTTCTACGGTTGTCATAACAAAAAATATGAAACATTTACGACTGCAAAGTTACAAACATTTCCGGATAATCCCCTCTGCTTTCAAGGGAAAAAGTGAAAAGGAAAAACGGATAGTGCTGAAAATGCACAATCCGCTCTATATGATTATACCTTTTTTTATTAAGTGAATCAGAGAACAGCTTCTTGATTCATACGGCAGAATGGAATGCCATTTATTCAGTAGAACTGATTAAAGTCTGAGCATCCTTGAATGGTTTTAGGTCAAAGTACATGAGCCGTGTATCTTCACGCTCATCCTTCTTCGTAAAGAAATCAAATCCATTCTTCTGATAAAACGCAGTAGCCTCTGCATATGCATCAACCGTAATGAAACGGCAACCAGTTCGGTTGCCATTGGTGAAAGCATGCTTGATAAAATTGAGAATTTCGCGTCCGATACCTTGCTCGGCATAGTCTTGCGAAACGGCGAGACGTCCTATTTTAACCGAAGGGTAATTGCGACGGCGCTTGCGATTAGAGATACGGCGGTTCAGCCTGTTCCAAAAAGAGTGTTCCTCTGGGTCGTATGACACCTTGTCGTTCAGCAGGCTAAAATAGGCAACAGTCTGCTGGGTCGCAGGGTCAATGAACAGATAGGTTACAGCCATCAGTTCAGCCAGATAGTGTTTTGCGTCGTCAAAAAGGAAATTATTCAAGTCTTCGTCCTTGCATCTGAAGGGAAGCAACTCAAGTTCTTCTGTTAATGGGATGAATTCAAATGAGGAAAGCGACATATCAGAATGTGAATTTTGCAATAGACATCACTCTGTTATATGAGTCACGTGCATCCCTAACATCATTAGGAGATACGGACTTTGGGTGTATTATTTTCTGCTCGAAATCACGAGCTTCCTGACCACGCAAAGTAGGTGTTTCTTTAATTGGTCTTGCCATAATTATGAGCAATTATAATGTTTAACACTGCAAAAGTAGCACATTTTTATGGATTTCCAAGCCCCCAAGGGCAGAAATCTGCTACATCCCTTCCTGTTTTTAGCGTTTATTCATGTTTTAGCCGTAAATTGGGACGAACTGAATCGGACGTGGCCTGTGTATTCATCGAGCGAGTCGGGCTGTACGGCGAAAAACGACGGGTAACTAACCGTGAAGCCCAAATCAGGGTCTTGGTATGTCTGCATCTCAGCAGTATTCAAGCCTTGCCCAAACATGTCTCCATCTGTCCTTTCCGTGGTGAAAGGCCAGATGAAGTCGATGCTTGTCAGGATAACAAGGAGTGCGATAAATAGCAGAGCGGTCTTCTTCATTCGTTTAGAGTCGTTTCATTTCGTCGTTGGCGGCTCCCTCGCCCTTATACTTGCTCTTCTTGGGGTTGAAGGTGTAGG
>JAFSRW010000025.1 GCA_017445925.1 Bacteroidaceae bacterium | reverse complement strand
GCATACATTTTCTTGCTCCCTCTGTTAATGAACACATGCTCACCAGCGTCCACGAGGTCGAACGAACTGGCCATGTTCTTTCTGAAATCTGTGAATGTAAGTGCTGTCATACTTCAATAATATTTGTTGTTCTGCTGCAAAGATACGACATTATATTAAATCTCCCAAAGAAAAATGCGTACATTTTTATGTACATTTCAAAAGCAGCAGTTTAACCCGCCATCTCAAATCAGAACTCCCGCAGCTTTATGTTTTCTGACTGCAAAAGTTATAAAGTTTTCCGGATAATCCCCTCCGCTTTCGGAAGAAAAATTGTAAAGAAAAACGGATAGTGCCGAAAATGCCCTATCCGCTATGATGTGTCTTTATCTTACTTGGTTATTTCACGACTTGTTGACTTGCAAATATGACTTCAACGCCTCTACGTATGCCTCGAAAGCCTGCCGTCCCTTTTCTGTGATTCGGCAGATGGTGCAGGGACGCTTGCCCTTGAAGGTCTTCTCAACAGAGATGTAGCCCGCCGCCGATAGTTTGTCGACCTGCACGCTCAGGTTGCCCGCCGTAGCTCCCGTCTGCTCCTTGATGTAGGGGAACTCGGCTTCGTCGGTACTAATGAGCAGCGACATAACGGCCAGTCGTAGCTCGGCGTGCAGCAATGGGTCTAATGGTTGGAACGGCATAGGCTATTTCTGACGTTTGAGCATCAGACCTGGGAGCGTCAGGCCAATGAACGAGAATAATATAACCATAATACATGGTGGAATGTGAGAATAACGATAGAAACTGGCCAAGTCGAATAAACGGCTCAGAAAGAAATTCGAAACGCCGAACGACTCCCAGATGAACCCGCCGATGCCGCCTATGATGCCGCACCATACCAACCAACGGCTTTTAAGTATATAGCCTGTAATTGTTATTGCCATGCCCATCATCAATAGGATGATGCGGAAGGGATGGATGGCAATACGGACATATACCTCAGGACTCTCCATTCGCACCATAAAAAAGTCGAAAAGGATTACAAATACACAAAAGGAAAGGGTAAAGATGCCGAAGGTTTGCCATGTCTTGTCCACCATTGAACCAACAAGGCTAACGGGAGCCTTTGGCTTATCTTTTTTTACATAGCGATCAATACCTATTACTAAAACAGGTATCAAGCCATATAGCAGGTAAAATAGCGGATTGCCAGTGAGTAGGAGACAAGTTGTAATAAGAATGGCCATGCCTATGATGCAGAGTCCTGCAATATAAAGAGACTGCCCTACATCCTGCGACACGGCTTTACGACTACGCTTTATCTGTTCCGTGATGATTTCCAGACTGCGCTCGGCAGTCAGATTCGTGTTTTCTTCCATTGTTGTTTTTTTGTTTGATGAATAAAGAATTGTTGTTAAAAATCTCTGGCACTTCCTCCTCCCTCCTGCAGAAAGGTTGGATTTAGCGCTTTTTCATCCGGATTGCGCTGCAAAGGTAAACAAGTTTATGTTATAAACCAAATTATAAAACAAAATTTCTCAAGGATTCACGATTTTTAACATTTGGGAACATGAAATCGGTCGGAAAAACTCAAATAAATTTGGTATTTCTCTCGCTTAATCGTAACATTGAGACTACGTCTCGAAGTTACTCTCGCTCGGAAGAAAAAATAAATTTCGATTTATTTTGTATTCCGCTCGCTTAATCGTAACTTTGCATCGCACAAACAATAATCGTTATGTCATTTCTTACCCGAGTATATCCGTTTAAGCAGAGTAAAAACTGGCTGAGAGACAGTATTGCCTATGGCGTTATCATCTGGGCAATACTATATCTGTTGCAGCCCTTTGGATTTAGCCTGTATCAGGGAAACAAGTGCTTGGTGGCTGCAATATTCGGACTGATTACATCGTGTTGTTATGCGCTGTACGGATGGACGATACTTAAGCGATTGACCAGACATATTAAGCCTTGGAGAATCTGGCACGACGGGTGTGCCGTACTGGGGCTGATACTGTTTATTGCCATCATCAATTTCCTGCTGTTCTCTGTTATCTTTGATTATCCCATAACGGTTAGTATCTTCCTGCAATTCCTGTATTGGACTTTGATTATAGGTCTTATCATGACTGCCTTGTCTATCGGCATTGAGTACAACCGAAGCCTGAGGGAAAGGATGGAAACTTTACTTAGCAATACTGCTGAGGAGCAGAAAGACGTCTCGATTACCATCCATGATACAAATGTGCGAGGGAACGACCTTTGCATTCCCATCAACAGCCTGCTTTACATTGAGGCGCAGAAAAATAATGTATCCGTCTGTTACCTGAAGGAGGACAAGCCTGCCAGTACGGAGATTCATACTACGCTGGCTGCTGTGATTGAGGACCTGAAGGAGTACGAGAATATCTTCCAGTGCCATCGCTCCTTTGTGGTTAATGTGAACAATATCACCTCTGCCAAAGGCAATTCCAACGGCTATCAGTTGAAACTGGGAATATGCGCTAACAGCATACCCGTATCGCGCCAATATGTGCCTCGGCTGAAGTCGTATATTGCATAGTTATTCATCCCGGATTTTAGTCATTCGCCATTCGGCTTAGCTTTCCGTCAGCAATTTTAGTTGTCTGTCACGGATATTTGGAGGCTGATTTTTCCTGCCATATCTTTGCGGCATGAAACATCAGATTGTACATATCGTATTACTGTGGATGGTTGCATGCAACCTGACAGCACAGACTACCGTTTCGGGCACAGTTACCGATGGTCAAGAACCGCTTGCCGGAGCAAACGTATTTATAATAGGTACTATTGACGGCTGCCTGACCGACTCGCTGGGAAGGTTCTCGTTCATAACTACCATGACGGGCGAGCTGACACTCAAGGCCACGTACATGGGCTATGAGGATTATCTGTTGACGGGCGACTCCTGCTTGTTGTCCAACCTCACCATTCAGCTGAAAGAGAAGGCTTCCAGCATTAACGAGGTGGTTGTGATGGCCAGCACATTCAGCTTTGGCAAGACGGAGAACTTTAAGACTATGGATGCCCTTGATGTGGTGATGGCAGGTAACTCGTGTGGCGACATCGTGGCGGCCTTGCAAACGTTGCCTGGTACCCAGATGGTGGGCGAGAACGGGAAACTATATGTGCGTGGCGGCGATAGTGACGAATGCCAGACCTTTGTTAACGGGATGCACGTGCTGGTGCCTTACAGCACTAACACGGAGAACTCTGCCGTTCGGGGGCGCTTCTCTCCGTTCCTGTTCAAGGGTATCAACTTCACCCTGGGAGGTTATAGCGGCGAATATGGTCAGGCTCTTTCATCTGTGCTTCCGATGGAGACTACTGATGCTGCTGCAAGTGACAAATTCGGGGTAAGTGCCTCGTTGGTGGACTGGAATATCGGTGGAACGAAGGCATTCCGAAATAGTAGCCTATCGTTTAATGCCGCTCTAACCAGCATGGGACTTTACAACCGTATGTTCACCGAGAGGTATGACTTTACCCGTCCTTATCGTAAGTTGTCGGGCGAGGCACAATACAAAAAGGAGTTCAGTTCCTCGAATATACTGAAGTCCTATGTCGGGTATGACCTGACATCGGTTGGGCAACACATCAACGGGCGAAATCTTTCGCTTAAGGAGCACAACATCTATGCCAACGTTGTCCATAGAGCTACCTTGGGCCGAGGCTATACCTTCTTTGCGGGAATTGCCAACTCATCCGTGTTCAGCGATATTGATGATGCACGGACGGCGGGCGATCATTATTACAACTTCCGGAATGAAGTCCACCTAAAGACCGAAATCCGAAAGGTCTGCTCCGATGTGCTGAAACTTTCCACAGGACTTGAGGACTATATCCGCAATAGCACATTAAGGTTCGAATCCTACCGGTACCAGCTCAACTATAATATATTTGCTGCTCATGCCGATGCCCAGTGGCGCATCATTCCCCGTCTTTTCCTTAATATCTCCGCCAGAGCCGAAATGATGAAAACAGACTGGTTATTTATGCCGAGGGCGACGCTTAGCTTTGTCCCCAACAAGCATCTGCAATTATCCCTGGTGGCAGGTCGGTATAGCCAGGCAGCAGCAGATGATTATATGGCACAGAGCCGGAACACCCTTGGCCAGAGTACCGCTGATCATGCCATCCTATCTGTCCAGTATAAGACGGAGAAAACACTCTTGCGCATAGAACCCTATTGGAAGAAATATCACCATTTGCCGCTGTTGGAGAATGGAATATACCGGCCTCATGGATATGGAACGAGTCGGGGTGTGGATGTCTTTCTGGAGAACCATTCGCTAATAAAGCATCTTACAACCACCTTTTCCTATTCGTTCAACGACTCGGAACGGCTCTATCTGGACTATACCGATGTGCAGATGCCTGACTACGCCTCACGCCATAACCTGCGTGTGACGGCCAAATACTCACTTGGTAAGTTCATCATCGGTCTGGCAGAATCATACGCCAGCGGACGGCACTTTCCTGCTGGCATCACTCCGCATTACAATAGCTTAGACGTGAACCTTACGTATCTGTTGAGTCCCAAGGTCATCATCTATTCCTCGTTTAGCAATATCCTGGGTCGCACCAACGTTTTCCGGTACGAGGCGAACGGCACTCCTGTGGTTCCCTCGCGCGACCGCTTCTTTTATATAGGCATTTTTGTTTCACTTAAAAATAATAAAGCGTATGACATTTCAAATTTTTAATCAACGTGTGTTCGTTATCGCCCTCTTTATGATGGCATCAGTAAGTATCCATGCCCAGCAGCCTTCCATGCAGGCGCTTATAGGCCAGTCGCTTTCAAAACTCCAGCAGCCTACACCCGAGGCGTTTCTTAATTGTGTTGCGGAAATGAAGCGCATAGAAGCGATGTTCCCCGACAGCATCCAGCCTAAATACCAGATGGCCTTGCAAAGCCTGAATATCTCTGTGATGAATCCCCAAGCCCCGCAGACGGAGAACCTTATGGCCGAGGCGGAGCAGACTATCACCAAGATGGAGCAGATGAAGAATGCTGACCAGTCAGACATCTGCACCCTTCGCGGTTTCCTCTATATGGTGCGTATTGTGCAGAATCCTGCCCAGAACGGCCAGCGTTACTACATGGATGTGATGCAGAATTACGAGAAGGCCCTGAAGCTCAACCCTGACAATAAACTTGCCAAGCAACTTCAGCAGAAATTCTTTGAGGGGATGAAACAGCAAACGTCCCGGCAATAGTTTACTCTCACTCAGTAAAAAAAATAAACCTCGATTTATTTTGTTCTTCTCTTGCTTAATCGTAACTTCTATGTTGCAAACCAAATAATTGGCTGTCATTTTAATATTGTTTAATCGTTTTATCTCTAATTTTGTTATTTTTTACAGGATTACTGTCAAAGAATCCCCTTCCAGACACGAACCAACCATATCTGG
>JAFSRW010000024.1 GCA_017445925.1 Bacteroidaceae bacterium | reverse complement strand
GGTATCTTTGGTCTTGTGCTAACCGCACTACGTCCGGTTTTGATGCTAAAAGCTCATAATTTTCCTTGTATGCAAGCATCCAGATAAAATTCTGTTCTTTTATCATCAGTGCTGTATCCATCACTTAGCACAATACCCAAGGCTGCGATTAAGCGAGAGAAGAACCAAACGGGTTTGAGTTCTTCCGAGTGTGAGCAGGCTCGAACGAAGTTCAAGCATTATCAATCCCTTCCGGGAGATGTCTGAAGTAAGAGGTCTGAGGGCTGAGCTTTCTCTAACCGCTAACCCCTAACCTCTAACCTATTTTAAGATGCGATCACTTTGAAATATCTGATTAGATAATTAAATAGATATCGTTTTGATTTTAGCTGTTGGGTGGTCACGCCAGTGACGTGTGATGTGTTTTAAGCTTTTACGTTAAAAGCTTGTTTTTAAGATGACCACTTCATTAAATGAACCTACTTAGAATATCCGGATTCTTTCTGAGAGTGAAGTTCTTTAGAATAAATTTGAAATAATATCGTTTTGATTTTAGCTGTTGGGTAGTCACGACAGTGACATGTGATGTGTTTTAGGCTTTTACGTTAAAAGCTTGTTTTTAAGATGACCACTTCATTAAATGAACCTACTTAGAATAACCGGATTCTTTAGTGAGAGAGTGAAGTTCTTTAGAATAAATTTGAAATAATATCGTTTTGATTTTAGCTGTTGGGTAGTCACGCCAGTGACGTGTGTTGTGTTTTAGGCTTTTACGTTAAAAGCTTGTTTTTAAAAGTAAAAGAATGAAACATAGCACTAATGACATACGATAGTATGGCAAGCAACAGTTAAAAGCAAAACCTACCGCTTAAATAATTTCTGTGATTTCCGTGATTTCCGTGTGACAAAAAAAGTTTTCGTTGACGTTGACGTTATCGTTCAAAAAAGTTAACGTTATCGTTATCGTTAAAATTCTCATAACGGTTTCCTTTATTGTTGTTGTAGTGGTTTTTTTCTTTTATTTTCTTTATTCTTTTGCTACTTTTCTTTTTCTTTGTTTTTCTTGTTTAAAAGCTGTTATTCACCTTACACCTTAACCCATAAAGTTTGGAGCCTAAATTCAAGCCGAATTCAGGCTATATTCAAGGGGAATTCTGCCAGAATTCTATGAGCAATAAGGCATATTGTTTTTTTATCTCCTATGCCGCCCTGCGGCAAGAGATCTCGCAGATCTTTTTTTAAGTCACGCAGAAATCGCAGAAATCACAGAAATGGCAGCCTCGTGATGTCATGAGCCTTGCGGCTCTTCCATGCATTATTGACTGTATACTTATGTAAACAAGCTTCCAACGTCTACCCTCAATAACACTTGGCTCCTCAATCGGAGTTATGACATCCCAAGACTTTGATAATCTCTTTTTGAGCTTAGCTTTAACATTATAATTATCAATTGTCAATTATCAATTATCAATTGAAACGTTTCGTTTCCTAAGCTCTTAACGTCCAAGCATAAACCATACCGCCATTCACTAGCGTGAACTCACACCCTTTCAAAGAACCACGGTTATTCCGAGTTATTTCATCTAATGAGGTGGTTATGATAGAGGTAAGATGGAAGAAGTCAGATGGATGATGGAAGAGTTTCTTTCATTGAGGTCTATATGGCTAACAGCCTTAGATAAACTTTTAAACATCAAAGAGAGATTATCAAAGGCTTGGGATGGCATAACTCCGTTTAGGAGCCAAGTGTTATTGAGCGTAAACGTTGGAAGCTTGCTTACATAAGTTTATAGTCAATAATGCTTGAGAGAGCCGCAAGGCTCATGCCATCACAAGACTAAATTTCTGTGAGATCAAAATCTGTAAGATCTGTAAGATTTCTTGCCCGATAGGGAATAGGAGATTTTTTTTTTAAAGTTTGGTGGATTGGAGTGAAAGAGGGGAGATCGGTTGAACGGATCAAGGAATTGAAGGATGTGTCTTTTCATTCTTTGAGTTGTGGAGATAAGGGGAATGAGCCATGGAGATTATCTGAATAAAGCAAAGATAACAGGGTTACATTTTTCAACTTAATTACGGTAAAAAAACAAGTTAAATAAATTATTATTTAAGTTGATTTCTGGTAAGAATTAATCTATTCGTTTCGGCAGGCTTCTTGGCACTAACAACTAAAGTCTAATGTCTAGGTCTAATAAACCCTCATTTGATGAAACTACTCTGAATAACCGGATTCTTTGGTGAGAGAGTGTAGTTCGTTGGAACGGGTCAGGGGATTGGAGTGTGGCTGATGGAAAGCTTGTTTTCAATCAGACACAGTTCAAGCCAATGACGGAAGCACACTAATGCTACTCTTTCACCAAAGAATCAAATTTGACCTACGGTCGAAACTGCTATCGTTCGGGATAGCTTGAGCAAGCTCAGACTCTCCGCTCACTTAAACGGAGTTTTCTGTGATTTGAACTTCGTTCGAGCCTGCTCACGCTCGGGATAGCCTAAGCAAGCTTAGACCGCCTCCGTCGTGAGTGGGGACTCACTCCCCTTTGTGAGGCCGCAGCCACATTCAGTGGCTACTCTAAAGACCTCAGTCGCCTCTCGCTCAATCGCAGCCTTCCGTGAGACAAAAAAAGTTATCGTTAACGTTATCGTTATCGTTGAAAAAAGATCTGTAAGATCTCTTGGCGGAACGCCATAGGAGATTAAAAAAACAAGAAATGTTTGGTGGTATTCCCAAATTTGTGTACTTTTGCAATACAAAAGACAAAGATTATGTGTCAAACTCAAATTATATCAAGACATATCGGAAGAATCGGAAGAAGATCTTTCGACCGTAGAATGAGAATAGCATCCCCACTTTTTGTAGAGAGAAGAGGCGAAATGGCTCGTCTGCTTAATGAAGTAGACATACTTAGCGATCGTCTACATGAGGAATTTCCAACAATTACAGAAAACGACTATCTTATGTTCGGACCAGAATTAAAAATTGCCATTGCTACTCTGAAGGCCCTCAGGCAGGATAGTCTTACCCACAAAGAACTGAAGCCCTATAATGATAGATTACGTCAGCAAATCATAGACCTTGAAGAACTTGACCATGATATCAAGGCGTTCAGGGTTGATGCTCCCAAAAACAAAAAACTGCAGGAAACTATGTCACTGCTTAATAATCTTGATTTTTCCAAATTACCAAAGTAGTCATGATTAAATTTGTGAGCATCACTTCATTTAGAAAACGCCTGGCAGCACTGCTTAAAGTGAAGCGAGGCGTTTATACTGGGGTTACAGACGAGATTTGTCAGACCTTTAATGGAGCGACCATCGAACAGATTAGGCAGAACAGAGACATGATTTTGATGAACAACGATGCGGTGGTTATCAAACTAAGGCTACCTGACAAAAAGCAGAGATTATCAAAATCGGATGGTTATCGTTTGGTTTATTTGGTAATGAAGAAACTCCCTGTAGTGACTCTTCTTGACATTTATCCTAAACGCGGTCCTTCCCAACAACTCGACATTGAAGCAAACGAAATCAACCGACTTGTGCTGGAATTTATTTCAGAACTGAATACAAACCAACTTGTATCACACAACATTACAGACAAACTAAAGGAGATGAAATAGCATGCTACCTAACGGATAGTTACCCTCATTTGATGATACCACTCTGAATAACCGGATTCTTTGGTGAGAGAGTATAGTTCGTTAGAACGGGTCAGTGGGTTGAAGTGTGGCTGATGGAAGCTCGCTTACAATCAGAAACATTTCAAGCCAATGACGGGAGAAAGACAGTTTCAGCCACAAACGGGCACTTTGACTTCTACGAATATGAGAATTGTGATTTGAATACAACATTTCAAATAACAAAGAGTTTAATTGAAGAGAAGAATGATGAGAGAAATTGAAGGATATAAAATAGATTACGATTTTAGCAGTTTTAGGAAGATTGCAGATTTAATATACTTCGAAGGCCCCTTCCTATCACACTATGTTAGCAACAAAGGTGATGACTATCTCTTCTACTGGGTTGACAGAGACGATAGCGACAACCGTTGGATCGTGCTTCGCGTTAGTCTTGCGAATCTCCAGAAATATATCGGCAAGATAATTACCCTTCGTGAACTCATTGAGCATCCTAATGACGGCTATCTATATGCTGTAGATGTTAACAATGGCATCAATTATCATAATGTTAAACTTGTGCAGCCCTCTGCACTGCCAACAGAGTATTTACCCGAGGCAGATTCCTATTACGCGTTTGAACCGATTCCTGCAGATGATGCTGAGGAGATGATGACCTACGAACTGACCATTCCCTATAAAGAGCGCAACAGATTTGAGGAACTTCTCCACAAGATAGGTTTTCCTGTTTCTGCGCTTAAGAAGGTTGTTGGTCATGCAGCTGTGTTCTAACGCTTTTTCAACGATAACGTTAACCCTTAAGATGTCTGATGTATGATGTCTGATGTCTGAGGGAAGCTTCTGCCAGCCAATAGCCAACGGCCAATAGTCAATAGCCAATAGCCAATAGCCAACAGCCAATAGCCAATGTCTCTAACCTCTAACCGAGTTTTAGATATAATCGTTCTTTTAAGAATGAAAGTTCACAAAGTGAATGACAATATGGTTTAGACTTGGACGTTAAGAGCTTGTTCTTATAAGTTCAAGAATAAAGCATATCGTCAAGGATTACAGAGTAAGACTCCATTCTTAAAAGAACCTACCGATTGAATATAATTTCTGTGATTTCTGTGATTTCTGTGTGAGGTAAAAAGAATTTCTCGCTCAGAAAAACAAAAAAAACGCATTTATCTATAAAATTTTCAATTTTCAATTTTCAATTTTCTTTGTAACTTTGCTCCGCAAAGTGTTTAAAACAGAGCCATGACAAGCGATAACTATACAAACAACATACTAAACAATAACTTCGAAAACGACCATTTACTCCTACACGTAGAAAAATTTACTCCTACACGTAGAAAAAATATTTCTTACGCCTACGCGCAAAATATCCTTAGTAAGGCCCTTATCTGCCTCATGCTCATGTTTATGGGTGTGAATGGCGTATGGGGACAACCTGTTGTAATTACAACACCTGATGACATTACTAACGACACAAAGAAACTGTATCTGATTCAGACGAATGCTTTTGAGAGTTTCTTTATGGCGCCCCAGGCTAATAACACCATTACGACTAATAATATTCGTGGTGATTATATGCTTTGGTATTTCCTGGATGCAGGAAAAGATAATGAGGGGACAGAGAATGAAATTCAATATTACTATATTGTCAACAATAGTACGGGAAAATACATTTATAACCATAATGGCAACTCAAGAGGTATAAGTCTTGTAAGTTCAACAGATTTTGCAAACTTGTCTAATGCCAACAAGGAAAAATGTAAGTTTAAAATTGTTGAAAATAATACGAATGGAACAGGCTATTATAACATAAATGTAAAAGCAAACCAGACATATTATGGTTTGAACAAACAAAATGGTAGTGAGGCCAATGCCTATCCCATCAGATTGACAAATAGTCAGTATATAAATGACGTCAATTCCAAGTGGAAGTTTATACGCTATGAAGGATCCTTTACCTGGAATCCTCCTTTTACACCATCAACTGATTCGGACAAGTATTATTACGAAATCCAAAATGTCCATAAAACCACATTTTTTGCCTCAACAGACGATACGCCAGACAAGGTAATCTTTACAAATCAGGGAACCGAGCGCAGGGCGTGGTATTTCAAAGAAGCCTCAGCCGATTCTTGGTTTCAATACTATTATATTATTAATCCGTCAACAGGTGGCAAATACATGTATTATAATGGCACTGCTGACAACACCAACGAGCAAACTGATGCAGTAAGTGTAAAAGAATATGATTCAAACAACGAAGACCGTTACCAGTTTGTTGTGGTTCAGGCAGCAAGAGGTGACGGAGAAAACCGTGTTACGTGTTATGCTATCATACCCAAACTTCTTATAGATAATTTATGGACAAGTAGTAGTCTCGGTTATGCTCAAGCGAACATTGTCGATGGTCTCAATATGGGTATCATCAATAGCAGAGGCGCGAGCAATGGTGCCCATTGGGATTTTAAAACCACGGTATTTAACACATTGTGTAACAATCCTATTATTAGCTTCTCCAACACAACAGGAAAAGTAACTTTATCGACTACAACCACATGGCCATCCATCTATTATACTACCAACGGTACAACGCCATCATCAAGTAACGGAACAAAATATACTGATCCTTTTGATGTAACGGAGGAGACAACAATCAAGGCTATTGTCACAAAAACGGGTTTTACCGATTCCGAGGTGACAACCAGAACTATTTATAAAGTAGCGACCCCAACCATACAGGACAATGGTGACAACACCATTTCCATAACCTGTGCCACAAGCGGAGCTGACATCTACTACACAACAGACGGAACTAGTACGCCGACTACCTCGTCAACAAAATATACAACCCCGCTGGGATCGGAGTTTTCCGGTAAAACCATCAAGGCCATTGCCGTAAAGAACGATATGATTAACTCTGCCGTTGGCGAGGCCACCATAACCATGAAATGTGCTAAGCCAGTTTTTACCCGAAACGGCAACAACATCACTATCAGCTGCGCATTCCCCGAAGGAGCCCAAATCTATTATACCATAAATGGAGGAGACCCCACATCCTCAAGCACGCCATATTCAAGTGCCATACCCGTTGCCACTGACGATATTATAAAAGCTATTGCCATTGCGTCTGGGTTTAATAATTCTGAAATAGCAACAAAGAAAATCTATCGTGAACTTACACCTGATGAAAATGACAAATATCACATTACATCCTCTGACGAGTTTGAAATCTTTACCGACATGGCCAATTCAGAGTTTGCCGATAAATATTTTATACTTGACAATGACGTTACAGGTACAGCAGTATCGGAAATTACTCAGACGTTTACCGGAACATTCGATGGTGGTGGACACACCATCAGCGGATTAAGGCACGCTCTGTTCAATAGCATTAATGGCGGCATCGTCAAGAACGTTTTCCTCGACAATGTAAGCATCAGCAGTGGTACGAATGTGGGTGCCATCTGTAATGAAGCTACAGGAGACACACGTATCTATAACTGCGGTATATTAGCCTCTGGCAGCACAGTGGAAAATGACCAGAAAGGCTATACCGTTATCACCTCATGTAGCAGTACCATAAGTGGCAGCAACTATGTAGGAGGCATTGTGGGTCTGCTGGACGGCAGTTCGCGCGTCATCAACTGCTTCAGCTATGCCAACATTACAGGCGGAACATACGTGGGCGGTATTGTGGGCTACAACAATGTTGCTACCACTTCTTCCAACCTCAAGACCATGGTGATGAACTGTATGTTCTACGGTGACATCACCGGAAACTCGAACAAGGCACCCATCTACAACGGTGAGAATATTGTAAACGAAGACGCCACCGGCGTGGGCAATTTCAACTACTTCTGGGGCGGAGCCTCATATGTTGAGAATGAGGATATTCAGACCTACAACTGTGCCCTGATGGCAGAGACGCGCTACTTGCAGCGCTTCGAGTTCTTCCGCCATCTGCTCAACAGCCACCTGGAATTAGCAGGCTGGTGGGCGACAGGCACCTACAGCAAAGAGAATATGCTGAAGTGGGTAGAGGAACCCAGCAAGATAGGAACTTCTACACCCTACCCCATCCTGAAAACTCCAGGAAAATACGCATCTGTGGTAAACATCGATGTAAACCACTCGGAAACCATACCGACAGTTGGAACCACAGTGGGCACGTTGGGAGTGACCATACAAATGGGTAGCGGCGGTGCCGTTTATGGTCCTCCTACTGGAGCAAGCATCAGCAATGGTAGCCTTACGCTCAACATCACCGACAAGGATCCCGAGCACTTCAACTTCAACTACCGCAAGGTTCAGTTGCCTTTCTACAACGATGTAGGCACAAACAATTATAGAAAAGCAAGTGATGGTACAAGTCGCGTGGTGACAGGCTGGAAGATCGTCGAAATCAATGGTAGCAGCACTGGCACCGGCACTTTTACTTCAGGCGACGATGCAACGACGGATGAAAACGGTAACATCACTGGTACGCCCTACAACTTTGCTGACCGCAACTGCACCAACAAAGACCTCTACAGCAAAAGTGGTCGAATCTTCAATCAGGGTGCCTACTGGGATGTACCCGAAGGTGTTACTGCCATTACCATCGAGCCTTATTGGGCCAAGGCCGCCTACCTTGCCGATGCCTACCCCGACGTAGTATACGATGCTACAATGATTACGCCCCAGAACGTTCCCAACGTGGGTGGCGGACAGATTTACAAAAATGGCCAAAGCTATACTATTGCCGGCGAGAGTCAGGTGGTTTACACCACAATAGCTGATGCCCGAATTGCTATAGGCACGAATAATACTGTATATGACAATGCCATTGTGCTGGTGGGCAATGCCCATCAATTATATACTAAGAACAATGAGGCCATCGGCGGTAACTACAAGTATACACTTACGTCCATAGACCTTGATAGTGACAATGAGCCAGATTATTCTTTCATTTTGCGTAATAATGGCCGTAATGAGTTACATCCCGTAAGGTTTGATTTCTTGAACCTTGTCGGTCTCGGTATGGCCCAGAAATCAACAAGCGGAGCAGGAACCTTCAATCTCGGTATTTTTATTCCCAAAGGGTGGTTCGAAAGTACTAACACCTCGCTCTTCCGTGCCACTCAGTTCGAGTATGAGCATTCCAGCAGAACAGCGTCTGACGCTATCATCGTACAGGGTGGTGTCATGGAGCAATGGGTGAGCAACAATCAGAAGGGCACATCAAACAAAATACCCTATATTCATGTTGGCGGTAACGTGTGGTTCAAGGAATTCCACACAGGCTGTCACCAAGACAAACAGATTGCAACCAAACACTCACCAATATCGGTTACTGGCGGCGACTACGACGAGTTCTACCTCACAGGCCTCTACCGTGGCGACATAACCAGCAAAAACGATGATGCTGAGTGCTACATCAACGGCGGACGGTTCGGTATCGTGGCCGGTGCTGCCCAGGAGGGTATCGCCAAAGGTACTAACAATAAGGGCAACATCGTATGGCAGATACAGAATGCCGACATTAACGAGTTCTATGGCGGCGGACAGAATGCAGCTCGTCCCGTGGAAGGCAATATCACTACGGTCATCACAGGCGGTTATATCAAACAGTTCTGCGGCGGCCCTAAGTTCGGCGACATGAACACCGGCAAGACCGTTAAGACAACTGCCACCGGCACTCAGTTCGACACCTTCTATGGTGCAGGTTACGGCGGCAACTCATACAGCCGCTTTGCGCCATCCAACATAAACAACATCGATGGCGACTATACCGGCTGGAACAAGTTCCTGACCGATAACTACACGCAGGAATATAAAAATGACTACAAAGGTGTATCTGTGACCTACAACACACAGTATATACCTATGTCAAACAACTATCAGAATGTCGCACGTCTGCTGGTTGACTTTGTGAGCTTCTCGCTTGCCCGTACCCGTGGCGTTACTTCTACGCTCACCAACTGTACCATCAACCAAGACTTCTATGGTGGTGGCAATTTGGGTAAGGTGGAAGGCGACGTAACATCCACACTCGACGGCTGTACGGTGAAAGGTAATGTCTATGGCGCCGGCTATGGTGGCTCAACACCCACCGTTGATGTGATAAACACAGGCAATTTCGTCAAAGCACCACGCTATGACGCAAACCTTGGTGTTTATTTTGACCCCGTAACCCCTGCTACAGTTGAATACACATGGGCACATCGCGACGGAGCCGTCAACACCACAGCCCTTGCTATTGACAAGGACGCTCATATACTCTATACCAATGAGGACCTTAATGCCCTCGGCACGGTTACGGGTGTTGTGACGCTGAACATTAACGGCTCAACGACAACTATCGGCGGTAACGTGGATGGCGGCAATGTTTATGGCGGAGGCGCATTGAGTGATGTGTCTGGAGACGACGGCGCAGGCAATATCACCAGCCGTGTGTCGGTCAACGTCAACAGCGGCTCCATGGTCAATGTCTTTGGCGGTGGAAAAGGTAAGTCAACAGTTGTCAGAGGCAACGTCGTGGTGAACATCGGTGCAAAGGACGGCAGTGGTAATCTCAGCGGAAACGGAGCAGTGTCAGGCAATGTATATGGCGGCAGTGCCTTCGGTGCAGTAAATGCCTCCAGTACAAAAAATGCTGCTGGCGAGGTTACCGACTACACGGCAAGTGAAGGCAAGACAACGGTGGTCAACATCTACGGAGGAGCTGTAACAGGCAGCGTTTTCGGTGGTGGTCTGGGACAGACTACGCCAAGCGTCATAGCTGCCCAGAATTTCGGCAACACCACCATCAACATGGAAGGCGGTACGGTGAGCACAGCCATCTATGGCGGTAGTAACGCAAACGGAGTATTGAAGCTTGATGCCACCATAAACATCACTGGAGGAACAGTAGGAACAACTGCCAATGCGGGTGCTGCCCCTGCCGATGCTGTCTTTGGTGGCGGTTATGGTGAACCTACATTGGTGAATGGCAATGTAACGGTGAACGTCGGACGCGAGAAGACCGGGAGCGAGGCTGATCACTCCGGAACAGCCATCATTCACGGTAACGTATATGGCGGCGGAGCTTTAGGTGATGTTAATGCCAACACAACGCTGAACCTGCTCAAGGGTACTATAAACGGTAATGTCTTTGGAGGTGGCTTAGGAAGACAGGCAGCAGAAAATGTTACACCCGTTGCCGCAACTGTTGGCGGTGACGTTATAGTAACGTTGGACGGTGCAAAGGTAACACCCACCTATACCACAGGAGACAACCCCACTCCTATAACAGGTCAGATCTTTGGTGCCAATAACCTAAACGGTTCACCTTTAGGACATGTAACGGTGCATATAAAGCGAACGGTGGATAGTGCGAAAGACGAGAACACAGCACGTACCTCCCGTACCACTTACGATGTGGCAGCCGTCTATGGCGGCGGCAACCAAGCCGACTATATACCTACAGATGCCACATTAGATCCCGAAGAAGAAGGGAAAGAAGAAGAAAATAAAGCCAAGATTGCAGCAGCCTGTGCCGAGGTAATCATTGAAGGTTGCCAAAAGACCAGCATCAACTACGTATATGGTGGAGGTAATGCAGCTGCCGTACCTGCTACGAAAGTGACCGTGCTGGGTACTTACATTATCAACACCTTATATGGTGGTGGTAATGGTGCCGGTGAGGGAAATCTTGGCGCTAATGTCGGTTATAAGTCTTACTCAAGTTTAACTCCCGATGCTGCAGAAAAGACTTCAAAGCAATATGGTACAGGTAAAGCTGAGACCAAGCTCTTTGGCGGTTATATCAACAATGTCTATGGTGCTAGTAATACCAGAGGTGATGTTCGTGGTGGAACGGATGTTCGCACAAAGAGTAAGGGTGAAAGTGCCCCCACAGGAAGAGACTGCTGTGGAGAACTGAATGTAGGTAAGGTCTATGGTGCAGGCAGTCATGCTGACATGGATGGTGACGTGAACATTGTGCTGGAATGTATGCCCGAGGACTACGTGGATCAGGTGTTCGGTGGTGCAGAGCAGGCAACCGTCAATGGTAACGTTTCTCTGGTAGTAACCAGCGGAAAGTTCGGCCGTGTGTTTGGTGGCAACAATGCCGGTGGTGACATCCATGGATCTATCACCGTAAACGTCTATGAGGATGGTTGTAAGGCCCTTATGATTGGCGAGCTCTATGGCGGCGGTAATAATGCTCCCTACTCTATTTATGGATGTACTCAGGATGGAAGTACATGGACAGCCAACACGTCCGGCACCTTATATTTCAATGAAGAGACAGAAGGAAGAGCTGCCGTAGAAGTATATGTATTCTCCTGCACGTCCATCGGTAAAATTTTCGGTGGTGGAAATAATGCCGAAGTGATAGGTAATACACGTGTATGGGTCAATACCTGGAAGGGATACATCAATGGCGTTAAACAGGATAATATAGGAAAGATAGGCCAGGTATTCGGTGGCGGTAATGCAGCCAAAGTGGTGGGTAACACTCAGGTAGATGTTGGTACAGCATTGGCAAACGCAGGTGAAGATATCGGTGTCAATATCACAAAGGGTACCTATACAAGTTCAACAGTAGGAACTTATATCAGTCCAACAACGAATGAATTTATTGATTTAGAAGAAGCTGGCATCTACGGAGGTGGCTTCTCTGCCGATGTAGAGGGCAATACCACCCTGAATATCGGTACCAGAAATCAGAATATGGGTGTCAATATCGCTGGTAACATCTTTGGCGGCGGCTATGGTGAGACCACTCATGTAACAGGTAACGTGACGGTGAATATCGGCACCGTTACAGCTGGTGATCCAGTAGGCTATGCCAATATTACTGGTGACGTATATGGCGGTAGTGCCAAAGGTAAGGTAAACTCTCATCTGGTAAATAGTGAAGAAACGGCAACAGAAGGAAAAGAAACTCAGGTTAATTTCTATGGCGGTACCATTACCGGCAACCTCTATGGTGGTGGTGAAGGACAGAGGGCTCAAAACGCTGTTCCTGCAATCGCTGCTGATGTCTATGGTCCTGTGACTGTGACGATGGAAAAAGGCAGCAGTACCAACACTGTTGTTAACAACGTATTTGGTTGTAACAACTATCTCGGTACTCCGAAGAATACGGTAACCGTCAATATCAATGGCGGTACTGTTAACCACAACGTCTATGGCGGTGGTAATCAAGCAGACTACACACCAGTTAGCAGTCAGAATTGTCCGGCAGTCAGCATCAACAACGGCACTGTTACAGAAAATGTCTTTGGTGGTGGCTTGGGAACAACGGCTACTGTCACTGGTAATCCACAAGTAACGATTGGCGATACGGACAATAGTCATACGGCTGCTGTGGGTGGCAATGTCTATGGTGGCGGTGATGCTGGTGATGTTCATGGTAATCCCCATGTCAAGGTTCAGAACACACATACCACGATAGCACAGAATGTATTTGGTGGCGGTAAAGGTAGGGATGACACCTTTACCTGTGAGAAAGCCATGGTGGGTGTTAATGACGATGGTGCTTGTGAAGATCCTGCATCAAACGAGAATAAGGACAAAGGCACGAAGGTCACCATTGATAATGGTACAATTGGAACACTTAACAATGGAAGTCTCGTTGCAGGTACGGGTAACGTCTATGGCGGTGGTGAGATTGGTCGTGTGGAATGGAACACACAGGTGGAGATAGGTGTTGGAGAAGGCACTTGTGCCCCCATGATTTATGGAAACGTATTCGGTGCCGGTAAGGGCTTAGAGACCCATGGCTACTCAGCGCTGGTACGTGGTAACAGTACTGTCACCATTGGTGGTGATACCAAGATTGGGAAGAACGTATATGGCGGCGGCGAGATTGCTACCGTGGGCAGATATTGGGTGAAAGGTATAACTCCTACTCTTTGTCCAAATGACCCAAATGAAACAACGATACCTCCTGCACCTGATAATCTACCTGATGGAATGCCTTACAAAATGCGTAGAGGTGGTATATGCGGTGTCACCATCCAAGGTAAAGCAGAAATCGGATATAATGGTGCTGCCAGTGACGCAGGACATGTCTTTGGTGCCGGTAAGGGCGTTAATCCCCATTTTGTAGAAAGTGGAGAGGGACAATCTAAAAAGATGACGAATGAGAATACGCTGGTAGGATTTACTGCTGCGGGTGGTAAAACTGCTGAGGAAATGTATCTTGAGTTCCTTGAAACGCTGGCCTTAGTTAGCCAAAGCTCTATGCACATTAAGGGTGGTACCGTCAGGGGTAATGTATATGGTGGCAGTGAGAGTGGCTTCGTACAGACAACCACAGATGTGACGATTGAGGGTGTCACCGTGATTGGTATGCAAAACTCCACGACCTATGGTAACGTCTATGGTGGCGGTAAAGGTCTTTCAACCTTTGCAGAAGCCGGAAAAGTGAGAGGAAACGCCGTTGCCACTATTAAAGGCGGTATCGTCTATGGTAACGTCTATGGTGGCGGTGAACAGGGCTATGTCCAGCAGAACGTGACTGTCACTGTAAGCGGCGGTGTTGTTAAGAATGATGTCTATGGCGGCGGTGCCTTGGCAAATACCAATACAGACAACTGGAATGGCGATGGAAGTATCCAGTATGTTCCTTTAACTGTAAAAGCAGATCCCACTGCTGAAGAGATTGCTGCTGGTGTATTAAAGACAGATGTTACTCCTGTTGCAGGATATTTCACAGAGGCAGCCGGTGTCTATACACGCATCACCAATCCAGATGCCAAGGCTAATGGCTCAACCAATTACTATAAGAAGGCTGTAAGTGGCACTTGGGCTGCTGGCAAGACATCGGCCAGCAATACTACGACTGTCAGTCTGACAGGCGGACTCGTTGGTAACGTTTATGGTGGTGGTTTAGGCAACTCCACGACAATGGCCAACGTGTATGGTGATGTTACTGTGACGGTGAATGAAGGCGTTACAAGCCAGACAGCAGGCGTTGTATTCAACCAACAAGTAGAGCACCCCGTCATTGGTGGAACAGACTATCCTACACCTGTAATGGGACGTGTCTTCGGTTGCAACAACCACAATGGAACACCTACGGGCGAGGTAACGGTTCACGTTTATTCCACCAGACAAATACGGAAAGACACAGAGGCAGAGATACTTCCTGGTCACGGCTCCAGCGACCGAAAATTCTCTTACGATATTCAGGCTGTTTATGGTGGTGGTAATCAGGCCGATTACCTGCCCGCTACAGGCAAGAAGAGTCATGTTATTATCGACGGTTGTGATGATACCAGTATTGAG
This sequence comes from Bacteroidaceae bacterium, assembly GCA_017445925.1. Classification (GTDB taxonomy): domain Bacteria; phylum Bacteroidota; class Bacteroidia; order Bacteroidales; family Bacteroidaceae; genus Physcousia. Next base: position 57,922 of record JAFSRW010000024.1, on the reverse strand, counting down.
AAGGTCTATGGTGGCTGTAACTCAGCTGTTATTCCTGAAACAGATGTCTTGATAAATGGATGCTACGACATCGGTTACGGCTTTGGCGGTGGTAACGGCGGCCGACCCATCAAAAAAGAGGATGGCAACTGGTATGAGAATGAAGGTGCTATCGTCATCGGTACAGCTAGAATCGAATGTCGAGGTGGTAAAATAGGTCAGGTATTCGGTGGCGGTGACTCCAAAGGTAGCTGCGGTAGCACGGCTCCTGTTATTCCAGAACAGGGTACTGGTACGTGTCCATTGTGGATTACCAGACTATATGGTGCAGGCAATGAGGGTGATGTTAATTACGTTAATATTATCTTAGCTTCATGTTCTGGAAATGCTATCGAATATGTTCATGGTGGTTCCTATAATGCCCACGTACATGGCGATGTTACGCTGACTATTACCAGTGGTATTTTGAAGAACGTTTATGGTGGCAACGACTCAGAAGGTGGCATCGAAGGTAACATCACGGTTAACATCGAGGAAACCGACGGCTGTAACCCCATCATCATCCAGAACCTTGTCGGCGGTGGTAACGAAGCCGCTTATCCTGGCACGTTAAAGTCCGGTGGCGTAGAGACCCCGATTAACCATCATGGAAAAATCACAGTGAATGTTAAGTCAGCCACTCGTATCGATAACATATATGGCGGAAGTTTCAATGCAGAGGCCAATGCTGACACTGAGATAAACATCAACATGATGAAAGGCAACAAGGCTGGTACAACCGTAGATATTCCAAAGGAGTTCAGTTACATCCCGAACATTTCTGATATCACCAACAATTCAGATGGCAAGACAATCCATTGCACGATTGATGATGCTATTGGTACTATCGGTAATGTTTTTGGTGGCGGTAAGGAAGGTCTGGTAAAGGGTAATACGCAGGTGAACATCAACTCCTCTGCCAAGGTGTATATCATGAAGCGTAATGGCGAAGGAAAAGTCCTTGATACGAATGGCAATGTCATCAATGCAGCGAGTGGTGAGAATATCGGAGCAGGAATTACGATTGACTGCACTGATGAACATGACACCGAAGGTGCTCATATAACAGGCAACGTCTTTGGTGGCGGTGAAAATGCCGATGTAACAGGCAACGAAACATACAACAAGAACGGTGATGCCGAGATTTATATCTGTGCCAATAAGACTGGTGAAGGGACTTATGCTTCAGTAGCAGAAGGTGCAGGAAAGGTTACCATTGGTAATACCGTCTATGGCGGTGGTAGTGCTGCTGATGTTCATGGTAACACCCGAGTCACAATGGCTGGCGGTTATGTCTTTAACGGTATCTTTGGCGGTGGTTACTCCGGTTCCGTAGGTACATTTACCACAAGTACGGATGCGGCTCACACAAACGTCTATGGTCATACTGCTCATACAGGATGTATTGGTAAGCCCATTTCTTGCGCAGAGGGTACCGGCTTATGTACGGTTGTCGTTACCGGTGGTCAGATTGGTCCCGTAGATGTGGCAGTTGACGGTATGAACAGGTCGGATGCGCAAGGCGGTCCTGTCCCACAAGGATGGATATGGGGGGGAGGCTGTGGTCTCATAGAGGATCCTTCGACTAACCCTGATACGCATTTCAAGACCTATGTAGGAAGCACTGATGTAACCATCGGTGGTACAGCCTTCATTCTGGAATCCGTAATTGGCGGTGGTGAGTTCGGACGTGTACTGGGCAATACCCTCGTGAAGATTCAGGACCAATGTCAGATTGGTGTAGGTAATGGAGAATATAATAAAGATAATAATAACAAACCCACTACGCCTAAGCGCTATACTGATGCACAGTTCATCAATCCTCTCACAACGACAGTCACATCAGGTGTAGGTGGTAATGCTTTAGCTGAATGCTCGCACTTCCCTTACGGCAGGAATAAAGGCACAACCGAAGCCCCCAATTGGGTATATGAGCCTTACGATCCGTATTATAAATACTTTTCTTCGTATGTTAATGATCACCCGGACCTAAGTCCTGCCACTACGGATAATCCTTCTGATGGAAAAACGTGGATTGGCTGTGTATTCGGCGGCGGTTCAGGCTATATGCCCTATAAGATTAAAAATAACATAGGTGAGGATATCGGCTACGACTGGTGTCGTTCGGCTGGATGGGTAGAGGGTAATGCCAACGTTCAGATTTCTGGTGGTCATATCCTAACAAATGTGTATGGTGGTAACGAATATACCGACGTAAAGGGAACATGTACAGTGACGATGACCGGTGGTACGCTTGGCGTGCCGCGTACATTGGAACAGATTGCCGCACATCCCGTTACCTGTTACCTCTTCGGTGGTGGCAAGGGTGACGAGCGTTCACACTTCAATCAGTACACCAATGCGGGCAGTGTAGTAGTTAATGTATCAGGCGGTATCATTTATGGTTCCGTATTCGGCGGCGCTGAGGATGGACATGTGATTGGCGATGCCACGGTTACGATTAGCAAAGGCGATCCATTCACAATTGGTAGCACTACATATAATGATGGCCCCATCATCGGTACTTGGGGCACCAGCTATGTGGATGGTAACATCTTTGGTGGTGGTCGTGGATTCAGCGGTGGAAACCTGGCTGCTGGTGCTGTAGGCGGCAACACAACGGTAAATATTACCGGCGGTACCATGTTGGGCTCCATCTATGGCGGTGGTCGTATGGCTTCCGTGGGTATTGGTTTTATGGATTCCAGTGATTCTTCCTATGGTCAGCTTAGAGAAGATGAAGGTGGTAAAAAATACGGCCATATCACCGTAAACATCAGCGGTGGTACCATTGGTAATGATTGGGAATTCCAGCCAGTTCCAAGAAGAATTCAAGCCCAAAATGATTTGGAAACATGGAAGACAGAGAACCATATACCAAAGACCGAATTCTACTATGGAAAAGATGATAACGACAAAAATCTTTATCTGCTGAGTCACACCAAGGGAGGAAACGTCTTCGGTGGCAGTATGGGACGACTGACATTGTTGAACGGAAGCACCAACGATCTTTGGCCTAAACTGGGAACGGTTAAGACAACGAAGGTTAACATTTACGGCAATGCTGTCATCAAGGGCAATGTATATGGCGGTGCAGAGTTCAGTATGACCCGTGGAGATACCTACACGACTGTAGGCGGCATCTTAGAAGATGATAACACAACCATTACAACAACTAGTTCAGATAACCCGACTATTAAACGCGATGTCTTTGGCGGTGGATACGGAAGTGATGACTTTGAGACCGAGACTACCGTTCCCGCAGGCGGATTCGATTACGACGAATACACCTTCACTCCTATGCAATTAGCCGGCATCGTGTGTGGTGACACGTACATCAACATCAAGGACGGTCAAGTGGAGAAGAATATCTATGGCGGTGGCGAGATGGCAACGGTGGGCTTGATTAACTTCACAGATGCAGTAAAGCATGACACTCATACAGGAACACCCGGAACGTCCGATGAAAAACTCTATGATTTCGCTCTTAGCTGGCCGTATAAGATGGGCTTCATTCCTTATATGGCAAATGGTCCAGTAGGAGGTACAACCAATATCAACATTGACGGTGGACGTATCGGTATCACCGGAAAGGACTATACAGGACCTGCCACAATAGACGGGGCTGCCGCATCGGATGAAGAAAAGAAAGCCCGAAGAGAAGACAACGGTGATGTATTTGGTGGAGGAAAGGGTAAAGCGGGCTCACGCTACGATTATGCCTTCTGCGCCAATGTAAAGGCAACAAAGGTAAATATTGAGTATCCTGTGGACAATAGTGCCACTCCAGCAAACTACAAAGACAAGACCGGCGACACCTACGATTACGACTGTATCACCGGTTCCGTTTACGGTGGCGGTGAAAACGGTCATGTGATTGATAATACCAAGGTTATCCTGAAGAAAGGTTTGATAGGTCATGCCATGTATGGTGGCGGAAAGGGTAAGGATACTTACAAACATTCACTGAACAGAATTGACGGAGGCGGAGCTTATACTGCCGATATTTACAGTGTAACTGCCGGTAAGGTGTATGGTAACACCTACATAGAAATGGAAGGCGGCTATGTAGTGCGCAATATCTACGGTGGCGGTAACATGGCATCTACCGGAAAGGGCAATTACTCTGGTGGAGCGGATGACTACTCGACCTCAGGTTATGGCGAGACACTTACCGGCAATCTGTGGGATAACGTGAGCGAATTCAGTCAAGCCTTCCTTAGCAGCGGCAAGACATACGTAAACATCAAAGGCGGCCAAGTGGGCTGTATTATAAAAACATCTGACGGCCCAGACAAGGACGGCATGAAGGACGGACTGCCATACGGAAATGTATTTGGCGGAGCCCGTGGTGCCTCAGCACCTAACATCGAGGAGTCACCGCGTTACCTCTATGCTCCCCTTTTCTACTCCGGTTACGTTAACGAAACACATGTTCACGTGTACGACAGTGCAGGTGTAGAACCACCCAAGATTTTCGGTTCAGTCTATGGTGGAGGTCAGGACGGTCATGTCCGCCGAGATACGCACGTGATTATTGATGCAGGTGAAATAGGAAAGCCCTATACAGACGCCACCACGGCAAATTTGTTGATTGGCACCAGTGATTTGTCACATCCGCAGTGGCTCCATCGCGGTAATGTGTATGGTTCTGGTTCCGGAATCGGCAAGTACGAGTATGACTTCAATAACGATGGAGACTACAATGATCATATTGACAACTATGGAGCCCGAAAGATTACATTATATGAAAAGGACTACAGTAACTCTGCAGGTTCTGTAACCCGATTCACAAACGTACAGATTAATGGTGGTACCATTCACCGTAATGTCTATGGTGGTGGTTCTTTGGCCAACGTAGGTGCACCTAAGATTGGACAATCCTATTATCAATATAAGAAGGGTGATACGGATGAAGGACATGGAGAAGGCAAACAAAGCGGTAATGAAGTGAACATCACTGGTGGAACAATCAGTTCTGCTACGGATTATGCTGCAAGCTATGGTGGTAATGTATTTGGTGCCAGCCGTGGTCTGGGCACAACAGAAACAAATCCTGCACAATTCTCAACATCTGTCTCCACAGAAGTGAATATTACTCCGAAAAAAACTGGTGAATTAACCTATGATTACACCAGCTATCCCACCATTGCCGGTAACGTTTATGGCGGAGGAGAGGCAGCTCAAGTCCGAAAAGACACAAAGCTTACCCTGATTGGCGGAATTATTGGAGAGGATGTCTATGGTGGCGGCAAGGGAAATGATGCTATTGCAGCCGATGTTGGCGGCAGAGTAACAGTTGATTTGAACGGAATAACAGACGACGAAGGAAATGTCATCCTTGTTGTGCCTACTACGTCAAGAGGCTGTTCTGTAAGACGTGTCTTCGGTGGTAACGACCTGAACGGTACGCCCAGAGGACATGTGAAGGTGCATGTGCATGCTACACAGCACAAGGACAAGTTAGCAATTCATGATGCCTTAAATGAAAATGATGATTATAAAAAATATGACAAGTTCAACAATATCGCCGGCTACTCCATTACGAGTTATGGCGAATTAGTCACCCTTGCGGAAGGTACATATGATCTTGCAACGGCCATTGCAGCCGACAAGACCATTCTTGCCGGAAATGGAAGCGACGCAGAAAAGACTGAGGCTCTGAAACGCATACAAGATGCTGTAGAAAGGGCTGAATTGGCAAAGTTCGCAACGGAATTACATGTTGACCTTACCGGCCTAACAAAAACAGAAGATATGCGAATAGCTGTTGCTAACAAGAAGTATGACGTGGAGGCAGTATATGGTGGCGGTGACCTGGCACTCTATCAACCATACGGACCACAAGCCAACGGAACAGCAGCTGACTACAAGGCTACTACCGAGTTTGCAGAAGTCATCATTGACGGTTGCGAAAAGACGAGCATCAGACAGGTATATGGTGGAGGTAATGCAGCATCTACACCTGCCAACTTGCTGAACGTTTATGGTACCTACGAGATAGATGAGCTTTTCGGTGGCGGTAACGGAAAGGACGCATATCAGAAGAGTGATGGCAAGTTGTATCAGAACCCGGGTGCCAACGTGGGTTACTATGACTTTATGGAGTATACCACTACGGGAACTGATGTTACAAACGATGGTGACGGTTCATCTGAGCATCCATACGTAGCTCATAAGAAATCAGATGCCATAGAAAAGGAATATCGAGAAGCCAACTATTCGTATGGTACAGGAAAAGCAGAGACAAACGTAATCGGAGGACGTATTCACTTTGTTTATGGTGGTAGCAACGAGGCAGGTAATATCCGCACACTGGCATTGTCAGTATTCGAGACATCAACCGAATGTCAGGTAGTTATCGACAAGTCCTACGGTGCTGGTAAGAATGCTGAGATTGACGGTGAAGCCCGCATACAGATGAATTGTGTGGATTATATGGGCGTGCTCTTCGGAGGCTCAACAGATGCCGATGTACGAAGCGATGTTAACCTGACGGTTACCAATGGACATTTCGGTGCAGTTTATGGCGGTAACGATACCAGTGGACACATCTATGGTGCTATCACAGTGACCATCAAGGAGGAAGGATGTAAGCCTATCGTTATTGACAAACTGTATGGCGGCGGTTTGGGTGTAAATGCCCCCTACTCTATCTATGGCTATTATAATACCGGAGAAAAAGATGCAGAAAACAAGGATATTTATGAGCCAAGGGACTATGAGAAGTTTAGAGAAGACAGTATAGCAGCCATGGCAACGGTAACTGATCCTAACGACGAAGAACAAGTTAAGAATGCCCTGCTGGCTAAAGGTATTTACGGTTACCCGAAGGCGAATCCCCAGATCAATGTTATTTCTGCCACAAAGATTGGAGAAATCTTTGGTGGAGGTAATGAAGCATTGGTAATCGGCAGTCCTCACATCAATGTAAATATGGAGCAAGGTTATATTGCTGCCAAATATGTGGATGAATCATATAGCCAATTCACTCAAGGCGCACATGAAGTCACCGACCATGGAACCACTTATACGTATTATGTTAGCGGCTATGAGGCAGCAGAAGGTTCTACGTATGGAAAGGCTGTTCTGGCAGTCGGTACCATCGACAATATCTTCGGTGGAGGCGACCAGGCCACTATTGATGGAGACACGTATGTGGAGCTTGGTACAGGTACGCATCTCAATGCTGAGAACGTCTTGGTTCCTATCAATACTTACGACGAAAATTCTTCTTACCGCGATGTGGCCACCATCACACGAAGTGTCTTTGGCGGTGGAAACTCTGCAGACGTGACTGGTAACACCAAGGTTCTTTTAGGCAAAGGTAGCACGGTGGGTGACCGCGTCTTCGGTGGTGGAAACTTAGGTGGTGTTGGAACAATTAAGACCAAAATAACTCCAACCGGTCATAGCCACAGCGGCTGCATCCAAAAGCCCACTGCTTTTGAGGCAAATACCGGTACATGTACAGTCACCGTAACAGGTGGATACGTAGGACCATTTACCCTTACCAACTATCCAAGTACTGCGGCTAACTCAGGAGATCCTACAGGCCAGGTTATTACCCCGAAACCAATGCACATGAAGAATTTTGATAGTTCAAATAATATTCTAGACCCCGATGACTATGGTTATGTATTCGGAGCCAGTCGCGGTGACAGCAAAGACCCTGCAGTGGATCCGGATATTGAGTACAAAGCCTACGTGAACGAGACCCATGTGACCATCAAGAACGGTTATGTGGCAGGACATGAAGGTGAAGCAGACTATATTACAAGACCTCTTATTGCCGGTGGTGTATATGGCGGTAGTGAAAATGGTCATGTGCTCCAAGATACCTGGGTGAATATCGAAGGCGGACAGATTGGTCTGGGAGAAGATCTGACAGCAGCGTACGCAGAGGCGGATTTCATTGACCCATTAACAGCTACGCCAGCACAAATTGAAGAAAAGGCTAATGCTATGCCAGAGTGTGCACACTGGGATTACGGTAAGATTTACCCGGGAGATACCGAAAAGAAATATCTGCCCTACGATCAACATGCTATAGAGGATGAATCCAGCAAAGAAGGGTCTGACGGTCATACGTTCTATGGTAATGTCTTTGGTGGAGGTTCCGGCTACTGGCCATATGAAGTGCATAATCCAGGAGAAGGAGAGCCCGCTTACGAATGGTTGGAGACAGCAGGTATGGTAGAGGGCAATACGCACGTAACCATCAGTGGCGGACACGTACTGACTAACATATATGGTGGTAATGAGATAACCAGTACCAAGGGTAAATGCTATGTTGAAATGACAGGTGGTACGCTTGGTTTGCCACGTACACTGGCTCAGATTGCCGCACACCCCGTAACCTGCTACCTCTTTGGTGCCGGTAAGGGTGACCAGCGTACACACTTCAACAAACGTACCGACGTTCAGGATACGGATGTGAAAGTCACTGGCGGTATCGTCTATGGCTCCGTCTTCGGCGGAGGTGAGGATGGTCACGTGCTGGGTAGTGTAACGATGACTATCGGTAAGGCAGCCGTCGGCACAGTAGGTGAAGAAGGCTATGAACCTGCTTCCGGTCCCATCATCGGTACTTGGGGAACCAGCTACGTGGATGGTAACGTCTTCGGTGGTGGTCGTGGATTCTCTGGTGAGGCTCTTACGGCTGGTGTAGTTTGCGGTGACATTAATATAGCTATTAACAGCGGTACCATGTTAGGCTCCATCTACGGTGGAGGACGACTCGGTTCTGTAGGTACCTATCTGGCAGCACCCAAACTCAGCGATGGGACAACTGACAATCCTCACTATGGCGCAATGATACCTGATGGTAAGGACGAAGATGACGTTGAGACAGAGCATACAGCTGATGCTCCAGGTCACACCCACGGGCACATCACCATCGACATTAGCGGTGGTACCATTGGTAATAATTATGAATTTATCATACCAAATGATGACAACACCCCCAACACTATCACAGAAACCGACATTAGCAAGTGGACCACCACTTCAGGTGGTGACTGGGAGAAATGGAAGAATTACAACCATGTACCCAACACCTTGTATGATTCTACTAACGGTAGAGTGACTCATACCAAGGGTGGCAATGTCTTCACCGGTGGTATGGGACGCCGTACTGCACTGGATGGTACAGAAATCAGCAACTGGACAAAGCTGGGTAACGTTAAGAGTACCAAACTGACCATCAGCGACGATGCCTGGATTAAGGGTAATGTTTATGGCGGTGGCGAGTTCGGTGCTGTGACAGGATACCATACTACAAACGAAAAGAACTATGGTACAGAAATCTCCATCACGGGTGGAACTATCGGTGTTGAGGTCCGCGAAAACGAAGCACCTCAGAAAGCCAACGTTGATGTTCCAACTACCTATCCCGAAAGTGGCAATAGCGCTGTGCAGTACACCTTCGGCAGTGTCTATGGCGGCGGCTACGGAACAGAGGATAAGATCGCAGAAGTGACTACAAGTGACAAAGCCGACCTGTTGGGTGCTCTCGTCACAGACAATTCTACCATAACTATGAGCGGCGGTCATGTACGAGCCAGTGTATTTGGCGGTGGCGAGTTAGCTGCTTTAGGTGGTAATACCCATGTCAACATCAGTGGCGGTGAGATAGGCCGAAACGAGGTAAAAGCCAAGGATGACTCGAATCCCGGCTACGTGATGTTCGGTAGTGCTACAATGGGCAACGTATATGGTGGCGGTAAGGGCTCCATGAATAACTCCTATACCGGACAGGTTATGGGCAATACCAACGTCAATATCACTGGCGGTAGCATCTACCATATGGTATATGGTGGTGGTGCTTTGGGTTCAGTAGGAACATTCGATCGCTCCGACGGAGCAGGTCATCCGGCCTACATACCTTTGGCTGGCGTTCCATACCAGTGGAGATACACCAACAAAGAACCCATCTATCCGTATCAACCACAAGGTGACAGAACACCTACCGGCACGGCAACCGTAAATATCACTGGCGGTACAATTGGTATCAGTGGACGCGATAACGGACTGGTATTCGGTTCGTCACGCGGTGCCCTGTCAGTACCTGTGGGCTCACCAATATCTCTAGATCCATGTGATAATTTGGCTTGGGTGTACAAAACCGTTGTCAATATAGGTACCCTTAAGGCTGATCCGGAAGCCAACGATGACTATACGACTCCCCTTATCAAGGGCTCTGTATATGGTGGTGGTGAAAACGGCCATAACTACAGTAATGCCACAGTGACTATCAATAGCGGTTCCATTGGTGTTCCAGATAAGAATCCGGCTACCAACGAGGTTGAACCTTGGTGGGACTTAGGAAAAGGTGTTGCCTTCAACGATGAAGTCCGCTCAAAACGCGGCAACGTATATGGTGCCGGTAGTGGTGAAGATACCTATACAGGTACTGACGGTAAGCAACACTTCAACGCAAGAGCCGGTATGGTGGGTGGTAGTACCATCGTAAACATTGCGGGAGGACATATAGGACGTAGTGTCTATGGCGGAGGTGCCATGAGTTCGGTTGGTAACATCACCAATGGTAATGATACTATCTCTAAAGGACCTCTAGTGGAAACAGCTAAGCATGCTGATGAGACAAAGAGCTTCGCACTTAGTTGGCCGTATGAGTTCCAGTTCGCAACAAATACAGGTAGGACCACTGTAAATGTGACGGGCGGTCACATCGGTACAAAGAACATTGATGGCGGCGACGTCTACGGCAGTTCCCGCGGTAAGGCTGGCGATCGCTATGCTACGGCTCATCTGGCATACGTCAATGAAACTGTGGTGAACATCAATTATACCAATCCGCCTGAAGATGATAAGACGGAAGAAGAGATAGAGAATGACTATACAATACCATGTGTAACGGGTTCTGTACATGGAAGTGGTGAAGACGGCTATGTATATGGAGATGCCCATGTTACGCTGAACAAGGGTTTGATAGGACATTCGATCTATGGTGCTGGTAAGGGTAAAGGTACCTACAAGCTAAAGTTGCTTAAAATTGGTGCAACCGAAGGTTCTGAAGACGTCAATGATTACTATGATGCCGATGTATATAGCTTGATTGCCGGAAAGGTTATGGGAAACACCTACGTGACCATGAACGGTGGTCGTGTTCATCGTAATGTTTATGGTGGAGGTAACATGGCCTCCGTGGGCAAGGGTAACTATTCCGGCGGAACCGACGACTACTCAGCAGATGGCAAATCACCTGGCTATGGAGAGAATATTAACGAAAACCTGTGGACGAGTGAATATGACCCGAATGACAATACTTCTGTAAAGGATAACGCTTGGCACTTCCTGAACAGCGGAAAGACCACGGTCAATATCCTCGGCGGTATAGTGGGTTACGTAGATCCGACTAATCCCAGCAGCTCCGTGAAGAACAATCTCCCGTACGGAAACGTATTCGGCGGTTGTACCGGTGAGGCTGCTCCGAATATCTCTGAGACACCACGCTACCACTACTGCCCAGCCTTCTTCTCCGGCTATGTCAACGAGACGGATGTCACCATTGGCACTTTGGGTAAACCTGCAAAACCGGCTGTTGGAACAGAAGGAGAACCGGGTTACCAGCCAGCAGAGCCAGCTGTACCAGCTTCTGGTCCTACCATTCTTGGTTCAGTTTATGGCGGTGGTCAGGATGGTCATGTGCGCCGAGACACGAAGGTGACCGTCAACTACGGTGAAATCGGTATGGCCTATTCGTATACTAACAGAACAGACGTACTAAAGACGCTGGATAAGAATGCGGTTAGTGAGGAAGCTGCCTTGACGAATACTTCGGATCTTGATAATGACCAGTGGACACATCGCGGTAATGTATATGGTTCTGGCTCTGGTATCAGCAAGTACGAGTATGACTTGAATTACAACGGGCGTCATACCGTCAACGAAGATGGCACTGGAGAAATTGAAGTAGTTAACTACAAGAACCCATCGTCCGGTAATACAGTACCTATGAAGGAGATAGACTACAGCAACTCAGCTGGTTCTGTGACACGCTTCACTGAGGTGAACATCAATGGCGGTATCATCCACCGCAATGTATATGGCGGAGGCTCTAATGCCAGTGTTGGTGCTCCAAAGATTGGTCAAACTTATGATCCTTATAAGAAGGATGATACGACTGAGGGACACACCAAAGGCAAGCAGTCAATGTGTACTGTCACCATCAGTGGTACCATAGGTACTCCGGACGACTATACCCCAGGCTTCAAGTATAACCAAAATTATGGCGGTGAAGTTTATGGTGCCAGCCGTGGTATTGCAGGTTTGGGTGAAAGTTTTGCCAACACCGTATGGACACTGGTGAAGATTAAGAACGGTGCCACCATTTTGGGTAACGTCTTCGGTGGCGGTGATGCCGGTATGGTGAAGAAGGATTCCGAAGTGATTGTAGGAGATTAACCCCACCCCCTACCCCTCCCCTCGGGAGGGGTTTTCTTTTTGAAAAAGAACCAAAATCTTTTTTCTTTTCTTCTTCCGTGGGAAAGAAGATAAAGAAACAAAAGAAGAAGCCAAAAACGTCCTGGCTCGGGGGCCGTCTGGCTGTTTCTTGGAAGGCTGAAATGAACTCGCTTTGCTCAGACAACATTTCAGCTCTTTCTTCCAAGAACCAACCTGCCTCTAAAGACCCCCTCGTGCGGAATGTTTTTCTTTTTATTTTTGCAAATGAAATGAGCAAAGATTACTCATGGCTCACCCGAAGGGCGAAAGCTTGTGAGCCATACCAAAACCTTGACGAAGGCGGCGTATGCTACCGTAGTCAATTAAGCCCCTTTATATGTAGAAAGGGGTTTGGGGAAAGTAGAATTTTCTTTGGCTCAGTTTCTTTTTGAAAAGAAATGAGCGTATGCCTTTTGGTTCTTTTCGAAAAGAACTCTTCTTCAAAACCGAAGAAGAAATGAACAAAAAGGGAGCTTTTTGAAAAATAATTGCCTATATATAATAGGTAATTGATTTTTTTTTCGTACCTTCGCACCCGCATTTGCGAAGTAGTGCCATAGAGAGGTTGCTACTCGACAAACAAGTTTAACTAAAAACAATACAGAATTATGTATTTGGATTCAGCAAAAAAAGAAGAGATCTTCGGCAAGTTTGGTAAGGGTACTACCGATACCGGTAGCGCTGAGAGCCAGATTGCTTTGTTTTCATTCCGTATCAGCCATCTGACTGAGCACATGAAAAAGAACCGTAAGGACCACAGCACAGAGCGTGCTCTGACAGGTCTGGTAGGTAAGCGTCGTGCACTTCTCAACTACTTGAAGTCACGCGACATCAATCGCTATCGTGCTATCGTCAAGGCTTTGGGTCTGCGTAAGTAATAGACCCACCCTAACCCTCCCTTTAGGGAGGGAAACATTTTTGGAAATGAAATCCGGACAAAGTGAGAAGTGCTCGCACTCCTCACTTTCTTGTTTTAAAAATGGCCCCACCCCTGCCCTCCCAAGGGAGGGGAATAGTTTAGAGGCAGTTATTAAGAATAAAAAGTTATCGTTAACGTTAACGTTATCGTTGAAAATTATGAATTATAAGAAATTTATTTCCGATGTACTGGCCATCCTTTTCTTTGTGGCCATTAGTATGATTTATTTCCTGGGCCCCATCCGCGATGGTAAGGTGCTGGCCGGTCAGGATCATGATGCTGCTATTGGCAGTGGTATAGAAATGGAGCAGTACCGTGCTACTCATAACGGAGAGCGTACCCGTTGGACCAATACACTCTTCAGCGGTATGCCCACATATCAGATGAGCCCCAGCTACTCCAGTACCGATAAGCTGAGCACTCTGGAAAGTTTCTACCGTCTGGGGCTGCCCACGGTAGCTTCCTATGTTTTTATGATGCTGTTAGGTTTCTATATCCTTTTGCGTGCCTTTGACTTTCGTGTGTGGATGTCGGCCTTAGGTGCCATCCTATGGGCTTTCAGCAGCTATTACTTCATTATCATTCAGGCTGGTCATATCTGGAAACTCCTGACCCTTTGCTTTATTCCGCCAACTATAGCAGGTATGGTGCTGTGCTACAGAGGCAAATATATGTTGGGCGTAGTGGTAACGGGTATCTTTACCGCCTTGCAGATTCTGAGCAACCATGTGCAGATGACCTATTACTTCCTCTTTGTAATAGGCTTCATGTCGCTGGCCTACTTTATTGATGCCATTCGCCAGAAAACGCTCAAGCAGTGGTTCCGTGCAACAGCCTGCTTTGCCGTTGGTGGTATCCTGGGTGTTTGCATCAACCTGAGCAACCTCTATCACACGTGGGAGTACAGCAAGGAGAGTATGCGCGGCAAGAGTGAACTGACACAAAAGACCAAAGATCCTGCCAACCAGACTTCTGGTGGCTTGGAGCGTAGTTATATCACAGCATGGAGCTACGGTATTGGTGAGACCTGGACCCTTTTGGTTCCCAATACCAAGGGCGGTGCCAGTGTTCCATTGGCATCCAATGAAGTGGCCATGAAGCATGCAAACACTACCTTTGCTCCCATCTATCGTGCTTTCACACAATACTGGGGTGAGCAGCCCGGCACCAGCGGACCTGTATATGTGGGAGCATTCGTGCTCTTCCTCTTTGTGTTGGGTTTGTGCATTGTTAAGGGACCCATGAAGTGGTGCCTTTTAGCAGCTACCATTCTCAGTATTCTGCTTTCATGGGGTAAGAACTTCATGCCCTTCACTGACTTCTTCCTGGATTACATTCCCATGTACGATAAGTTCCGCACCGTAGCCAGCATACTGGTCATCGCGGAATTCACCATCCCCCTCCTCGCCATGCTGGCACTGAAGGAAATTGTAGAGAATTCACAATTCACAATTCATAATTCACAATTATCTAAAAACAACTCTAAACTCTCAACTCTAAACTCTCAACTTTTAATAGCATTTGCTATTACCGCCGGAATGTGCTTCCTGTTCTGGCTTATGCCCGATGCCTTCTTTGGCAATTACATCTCCACTACCGACCAGATGTATATGCAACAGTATGTCAGTGCAGGCTACATTCCGCAGGAGATGCTTGGGCAGATACTCGCCAATATGAGCGAGATGCGTCAGGCTATGTTTACGGCTGATGCCATGCGCAGCTTCATTATTATTGTTGTGGGCACCCTGATTCTGCTTGTTTACCGTTGGGGCAAGATTAAGACCGTTCCCATGGTGGCATGCATCATTGTACTTTGCTTAGCCGATATGTGGGGCATCAACAAACGCTACCTTAATGACAGCATGTTTGTTACACCACGTACCAATGCACAGGCCTTCCCGCCCAGCCAGGCCGATGAGCTTATCCTTCAGGATCCTGATAAATACCATCGTGTGTTGAATATGACAGTAAGCACCTTCAATGACAACACTACCTCTTACTATCATAAGAGCATTGGCGGTTACCACGCTGCCAAGTTGCGTCGTTATCAGGAGTTAATTGAGGAGCATATATCACCCGAGATGAGTGCTTTGCAGCAGGCGGCAGTTCAGACCAGCGGATTGCTGGAGACCGTGAATGGCGATAGCCTTTACCCCGTACTGAATATGCTTAATATGAAGTATGCTATCATGGGAACAAAGGATTCCGGCAAGGTGTCTGTTATGAATCCTTGGGCCAATGGCAATGCATGGTTTGTAGATAAGGTGCAGTATGTGGATGATGCAGATGCTGAATTAGCTTCCTTGCACGGACTGGCTACCAAACATGTAGCAGTGGTGGATAAAAAGTTCCAAGAGGTACTGGGTGATGAGGCGCTGCAGTCAGATAGCACTGCTAAGGTTACGCTCACAGCGTACGAGGCAAACCGTCTGGCTTACGAGGTGAACTCCGAGAAGGGTGGTGTAGTGGTCTTCAGTGAAATTTACTATCCCGGCTGGACCTGTACCGTAGATGGTCAGGATACCCAGATAGCCCGTGCCGACTATGTGCTCCGTGCCATTCGTATTCCTGCTGGCAAGCATACGGTTGTCATGACCTTCGATCCCCAGACCGTTCATATCACAGAGACCATAGCCTACACCGCCTTAGCTATCTTAGTGCTATTGCTAATAGGGTTACTCATAACAGCCTCACCCCTAACCCCTCTCCCGTGGGCGAGGGGAACTAAGGCCCAATAAAGGTTATCGTTTCTATAACCGATACTGGTTTCAGGTTATTAGCTTAATAGCTTAATGGCTTAATAGCTTAACAGCTTAATTGTTTTCGTTTTCGTTTTAATTATCAATTCTTAATTCTTCTCTCTAAATTCTTAATTCTCTAACCCCTAACCTCTAACCCCTAACCTAAATTTTCATTATCGTTAAATTTGGCTGATAACAACCATAGGATGACGTGGCGCGCCATGGCTCATGATTATACATGGGCTGGCGTGTACCATATTACCATACGTGTAGCAGATGAGTTAGGCCAGCCCCTTGGTAAGGTGGTAGGTGACATTTCCGCTCCTGATGGCTCTGCCAATGCACCCCGCACAGCTCTTTCAGCTATCGGGAAAATGGTAGAGCATGAACTCCTACATACCATACATGCCTATTACCCCATGATAGTGGTAGATACGTATGCTATTATGCCAGAGCACCTGCACTTTATACTGGAGGTGCAGGATAGGATACTAAGCCAGAATGGTAAGGTGCAAAGCCTTGGGCAGGTTATTGCAGGCTTTAAGAAGGGCTGCAATAAGCGCTATTGGGAGATTGCGGGTATTGATAGCGGGGAAACAATAATGCAACGGGCAAAACCCGATGCAACACTCATAAAAGAGGACCTAACAGCAACCGCTGATAGTGTGCCAGCCGGTGGTAATCCGCACATCATCCCTGGCAGTGTACCAGCCGGTTTTGCCGGCGGTAAGCCTCGCTTTTCCACTGGCCGCCAGCCCCTCTTTAACCCTGGCTACTGTGATGTGATGCCAGTAGATGCCCAACAATTAGCTACACAGCGTGCTTATATTGCAGCTAACCCGCGTAGCCGATTGCTACGCACCAGCAACCGCGCCATGCTGATGCCCCAGCGTGGTACTATCAATACGGCTATCACTCTTGCTGCCTTGCGTGGCTTTCTTATGCGTGAATGTGCTCCACGCTTTATTACCCAAGAAGCCCTATCGCAGATAGAGCCCCGCCTCCTTCTGGCAGGCGGGATGGTTATCTGTGATAGCTATGGCAATCGTACATTACTATCACAGAAGCGATGCTTGCCAGTAGTATGCCACCGTAAAGATGCAAACCGGTTTAGTGAACAAAAGCAGCGTTGCCTTGAAGAGGCTGAACACGGTACCGTGCTGGTAAGTGCCCGCATAGCCAAAGGTGAGCAGGAGATTATGGATGAAGCCCAGCACCGCGGCCATACTGTAGTGCTGATAGCGGATAACGGATTCCCAGAAGTTTATCACCCATCAGCTGAACGCATAGAACAATGTGCCATGAGCAAATTGCTTATCGTTACCCCATGGCAATACCAATACAGGAAGAAAGACGAAACTGTTAGTGTACCTTTCTGCAAAACCATGAACTGCGTGGCACAGGCCCTATGCCGCACCAAAGATGATTGGTGGTGCTATTAGAGCCAGTCGCCCTAATTCACAATTCATAATTCATAATTAACAACGATAACCAATAACCGATAACCGATAACCGATAACCAATAACCAATAACCTATAAACTATAAACTATAAACTTTAACGTTTCAACCCTCAGCACGGGCGGGCTTTGGGGAGGTTGAAGACTTGCTGGATTTCCTTTATGGCCTCATCGGTCATGCCTTCGGGTTCAGAACCCATGGCGCGGGCTGAGAGGTAGATTTTGGCAGCCTTGCAGAGGACATCGGTCTGATCGAAGGCATCCATGATGTCTGTTCCGACCGCTACTGTGCCATGCTTCTCCCAAAGAACCACATCGTGGGTCTTGATCTGCTCCAAGGTGGCATCTGCCAGTTCTATTGAGCCGGGTATCTTATAAGGTACGATGCCTATGCCTAAGGGGGCAAAGGCGAGGGTTTCGGGTATCATAGACCAGAGGACACGGGTCAGTTCATCGCCCTCCAAGAAACGGCGGATATGCGACATGGCCACCAGCTCGATGGGATGGGTATGCAGGGTGGCCTTGTAGCAACTGCCCGTCTGCAGAAGATAGTTCTGCAAAGCCAGATGGCTGGGCAACTCGCTAGTGGGAAGGACGGGTTCATCGGCAATAATCTCGTAGCTGGCACAATCGGGACAGATACGGATAATGGAGCCGTTTTGCATGGGGTAGCGGGCGAGGTCACGCATACGCTTGCCAGTACCCTTGGCATAGAAGAACTTACCTCTAAGCATGGGAAGCTCCTTGCCAATCTGTATGGCAGGTACAAGAGCTGGCATTGCGGCCATCTCTGCATCTGCAAACTCTGTGATATTAACGGTGATGTTACCACCATTACGCTCGGCCCATCCGTTCTGCCAGAGGTATCCGGTAACTTCGGCTATCTGGTCAATAACAGCTTTCAGGGCGGGGCGGGAGGATAAGATGGTTTTCATTGTTTATTTTTTATTTAAGGGGTTCTAGGAGGTTCTAGGATTTCCTAGGAGGTTCTAGGATTTCCTAGGGCTTCTAGGGCTATCTAGGGCTTCTAGGGCTTCCTAGTCTTTCCTAGTCTTTACTAGCCTTTCCTATTCTTTAAATTATCTGTGGTATAAAGGAGCTGAGAATTAGGACCGCTATGCCTATGAGGAGGACGGTGATAGTTTCACGACTGCAGCCCCTCCATTCCTTTAAGATGATGCCCCAGACATTACTGAACGTTACATTCAATGCCATGAGGATGCAGAAGGAGAAGGTGATGAGGTCGGGTGACTCACGCAGGAAGCCCTGACCCAACGATAAGCCGAAGAACTGGCTGTACCACAAAGCACCAGCCAAGAGGCAGAACAGGATATTGTTGCTCCAAACGGCTTTTTTGCCGTAATCCGACCATGTCTGGTTCTTCTGGTTCTGGTAGAGGCAATACACAGCATTGGTGAAGAAACCGCCCAATGTTACAAGCAACGTAGCCGGGAGGGCACGGAACATGGGGTCGGTAAGTTCTCCGAAGTTGATATCAGCTCCGAAGGTAAGACCCACATTGAAGCATCCGCTCATGAAACCTGCCAAAAGGGCTATACAGAGACCCTTGGGGAAATTGAAATCCTTAACAGCTTTTCGTTTCTCCTCCTCGCTCAAAGAAGCGCTCTTCATACTGCCGGCAATGCCAATGATAGCAATACCAAAAAGTGTTACAGCCACTCCCAACAAAACGGAGAGGGTAAGCTTGGAAAGCGGATCCTGCTCAGGGAAGAACCAACTGAGGAAAACAGGGCCCATGATGGTACCAAGGGCAGCACAGGTTCCTAAGGCTATACTCTGCCCCAAGGCAACACCCAAATAGCGCATGCTAAGGCCAAAAGTGAGTCCGCCTACGCCCCAGAGGGCACCGAAGAGCACGGTCATACCGATGTTAAAACTATTATCTGCTGTGAAAAGCTCAAAGAGACTGTGTCCCGCAGGGACAGCTAACAAAGCACCTAAGAATGGCAGAATGAGCCAGGCAAAGATGCCCTGCACCAACCAGTAGCTTTCCCAGCTCCAAGACTTAATCTTATTGATGGGCACATAACTGCTGGACTGGCAGAAAGCGCCAATGGCGATGATGAGTAATCCAAGGGTTATCATTTCTTTGTTTTTTTTCTAGGAAGGCCTAGGAAGACCTAGGAGGACCTAGGATATCCTAGGAAATCCTATGATTTATCTCTTACTGGTTACTTCTGCAACGTATTGGTCAATCTCTGGGATGAAGTCCTGACCTACGGGTACATTGTTGCGCTGGCAGAACTCATCGTAAACGGCTTGCCAGGGCAGCGCCTTGGCTTCCTCCAAGAGGGCGAGCACCTTGTAACCTTCACCTGCCAATTCATACTGGCTGATGGTCTGAGTGGGCTCCAACAAAGCACGGAGCATACACTTCTGAGCACTACGGGAACCGATAACGTATGCTCCGATACGGTTGATGCTGCCATCGAAGAAGTCCAGTCCGTAATGTACACGGTTGAGGGCTCCTGCACGTACAATCTCAGAGAAAAGATCCAGGGTAGGATCATCCATGATGGTTACATGGTCGGAATCCCAACGGATGGGACGGCTGACATGCAACATGAGTTCGGGAATGAAATCCAGAAGGGCACTAACCTTATCGGCAGGACTTTCTGTAGGATGATAATGACCAGTATCAATGGTCTGAATGATATTGTTCTTAGAGCAGTATGCGGTATAGAAATCATGTGAGCCTACGGTGAAACTCTCCAGGCCGATACCGAACACCTTACCCTCGAGACAGTCCTTCATCATGGGTTGCTTCTTCTGGAATATCTCATCGAGGGATTCCTTGAGGAAGTGACGGTACATCATGTGGTTCACGCTCTGGTCCTTGCAACCGTCATGCACCCAAAGGTTCATGATACAGGGATCATCCTGAGCCTCGCCCATAGCATTGGCAATATCACGGCAACGCTTGGTATGCTCTATCCAGAAATCACGGATGCCCTTGTCGGGGTTAGCAAGCGAAAGGTTACCACTCTTGGGATGTGAGAAACTGGTGCTGTTGAAATCCAACTTGGTATTGTTGGCCTTGGCCCAGTCGATCCAACTCTGGAAGTACTCTACAGTAACCTCGTCGCGATCAACCACCTTGCCCTGGAAATCACCATAGATTTCATGCAGGTTCAGACGATGGTTACCGGGGATAAGACTCATGGCCTTCAGGATATCTGAACGCAGTTCATCGATATTACGGGCTGCACCGGGGAAATCGCCCGTGCTCTGGATGCCGCCACTGAGGGCACCGGCCTGCACTTCGAATCCTTTTACATCATCGGCCTGCCAACAATGGAGAGAGAGGTGGAAATCCTGCATCTGCTGCAGTACCTTTTCTGTATCGACACCGATTTCTGCGTAGCGCTGCTGGGCTACGGAATAAGACTGTTTTAAAAGATTTTTTTCCATATTGTTATTGTTTTTTAAGGGGCTAGGGAAACTAGGAAACTCTAAGAAGACCTAGGATGGTCTAGGAAATCCTAGGAAATCCTAGGAGAGCCTAGGAGAGCCTAGTAAATTTAGATATCTCTGGTAGGCCTCATCCCAGGATTTGGTATCTGTGGGAAGATAAGTGTGCTGCTCTATGCTGTCGGCTATAATCTTACGCATCTGGAAGATGTCGCCGACCAGGCCGGCTGCTTTGGCCTGCAACATGATATTGCCGATGGCAGTACCCTCAACAGGACCTGTTACTACAGGGATGCCGAGACAGTCGGCTGTCATCTGCATCAGGTGATGATTGTACGTGCCGCCACCTATGACATGCAACTTCTCTATGGGGAAGGGCGCCAACTCGCGCAGGTAACCTACCACCTCACGGTAACGGAGGGCCAGGCTCTCAAAGATGCATCGTGCTATCTGTTTGTAGGTTTCGGGCACGGGCTGGTTGGTCTCGCGACAATAGTCCTGAATGGCCTTTACCATACTCTGGGGATTGGCAAAGCGGGGATCGTCGGGATTAATGAAACTACGGAAAGGCTCGGCCTCCATAGCATCCGCATTTATCTTATTAACATCTGAAGGTGCATCCGTCCATTCCTGACGGCAACGCTCCAGAAGCCACATGCCGCAGATGTTCTTGAGGAAACGGGTGGTACCCTCTATGCCACCTTCGTTGGTGAAGTTATACTGATAACTCTTCTCGTTGATGATGGCATCCTTGGTTTCGATACCCAGCAGACTCCAGGTGCCACAACTAAGATAGGCAAAATTGGGGTTCTGGGCAGGAACGGAGGCCACGGCAGAAGCGGTATCGTGTCCTGCAACAGCCACGACGGGAACAGGGCCAAGACCGGTCAGTCGCTGGACTTCGGGAGTGAGGGTCCCTACCCTATCTCCAGGATTCACATACCGACCGAACTGACTTTCCTTCAGACCGATGACATCCAACAACTCCGTGTCAATCTTTTTGGTGCGGGGATTCAGCATCTGGCTGGTGGATAGGATGGTATATTCACAGACAGCCTCTCCTGTTAGCATATACGTGAGCGCATCGGGCATGAACAAGATTTTCCAGGCTGCATTCAATGCGGAATCGTTATTCTTACGCATGGTTGACAACTGGAAAAGAGAATTGAAGTTCATGAACTGAATACCTGTCTTCTCATAGACCTTCTCCTTGGGAATCTTTTGGAAATACTCCTCCATAGCCCCCTCGGTATGAGGATCACGATAGCTATATGGGTTGCGCAGCAGGGATTTATCCTGTCCCACACAAACGAAGTCGACACCCCAGGTATCGATGCCTATGCTGGCGATCTCTATCTTTTCCTCTGCCACAAGCTTCAAACCTCGGATAATCTCGTTGTACAGGGCGTAAATATCCCAATAGAAGTGTCCCCCCAACTGAATAATCTGATTAGGGAAGCGGGTGAGCTCACGTTGAACAAGCTTTCCATCAGCAATGGAACCTAAAATGGTTCGTCCGCTGGTAGCACCTAAATCGACAGCAAAAAAGCTGTAATTTTCATGATTTATATCCATAATTTGTTATTTAACACTGCAAAATTACAATGATTAAACCATATCTTCCTTGAATAATTGACATTTTAGCTTTAGATTTTGACAAAAGTTGGGTTAGAGGTTAGGGGTTAGGGGTTAGGGGGGGGAGGGCTTATGAGGCTTATGAGGCTTATGAGGCTTATGATTCTATTTCTTGATTAAACCTTTGGGGGATTTGCTGGTCTTATGATTGTATGCAAAGGTTATCGGCCCTTTTTATATCAATAATGTTAATGATGCTTTGGATTCCTTACGGGGAAATCAACGCACAACAGAACAGGCCCAGCACTCAAGTTGCCAAAAACAGCGGAGCTGCACGGCTGAACATTCGCGGTACGGTATATGAGAACCAGACTCTGGAACCCATGTTGGGCGCGAACGTTAAGCTTTACAACGACAAAGATTCTATGATAACAGGTGCCGTAACTGCCGACAACGGGCGGTTCCTGTTGCCCAACATCCGACCCGGAAAATACACCATAAAGGTTTCATTTATGGGATACAAAGAGCAGATTTTTGGTGTTACCCTACCTGAACGCAGCGGAAACTTCAGGGTGAACGACATTATGATGCGCGAATCCGCCACTATGATGAAAGAAACCGTGATAGAAGGGAAAATGGCAGAACTGACCGTGGTGGATGATACGGTAATGTACAACGCTGATGCCTTTAAGTTGGAAGAGGGAGCCATGGTGGAAGAACTGATAAAGAAACTACCGGGAATTGTGGAGGAAGCAGACGGCAGCCTCACCTTCAACGGAAAGAACATCAGTCAGATTCTGGTGGACGGAAAGGAATTCTTCGGGAACAACCGCAACCTGGTACTACAGAATCTGCCTGCTGAGATTGTGGATAAGGTGAAAGCATACGACAAGAAGAGCGACCGCGCGCGAATTACCGGTATAGATGACGGAAATGAAAGGACAGTGCTGGACCTTGCCATCAAGAAAGACAGGAAGCGGGGATTCTTTGGTAACCTGGAAGGAGCCTACGGAACAAAAGAACGATACAACGGACGGCTGAACTTTAACCAGTTCATAGGAGACCAGAAGTTCAGCGTGATAGGCAACGGCAATAATACCAGAGGCAACGGTATGTCGGACGACCAGAGTGTGGGCGCCACCATGAACTGGCAAAACAAAGTAGTGGAACTGAACGGTAGCGTGAACGGTAACTTCAATCAGCAAAGTAATGAAAGCCGTAGTAACAGTCAGAACTTTGAGATAAGGAATTCGGCCTATACCAACAACCATAACTGGAGCAGCGGGGATAACAAGAACTTCAGCTTCCAGTACCGGGTGGAGTGGAAACCCGACTCGACCTGGAACATCTTGTTCCGTCCGGAATTCAGTTTCGGGAAAAACCATAACAATAACGACAATGAGTCGGCAGCCTTCAACGATGATCCCTACCAATACTCCAATGACCCGCTGGCTGACTACGCGGAATTAAGCGACCTGATAGGTGTGAACCACAGAAGAGGTTCTACTGTCAGTTCCTCACATAACATAAACGCATCAGCCTCACTACAGGTGAACAAACGATTAGGGAAACCGGGAAGGAACATTACCCTGAACATGAGCGGAGGATATGGCAACAGCAAGGGGGAGAGTACCAACTACAGCCTTACCGACTACTACCAGATACTGGCTCACGACGGAGGGGACAGCGTGTACCACAAAGTGCAGTACAACAACAATCCTCAGAAGAGCTACAATGTAAATGCAAGCATCGGATACAGCGAGCCCATAGCCCAGCAGACCTATCTGCAGTTGAACTACAGCTACGGCTATAGCTTCCGGGACAACAGAAGAGAAGTACGATCCATCTTTGATCCCTACAACGAAATATTGGGTGTTAACGAATGGAATTACATGGATTTCTTTGACTCTCCCTATACAGTCAGAGACAAGCAGCAATGCAACTATACCATCAATCATTTCCATAACCACAACGCAAACATTCAGCTACGCATTAACAAGACTCGCTACGAACTAACCGTAGGAGGTAACATTCGTCCACAAGCAAGCAAGATTGACTACCAAAAAGGGCGAATAGATACGATTCTGACAAGAACGGTTGTCAACTTATCCCCTACCCTGTTCTTCCGTTATAAGTTTAGCAGACAGGAGCAGTTGAACATAAGATATAACGGCAACACCAATCAGCCTAACCTGACGGACATGATTCCAGATACCCTTTCGGACGCCAACCCGCTGAACATACGCATCGGTAATGCCACGCTGAAGCCCTCGTTCACGCAGAATTTCAATTTGGACTACCGAAGGACCGTAGTGGAATACCAGCGTACCTCGTCGCTAAACCTGCAATTCAGGACAACCCGCAATGCAACAACCAACCGAACAGAATACAATGAGATTACCGGTGGACGCGTAACAAAGCCGGTAAACGTGAACGGCAACTGGAACGCATCGGCGAACTTCAACTTCAATACCGCTCTGGGCCCCAAGAAGTACTGGCTTATCAGCTCAGGCTCATCGGTTAGCTACACCAATGCCGTGGGCTTCCTTTACAGAAGCGCAGACTCCACCACAGTGGAGAATACCACACGCAGCGGGAACTTCGGCCAGCGTTTGCGCCTGACCTACCGACGCGACTGGGAAAGCAAATGGAGTTTGGAAGCGAATGTACACGGCAACTTCAATTACAACCTGAGACGTAGCACAAATGCTTCTGCATCGAATCTGGACAATCATAGCTATTCATTCGGAAGCGAGATTGTTATTAAGATGCCATGGAACATGACCATTAGAACTGATATCAATGAGAACTGCCGACGGGGTTACTCAGATGAGAGTATGAACACAAGCAGACTTATCTGGAATGCCAGTATCAGCCAAAGCCTGCTCCCATTCAGAATCCTGACACTGACGCTTAGGGCTGTGGATATTCTGGGGCAGCGTGATGATATTAACCGCTCCGTCTCTGCCACCAGTAGAACAGATACCCAGAGTGAGATGGTACACAGCTATGTGATGTTCTCGGCAACCCTGAGGTTTGGAAAGTTTGGCGGAAGAGGCATGATGAGACGCCAGGGAGGTGGCATGCAAGGTGAGAGAGGTGAAGGTCGTGGAGGCAGAGATGGTGGAGGAGACCGTCCATCAAGAGGCGGCGGTGGTGGCGGCGGCTTCAGAGGAGGAAGGTTTTGAGTTGGTTAAAGGTTAAGGGTTAGAGGTTAGAGGTTAGAGACAAAAACGAAAACGAAAACAAAAATAAAGGTTAAGGGTTAGAGGTTAGAGGTTAGAGGTTAGAGACAAAAACGAAAACGAAAACGAAAACAAAAACAAAAACGATAACGATAACGAAAACAATTAAGCTAATAACCTATTAAGCTACTAAGCTATTAAGCTAATAAGCTAATAACGTGAAACTAATAACAATACGGGGTGATAGGATTACAGGATAACAAAAGGAAAGGGGCAAGAATTTGATTTCTTGTCCCTTTTTAGTTTACCGTTTACTGTTTACCGTTTACTGTTTCTAAATTAAGAATTAAGAGAGAAGAAAGAAGAATTATTTTCAATGCTCAATGCTCAATGTTCAATGTTCAATGAAAAATCTCTCAACTTTAAACTCTAAACTTTATCAAAGGGCGTTTGCTGTCAGAATCAGTACCAACAGACCAAGGATGGCATACAACTCGGGGAACACAGCCAATACCATGGTGGTACCGAAAGCACTGTGACCAGCACCGATAGCACTGATACCATTGGCACAAACCTTAGCCTGACGGATAGCTGAGAACAGGGCAACAAGACCCAGAGCCAGACCTACACCGAAGATAGCACAGGCAGGACCCATAGTGATGTCAGGGGTTACCTTACTGTTCAGCATGAAGAAACCTACGAATCCGTACAGACCCTGAGAAGAGGGAAGTGCAGAGAGACCCATGTAAGAACCACTTGCGGTAGGATTCTTCTTGAAAGCACCAATGGCAGCATTACCACAGATGGTTACACCATAGGCACTACCAATACCTGAGAGGGCAACACAAAGTGCAACGCCCAAATAAGCTAATAAAATCTCCATAACTTTTTTTGTTTTTAATTCATAATGCATAATTCATAATGCATAATTTGGCTTTGCTGAACCAGGCTTTGCAACCTTATTCTAATATTAGTATTTCTATTTCGGCTAAGCAGACCTTCTTATGAATAAGAACCATGTCTTATGAAGGATTAATATTTAATTTGTTTACTGTTTACTGTTTACCGGTTACTGTTTACCGGTTAGCGGTTAGCGGTTAGCGGTTAGCGAACTTCAGCCTTCAACCCTCAGCCTTCGTTTTTCACTTAACCGTCCTGAAGGGAGTGTACTCCTTGCCACCACCCTCGAAGTTGGCATTCTTGAAGAACTCCACGAAGGTAAGACGCATGGGATGCACGAAGGCACTGATCATGCTCAGAGCAAAAGTAATACCATGACCTGCCAACAGGATGAGAACCATAGGTATCCAACGGATAAACCAAGGCATAGTAGCTGTCAGATCATAAGCCAGCATATTGAACACACCACCAAGCACACCGCCTGTCAGACCGAGTGCAAAGAGACGGATGTAACTGAGCAGGTCGCCCAACAATCCTGTTGCCATATTGTAGGTAGCCCACACTCCGCCGCCAATATTGAGCAACGGACCAGTGACGGGATTCTTATAAGCGGAGGGATTGTTGTACAGGAAGATACCGATGACGCTGATACCGATAACGCCCATCAATACATACTTAACAACCTGAGATAAGTCAATGCCACAAGCAGGCAGACCAAACAAGGCAATAGCCGACAAAAGAGCAAGTACCCAACTGAAGGTACCTATGGCATATCCGAAGCCGTAATTCTTCCAGGCTTTGCAAGCCTTCAGCACCATACCCAGCAGCACCTGAACAAGACCGATGATAACAGAGAAGACCATCATGGGCGAGTAACCGAAGATGGGACCGATACCATTGTCGTTAATAAAATAGGGCTTAATAGGAGCCAAGAAGGCCCAATCCTGTTTAGTGAGGTCGATACCAAATACGGTACCCATTAGCAGACCGCAGATCATGGTCATCAAACCCAACCAGATACCCAGTCGTCCATAACTCTTGACATCTTCCGAACCCTTCCATGCCAAATAAACTCCGCCTAAGAACACCAGCAGACCATAACCGCCATCGCCCAAACACAAGCCAAAGAACAGCATAAAGAAAGGAGCGAAGAAGAGAGAGGGGTCAATATCATGATAATTAGGCAGAGAGTACATACGCAGGATAGGCTCGAAGAGACTTGTGTACCCACCGTTGGTAATCTGAACAGGCACATCATCCTCGTAGGCAGGGTCTTCCATCTCGTAGTATATCTTGTCTTTCTCAAGGTACTCTACCAGGGCTTCTGTCTTGTCGGCACGCACCCAGCCTATCATCAGCCTGAGTACATCGCCAGCCACGCGTTCATCGCTCAGATGAACCTTGCTAAGAGAAATCTCGTTCTGTACCTTTATGAGACCGGACTCCAAGACTTTACGTGCATTGGCATTGATGTACAATAGCTCAGCACGTACGGCATTCAACTTCTCCTCCTCTACCTTACATTCTGCTTTATAACCACTCAAGGTTCCTTCGGGAAGGAAAATCTGTTCGGCCTGAATATCGGGCGTTTCTTCACTGAAAGTAATAAAGAACACGCGCTTATCCATCTCGTTGATGGGTGTTGCAAAATATTTATCCACCCACTCACGCTTAAAGAACTTGCTGCTGCAACGATAGAAATGAATCTGCTGTGCACTGGCATCGGAAAGATGCTTTACGCTGGCAGGGTCGAAATCGCCCCAAGGCTCCAATATGCTGATATTCTTCTGCAGTGCATCAATATTGTGCAATAGGTTCAACTCCTCGGCGCGCAAATCCTCGACATGCTGCAGGAGTTCTATGGGAGAGGAACTTTCCTGCACCGACTGAGGAACGGCCATCTCCTTGTAGGTCTTGGCATAAATCTCCAAAGCCTGAAGGGCCGACTTGTACCGCTGCTCCAGCGCCATGCCGTCCTGCAGTTCCTGACTGGTAGCACCTTTCTGCAACTGCTGAACATGTACCACGCCCAATTCGCGCAATGAAGCAATGAAAGATTCATATTCTTTTTCTGTCACCAAGAAGGTGAGCTTTTTCATTTTCTCAATCATACGGCTACCTCCTTTTCTTCATCTTCAACTCGACGCTTTTCCTGCAACGACTTCAGAATCTTCTGTGATGACTTAGACAAATTCTCCTCATCCTCCATGAAACGCTTAATCTTACGGACAGCCTCCTGGAAGCCCGGGATCTGCACCTTCTCGAAGAGGTTCACCTTCTGGGTTGTCTTCTTACGGGCATGCTCCAAGAGTTGAAGCTTAGCAAAGACAAACTCCCGCTCGACTGCCGTCTTAGCCAATCCCTGTAAGAGGTTGATACCGTCAAAGTACCATTTGGGAGCACTGAACAGTCCGAAGGGTCGTACGTCCAGCTCAATATTCTCAAGAATAGGGACACGCACACCGGCTATCTTTCTAACATTTAGCTGCACATCCTTCAGACTGACCAATGAAACATCGAACTCGCCCCACAAGGCATACATGCGTTCATAGCCCGCAATCTGACTTTGCAGTTTTTGTTCTAGTTCATCAGCCTCATCCTTGCATTTCTTTACCTCAAGACGCAAAGCCGTTTCCTTGCTTTTGATGATTGGCAAAGTACGCTGACGCATCTTCAGGTTCTTCTCGATTTGCTGAAGAGAGGTCTTGTTATACTGAAACTTTATTGCCATTTATTTTGTTGAGTTACACTCTTTTTTGTCAAATATGGGCACAAAAGTAGAAAAACTTCGTCAAATATCCAAAAAAAAGAAGCAATCATACGGCAAAAAAGAGATTTATAGAAAACAGATACATGGTTTTATGTAAAAAGTCCGTACTTTTGTGCCATGAATGAAGAAAAATCACTAAAAGAGCGTACAGCGAAAGGACTGGTTTGGGGAGGATTCTCGAACGGCGCCATGCAAGTGTTGGAAGGTCTGTTCGGACTGATTCTCATGATTAAGCTTTTTCCCGAAGATTACGGAAAAGTTGCTGCTCTGAAAATCTTTACAGACTTGGCAAGTACGCTCCAAGAGAGCGGCTTTATCTCTGCCCTTTGCAACAAAAAAAAGCCAACCCATGAAGAATACAATGCAGTCTTCTGGTTCAATATTCTGGTGAGCGCTACGCTATTCATCATACTATGGTTTTGCGCCCCCTTAATTGCAGATTTCTACCACGACCCGGAACTTATTTACCTGGCGAGATTCCTTTTCCTGTGTTTTCTCCTTTCCGGCATCGGAACGGTTCAGCGTGCCTACCTGTTTGGTCACCTGATGGTAAAGGAAACCAGTATTTGCAATATCTGCGGTGTACTGATATCAGGCATCATATGCGTTATAATGGCATGGAACGAATATGCCTATTGGGGTCTTGTAACAAAGCAAGTCTGCTTTGTAGCCATAGTACAGATCCTGGCATGGCGCTTCTCTTCGTGGCGACCATCTTTGCACATCAACTTGAAACCAGCCTGGCAAATGTTTGGTTTTGGCAGCAAGCTGATGCTGACCAATGTTTTTAACATACTGAATAAGGAAGCTTTTTCTGTTTTGCTGAACTATAAATTCAACAACCATGTGGCCGGTATCTATACACAGGCAAGAAAATGGGATGATATGGCATCAAATACCATCAACGGAATGGTGAATGGAGTGGCCCAACCAACTTTAGCTCAGGTGAACGAAGATATCGGCCGGTACAGAAACGTATTTAGGAAGATGATGCGCTTTACTTGCTTTATTACCTTCCCCGCTATGTTCGGACTTGCGATCATTGCACAGGATTTCATTATGATAGTGGGCAAGGAGAAATGGGCAGAGTGCGGAACGATGCTGGCACTGCTATGCCTACACGGTGCTGTTGTACCTATTACAACGTTATACAGCAACCTGACCATAAGTCGTGGTAAAAGCGGCGTGAACATGGCATGTACCATAGGACAATGTTTGGTGGTATGGGCTGGACTGATTCTTCTTTATCCAAAGGGACTGACGTCAATGGTTATTTATTTCATTGCACTGAATGTTCTTTGGCTGGGCATCTGGCAGTGGTGGGCAAAGAGATTGGTGGGTCTGCGCTGGAGGGAGACGCTGAAAGACATCCTGCCTTTCCTTGTCTTTACGCTTCTCGTGCATTCCTTCACGTGGTGGGCAACAAACGGAATTTCGATTATGTGGCTGAGGATGATAATCAGAATCATCATGGCCGCTACCCTCTATGCCAGCATCATGTGGATAAGCGGAGCCAAGATTATGCGTGAAAGCATTCAGTATTTAGCCCCCCACCTTCTCCCCCGAGGGGGAGGGAATACCCATAAGTCTTATGAGTCTAATAAGTCCCATGAGTCCCATGAGACCTATAAGACCCAATGAGCAACAAGTAGTTGCAGCCTAATTGTGAATTATGAATTATGAATCATGTTTCATGTTTCAAGTTTCAAGTTTCAAGATGATAGAATTGTGAATTATGAATTATGAATTAAAGAAAAGGAGCCATGCCTTTGACCTGTTGTGCGGACTATGCATCCTGAGGATGGTAATGCTGCACGTTGTCTGCCAGACTGCACTCAGGCAGACCGATTGGTGGAAGGCAATCATGGAATGGAGTTTCTTCCTGATGAGTTTCTTTTTCTTCAAGGCTGGTTATTTCAACAAGGGAGTACAGGGCGACTCCAAAGCATACTGCTGGGATAAGTTCCGTAGACTGATGATTCCCTATTTCTCGTGGGCTGCCATCAGTGCCTGCGTATGCCTGTCCTTTATGCTGGCCTTCCCCGGGAAATTCCCTGGAACGGAGCAGTCGTTCCACAATTTTAGCCTATTGGTGGGAGGTTTTACCTGGGGAAACAGCCCGCTATGGTTCCTACCCTGCTTCTTTGCCTCTTATATTATCGTCCACTTTATCGAGAAGGTCAAGCACCTGCACCTAATTATACTGTTCTTCCCGTTGCTGAGCTACTGGCTTTTCAAGCAAGGTAATCCTCTCTATTTCATGATGGACAATGTATTCTGCGGTGCCTTTTTCTTTTATTTAGGAAAGGTATGGCATATAACATTGGATAAGATAGGAGACAAGAAGGGACTAATTGCCAGCATCATACTGGTGGTAGCTTTTGTATGTGTGAACATCTATCTGCATGGAGAATATGAAATGAAGACCAACACCTTCATCGGACCGTTCTGGCGAGTCATGCTGAATACGATGTTGGCGCTGACCGGACTATCAGGAATCCTGCTGACCACACATATAAGACGCATACCAGGCATCTGCTATATTGGAGAGCATAGTATGGTTTACTACATAGGACATTACCCCCTGATTATGTGCTATGTTTACATTACAATGCTCATGGAGCACAACATCAAGAAGAGTGTGCCTGACATGATAATAATGACCATTCTGGTGTTTATCATCTGCACGCTGTTGGTTCCATTCATAGAAAGAGTGTTCTGGCTGAGTGGGAAAAGCCTCCCCCAGCCCCTCCCAAGGAGGGGAGAATGTGGGAAGAACGCCCAGTTTGTTCACCCCTCCCTTGGAGGGGACGGGGGAGGCTGTAGGTCTATCTATTTTTACCATACACAAGATACGGCACGAATTGTTCGGGAATGGAAAGAAGGTATCTTTCCGGGGCATTTTCTGTACGGAGCGCTCCAACTGGAGCAATATGGCTATGATGTAATCTGGCACGACCAGATTCATGTGTACAAACGAGTCCAGGATACCCTAAAGGCAACCTGGAAGATTCTCACCTGCCGGCAATCCTACGATATCCTTTATGCCACACACACCCGAGGCATAGAGCCCATCATCCTGCTGCATGCATTAGGTCTGTACCGAAGGAAGATTGTGGTATGGCATCACCAACCCATAGTGAAAGCGAAGAACCGGCTCCGTGAAGCCTTAGCCCGCCTCTTCTATAAGGGAATGGATCACATGATTTTCTTCTCGGATAAACTGATACAGGACAGCTTGCAATCAGAAAAAGCCGACCCTACCCGTATGAGCATGGTTCATTGGGGAGCCGATCTGGCATTTTATGATAGCCTCCCCCGTCCCCTCCAAAGGAAGGGTTTCATTTCCACCGGAAAAGAACTGAGAGACTACAAGACGCTAACAGAAGCTTTCAATAATACGGGCTTACCCCTCACCCTTTTTACTCAGAAACAACAGGAAGGTTTGTTCACCGACTTAGAGATAAAAGACAACATAGACCTACGCTTTGGGGAACGACTGATGCCCTACGAGATAGCGCTATTAGTAGCACAGAGCCAGTGTGTTTGCATCTGCTGCAAACAGAGCAACTATACCGTAGGACTCACCACAGTGGTAGAAGCCTTGGCATTAGGACTACCCATACTCTGCACCCGCAATCCACAGATGCCCATGGACTTGGAGGCCGAGGGATGCGGCATCTATCTGGAGCCATACGACCGGGAAGGATGGGAACGTGCCATCCGCTATATAGCAGAACACCCAGAAGAAGCCAAAGAGATGGGACGCAAGGGACGCCTGCTGGCCGAGAAATACTATAATGTAGAACTATGCGCGAAGGAAGTGAATGAGATTATAAGTCTTATGAGTCCTATAAGACCTAGAAGACCTAAAGAGCAATAATAATTGCGACCTAATTATGAATTGTGAATTATGAATTATGAATTAAGTAAGCGTATAGAGTGGCTGGATGCCATGCGAGGATTTACCATGATACTGGTTGTGGCGTATCATGTGGCACAGTTCGGATTTGTGGAAAACGAGAAGACAAGTGCCGCCCTACCCTTTCTGGTTCTCTTCCGTATGCCTCTATTCTTCTTTGTGAGCGGATTCCTGGCTTATAAAGCAAACTTTGTATGGAATCTGAAAAATACCATCCCTTTGGTTCTGAAGAAATTGCATGTACAGATCATCCCCGCCATTATATTCCTGTGTATCTTTATTGTCTTCAAATCCAAGCATAGTTTTTGGGACGGCCTTCTGAACGCATTAAAGAGTCCAACCAAAGACGGGTACTGGTTCACCTGGGTATTACTACAGATGTTTCTGATTTACTACGTGATAAGCATTGCAGCCCACTGCTTGGGAATTAGAAGTGAAAAATTAAAAGTGAAAAATGATGAAGGAGAAGAAATATGCCACTCCTCCCTACAAGTGAGGGGCTGGGGGTGGGTCTTCTGGCTTTCTGTTTGGATACTTTCGATTGTAGCATACGAGACGCTGTACCTGCCCAAGCAGTTCTCTTACCATAAAGCCCATTTCTTTGCTTATACCAGTCTGATACAGACCATCAGGTTTATGCAGTTCTTTCTCTTAGGCAATATCGTACATAGGTACTGGGATAGGATACAAAAGCTTTTCGACAGCGTATGGTTCTTTCCTTTAGTAGCCACTTTGGCCCTGGTCTGCTGTGCTGACATCTTCCGTTTGCACACGCTGAAGTTTGCCTGGACCAACCTACCCCGCACTACGGCTATGTATACACTACTGCTGATGGTGGTGATGTTTTTCCGTTATAATAAGAAATGGTTTACTACAGAACATGCTTTAGGAAGAGCCCTTCAATATACAGGCCAGCGCACTTTGGATGTTTACCTGCTACACTTTTTACTCATCCCCTCCATGCCTTTCATTGGAACCTGGCTCAATGCGCATCACCCCAACTTCCTGATAGACCTTCTGCTATCAATAGGTGTTGCCCTACCCATCGTAGCCGTCTGTCTGCTCATCAGCCACATTCTTCATACCAGTCCGGTACTAGGAAAATTCCTTTTCGGGAAATAACACTTTCCCCTCCCTACCCTCCCCAAGGAGGGCTTGTTCTTTTCGAAAAGAACCAAAAGGCATACGCTCATTTCTTTTCAAAAAGAAACTGAGCCAAAGAAAATTCTACTTTCCCCAAACCCCTTTCTACATATAAAGGGGCTTAATTGACTACGGCAGCATACGCCGCCTTCGTCAAGGTTTTGGTATGGCTCACAAGCTTTCGCCCTACGGGTGAGCCATGAGTAATCTTTGCTCATTTCATTTGCAAAAATAAAAAGAAAAACATTCCGCACGAGGGGGTCTTTAGAGATGGACAGATTGTTGAAATCTATCAGAACAAAATGGTGTCTGAGCGTAGCGAGTTCCATTTTGTGATTTCAACAATCAGCCCATCGGCCCCCGAGCCAGGACGTTTTTGGCTTCTTCTTTTGTTTCTTTATCTTCTTTCCCACGGAAGAAGAAAAGAAAGAAGGTTTTGTTTCTTTTTCAAAAAGAAAACCCCTCCCGAGGGGAGGGGTAGGGGTGGGGTTATTATTTCCAATATATATCTGTGAACTCCTTCTTGATGTTCACCTCTTCCAACTTGAAGTACTTGCGGAAGAGCTCCCATGTAACATCGAGCATCTCCTCGGTGTTCAAGTTCACATCGATAGCCAGCAACTTGCTGGAGTAGTCCTTAGCAAAAGACAAACAACGGTTATCGTAATCCGTAAGGTCGAAACCATTCTCCAACTTGGTCTTTGCATTTGCAGCATCGGCATACAGACGAATAGCGGCATTCATTACCTGAGAGTGGTCCTTACGTGTCTTCTTACCGGCAACCAACTGCTTCAGACGAGACAGTGAGCGGAAAGGATCGACGATAACCTTACCGACATCGCTATCGCGACGCAGATAGAGCTGCCCCTCGGTGATATAACCCGTGTTATCGGGAACAGCGTGTGTGATATCACCACCACTCAGAGTTGTTACAGCAATAATGGTGATAGAACCACCACCTACGCTCTCAGGGAACTGAACGGCCTTCTCGTAAATCTTCGCCAAATCAGAATAAAGTGAACCGGGCATAGAATCCTTAGAAGGAATCTGGTCCATACGGTTACTTACGATACTCAGAGAGTCGGCGTAAGAAGTCATATCAGTCAGCAGAACCAGTACCGTCTCATGCTTCTCAACAGCAAAATACTCGGCAGCGGTCAGTGCCATATCAGGAATCAGCAGACGCTCTACGGCAGGGTCCTCGGTAGTGTTGATGAACGAGATAATACGGTCCAAAGCACCTGCATTAGAGAAGGTGTTGCGGAAGAAGTAATAGTCATCGTTGGTCATACCCATACCGCCCAAGATGATCTTATCAGCCTTGGCACGCATGGCAACGAGGGCCATAACCTCATTGAAAGGCTGGTCGGGATCGGCGAAGAAAGGAATCTTCTGACCAGATACCAGCGTATTGTTCATATCGATACCAGCAATACCCGTTGCAATCAGTTCACTGGGCTGCTTACGACGTACGGGGTTCACACTGGGACCACCAATGGGAACTTCCTTACCTTCTATCTCTGGACCACCATCAATAGGCAGACCGTATGCATTGAAGAAACGTCCAGCCAGTTGATCGCTCACCTTCAGCGAAGGAGACTTACCCAGGAAGGTTACCTCGGCATTGGTGGGAATACCACCAGTTCCCTCAAACACCTGCAGGGTAACATTGTCACCCATAATCTTTACCACCTGGGCCAGTTTGCCGTTGATGGTAGCCAGTTCATCATAACCAACACCCTTTGCCTTTAACGAGCAAGTAGCCTTGGTAATCTGACTGATCTGTGTATATACTTTTTGAAATGCTTGTGCCATATTCTTTTAGTTGACGAGTTGACGAGTTGACGAGTTGACGAGTTATTTCTGATCGACAAATGGCTTTCAAAAGAACCGACTTGTCAACTCGTCAACTTGTTTACTTGTCCACTCAATTTAACATTGCTTCTATTTGCTTGATGTAGTCGTAGTACTGTTCGCTCTTGTACAGTGAGTAGTTCATCTGCTTGCAGAGGTTAATCATCTTCTTGAAGTAGTCAGTAACCTCAAGGAAAGTATCGAACTTGAAGTTGTCCTTCTCGCAAATCTTGGTCACCAGGTTCAGGATTTCCTCCTGGCGCTCCAAAGGTGTTACGGCGTCAACCTCATCAAACGCATCCTGCTGCAGGATAACATAGTCGATAACCTCCGACTTCCAGAATGTTACATGATAGTCAACAGGCACACCGTCATCACCAAGGATGTTTATCTGCTCGGCAATTTCCTTACCGCGCTGCATACGGGTTTTAAGATTTAGAATCTTTGGAATCCACTCCTCATTGATATGATCCTTAATGTAGTCTGCAAATTCAGGGTACTCCAAATACTTAGAGTATGAATCGATGGGGTTCACTGCAGGATAACGCTTCTTATCGGCACGGTCCTGTTCCAATGCATAGAAGCAACGCGCCACTTTCTTGGTATTCTCTGTTACAGGCTCCTTGAGGTTAC
The DNA here is from genome assembly GCA_017445925.1 of Bacteroidaceae bacterium. Taxonomy (GTDB): domain Bacteria; phylum Bacteroidota; class Bacteroidia; order Bacteroidales; family Bacteroidaceae; genus Physcousia. Next base: position 20,903 of record JAFSRW010000024.1, on the reverse strand, counting down.
CACCAGCAGGTGATACAGTACCCAAGAAAGTAACAGAGCCTACTTCACCGTTCTTCAAGTAAACGTATCCAGCACGACCGTAGAAGTTACTGATAAGGGCACCCAAGTCCATGGGGAAAGCATCGGGACCAGGCAACTCCTCCATACGGTTTGACATCTCACGTAACGCCTGTGCCCAACGGGATGTTGAGTCGGCCATCAACAGCACGCGCAGACCCATAGAACGGTAATACTCAGCCATCGTCATGGCGGTATATACAGATGCCTCACGGGCAGCCACGGGCATGTTTGACGTGTTGGCGATGATGATGGTACGTTCCATCAGTTTACGACCTGTATGGGGATCGTCCAATTCGGGGAACTCGGTGAAGATTTCCACCACCTCATTGGCACGCTCACCACAGGCAGCGATGATTACGATATCAGCCTCAGCCTGCTTAGAAATAGCATGCTGCAACACCGTCTTACCTGTACCGAAGGGACCGGGGATAAAACCAGTACCACCCTCAACAATGGGGTTGAAAGTATCTATGGTACGAACACCCGTCTCCAATAGCTTGAATGGACGTGGCTTCTGCTTATAGTTTGTCATAGCAACCTTAACGGGCCAATGCTGTACCATATCTACGTTGATATCGTTGCCCTGCTCATCTGTCAGGGTTGCTATGGTATCGTGAATCTTGTACTTGCCAGCAGGAGCAATGTACTTAACAGTAGCAACACCCTTCAACTGGAAGGGAGCCATAATCTTCAGAGGCTGATGGTTTTCTTCAACGCCACCTAACCAGTCGCTCTCCTGAACCTTGTCACCCACCTTTACGATAGGTTCAAAATCCCACTCTCGGTCGGCATCCAAAGGCTCGGAGTACTGACCACGCTTCAGAAAGACACCTTCCAACTTGTCGAGGTCGTTCTGCAAACCATCATAGTTCTTACTTAGCATTCCGGGGCCTAACTGAATCTCCAGCATGTGACCGGTGAACTCAGCCTCAGCACCTACCTTCAAGCCACGAGTGCTTTCGAACACCTGAACGTACACATCCAGACCATTCACCTTGATAACCTCGGCCATCAGGCGGTCACCCCCCGTTGTAATGTAGCATATCTCACCTTGGAGCACGGGTCCGTCAACACGGAGTGTGACCATATTGGAAACAACGCCACTAACAGTTCCTTTTGTCATATTGTATTATATTTTATTATTTCTGAATGAATTCCTCTGGCACCTTGGCCTGACCACGCAGGTTGTCGATAATCTGCTTGAAGGTTTCCTTACCGTGTTCGGGGTCGAGCTTCGCCCAACGGTACTGCATCTCCAACTTACAGATGTAAGCATATACTGCCTCCAGACTAAAGGGATTGAAGAAAGTCTTCTCGTCCAGCCAAACCCACTTAAAGGCATCTATCATCTTCTCCTTCTTAACAGGATCTTCCTCATCAACAATCTTCACCAGATTCTTCACGTAATCAAATTCGTGAGTAAGATCAAAATCCTTTGTCTTATTCTCGCGAATCATCTCCTGCACCTCACCGTCGCCTTTAATGAAATCTGCCACGCTCCATCCTTGCTTACGTGCCAGCATAGCAGTCAAGATGTTGGTGATGTCCAAATTCAAACTATTCCACTCACGTATGAACTTATTGGGACAAGTCTCTATGGCGTAGTTATAGAACTGGTACAGAATTTCGTCTTCCGGGAAGTAACCCTTGATGCCCTTGTTGTAACTGTACTCGCGGGCAAAGATACTCATGAACGCAGGATAGCGATGTACGTTGAAGTTCAGCTCCGTGGCACTTGTAATAAGATCGCGCAACTGTTCCAACGAGTAATTGCCCCAAATATCGATCTGAGCATTGGGATCTTTGAGCAGACGAACCAGATTTGTGCAGTCCTGACGTAGGTAGAAATAGTTACCCACCAACTTGGCATCAGCAGGAGAAAGTTGCTCCTCACACAACTCGCGCAGTTCTTTAAAGGTAATGCCGGGCTGTGTATCTGCCAGTTCGATGTCCGGCAGGCCTGCCATCATGAAATAGTAATTTGCCATATTCTTTTAGTTGACAAGTTGACGAGCTAACAAGTTGACAAGTTGTTTGTTTTATTTCTTTATACGATAATCAGTCATTTAAGAACAGAAACAACTTGTTTACTCGTCAACATATTTACTTGTCTACTTAAAATAACATTTCTATGAGTTGAGGACGTAGGAAATTCTTAAAGTAGGCTTCGAACTCATCTTTACCGAAGTTTACTTTATAGCTACCGTCAGCAGGAGATATGGAAAGCATCGTATCCTTTCCGTTCACCTTGTTGATGGTAACACCCTTATCCAACAAATCTTTTGCCTGCTTTGCAAAATACTCCTTCAGGCTCTCAGCCTCACTTGAAGACAATACAACAGCCTCATTGCCAGCCCACTTGCTTGCCAGCATTACGGCAAACTGACCAAGGAAATTCTTGTCGGAAGCCAAACCTGTTGCAGCATCCTTAGACACTTTATCGGTTAGCACATTAGCCACCTCGCTCTTCAAGGCGCTCAAAGCCTGACTGGTATAAAGCTTCAGTTCGCTCTTTGTATTAGCATCCAATTCAGATGCCTTCTTCTGAGCCTGTGCTTCGATGGCTTTAGCCTGCTCTCTTGCTTCAGCAACAATCTGCTCAGCCTTCTGCTTAGCTTCCTCTACTATACGGTCAGCCTCGGCTTGACCTTTTTCTACGCCTTCGCGATAGATCTTCTCAGTGAGTTCTTGAATTTTTTCCATTCTATTTATATGTTATTTTCTTTTTATTCCTCAGTCAAAAATGTACCTAATTATATATAAAGGCACTTTTTTCGGCGCGAAGATATAAAAAAAACAAATACAAAAGCAAAAAAGAACTCACTTTTTTCCTTAACATGTAAGGAGCTACACTCTTATGCGTGAATAGATAGTTTGCGAGAAAGCGTCTCCCCACTCTGGAATGAGGCACGGACAAAATATAAGCCCGGTGAAAGGAAAGGCAAACGCATCGTTTTACGATGGTCGTTCATAGACAAAAGAAAACGACCGTGCAGATCGAACAGTTGCAAACAACAAAACTCCTTGGTGGCACAAAGTTGATAATTACCTTTGCTCCCCACCAATTCTATTGTACACGTTTCAGACATAGGTTTTTGTGGCACCGACATTTCCTGTTCATTGGCATGAAAATGCAAAGGCATCCACGTATATGGGCCATTGGGCTTTGTGTCGGCAATTTGCTCAGTAACATGAGAAGTACCATCCCCGTTGGAAACGTATATATTAAAGGTCATGGCATTACCGGCAGGTGCCTTCTCCAGACCAACTTCCGACCATGGAATAGCCAATTCGAAAGTATAGTGCTCAGTACCCTTTCTGAAAGCCAAATGAGAGACGGAATGCTCCTGCTTCTCCCATGCCGAGCCCGTTCCCTTAAACATGCTAAAGGTAGCATTGGGTGAGACATCATAGCGAAACGATGTTATCTGAGGGGTTGTGTAAGGAGCCGCTTCCGTCTCTAAGCCAATGCTAACAACATCGGCGTTATCACCCTCAGAAACCAGCAGATTATCATAAACGCGGCAAATGACGTAAAGAGAATCATCATCGTACGCCAAATCGGCATAGGTATAAGTTTCCGTCTCACTACCCATCAAGATCTGTTCGCCTTTGGAAGAAAAATAACCCTCCGACGTGGTTCGAGCGCCGTCGATAACGGGATGTCCGTAAGGTACCTCCAACTGATGCTTAGGATAGCCCTTTACCATCTTTACACCGCCACCGTACCCCGATACAGCCACCACCACTCCAGTATCTATCACTGCCAGAGAATTCCATAACGCCTTTTGGTCTTGCGGAACAGGAAACGGACTGCTCATAGCCTTGAAGTTGCGGGCCGACTTGTTGCCCACATAGACATACATATCAGGATTTCCGGAATGGTTGTAGGGCGACTGATGTGAAAGTACCGTCTCGCCATTGGGAAGCACACGCAGATAAGGCGCACCGCCAGTTGCCACCGGACAATATTTATAATCTATAGCCTTTGCCCTGTAGGTGCTAGATGCAGGCACATAGGAACTCCAGTTGCGAGATATGGGATTACGCACGATAGTAGGCACAAAATCATTGTATCCCCAGCCGTTGTCTTCAATGGCCACAGCTATGGTTGTACTATCCTGCAAGAGAACGGGAACAGGCATTCCATCGCGAAAGCCTGCGCGATAGGACACACAGGCAGGGGCAGACCAAGTTAAACCTTTATCGAAAGAGCGACAGATGGAGATTTGTTGATCATTATTGGTAGTATAAGGGCTTTCGTCAGCAAAATACAATTGAAGTTCTCCCGACGGGAGTTCCAGCAAGCATGGTTCCCAACACCCCGTCTCAAACGTAGAGCCACCATCGTACACAACTATTTCCTGTCCCCAAGTGCGACCATTATCTGTACTACGCTTCAGACGTATACTGAACCTACGGTCGTCAGTGTAAGGTGTAGAAGGACGTGGATTATAAGCTACAATAATGGTACCGTCACGTAACTGAATCATGTCAGGCACACAATTAGGAACGTTGTTGGTATTGGTGACAATGGTGGTGGGTTCCCTCCATGTCTGCCCTTTGTTTGAACTGAAAGATATCCGTATGCCCGACCATTCACAGCACGCCATCAGACGTCCGTCCTGCAACTCCATCACTCGAGCATATCCTCCTCCATTAAAAACCTTGACGGGTGTACGGGAGTCCCAGAAGATACGGGACCCCGAATAGGGCTGTGTCTTTGCGGCAAAAGCACACAACGTACTAAACAGGAAAACAGGAAGTAGTGCAAATGGCTTCATCATAGGTTAATCAGTTTATCTGTTGGTTATTTCGTTTTATAATTATCAAGACCTTTTTGAAGGAAATCCAGATAAGCACTTATATCCTCATCATAAGAATAGGATTTGTTAAGCGGATGTCCCTCGTTGTTGAGAAGCACATAAAAAGGCTGCGCATTGGCACCGAACTTGCTGCGCTGCAAATAACTCCAACGGTCGCCAACGGTGCGGAGCTTGTTCTCGACACCATTTTCTTTGACAACAATAGTTTCTGGAAGCGGAGTTTTCTCATCAACATACAGGGTGATGAGTACATACTTGTTGTTCATAATTTCTGCAACACGAGGATCTGTCCAGACGGCAGCCTCCATCTTACGGCAGTTTACACACCCGTAACCTGTAAAGTCAATCATTACGGGCATATTGTGAGCCTTAGCGTATGCCATACCCTGATCATAGTCGGTAAACTGTGCCTTCACCTCATTCTCGTACAGATTAAAGTCTTGTGTCTGCATGGGAGGAGCAAAAGCACTGACAGCCTTGCAAGGAGCTCCCCACAAGCCTGGCACCATATAAAGGGCAAAAGCAAAAGACAGCAAACCGACAAAGAAACGGGGAATGCTGGTACGTGGGTTCACAATCACCTCGCCCATTTCGTTGTATTCATCCTCGTCGTGAGGGAAGCGAATCCAGCCAATCAAGTAAGCGCCCAGCAGGGCAAACAGGACAATCCATAAGCAAAGGAAAGTCTCACGGTCCAGCAAATGCCATCCATACGCCAAATCTGCTACACTGAGGAACTTCAGGGCAAAAGCCAGTTCCAGGAATCCTAAGCAAACCTTCACACAGTTCATCCAGTTGCCACTCTTGGGCGCACTCTTAAGCCAAGCGGGGAACATGGCGAATAGCGTAAACGGAAGCGCCAAAGCAATGGCAAAGCCCAACATACCAATTGTGGGAGCCAAAAGATTACCCGTTGTTCCCAATTCTACCAAAAGGAAACCAATAATGGGTCCCGTACAGGAGAAGCTGACCAAACTCAATGTAAATGCCATCAGGAAGATGCTTAGAAGACCCGTGGTAGTTTCCGACTTCTTGTCGACAGCATTCGTGAACCGACTGGGCAGTGTAATCTCGAAACCGCCCAAGAAGCTGGCGCCAAATACCAGCAGCATCAGGAAGAAGAAGATGTTAAAGACAGCATTTGTACTGAGAGCATTCAAGGCGCTGGCCCCAAAGCACAATGTCACCAGCAAGCCCAAAGCCACGTATATGACCACAATACAAATACCGTATGTAATAGCTTCGCGAATTCCCTTGCTACGGTCTTTGTTGCGTTTCAGAAAGAAACTTACCGTCATAGGGATAATGGGCCAGACACAAGGAGTCAACAAAGCGACCAGTCCGCCTAACATTCCCAAGAGAAAAATACCCAAAAGGCTATTGCTTTTAGTGGTGGTACCATCTTCCAAAGTCTTTAACTCATCTATTACGGGAGCCCACAAATCATTGGATAATTCCGTTTCTACAGCGGCGGTATCAATAACCTGATCCTCCGACTGCACGGTATCTACCGGCGCAGGGAGTTCCTCAACCACAGTCTCCTCTGCCTTCTCTTCTTTAGCTGGAGCTTTTTCTTTCTCGGGAATTCCTGTTCCTTCAAACTGGAACTCCACATTTGTCGGAGGCATACAGTTCTGGTCGTTACAAGCGCCATAGGTAAGATACCCAGCCACCTCATACTTGGGTTCTGTTATGATGAACTTCTGAGAGAATTTAGCCGTTCCCTCCATATAGCTCACCTCCATCTCAAACAAATCATCTACCGCACGATGCAAGTTACCTGTTGCCCGTAGTTTCCCATCGGGTGTAAGGCCGACGGTCTTTTCGAGCGTCAATTCTGCACGTGTGGGTCCGCCATCAGCAATATCTGTACCATATACATGCCAACCGGCATCTACCTTTCCGACGAACTCCACCTCCAAGGTGTTATCTGATACTTTCTTCTGCTGAACAGAAAACTTTACGGGTGCCTGCATCTGTGCCATACAAGAGAATGCACAGCAGATAGCAAACGTTAAAAATGCAATGTGCCTTTTCATATCTTTAAAAATTTGCGTGCAAAGGTATATATTTTTTTTAAACCTCACTCGTTTTTAATACATTTTATAATATATAGAGGGCATGAATGAATCAAAACACATGCAGTTAGGGAGAAAGAAAACCATGGAAAGAGCAAGCGTTTACTGCACAAAATATGCAAAAATGTGCATTTTAGGGCAAGTTTTCATTTGATTTTGTTGCACATGTGAGCAAAATGTATTTACTTTGCACCCCGAAAAGTGAGTGATAACATTATTTAATTATATTAAAATTCAAAAATTATGTCTGAAATTGAAGCTAAAGTAAAAGAGATTATTGTAGACAAGTTGGGTGTTGACGAGGCAGATGTAACTCCCGAAGCATCTTTCACCAATGACCTGGGTGCAGATTCTCTGGACACCGTAGAGCTGATTATGGAGTTCGAGAAGGCTTTCGAAATCACCATTCCCGATGATAAGGCTGAAAAGATTGCTACTGTAGCTGACGCTATCGCATTCATTGAGGCTAACAAGTAATTCTCACATAACATTACATGGAATTAAAAAGAGTTGTAGTGACGGGTATTGGCGCTGTCAGCCCCCTTGGTAATACTGCCGAGGAGACTTGGCAGAATATGGTGGCTGGTGTTAGCGGCGCCGCTCCTATCACACATTTCGATACCTCAAAATTCAAAACACAGTTTGCCTGCGAGGTAAAGAACTTTGATCCTTCCCAATTTATCGACCGCAAAGAGGCTCGTAAGATGGACCCCTATTGTCAGTTCGGCTTGTCTGCCGCCATTATGGCTGTAGATGACAGTGGACTTGACTTGGAAGCCATCAACAAGAATCGTGTAGGTGTTGTCTTGGGTGTAGGAATCGGAGGTATGAAAACCTTTGAGGAAGAAGCAGGAAACTATGCCAAGACCGGTGATGAACTGGGTCCCAAATTTAATCCATTCTTTGTCCCTAAGATGATTTCCGACATCTGTGCCGGTTACATCAGTATAAAGTACGGATTCCATGGTCCCAACTACATCACTTCCAGCGCATGTGCATCATCTACCAATGCCATTGCAGATGCTTTTAACCTGATTCGTTTGGGTAAGGCTGATGTGATGGTAAGCGGAGGTGCAGAAGCAGCCATCATCCCCAGTGGTGTAGGCGGTTTCAATGCTATGCATGCACTGAGCACACGCAATGATGATCCCGAACACGCCAGTCGGCCATTCAGCGCCAGTCGTGACGGATTCATCATGGGCGAAGGTGGTGCATGTCTGATTCTGGAAGAATTGGAACATGCTAAGGCTCGCGGAGCAAAGATTTATGCTGAAATGGCAGGTGCCGGCATGAGTGCCGATGCCCACCATATTACAGCATCTCATCCGGAAGGTCTGGGCGCAAAACTCGTAATGGAGAATGCATTGGAAGATGCTGGGATGAAGCCAGAAGATATTGATTATATCAATGTTCACGGCACATCAACCCATGTAGGTGATATCTCTGAGGCAAAAGCCATTAAGGATGTCTTCGGAGACTACGCTTACAAGTTGAACATCAGCAGCACCAAGTCTATGACAGGTCACTTGCTGGGTGCAGCAGGTGCCATAGAAGCTATGGCCAGTGTATTGGCAGTAAAGAACGATATCGTACCTCCCACCATCAATCACGAAGATGGTGATGAGGATCCCGAAATCGATTACAAACTGAACTTCACGTTCAACAAAGCCGAACACCGCACTATACGTGCTGCCTTGAGCAACACCTTCGGTTTCGGTGGCCACAATGCCTGTGCTATCTTTAAGAAATACGCTGAATAATACAGTGTATACAGCAAACCTTATAGATGCGATAAAGTTACCTTTCCGTAAGGAAAAAGGGCTTTATCGCTCTTTTTATACCATCCTGGGATTCTATCCCCACAACATCAAATACTATCAGGAGGCACTTATGCACAGTTCCATGTCGGCAACAAACAAAACAGGGAAGCCTGTCAACAACGAAAGACTGGAGTTCCTTGGTGATGCCATTCTGGATGCCGTTGTAGGGGAAATCGTATTCCACCACTTCCAGCGTAAGCGCGAAGGATTCCTCACCACTGCAAGAAGCAAGATTGTGCAGAGAGAAACATTGGGACAGGTGGCTGTGCAGATTGGTTTGGACAAACTTATTCACTCCAACAACGCCACACATACCCATAACAGTTATATGGCAGGCAATGCTTTTGAAGCTTTGGTAGGCGCCATATATTTAGACCGCGGATATGACTATTGCATGCGATTCATGCAAGACAAGATATTAGGAAACATCATCAATATCGACAAAATTGCCTACAAAGAATGCAATTTCAAAAGCAAACTCTTAGAATGGTGCCAGAAACATAAGGTGGAGATGAGTTTCGAACAAGAAGAAAGCAGGAGCGAAGACGGTTCTCCCTTATTCCGCAGCAAAGTACTAGTTCAAGGAATGGAGCTGGGAAAAGGCAGAGGCTATTCTAAGAAGGAAAGTCAGCAAAATGCGTGCAAGAATGCACTTCACAGACTAAAGAAAGGAAACAAAGTATATGAAACACTAATACAAAATAAAGCCATTAATCCCGAATAAATCTGACCATGAATCTGACCACGATTATACGCCCCATTTTTTCACCTCGACTGCGTGACTTAGACCGTTATTCCACACAGGCTCAACAGCTACAGCTTAATGTACTGAGGAAACTGTTAAGCAAAGCTTCTGATACGCAATGGGGACACCAGCATGCCTACAGCAACACTTTAAGCTACGAGCAATTTGCCCACCAGACGCCTGTAAACACCTATGAGGACCTGAAAGGATACATAGATGAGATGCGTCAGGGAAAGGCCGACCTTCTTTGGCCAGGGAAAGTAAAATGGTATGCCAAATCAAGCGGAACCACCAACGATAAAAGCAAATTCATCCCCGTCAGCAAAGACGGACTTCATGACATACACTATGCCGGAGGAACAGACTGCGTAACCTGGTATCTGAGAAACAACCCCAAGAGCAAACTCTTCGACGGCAAAGCACTGATATTAGGTGGCAGTCATGCGCCCAATTACAACCAGAAGAACAGTCTGGTTGGTGACCTCAGCGCTATCCTTATAGAAAACATCAATCCGCTGGTCAATCTGGTTCGTACTCCGCAAAAAAAGACAGCCCTGCTCAGCGATTTTGAGATAAAACGTACCCGTATAGCCCAGGAAGCCATAAAGAAGAATGTCACCAACCTGAGCGGTGTACCCTCCTGGATGATGTCGGTCCTGAACTGCGTGTTAGAGATTTCCGGAGCCAACAATATCTGTGAGGTATGGCCCAATCTGGAGGTCTTCTTTCACGGCGGCGTAGCTTTCAGCCCATACAGAGAACAATACCAGCACCTTATTCCCTCTGAAGGCATGCACTATATGGAGACATACAACGCTTCAGAAGGATTCTTCGGCCTGCAGGACGACCCCACAGATCCATCCATGAGCCTGATGGTGGACTATGGTATATTCTACGAGTTCATTCCAATGGACGAGATTGACAACGAGCGTCCTACCGTACTTCCACTTTGGGACGTAGAGGTTGGGAAGAACTATGCAATGGTTATCAGTACCACTTGCGGTTTATGGAGATACCTGATTGGCGACACCATAAGGTTTACCCAAAAGAACCCCTACAAGTTCATTATTACAGGTCGTACCAAGTTCTTTATCAATGCCTTTGGCGAAGAGCTTATTGTTGACAATGCCGAAAAAGGACTTGCAGAAGCTTGTAAGCAGACAGGAGCACAGGTGCTGGAATATACCGCAGCGCCCGTCTATATGGATGAACACGGGAAATGCAGTCACCAGTGGCTGATAGAATTCAACAAGGAACCTGAGGACATCAATGCCTTTGCCCGTGTCTTAGATCAGGCATTGCAGAAAATCAATTCCGACTACGAAGCCAAGCGTTACAAAGATATCACCCTGCAACCATTGGAAATCATAAAAGCACGGAGCGGCGTCTTCAATGACTGGCTGAAGCTAAAAGGGAAACTGGGCGGACAGCACAAGATTCCGCGTCTAAGCAATAAGCGCGAATACATAGAGCAGATATTAGCATTGAACGAATGAAAGAGTGGAAGCCCCTTCTGTATAGCATCCTATCCTTACTGGTAGTCGCATGTGCCAGTCTTGGAAGTCCGGATGGTGGAGAATACGACGAGATTCCCCCCAAGGTGATTTCCGCCTTCCCTGCAGAACGTGCTTTAGGTGTGCAAACTAGAAAAGCACGCATTAACTTCGACGAATATATCAAGCTGCAAAACGCCAGTGAGAAGGTAATTGTTTCTCCTCCACAGATAGAAGCGGCAAACATCAGAGCCGAAGGAAAACACATCAAGATAGACCTCAATGACACCCTGAAGCCCAATACTACATATACCATTGATTTCGGTGATGCCATCGAGGATAACAACGAAGGGAACCCCATGGGAAACTATACCTACACGTTCAGTACGGGTGATGAAATAGACACTATGGAAGTCTCCGGCACCGTATTGAATGCCGAAGATTTGGAACCCGTAAAAGGTATTTTGGTAGGTTTGTACCCTCTTGATTCCAATCTTACCGACAGTATTCTCCGCACCACTCCGTTTAGTCGTGTCTCCCGCACCAACGGTTCGGGACGCTTTACCATCAAAGGTGTGAAGCAAGGAAAATACAGAGCCTACGCCTTGGATGACAAGGACGGCAACTTCCTTTTCAGTCAGAAAAGCGAGAAGATTGCCTTTGACTCTATCGAATTTGAAACCTCAAGCAAGCGGGATGTCAGGATGGACACCATCTGGCGTGATACCATAGAATACGACTCTATCCGAGTAGTGCCTTACACACATTTCCTGCCAGACGACCTTATACTGCTCTCCTTTCTGGAAGACGGTCAGGACCAACATCTCCTGAAAAAAGAACGTATTGAGCCGGAATTCTTCACTCTTTACTTTACGGCACCCGCAGATACCTTACCTATTATTAAAGGTTTGAATTTCGACGAGAAATGTCTGCTTTGCGAGGCATCCGAGAAAAATGACACCCTAACCTATTGGGTAACAGATACCACATACTACAAGCAACAGGATACACTCAGTTTTGAAATCACGTACCTTGCAACTGACACTACGGGTGTGCTGAGTCCCTATACCGAGACTTTGGAACTTGTTGCCAAAAACTCCTGGTCAAAGAAATGGAAAGAGCAAAAACAGAAAATTGATGATTGGAACAAGGAACGCGAGAAAAAGATAAAGAAATCCAAGAAGCCCTTGCCTCCCGAGGAAAATCCGTACACCAAGACATTCCTTGAGGTTTCCTGCAAGCCATCTGGAGGCTTAGACCCCAATCAGAATCCTGTCTTTATCTCCAAAGAACCCTTGGCTAAGGTCGATACCACAAAGATACATTTCTATATTAAGCAGGATACCGACTGGATTCCTGCCCCTTTCCTGTTCCTGCCCAGCAAGAAAGACAAGAAGGTATATACGCTTTATGCCGAATGGGAGCCTAAAGAGAAATACAAGTTTTCGGCAGATTCCACCGCATTCACCAGCATCATGGGCAACTCCACCAAGCCGATGAGATTCGAGTACAGCGTGAAGGGAGATGAAGAGTATGGCTCAATTTTCATTCACATAGTGGCCGCAGACAGCAACATCATTGTACAGTTGCAGAACCGTTCAGACAAGCCAGTTGCCACCCTAAAGGCCGACAAAGACGGACGGGCCGACTTCTTCTACATGAAGCCCGGTGACTACTACGTGCGCTGCTTCATCGATGCCAACAACAACGGAGTATGGGATACTGGTAATTATGATGAAGGACGCAGACCTGAGGAAGTCTTCTACTTCCCACAGAAACTATCGTTGAAGGCCAACTGGGATTTGGAACAAGATTGGGCCATCCGTAGCATTGAAAAAAGCAAGCAGAAGCCTCAGGAAATCACCAAGCAGAAGGCGGACAAGCAAAAATCCATCAAACAACGAAACCTACAGCGCAAGATGGATAAAAACAAAAATGCCAACTCCGCTTCGCAAAAGAGCAACTAAAGCAAATTAACTACGTTAAGAAAGCAAAAAAAAACACATCAGATTTCACCATTTCAGAGGAAAGCAGTAACTTTGCGGGCGAAAAAAAAGGAGGCATGCCTTCTTTTAGGTAAAAAGCAATAAAAAGATAACATTAATTTATATACTAATTATTCAATAACAATGGCAAATTTAGATTTGACTAAGTATGGCATCACAGGTTCTACCGTGATTGCGCACAACCCCTCTTACGAGTTCCTCTTTGAGGAGGAAACAAAGGCTGGTCTGACTGGTTTCGACAAGGGTCAGAACACCGAGTTGAACGCTGTTAACGTAATGACAGGTATCTATACCGGTCGTTCACCTAAGGACAAGTACATCGTAAAAGATGCACAGAGCCAGGATAAGGTTTGGTGGACATCTGAGGAGTACAAGAACGACAACCACCCCATGTCTGAGGAGGTTTGGGCCAAGGTTAAGGAAATCGCTATCAAGGAGCTCTGCAACAAGGAACTGTATGTAGTTGATGCATTCTGCGGTGCTAACGAGGCTACTCGTCTGGCTGTTCGTTTCATCGTTGAGGTTGCTTGGCAGGCACATTTCGTAAAGAACATGTTCATCCAGCCCACAGCAGAAGAGTTGGAGAAGTTCGAGCCTAACTTTGTTATCTATAATGCTTCTAAGGCCAAGGTCGAGAACTACAAGGAACTGGGTCTGAACTCAGAAACTTGCGTTGCTTTCAACACTACAAGCCGCGAGCAGTGCATCATCAACACATGGTACGGTGGTGAGATGAAGAAGGGTATGTTCTCTATGCAGAACTACTACCTGCCTCTTCAGGGTATTGCTTCAATGCACTGCTCTGCTAACACTGACATGGAGGGTAAGAACACCGCTATCTTCTTCGGTCTGTCTGGTACAGGTAAGACCACTCTTTCTACAGACCCCAAGCGTCTGCTGATTGGTGACGACGAGCACGGATGGGACGACGAAGGCGTATTCAACCTCGAAGGTGGTTGCTATGCTAAGGTTATCAACCTCTCTAAAGAGAACGAGCCTGATATTTATGGCGCTATCAAACGCAACGCTCTCCTTGAGAACGTTACCGTTGACAAGAGCGGCAAAATCGATTTCGCTGATAAGAGCGTAACTGAGAATACCCGTGTAAGCTATCCTATCGACCACATCGAGAAGATTGCTCAGAAGGTAAACGGCAAGAGTGCTGGTCCAGACGCTAAGAACGTAATCTTCCTGAGTGCTGATGCATTTGGCGTACTGCCTCCTGTATCTATCCTTACTCCCGAGCAGACCAAGTACTACTTCCTCTCTGGTTTCACCGCTAAGCTGGCTGGTACAGAGCGTGGTATTACTGAGCCCACTCCTACTTTCAGCGCTTGCTTCGGCCAGGCATTCTTGGAGTTGCACCCCACAAAGTATGCTGAGGAGTTGGTAAAGAAGATGGAGAAGAGCGGTGCTAAGGCTTACCTCGTTAACACAGGTTGGAATGGTACTGGCAAGCGCATCTCAATTCCCGATACACGTGGTATCATCGACGCTATTCTGGATGGCAGCATCCTGAAGGCTCCCACCAAGAAGGTTCCCTACTTCGACTTCGAGGTTCCCACAGAGTTGCCCAACGTAAATCCTGCTATTCTTGATCCTCGCGACACTTACGCTACTGCTGCTGAGTGGGAGGAGAAGGCTAAGGATCTGGCAGCCCGCTTCATCAAGAACTTCAAGAAGTACGAAGGCAACGAGGCTGGCAAGGCACTTGTTGCTGCAGGTCCAAAGTTGTAACAACTTACACCTTATATAATAAGCAAGAGGGTGTGTCAAAATAGGCACATCCTCTTCTTTTTTTGCATGAACCAGTCTCCGCCTTGAAATCAGTTTAACTTGTCGGGAGAATAGACTATGCCCTCGAGGGCTTTGTGCCCGTCGGGAGTCGTCAATACGAAGGTGAACATCCATTTGTTCAGACGGATCCCAGGGGCTGCAACATAAGGCAGTTTCAGGAAAACCTTGTTCCATCCCTTACGGAGCCGTACACTGACGGGCTGGCGAACCGTAAAGTTCTCGTTTCGGAGTTCCGTTTCAGCGTTGATACTCGTGTCAGCATTAGTCCATACGGGTGGTAGTATCTCTTCGTCATTCAGCCATACACGTGAGCCTTTACGATCCCATTTTCCCATGTCGGGCGCACTATCGTTCTCGCTGCGTCCGTAGTTCTGGAACTCGATAAGTGCACCACAGGTCTGTGCCTTGGGGGAATAGATATAAGTCCAGGCGTAAGCAGTGGTGTTCAACTGGGGGGTACTGAAAAAAGCAGGCACGGTAGCGCCCCACGTATGACGCAAGTAGATACCGGCACCGGTAACGTGACGGGAGCCATAAGTCTGTCCGTCGAAACTAAAAGTGGCAGGAAGAATGTCATCCCTGACAGTTTCAGGCGGAAAGACTGCTGCGGGATTGCCGTTATTGGGGAAGGCATCGGTAATAAGCCAGTGCACGTCAGTTTGCTTAACATATGGAATGGACTCGGCGCTGAGCCACCTATCCTTATAATAAAGGAAGCGTCGCTCCCAGTCGGCAAACTCCTCATATTCCGTTCCGCTGTCAGGAAGGATTGTGCCTCCGGCCTCTATATACTGATTTCCGCCGCCCATCCATCCGCGTTCGGCTGTTGCCAGGACATTGGCGTATAGGTTGTTCTGGCAGATGATATCCTGCTCCGTGGGTGTTTTGCGGTCATTCCACAGAGCGGTGATGGAACCTGCGAGTTCGTTGCTGCCCTGCTGTGCATAGTAGATATTGCTCTTGTAGATGCCCACCAGGTCGGCAAAGACATCGAAGTGGTTCACGTAATTGTAGCGACAGTCTATATTGGGAACGCCACTGATTTTCCTGCCTGCCGTGCTCCACATCTCCGTCATGTCGATATATGGTAAGGCTGAGGAACTGATACTGACGCCGCTGATAGGATTCCAGACAATGCAACGGCGAGAGAGTGTTTCCTTGACATACTGCGACATCTCGTTGACAAAAGCAGCGGTGGTGCCCGCTTCGTCGGCACCCATATGGATGTAGGGAGCCAAGGGAAAGGCTGCAGCCAGCTCCGTGAGCAGTTGTTTCAACGCTATGCGTCCCTGCTCGCTTTGCATAGTGTAGCCCATCGCTGTGGTGAAGGCAGCAGAATGACCGGGCATATCAATCTCAGGGATGACTATCAGGCCTCGCTCGGCAGCGTAGGCCTCCAGTTCGGTACACTGCGTCTGGGTGTAATACCGGCCGGCAAAGCGGGTCATAGATGCGGAACTGTTCAGCTGAGGATAGTGCTTCGACTCGAAGCGGAAACCTTGGTTATCCGTCAGATGCCAGTGGAATACATTAACCTTAAAACGTGCCAGAAGGTCAATTTCCTTCTTTAATTCATCAAAGCTGATGAATGAACGACCTACGTCGTGCATGAAGCCGCGAAGTTTGAAGGCCGGATAATCGGTAATATCAACCCCAGGAATGTAGGCTCCGTCAGTAGCAGCGGCCAGTTGCATAAGCGTTTGCGCGGCTCGGATAACGCCTGTCCTGGAGGCAGCGGTAACAGTGATGGCATCGGTGGTGACACTTATCCTATAACCCTCGTTGGGGAAACCGGCCAGAGCATAGTCGAAAGTGCCGAGGGCCGCATCATCTACCAGACGAACCGTGACCGTAGCAGAAGCTTTTCCTGATGTTCTGAAAAGCGATGCCAGCAATGTGCAGCCTGTGGGATCGGTCAGTTGCAATGGTCGACGAATCCTGAAGCGGTCCCCGTTCTCCTGCAGCATCTTGGGCTTTGGCAGCAGGCAACAGGCAGGGTCAACTTCTGAGCGGGCAGAAACTGTCGCTGCCAGAAGAACGAACAGAGCAGAAAGGAGAAGCCTAAGAACGCTCATAGAATAACACGCACATTACCAAAGATCTTCTGGTTCTTCAGGGTTATCATAGACTTCCTTGGGACAGAGTTCCATGTAATCCATGTAGAGTTCTTTCTTATCGGAATCCAAGACGCTCTTGAAGCGAACATAATAAGTAAGGTTGGGATCCATGGTTCCACGCCAGATAATACGACGGGAACAAACGATGTTACCACGCTCCCACTTGTAGGAATTGCTGGTAACAGACTGACTGGCTTTCATATATCCGTTGTTACGCATCTTCTTGTCGATTTCGGCATTATAATCCTGGTCGTCCGTATCGGCTATGGTTGCCGTCTGCCCCCAAAGGTCTTGCACGCTCTGAGTCAAATCAACGGGGATTCCTGCCACAGGTAGGTTATGAGGGTCGCTGCCCACATACATTTGCACCACGCCACGAGCCGATGTTGCCAATACTTTGTAGCGCAACTCATACGTGCCGCGCTTGGGAACGGGTGGAAGGGTGAACATCACATCGTATCGGCCCAGCCACTTGTCTTCGTCGCCATCGTAATTCTCCCATGAAACGTTATAACCGTTGAAGTGGATGAAGTGCGTATCATCGCTCATGATGCTCATGTTGCTGAAGTAACGATAGTACTTATCGGTGGGGATATAAACGTGATTGAACTTGTCCTGCGCCGAATCAGCACGGCGAATACCGTTGGTCATACTCTCAGGGAAGAGAGCGAAACAGTCGAAGCGCAAGCGTTCCTTACCCAGATTATTACGAGTGGCAACATTGTAAGCCAAAGGAGCATCTATGGGGTAGATGATGGCATTTACCATATCGCTGGTAACAGCTTCCTCGCTTTCCTTCAGCACCAGACAGCCACGCTTGTCGCGGTCGCAAGAGTTCTCGTGCCCATCGCCTGTGCGCTCCTTATTAAGATTGGGGAAGCGGTTCAGGAAAACCCCATTGCTTTCCTTACTTTCAAAGAGTTTAATCAAACGGCGCTTACCCATTGTGGCATACCATTCCATAACGGGAATGGTAGGAACCTTGGTGGAACGTACATAACCCGTCTCGTTCCAGTGATAGACCAACTTGTTAGCCTCGATACGCATGGGCAGAATGTGATAGGTAGCCCATTGGTTCAGAACGTTATTGGGATTACGGTAATCAGCATCTGTAGTGTAAGCGTCATCGGAAAGATACATATTGTTATCCAATATCCACTGCTGCATCAGTTCCGGCACATTGGGTGCATGAGGGTCGATGCCCTGCGAACGCCAATAGGAATCGGGCTCGGCAAAGATAGTAAAACCATATTTACGGTGCTCGGGCGACAATGCATCAGAATTGCTGTTGCCTGAAGCATCTGTAAAGCCATGACTCATATATTTCTTCAAATCCGGAATCTTGCCTTCCTGATACAAGGTCTCATACACCTCATCGCGGATGGCTGAAAGGGTATCAAACAATCCACAGGCTTGCAGACACTTGGCCATAACCAGATAGCCCTCCCTATCCTTTTCTATCATGAAACCCAAATAACGCGCCGCTGTGATATCATCAGGTGCTATCACCTTATGAACCTGATGGATAACGCCGTTAATGACGGGAATATCATAGTTGCGTGGATCTATGGGACAATCGCTATTTATAAAGATGGTGTCATTACCTTTGATGGTGCTTATGTTAATCTTATGATCCAGCATATTAGGCAAGGACAACTCGCCGTTGTTCACCTCGGGGAATTTGTTGGTATAGTATATCTGTTCCGAGAGATCCTCCCCATCTATCACGCTGTTATGAACCACTACCTTACGAAGCGAATCCAACTTGGCGCTATCCGTAATAGATTCCCAGGATGGCGCAGGAATAATGTCCTCGTCGGCCAATTTCTGCAGATACTGCTCAATGGCTGCGTTTGTAGGAGCGAACACCGTATAGTTACCTCGAGCCGAAAGCAGTTGGTATACAGTGGTCTGACTTCTCCGGCTCACAGGAACCTGCTTCAGAAGCGTTACGTATTGGCTATAATCAGAATGCGCCTCCAAATAACTGGCAGCGGTATGTTCCTTGAAAACATAACGCGAGGAGGTGTCAATACTTTCTGTACAAGAAGAAAGAAGTACAAGAAGTAATGCTGTCAAGGATATGGATTTGGTCACTTTCACTATGAATTGTGAATTATGAATTATGAATTTCCTTTATGTTCCCACTCTTCCGTACTGTTCCCTGTGGCTGCAGGAGAGGAAGCGGGTACAATGCCGGAATGAGACTTCACCTTTCCCGATTCCTTCACCGCTTGCTCCTGAAACATCTTGGGGGTTACTTTAACCGGTTCAATCATAAACTCGGGACGACTCCAACTGAACAACGACAAGCGGAAGAACTCCGGGTCTTCCTGAGGTACCAGGAAGGCTTTGTGCACTTTCCCGTTTCTGTCGAAGTATGCCAAGTAATCACGGGTGTAGTTTCCATCATCGCGACGGCTTTCAAAAAGAATCCACCTGTCGTTGCTGGAGAACGAAGGATAGCTTTCTGCCCTTTCGCTGTTCATAGCTTTGGTATCCAGGAGCTCACCCGTTTGTTGGTCCAGAATTTCTATCTGAGCCGTGGGATGCCAAATGTGGAATAGTCCGTTGGGGCCCTCTGCAAAGACCACATATCGGTTATCGCTGCTTACTCGCTGCTCCACAGCACTACGTTCCTTGCTTCTGGCATCATAGATAAGCTCAGGCTCTCCCAGCGTGCGGGTTTCCATATCAAACGGAGCACGATACAGGTTGTACTGCAACTGCCTGTAATGGTTCAGAGTCTCATTCATGCCGTTGTTCATATCCTCGAACTCATGACGAGCAGAACAGAAATAGAGCCATCTTCCGTCAGGACTCCACGAAGGGAACAACTCCAGCTCTATACTGTCAGCCAAGACGGTCTGCATGGTATTCTTCTCTACATCGTAGAAGACAATATCGCTGGCCGACTCCATTACCTCCACTTTAGTTATATCACGCGTATGGAACGACTGCATGGTGTGGTCGGTACTGAAGGCTATCAGCGGTAGCGTTGGGTGCCACGAGGGATAAACGGCAGCAGAAATCATCTCAGGTGTTTTCAGGCGGATGTTCTTTAGCTTGCCATTGGCGACTATCATAGTTGCATCATGACTGATACGAATGTGGAACATCATATTGTCCGTTCTGTAGTTTTGGTAAGTGTGGCAGTTGATGCAGATGCCTTCTTTTTCCGTACTTACCTGACGAGTGTTGAAGATTTCACTCTCCTTGAAGTTCTCCAAGCAACGCTGACGGATAGCCAGATGCTCGAAACCGACGTATGTGGGAGCTAATGCACGATAAGAGATATAGGCATCTATGCTGTCGGGAGCCACCTCGATAGAGAAAGTTTTATAACGGCTCCACTTATTCTGTTGCTTACAGTAAACATCCACCTGCATCTTGTTACCCTTGGCGGCAGCCAAAAGCGTCTGCCACTCTGATTCAGGAATTAAAACCTTGTTGCCCTTACCATAATTATAAGCTACGTCTCCTGCCTGAATATGTGCTACCACCTCATCGGCCTCTTCCACCATAAAGTTCAGCGGCGCAATATTAACAGGTACAGTCACATCGGTATAATCAGGATAAATTTCAGGCTTTTCACTCTCCTGCTTATAATCCTGCGGCAACGAAGGATGCGTGTTGCACGAACAAAGCAGTAGCATTGCAAGCAATGTTAATTGAACATTGAACATTGAACATTGAACATTGAACATTGATAATTGATAATTATTCATTGAACATTGAAACTTCGTTTCGAGCCTGCTTCCGCTCGGCAATAATCAAGCGAACTTGTTATTGCTCTCGCTTACTCGCAGCCTTGAGCATTGAACATTGAACATTGAACATTGATAATTGATAATTATTCATTGAGCATTATATTATTCTTCACTCTTCACTCTTCACTCTACACTTTTCACTCTTCACTCTTCACTTTTCACTCTACAATCTTCACTCATCACTTTTCACT
>JAFSRW010000023.1 GCA_017445925.1 Bacteroidaceae bacterium | reverse complement strand
TGTTCCCTTACCTTTTAAGTTGGACGGTCGGTATGACAGATATACTTATTGTAGAGATTCTAACGGAAATATTCTACCACAACCTAAAGCTTTTAGGTGGCCAAATCATCGTAAAAGAGAGGGGACATTGATTGAGTAGATTTGAAGGGACATGAGTTTCTTGATAAATTCCTATGGCATTGCTCTTGGATTAGATAACATACTCTCGCTCGGGAATAAAAATAAAATAGTGATTTATTTTGTATTCCGCTCACTTAATCGTATCTTTGCAAACGAAAATAAACAATAACGCTCATGAGTACAGCAACATTGACTAATCTGCGAGATTACCTTTATGGAACTTTGACACCAGCCAATATGATATGGCTGGCAGACCAACTGACCAAGTATGCCAAGAAGGAAACAGAGGAGGACTTCCCGCTGAAGCGCTACACCAAGGAAGAAATCAACGCTATGCTAGACGAGGCAGAGGCTGAGATAGCTGCAGGAATGGGAACCCCAGACGAAGAAGCGTGGGACGAGTGGGACGGGGAAATGGCTCGTCTGGAACAGAAGGATCTGGAACTGGCAGAAGCAGTATGAGAGTTATATGGCAAACAAATGCGAGGCAAGGCAGAAACCAAATCGTCAAATACATTCAGCAATACTTCGGCACCAACCGTAGAGACAAATTCTTGCAGCAGGTTCGCGAGACAACAAGGCTACTTAAGACTCACCCCGAGCTCGGCTCTATTGACCCTCTCTTTGCCGACCGACCTAAAACCTATCGCAGTATTATCATTAATGGCTTAAGCAAATTGGTTTATCGCATCAACGACGAGGCTATCCATATAGTTGGCTTCTGGGACACTAGACAGGAACCAGAAAACCAAGCGACGCAAACAGAATAAGAATCCCTTTCTTATAAGATAAAACAACTATAAAAATACTCGGGCAAATATTATGAGGATGTTATGAGTATAAATAAAAGAAAAATCAGTATATTGGGTGCAGTTCTAGTTTTCATTTGTCTATTTTCTTCTTGTGTAAGAGACAAAGTAAGAAACTCTATCGTAATGGACTCTGCAAGAAACTCTATCGTAATGGACTCTGCAAGTGACTATATCGTGATGGACTCTGCAAGTGACTATATCGTAATGGACTCTGCAAGTGACTATATCGTAATGGACTCTGCGAGTGACTATATCGTGATGGACTCTGCAAGTGACTATATCGTAATGGACTCTGCAAGTGACTATATCGTAGTAGATTTAGAAGGAGGCGTAATAGACTATGTAAGAAACGAATTATTCGTAAACTGTACAAACGATACCCTATTTATATGTCCGTCTCATTGTAATGATATTGATAGTATATACGATAGAGCGTTTCCTCTTTACTCACAATCAAGATGTATGAATGATTATGTGTTACTTGAAGTGAATGGTTTATACATCCATAATAGTGAAGCTATATTTCCAGACTCTACTTGCAGGACAGATTATTATTTGCTCCGCAAGACTGATACTACTTATTTCTTCCTGATCAAATGGAGTGATGCGAAGCGATATTCATGGGATGAAATCCGTGATAAGAAGATGTATCACACCTGGATTGTCACAAAGGACAAGAACGGAGAATACGACAAGAATATACGATATTCAGATTCTGATGAACAATAATTAATGCGCAGACGTCATTGGAAGTCTATCAACGAGCAGATAACAAAGACATTCAACGGTGAGAAAACCATTTCTATCAATATTGAGAAATAAACTAATTGGAGGCTAAAGATATGTGCAAGATTAAAGGAGTAACATTAGGTATTAAAGACCTGAACTTTACAGCTTATCGTGGTAAAATGGTTGCACGTTTGACAGATGGGCGCGAAGTCATTGTGCCCGTTTCATTTTTCCCAGACATTCAGCACATGCCTGTGAAGGAGCGCCAAAAGTGGATGGTGCTGGATGATCAGTTTTTTACTTTCGAAAACATGACACGTGTGTATTCTGTGCTTGATTTACTGAAGGTGGCTTAAATGTGGTCTCGTTTAACTTCAAGCCCCAAACATACAAACCATCATTCTTCGGAACTGATGGTTTTGTTTTTATGGATGGTTTTTAGTCTAAATCTATATATATAAAGTAATGAGATATATTTTGTCAGTATAATGGGCTTACCTGTTGGTAGGCTCATTATTTTTTTGTACCTTTGAACTGCGTTCGAAAATAACTCTCGTTCGGATTTTCTCAAATATATTTGGTAAATCTCTCACTTAATCGTACCTTTGTGTTTCTTTAACATAACCGAAGGAGCATCCCACGCAATGGCTACTGATAGGTTACGCTATGGCAGTAGTGGAAAACGGAAAGGCGCTATCGGCTGTGCCGATGCTAAAAGGATTTGCTCTGGCAAATCAACCTTAACGCTAACGCAGAAAGTGCTTGAGATGATCTCAGGCACTTTTTTTGTTACTACGTTTATTGCACCATTTTCGTCCTTCCTCGATAACTATGCCGTGGGTGTCTTTTGTGGCGATAGCATCAAAAAAGTCTTTTTCATAAGCTATTATTTTAGTCCATTCAAGACCTCTGTGACGAGGTTTACAATAACCTTACGACCCATTTTCTCTTCAGAGAAGGTGACGCCCTGGCTCAGTGACGGGCCAAAGACAGCCTCTGCCACGGTCTTGGAATCGCCACCATAATAGATGAAGTATGTGCCTCCCTCTATGTAAGGATCTAGTTCTTTGTTCTCACCTGTGTTGGGAATGTGCTCATCGACCTTGGCAAAAATCATATCGTATTGATTCTCGGCTAGGAGTGTGGGCATAACAGCAAGCATACGGTCCAGAAACTCCTCCATTCCGGGCAAACGGAAGTCAAGGCTTGCGATGGCTATGTGGAAGCCATTGATGGTATACTCCTTGATATCGGAGTTAAAAATGTCCGCGTCGGTCATGCCTTCGAAGTCATATTTGGCACCTGACATCATTCTGTTAAGGGTAGACAGCGAATCGGGGCCGATACCAAGCTGGTTGGCTAGTGTATAGAGAACAATAGAGTCGATGGGGCAGGTGGCTACTTTAGAAAGGTTGCGCGTATCGCTGAGGATGCCTGCCAACAAGATTCGGGCTGTTTCATCGTCGACGGGAACTCCTGCATCCTGATAACATTGAAACACAAGGGTACTGCAGCTCCCCACTATCTCACGACGAACGTATGGGATGTTGGAATCCAGAATGTCGCCCCCGTCGTGATGGTCAATCTTCTGCAGGATAATGGCATCCTTAGCACCATCCACACTTTGTATGTACTCGTTGTGATCGGTGATGATAAGTCGGGTCTGAGGGTCAACATACGTCTTAATTTCCGGAAGGGCGAAACCGAACTCGCGGGCAATGTATTCTGTTTCCTTGTTCATGGAGCTAGGCACCTTAGCCTTGCAGTTGTAGCCCAACGTCCGCATCAATTTGGCATACGCCAGCGCCGAAGCTACAGCATCCACATCGGGTATATTGTGCCCAAAGACATAACACGTATCTGTACCCCAGTTGAGCGATTGCATCAGACTAAGATAGGATTGCTCCTTGGAAGGTACAGGCATATCCTCGTTCGAACATGAGGTAAGGCCTACTGTAAAAAAGACTACAAACAGGAAGGCAATGGCGACCTTCATGCAATAATTGAATAATTTGTATGTTTCCATGATAGCTTTAAATTATTTCTGAAAGAAACTATTTAATACGTCAGTTTCAGATACCGGCATCCGTGGGGAGGAATGGTCCACGTGCGTTCATCAGGCGATAGGTTCTTCTGGCGCCAAACGTCGCGAACTGTGGAAAATTGAAAGCCCCCCTCTGACTCCCCCTCTATGGGGAGAACGTTAGTTGTTTGGGGAGAGTTCCCGTTAACGTTATCGTTGATTAATTGTGAATTATGAATTTGGAATTTTGAATTGTCCAATGTGTAGGTTATGTCCTTTTCGCTGACGTTGAAGATGCCTACGGCTTGGCTACCGTCTGCCAGAGGACGGGCCCAGACCTCGATGCTTTCATCCTTGAAGACGCGGTCGGCCTGCTTGCCGAGGATGTCCTGGTCGATGGCATTTACCTCGTTGTTACTGAGTAGGTTCAGAGTGAAAGCATCCATCTGAGCGATGTCGCAACCGATGAGCATATTGGAGGCGACGAGTGTCCACAGCGTGATGTGGGTGTATTGCTCATCAGGCGTCAGGCGGGTCTCGCGTAGACCATTGGTATTCTCGCCCAGTCCGTAGCCAACCTTTCCCACAACGAGCATATCGGGGTCGTTCCAATGGCCGATGGATGAATACTGGGATTTGCCTAACTGCTGACGGAAACCTACATCGTAGATGGAGTGCCAGGTATCGTTGATATCCTGAGCCGTGCGCCAGCTGTTGCCGTCGCAATACAAGCCCCAGAGATAAACCTGCGTGCCGCCCAAGGGACCAAGGCTGTAGAATATGTCGCGAGGTTGCTGGCGCAGGAACTTCTGCATCAGCAGATAGGGACGTACGCAGCTGGCAAAGCCCCAATCGTTCTCCTCCACGCGCACATTCTCGTAGCTACACCAGTCGTACTTCAGGTAATCCACGCCCCAACGGTTCCAGACCTCAGCATCTTCCTTCTCGTAGCCAAGGCTGCCCAGATAGCCACCACAAGTGGTGGCACCAGGTGCGCTGTAGATACCGAACTTCAAACCGCGCTCGTGAAGCCAGTCGACAAGTCCTTTCATGGAGGGGAACTTCTCGTTGGCATCGAGGGTACCGTCGGCATTGCGCTCTGGGGCTTCCCAGCCGTCGTCGATGTTGATGTAGCTGTAGCCATAATCGGCTAAGCCCTTATCCATCAGCGCCTGCGCAGAGGCAACGACCTTCTCCTGCGTTACGGTCAGTCCCCAACAGTTCCACGAGTTCCAGCCCATGGGCGGTGTCTGGCCAATCATGTCTCTGCCCACCTTCAGCGTGAACTCCTGCGAGGCCTTTCCCTTGGCATTCTCGGCTGTTACGGTAAAGGTGAGGTTGCCTGCCTTGTCAATCTTTCCGGTGAGCACACCGTCCTCTGTCAGCTGCAGGCCTTCGGGAAGGTCGTTACAGCTGAACTTCACAGGCTTTTCGCCCGATACGGGGAAACGGTAGATGACGGGAGAGCCTGGACGCACGCCATAGACGGGGGCACCGTTGAAGCGAGGTGTGGCGGGAGCCGGTGGCGTGAGGACGTATTTCAGTTGCTTGCTTTCGCTCAGTACCTTTCCCGTCTTGGCATCGGTGTAGGTTGCCGTCAGCTGATATGGCTTATCCATCGTGTAGGGAACTGTCACGCGAACGGGCTTGTTACGCTTGAGGGAGAGCTTCTTGGTCAAGGACTTTACTTTGGCTCCCGTCTCGCGGTCGGTAATGGTGACATCCAACGTCCCGTTGGTAGCGTTCAGATAGGCATTGTTGACCTCTATATCATAATGATATTGTCCGACATTGGTATCGGTGAGGCTCATGGAGAGCCCGTCGGCAGCCCGGGGGCAGGATATCGTGAGGGGATTGTTGTACAAACCGCCAGAACCTCCGCGATTATAGACGCGAACAGCTATTACATTCTTTGCATCCAGACGCACACCATCGTTTTTGATATCGACCACATAGTTGCGAACCACATTACTTGCAGGGAAATAGCCTGCCGGATTGGTCGGCATACGACCCGTGGAGCCTATCAGTTTGCCATTCAGGAAACACTCGTCCACATCGTCTGCCTTGGGCATGTGGAGGATGAGTGCGTTCTGCTGGTCTGCGCCCTGTAACAGGCTTTTGGGGATATTCACATGAATGCGATACCAGCCGTAAGCCTTGGTGTTCTGTGGAAAGCCCTGATCGTCCCATCGCTTTGTGATGTCAACCTCGCTCCATGAGGCATCGTCCATTTCGGGCTTAGCCCAACTCATGTCATCACCTTGACGAAGACGACCCTTACTCACGCTCACTTCCTGAGCACTTGCGCTTGCTGCTATGACAGCCAACAGCGCCACAACGATTTTCTTATTCATATAATAGATATTTTTTCCGTTTCTGCTTAAATGTTTCTACTTCGTCCTTCCAACGGGCTCGGATTTCTGCTTCGCTGCATCCCTTCTCAATCATTTCGCGGACGTAGGTCTGACCTAACAGCTTGTCGAAGAATGAGGTAAAGAATCCTTCGGCCTTGCCCTGTTTCTGCAGGCACCGGTAGGCATCTATGACGTAGGCCAGACTCATCTTCTGTTGCCATATCGTCTTATAGGGTAGGGCAGAGAGGTCCTTGCCGTAACACTTCTGTCCCATCAGCACCGGACGTGTAGCTCCCGGCACACTCTGTGGGGTAAAGGAGTAAGTATGGCATGCCTGCATCTGCGGATGTCCGTACTGCTGGAAGGGCTTATCCGTTCCACGACCCATGCTGACTACTGTACCCTCGAACGGACAGAGCGAAGGGTAAAGGTAGATGGATTGCATGTTGGGCAGATTGGGCGATGGTGCCACAGGCAGGACGTAGTGTGTATGGTGGGTATAGTTCATGCAGGGAATTACCGTCAGCTTACACTTGTTACCCTCGTTCAGCCATTTTTCCCCCACAGCCATGCGTGCCAATTCGCCCAGCGTCATGCCGTGTACCACGGGGATGGGCAGATGTCCTACTCCGCTGCGCAGCGACATATCCAGAATGGGGCCGTCGACATAGTGTCCATTGGGGTTGGGGCGGTCCAGAATGATGACTTCCCGTCCGTATCTGGTACAGGCATCCATCAGGTGACACATGGTAACGTAGTAGGTGTAGTAGCGTAACCCCACGTCCTGAATATCCACCAGCAGCACATCGAACAGACGCATGGCCTCCTCGCCAAGGTTCTTTTTCCGGTTCTGTCCGTATAGCGAAAGGATGGGGATGCCTGTGCGCTCGTCCACTTCGTCGCCTACTACAGCTCCTGCATCGGCACGACCTCGGAACCCATGCTCGGGCGAGAAGACGGCAGTCACCTGAGCTCCCTTTTCCACCAGCACATCCAATACATGCTGTTGTTCTGGTTCTACCAATCCCGTCTGGTTACTGAACAGTGCCACACGCTTCCCGTTGATAAGGGGCAGATAAAGTTCCGTCCGCTCATCGCCTGTTATCACGCGCTTGGTTATTTTGGCCTCGTCCTTCTCGAAATGCTGGTAATCCTTACGGCTTTGCCAGTCGCCGCCCCATCGGTAGCCGTATGCTGTGAAGAGCCTGTAGGCAAGGTCGGTGTGGTCTATCTTGTAGCGGAAGGACTTGCTGCGGTTGGCATATTCGGCAGCTGTGGAGGGCTGGATCTGGGTGCGTCCGCCCTTGCGTGGAACCACGTAGGGATTGTATAGGGTATTCAGGTCGACGGCCAACCCCCTTGCATGCTTAGACAGACTTTTTGAGCCACTGATGGCCCGATAACAGAAGCACGATGTATTGTTGGCCCTCATTTGCTGCTCATCGTCGGCCCCATAGTTATCAGGCAGCACCATGCGTTGGATGGGGTAGTGAGCTTGGTATAGCTGGCGGAAGATATCTACAAGTTCATGTGCAATGGCTGCATTGCATATCATCTCGCCCAGGTGTGTCTGCTGGTCGTAGTCCCAATGCAGCAATTTCAGGTAACGGAGGTCCTTGCGCCCGATGTTGGGGTTATCCTTGTACGTGAGCCCTTGCATCTGGCTCCAAACGTCATCAGGTATTTCTACGGCAACGAAGCATCGGGCTATGCCATAGCGTTCCACTGCCTCGCTGCTTACAACCTTGCCTGCCTTCCACTGCTTCAGCGTGACGTCTTCTTGTGCCAAGAGGGTTGACGTACACAGCAGGAAAGCTGTTAATAATGTTATGATTCTTGTCTTCATAGCTCGTAAAATTACAAAGAAATAACAGATTATTCCCATTTTAGGGACAACAAAGGTACTTTTTTTATAAAAAAAGAGGTTTAGGGTTTGTCAGTTTCGGAAATTGTTGTACCTTTGCACGCCGATTATTATCAAGGTGGGCAGAAAATGCCTTCCATGCATGTAAGAATAGCTTGTTCTTTGGCCAGACAACGCAGTTCGGTAAAAGCATGCAAAAATAAGTGAATTAGTAGTAAAAACAAAAAGACAAAAAAAACAAAGAATGGACACTTTGAGTTACAAGACCATCTCTATCAACAAGGCAACTGCCAAGAAGGAATGGGTTGTAGTAGATGCTACAGACCAGGTTCTGGGTCGCCTGTGTACTAAGGTGGCAAAATTGCTGAGAGGTAAATACAAGCCCGAGTTTACTCCCCATGTAGACTGTGGCGACAATGTAATCATCGTTAATGCCGAGAAGATTCGTCTGACTGGTAAGAAGATGACAGATCGTATCTATTATTCTTACACAGGTTATCCCGGTGGTCAGCGCGAGGCAACTCCCGCCAGCATCCTGGCTAAGCCCAACGGTGCAGACAAGCTGTTGCGCAAGACTGTAAAGGGTATGCTCCCAAAGAATAAGTTGGCAGACCGTCTGCTGAGCAATCTGTACATCTATGAAGGTGCAGAGCACAAGCAGCAGGCTCAGAGCCCCAAGGCAATTGATATTAACCAGTATAAATAATAGTAAGAGATGAGCGAAGTAAAATATATTGCTAATGCATTGGGTCGCCGCAAGAGTGCTGTGGCTCGCGTATATGTTGCTGAAGGTAATGGTAAGATTACT
This sequence comes from Bacteroidaceae bacterium, assembly GCA_017445925.1. Taxonomy (GTDB): domain Bacteria; phylum Bacteroidota; class Bacteroidia; order Bacteroidales; family Bacteroidaceae; genus Physcousia. The sequence continues at coordinate 405 of JAFSRW010000023.1, read as the reverse complement.
ATCAACAAGAGAGATCTTACTGAATATTTCCCCAGCCCCATCCTGCAGTTTGTGGTTAAGCAGCCTTTGAACCTGTTGGATGCTGCCGAGAAGTATGATATTAAGGTAACCATGTTTGGTGGTGGCTTTACCGGTCAGTCACAGGCATTGCGTCTGGCTATTGCCCGCGCTTTGGTTAAGATTAATGCAGAGGACAAGAAGGCACTTCGTGCTGAAGGCTTCATGACTCGTGATAGCCGTGAGGTTGAGCGTAAGAAGCCAGGTCGTCCAAAGGCACGTCGTCGTTTCCAGTTCAGCAAGCGTTAATATTTGTTGGATGGTTAGAAACGCCGCTTAGTTTAGTATCTAAATCTGCGTGACTCCTATATAATATATAAGGTATAATCGGGTGGACTACTCGCAGAT
>JAFSRW010000022.1 GCA_017445925.1 Bacteroidaceae bacterium | reverse complement strand
GGGCGAAAGCGGTACCTTTGCATAACTTTGATTTTGATGTTGTAAAGGTACAAAAACTTTACGACATAACAAAACCCTGGCTTGAGAAAGTCGGGGCTTTGTGTAAAAAAAAGAGGATGTGCCTATTTTGACACACCCTCTACTAATTGTTATAATGAAACTTTTTGTTGCATAGGTAATAATTTTTTTCACTTTGCTATTTATTTCTTATTGTATTTGTTAAGGAATCGAGCAATCTCCGGATAGAAATCGTTAAGTGTAGGATACTGCTCACGATGGGTGGAATAATAGCGTAGAGCTGAAACAACGTCAAGCATCCACGGGAAACCATTTTGCATTGTTTCAACGTTCAGCATGCTTGATACAAACTGATTGAAGCCATTCTCGTATAAATAGACAATGACAGCTGCTCGGACAAGACTTTCATTGATGACGATGTGCCAATCATTATAATGTTGCTGCATCATCGTTGATTGTGAGAGTTGGAAAAGTCTTTGTCCCACTTCTTGCATCGCTTTTTCATTTTCAGTTTTTTCCAAAAGCGGATTGACAAAGGAGTGGTTGAACTCATGGAGCGGGAGGCTGCTGTCGAAATTCGGGCGACCAGTTTGAGGATTCAGATTGTAGCCACAGACGGCGAATAGCTCACGTGGCTGACCAGGCAGTTGTCGGGAAGCACCATTGTTGGTCGTTCCATATGTGAAACCTATGATGATTCTGAATTGCTCTGTAGGTGCAGTACCATTATAGAAACGCCCATACCATTCAGGCTTGATGGCGATGATATTTTTATCGTATGCCTGCAGAAAGTCGTTGTAGAACGTCCGGTGTTGCTCAAAGAACTCATGAAAACGTGTGTCCGCATAGAATTTGTTAAGACGTTTCACGAAGTCATCAAGGTCAATGTCCTGCCAACCACCAGTGAGTTCTGAGCGATTACCGATAAGTTTCACCTTGCCATTCTCTATTTCCAAATGAACCGCCATATTCGTTACCCGATCGTAGGCAATACCATTTTTGGCACGGAGTTCCTTATAGTAAGCGATAGTCGGATGTTCGCGGTATTGTGCAAACCACGCTTCAGTATCTTTGGAATACTGTCCAGCAAGGTCATTGCTGAATTCCTGAAATCCCGCAGTACGTGAAAGGATGCCCATCAGTTCTACAGTCTCAGATGCTTCCGATTTGATTTGTGCCATCGCAGAAATTGTCAGCAGAGAGAACAGAATAGTAACAAAAGTTTTCTTTTTCATATTATTTTACATTTCTAAATAACGTTTAATCAATTAAATGCCAGGTCACAAAATAATGCATAACGTTGGTATCAGCTATCATGTCATGTAGATTGTTTACTGAGTCACAAACACTCTCCAACTACCATCTTTTTCTCCACGTTCAACGTATTTCTTCTGAATCAGCTGGTCAAGGAGTTTCTGAATGGCAGCAATACTGATGCCTGTTACCTCTTTCATATCAGCTAATGTAAGCGTAGGTTGTGTTCGCATAGCATTCAGTATTTTAGTATAGTTAGGTGTACGGAATGCAATCCGCTCACCATCATACCACCAAACATTCTCATCCTTTTCGCTTACAAACAACACATCATTATAAATCTCAGTAGCTACCAGCTCATTGAAGTATTTCAGAAACGGTTTGATGTCCATAATATCAGCATGAACTCCATCGCCAGGCATTGGCCCAACTTCAATGTCTGCCTGATGGAGAGCTTCCAGATACTCGCTCTTTTTACGGCTGCGTACCACAATCATCGGATAGTTGTGACGTGTCAGAATGAAATTTACCATTAAGCGAGCAATGCGTCCGTTTCCATCCTCAAACGGGTGGATGCGGATATAACGATAATGGAACAAAGCTGCTAATTCCACTGGTGACAGTTTTCCTTCTTGCTCTGCCTTGTTATACCAATCAACCAGGTCGGTCATTAAACTAGGTGTTTCTTCTGGTGAGGCATATTCGAATCGGTCACCGTAACGAGTGATAACGCTGTTTGGACGAGTCTTATATTGTCCAGCATGGATTGTATAGCTTGTTTGTACGCCTCCAGGAAGTTCTCGATAGACAGTATAATCTTCACGTAGCAGGGTCTTATGCAACGTACGGATAAAGTTCTGCGTTAGTGGTACTTCCTTCACTACAGCCTCTTCCGTCATCATCTTCAGTCCTACATTACTCGCAGTCATCTCCTGAACATCACGCACATCAGCTTCTCCTATTACCTTGCCAAATAGCAACAGGATTTCCGTCTGACCATAAGTCAGGGTGTTACCTTCAATATGATTGCTATTGTAATTGAAGTCCACAGTAAAACGACGGCTAAGTCTATCCCTGTCTTTTTCAGACAATGGTTGCAAATTATGCCATGCTGCCAATGCCTTCTTAATATTCAGATACTTCATACTCCACTAAATATATTAATTGTATGCTACAAAGATACAAAATATTTTTAAATGGTTGTAGCATTACAACCATTTTTGATGTTTCTTCATCAATTTATCTCAAATTTTTTATTATTTTATAGAAATTTACCTTCAAATTCGCATTTTCAGCGAATTTCAACATATAAATCATGCATATAACTATATACGACGAGACATTTGCCGTCAAAAGAAAAAGATGTCAGTTTAGCAAGGAGTTTAGTTTATCCCAATACTAAATATCTATAACCTAAACTAAACCCTTTATCTTCCGACTACTATTAATGTCATGCTGAATGGAATCATCACTTAACTCCATGGACTAGCATCTTCAGGGTATAGACTGATTTCGATGCGGTGATAAACAGGATATCACGCTCTTTCCCACCGAAACAGACGTTGGCCGTCCAGTCCTCGGGAATGAGGAAATGAGCTATCTTCTGGCCGTCCTTGTCGAAGACGGTCACGCCGTCGCCCGTAAGATAGATGTTTCCACGGTCATCGATAGTCATGCCGTCTGAACCCATGTCGGCGAACACCTGCCGATTCGAGAGCGAGCCGTCGGGCTGAATGTCGTATCTCAGGATTCTGTTGGCCTTTGCCTCTGCCACATACAGATGCTTCCCGTCTGGCGTTCCTATAAGACCATTGGGCTGGTTGAGCGTTGAGTCGAGCATGACCAGCTGCTTGCTTCCCGGGGCCAGATAATACAAGCCTTCCATGGGCTGCTGGCGCTCTGGGTTGCGTGTCCAATAGTCGCGTTTGAAATAAGGGTCGGTCAGGTAATAGCTTCCGTCCTTCGCAATCCAAACGTCGTTGGGGCCGTTGAGCAACTTACCGCGATAGTCGGTTATCAGCGTCTGGGCTTGACCTTTCATGTCGAAACGCCAGAGTTGGTTGTCCATATCTGCACAGGCTATCAAATTGCCCTGGGCATCAAAGTACATGCCGTTGGAGCGTCCACTCTGATCGGTGAATAGCGTAATCTCGCCAGACTCGCAATCCCAACGGTAAATCCTGTTGTTGGGCTGGTCAGTGAAGTAAATGTCACCCTTTGCATCTGCCGCAGGTCCCTCCGTAAAGCTATAGGAATCAGAGACTCTTACAGGGCTTTCTCCTTCTGCGATAATATCGTTCGACTTAGCCTGAGAACATGCACTCATCACACAAAGAACAGTGCATGACAAGACAAATAATGAGATTGAAAACCGTTCTTTCATAAGTGAAGTATTGCTTACAGGTAAGTTACCGTTTCCTCAATCGGCTTACGGCTGTTGTGGTTGGCCAATGGTCCTGCACCTTCCGCCGGATAGCCTAGGGCCAAGCAGGTCAGAATCTCTTCATTCTCCGGCAACTGGAAAGCTTTGGCCATCTTGTCGGGGTCAAAGAAATTCACCCAGCAACTATCCAAACCCACACTCTTGGCACAGAGCATCATGTGAGTTGTTACGATGGTGGCATCCTCAATGCCTGAGTCGTACTTCTGACCGGGATAGGTAAATACGTTGTTCTTATCGAAGGCCACGATGAGCATGGTCGGGGCACCATATCGACACGGGGTGAGTGTGTCCACTTTGACCAGTCCTTCTGTCGACTGCACCACGTAGACATGTTGCTCCTGTAGGTTCTTTGCCGTCGGAGCCAAGCGTCCTGCCTCCAGAATGCTGTCTAATTGTTCCTTACTAATCTGACGCGAGTCGAACTTCTTGCAGGAGTACCTGCTTCTTGCTAATTCAATGAAATCCATAATTGTGTTGATCTATAACTTGTTTTTGTAATTGTCCTTTATTTGCCAACTCGCTCTCCGTGGGCATAGACCACGTTCATGTGTTCTACGATGATTTCCTCCCATACATGTTCCGTCACGTAGATTTCGTTGGCGAGATATTCGTCAACTTCTTCGCGGTTCTGAAACTCCATGATGAGTACAGACCCTTTCAGTTTGCCTTCATCATCAAGCAGACCTCCTGCCGCGATGAGGTGTTTCTTCAATCGCTCCATGCCTTCCAGGTGCAGGGGACGTACCTCCATTCTCTTCTCCAGCATTCCTTCTCCATCGTAAGCTGTTATCACAAATTGCATAATCTTATTTTTATAGGTTACAAATTCTTTTCCATTCTATAGCAGGTGAAGGTCTCACCTTCTATCTTTCGGTCAAGGTCCGCCACATAGCCCATCGACTCATAAAACGGTATCTTGTTGTCGCGACTCTCAACGACAGCTATTGTGAAGCCCAATTCCCTTGCCCACGCTTCTGCTTCTTTGACAACTTTTGTTCCGATACCCCGACGACGGTATTCGGGCAAAACAACGATGCGCCCCAGCATAACCTTTGCATCATCGATGGCGTATAAACGACAGGTTGCTATAGGCAGGTAGTCGTCAACAATCACGATGTATTTGGTGTCAGGCGTATCATGTTCGTCAAACTCCACGTCAAGCGGAATCTGATGCTTCCGAGCCATTGCCTGAATGCGAACATAATAGGCTCCTGCCCGGTCTGCCGTCGTTGTTGTTCTGATAATCTGCATAGTTGGTTTGCTTATCTCTTGGCTGATTTAGTCTTTACCTCTGCAGATTCTCTTTCGCCTGAGGGTTGTTCTGCCATATCACGGAGACTTTTGTACAGATGTCTTTCTCTTGACAGCAGCCACAGGTCTCCATCTTTTTGGTTACAGCACATTTTCGAATCTCACATAACGAACTGCAAAACAAGGTTTTAGCACCATTCATACGGCATCCTTCGCAGTTGATTTGTTCTGGAAGGATTGATGTTTGATTCAACTCTGACCAAAGCTTTGCGGTTTTTTCCCGAAGAGACAGATCATCATTCTTCGTAGCGATATATGCGTCGCACTTCTCACAGTCAAGTCCGCAGATGGCTATCTGTCTTTTCATTTCGACAGGCTCATGATGTATCATTTCGGCACCTCGTATTATCCGGAACGTACAACGGTCGCCACCTCTGAGAATCGTGTTAACTATCTGAACTTCAAAGTTACTATCTGGTTCTAGTTGCGACAGGATATATAAGATGCTCTGGCGTGAACACTCGCATTGTTCTGGACAGTTTCTCGTCCCGCATTTCACTTTAGGGCACGTACATTCCAAATAACTCAGTTCATATACTTTCCCAGGGACGATGACTTTTCCTGTATAAGAATCGTTATTGTACGCTTCCGTATAGATTCTGTCAAAATCACCATTATACTTGCTGTATATCTGCTGATGTATCGGGAGGACTGAATCCTTAACGCATTCTATTGCCTCTTCTCTGTAATCAATTCCTTTTTTCATAATCCTTCTTTCTGTTTTAACGTCCAACCATTGTCGCCATGATAAATCATCTGACGGGTCATTCCGCCATCGATACAGATGTTTTCGCCCGTGATGAAACCAGCCATGTCGGAGCAAAGGTAAAGAACCATGTTGGCAATATCCAAAGGATTGCCCACACGACCAGCTGGCTGTTGCACAGCATCGAAACCTTGATAGACGGTATAGGCTGTGTCAATCCATCCTGGTGAGATGCTGTTTACACGCACCTTACCAGCAAGACTGACTGCCAAGGCATGGGTCAATGCGGCAATTCCTCCCTTTGCTGCCGTATAGCTTTCCGTCTGAGGCTGACTCATGCGGTCGCGCGATGAGGAGATATTCACGATAGATGCACCTTCGGCAAAATGGGGAGCAAAGAGTTTGGCGAGATAGAACGGAGCCGTCACACCCACACTCAGGGCATACTGGAACTCCTCATAACTGCACTCTGCGATGCCTTTCATCAGCGGAAGGGCGTTGTTGATGAGATAATCGACATGACCGTGCTTCCCAATCACTTCCTTTGCAAACTCTTCCAACATACGTTTGTCGGCAAGGTCACCTACAAAATGGCTGCCTTGCTGCCTGTCGATTACACAAACCGTGGCTCCTGCCTTCTGAAACTCCTCGGCGATGCAGCGTCCTATGCCCTGTGCACCGCCTGTTATGACGGCTACTTTATCCTTGAAATCCATATTCGTATCTATTCGCTAATTTGAAATTTACTTCACTAAACCATATAAGAGTATATCGTAAATAATACATAATAAGATAAAAGCCTAATTCCCCGCCCTTCTTCGTTAGGAGAGATGGCTGACCAGATAAGATAGCAAGCAGCTGTCATATCAGCAGTATGCTGATTGAGGCTCATCAAAGGCAAACATCAGGTCGATTAATTCCGTCTTATGGACTTCTCTACCCCAGTTATTCCCCTTGAATTCATCGCTTTCGTTTATCTCGCAAAGGCCTATAAAACGGAACAGACGGTTGAATACTCTATATTCATACCCATGTTCAGCATTTAGCATTGGGAATGCTTTGCTATACTCATCAGCATAGAACCATGTGTTGCGCCAATCCGCACCATAGTGATGCAGAAGCCATAAGGAATACAGTCGTCCCAGATTACCCACTTCGTTATCTTCATACAAATCAAGCCAGCCTGTGTTATAATCCCTGAAAAGGAACAGAATTATCGTCCGCATCAATTCGTTATGGTCAGCAAGTAGTCGTTTCCCCTTGGCCGTCAGCGACAACTTTCCAGTACGAGTCTTGATGAGTCCGCAGTCCTTCAACACGACCCTGAGTACCTGCACTTCTTCTGTTTTCGGTTCAATCTTCTGTTTATACCAGTCAGAGTTCCAGCTATGACTCCCTAATTCGTAGAGTTCGGCTACCACCTTTGGAGGTATATACCCTTGTGCCGTGAGTTTCAATTCCTTTTCGCTCAACACATTCATCATGTGTAGAGCCTGTCGCATGAGGGGAATTTGCTCTATCTGCTCATCGGTTAGCTGGCGTAATTGTACTGGACATCCCACTTCTAACGGTCTGTTAAGCATCTGGTGCATCTGCTCCGATGAGAATCCATTGAAATCCGGCTTTGGCACAGCGTTCTGTGCATACATGATTTCACCCAGATGGCGGTTTATGTCATCTAGGTTCACGTGCTTACCGCTTCTCTCCATCTGATCGATCCATTCCTGCAACCGACGGGTAATTTCGTTCTTATCTATCATATACCAAATACTAATTTCTTTAATGCGAATATCGGAACAAATCGTTTAATATTTAATTGACTGCATACGGTAGCCCAAGGCGATAATCATGTCCAAATTGTAATAGGTTATATCTCGCTGCACTTGACGTTTGCCCTCCTGACGAACTGTCAAGAAATTCTTTACAGTTCGATTTTCCTCCAGTTCACCATCAGCCAAAATATTGTCAATATGCTGACTTACATTCTGTTTTGTTGTGCAGTAGATTTCAGCCAGTTGCTGCTGCGTCAGCCACACGTCTTCATCGGCAAAGCGCACGTTCACATTCACCTTGCCTTCATCATCCTTGTATAGTATCAGTTTATTCTCTTTGTCCAAATTTCGTATAACGCATTTAATCCTGACTTATTTATCCTTCTTCTTAGTCTTATTTTCTATCATTTTAATGGATTCCAAATAATCCTGTTCTACAGGCGACAATGTCTTCACTTGAAACTTCCGATATTCAGCCAGGGCTTTGTCCATAGCTTCTTCGTGAGATACGGTACCAGAACCCACCAGTAACTCATCGCCATTGGCAGAAAGGATATTATCCAATTGGCGCACATAGTCCTCCATGAACATTGGGCGGTGACGAAGAGCCTGAATCTCAGCAAAGTCGAAATATCCGGAAACGATGTTGTTCAGTATCTTCAATTCATCAGCCGTCAGGTAATTCTTGGCAATCTTGATATCATTGATACTGGGCAGTTCACCTTTGAACGATGTTAATCCCATAAATGGCTTCTCTGCATCTGCCCTGTCGTAGATTACCTCGGCAGCCGTATGCCCATAAGCCGCATAGTGGAGTTTGTTTTGCACCATCTTGAAAAACGCCTTCGAAGCATCTGTACGAGGATCGTAGTCAACACTTGTCGCATAGAGGTCGAGCACCTGCCGATACATCACTTTCTCAGAAGAGCGGATATCTCGGATACGTTCTAACAGTTCCTTCCAGTAGCCTCCACCACCAAGATTTTTCAGTCGTTCATCGTCCATTGTAAACCCCTTGATGATATATTCTGCTAAGCGCTCAGTAGCCCACTGTCTGAAACGTGTACCCACAATAGACTTTACACGATAGCCAACGCTGATGATAACGTCAAGGTTATAATAATTCGTCGGTTTAGTAGAAAAATCGGAATTTCCGATTTTTCTCATAGTCTTTGTTTCTTCTATCTCTTTTTCCTTGTAAGCATTCAGTATATGCTCATTGATGGTAGAGCGGGCTTTCCCATACATCTCTGCCATCTGGTCTATTGTCAGCCAGACCGTTTTGTCCTCCAGCCTGACATCTAGTTTTATCTTACCATCTTCTGACTGGTAGATAATTATCTCACCATTACTCTTTTCTATTCCGTCGCTCATATCTCGTCTTCAGCCTATCCTACGCCCACGCTACTCCCTTCCCACTCCCTCACTACATTCGCAAAAGTTCATTGACGTTAACTTCAAGACATTTGGCTACTTCCATCAGATTCTCCAAGTTAGGTTGTGCAGAGTTGGTACACCATTTGGACACCGTGGCTTGATCAACACCGATTTGCTCGGCTAACCACTTGTTGGTGCGTTTCTTCTCTGCAAGCACCACTTTTAGTCGGTTTAAGTCTTTACCTTCCATGCTATACATTATTATATATTTGGGGCAAAGATAACGTTTTTTCAGAAGAAATCATTATCTTTTGCTAAAAATATGAGCATAGCAGCAAAAATATTTGCCTTTTAACAAATATCCGAAGGTAAAATAGAAAAAGCCTCACGAACTTGACTCATAGAATACCATTTTCAAACCAAAAGAACCCAAAAAAGGTATTACGAAAAAGAAATTTCTTAAAATGTTTGTTATATTAAACATTTTTACTGATTTTAGTATTCAATAAAATACATTTATGGAGTTGAATACACACAACACACGATTATCATCATTTACAGTGAAAAGTTACAGCTACAAAATTTACGGCTATAAAATTTGAATGGTTTAATTCAGCACTTAGTTAAATATACATTTAATCATCTGAAATTCAATGAGTTACATTAACAAAATACAACTAATAAAATTTGGTCAAGTGCCTGATTTTCAGTAACTTAGTAGTCTCTTACAATACTGAGTTATGACGAAAATTACAGAGGCACTCGACCAATATGTTGGGATATGCAAGGAGGCTATTTCAGACTCCGGTGCAAAGTTAAGCAAAAGTTTTGAGAAAATCATCATCGAGGTACTACTTTTATACATGGTTATACCAGGAAAGATAAATTTCACCCAGTTGGGCAGGTACGGGAAGCATGGTGAGCAGTGCTACCGTCAGAACTTCGGACGCAAGCGACTGAAGTGCATCAACTGGCTTCGCTTGAACATCTCCTTTGCCCTTCGCTTCTTCGGTGAAAGTAGCCGCAAGGCTATTGCCATCGATCCGAGTTTCATCAGCAAGGCGGGCAAGAAGACTCCACATATCGGTCGTTTCTGGTCGGGATGTGCCAGTGCCGTGAAGCACGGGCTAGAAATCATGGGACTGGGGCTGATAGACATCGATGCCCACAACTGCATGATGCTGCGTGCCCATCAGACTCCCGGCACCTCTGAGCTGAAGATGCGTAACAAGTCGCTCACGAAGCACTACATCGGTGTCATCAAGCGCTACAGCAAGGAACTGCTCAAACTGTCCCATCTTATCGTGGCAGATGCATTCTTCTCGAACAGCACCTTCTACGATGGTATCCGTAAATACGGCTTCCACCTCATCAGTCGTTTCCGTGACGACGCCCACCTCTGCTATCTCTATGAGGGCAAGAGGACAGGAAAGCCTGGGAGGCCCAAGATGATTGACGGGAAGATTGACTATGGGCATCTTGACAAGAACAGGATGAAGCTGCTCAATATAGATGGACTGATGGGAAAGGCTTACACGCTGCTGGCTTATTCAAAGTCATTGAAGTGCAAGGTGCGTCTCGTCATCTGGGTCATGCCTGGAGGCAAGTACAAACTGTTCTTCTCTATTGACACCAATCTCTCCGGTGAGGAAGTTCTGGATTTTTACAGAACCAGGTTCCAGATAGAGTTTTGCTATCGCGATGCGAAGAACTTCACAGGACTGATGGACTGTCAGGCAAGAGACCCGTGGAAACTCGAATTTGCCTTCAATGCATCATTTGCTTCACTCAATGTCTCAAAACTCATGATGAAGGAACGCGGGATGGACTATTCCATGGCGAATTTTAAGTCCTTGATGGTCAACACGTTTCTTATGAAACAAATTTTTGCCGTGTCCCACTACCGACCAAACCAAACTTTAATTAATCACATTTTCAAAGAACTCTTTGGCTGCGCGGCTTAGCCGTTACGCTGTATATTGAATTTTTAACGAACTATTGTTAATTTAAACTAATACGAAAACGCCTCTTCGGTAGTTTCCCTTAGAGGCTTTTTTGTATTCAAACGAAATATAATAGAGTTATCTGGTTGGAAGAATTAACCTTAAACCTGACAACTAGTCTGTCAATTAAAAAATTTGTTGGGCATATTTTTGGCACATAACGTTATTTTGTATAGTTTTGCAATATAAATGTTAGACTGATAAATTAATGATTACTATGAGTAAGAAAACAACAAAAAAGAATGAGAAGAAATCCATGTCGCGTCGCCAGTTTCTGACCACAACGGCTACCGGCATTGCAGGATTTATGATTTTGCCCAGCTTCACGCTGGACGGAGCGAGAATTGCTCCAAGCGACAGAGTGGTACTGGGCTTTGTTGGACTGGGACAGCAGGGATGCAGCGACTTCCGCAGCTTTACCGAATGTCCAGGCGTACAGGTTGCAGCCTGTTGCGATGTGGACAGCATCAAGCGAGAGCGCTTCCGCAGGTATGTGACAAAATGGCAGCAAGAAAAGAAGATGCCCGTGCGCTGCGATGTTTACGAGGAATACGAGCGCTTACTGGAACGTAAGGACATAGATGCCATAGAAATTGCAACACCCGACCATTGGCACGCTCTGGTAGCCATACATTCGCTACAGGCAGGAAAGGATGTATATGTGCAGAAACCCCTTGCATACACTATTACAGAAGGTTTGGCTATTCAGCGTTCCGTACGAGCCAATAACCGCATCCTGCAGATGGGTAGCCAACAGCGCAGCAGTCAGGAATTCCAAACTGCCATAGCATTGGTACAAAGTGGTGCAATAGGAGATATCAAGGAAATATATGTTCGCGTGGGTGATCCTCCAAAGCCATTGGATTTGCCAGAAATGCCTGTGCCTGACAATCTGAACTTCAACCTATGGATGGGGCCGCTGAATGATCCTAAGATTCATTACCACTCTGACCTTTGCCCTGTGGTGACACTCGATCCCGACAAGAACGAGCAGTTATGGGGTGCCTGGCGCTGGTATTCGGAAACGGGAAACGGTTATCCTGCCGACTGGGGAGCTCACATGTACGACATTGCACAGGCTGCCATAGGTATGGACGGACTAGGCCCAGTAGAGTTCATTCCGCAAGGATACAACGGAGCCGAATACGCTACTATGAAGTATGCCAATGGCATTATTATGCAAGAACGCCCATTCACAGACAACCCAAACGACAAAGGTATTAAGTTCATTGGCGATAAGGGTTGGCTTAAGGTGGCACGCGGTTACATAGAATGCTCTGACAGCAAGCAACTGAAGAAGCATCAGGAGACTATTGCCGCAGGGCAGTATGAGGTTAGCGCTCCACACATGCAAAACTTCATTGATGCCATACGTGAGCACAAAGACCCGATTGCTCCCGTTGAATACGGTTGCAGCACCAACACGCTATGCTGCATTTTCAACATAGCACGCGAACTGAATCGTCCCGTACACTGGAATCCGGCTACTCTAAGCTTTGGCGACGATAAGGAGGCCTTTGCTCACCGCCTGTACTATTACGACTACCGACGTCCTTACAAACTTCCATATCTGGAACGTCGCGGATAAAAACTCAGCATATCCAACAATGAATAAGACCGTTCGGGAAATTCAGCAACTTATGGTGGAGCGAGGACTGACCCTGGCTACAGCAGAAAGTTGCACCAGCGGGGGAATAGCACGGGAGATTACTAAGGTTAGTGGCTCGTCGGATTACTTTCAGGGTGGACTGGTGGCTTACCAAGACAGGCTAAAGACTCAGTACCTTGGCGTAAGCGCGGAGGACATTACTAAGTATGATGTGGTGAGTGAACCTGTGGTGAGGCAGATGGTGCGTGGTGCGTGCAAAATGTTCCAGACTGATTATGCTATTGCCAGCACGGGATATGCCGGTGACGGCTGTAACGGCATTCCATCAGGGACCATCTGGATTGCTTGGGGCAAACCTGATAACATCTGTGCCAAATGCCTTACCCAGAACATAGACCGTGAAACAAATACTGATAACGCTATAAAGGAAGCGCTATCAGGTTTGCTAAAGGAGTTAAAGACCCCCTAAGCCCCTAAGGGGAAAGGAAGTGAAGAGTGAAGAATTAACAATTAAACTATAACCTTAACCGATTAAGGGTTCAAGGATGAGTGAAAAGTGAAAAATGAAGGCCCTCAGAAAAATTGAGAGCCTTCACTTTTAGTTAAAAATTGAACTTTCCTGAATTACTTCAGAGAAAGAGTAATTGTCTTAGCATCCTCGACAACATTCAGTTTGTCTTCGCGAAGCAGCCAACCCATAGCCAGATAAAGTTCTTTATCGCTCTTCAGGCCAGCAGCCTTTTTTACATCCTTAGATGCCATAGTTCCATTCTCGTTCAGTGCAGACCAAACTGCACCTGCAAGTGTACCTACTGTTCCAGTCATAGTTATCCTTTGTTAATTAAGTTGTTGAATAAACTATTTTATTCAGTGCAAAGGTACGGCAACTTTAGCAATCTAATGATATATGAGGCTTAAAATATCAAAAAGGATAGTACTTTCTTGACACAAATCAAGGTTAAACTTGACTTTATTTGTAATCTTTGGGGGTAAATTTCTGCAACATTAGCACTTTACCGCTACGTGTACTGTAATAACGGTAACAGAAAGAAATACCTGCATCCTTGCATGATTTAAGCTGTATACTGTTCTTGATATCGGAGAGCAACTGCTCGCGAAAAAGATTGTAAAGCCCCTGTGTATAAAGTGAATCAACATCCAGTTCGTCTCTGACGGTATAATTATAGTAATAGGTGCGTTTGGGAATGCTGAATGTACAACTATCCAGTGTGGTGCATTTATCGATATCCTTAGGGCAGTTTTTAAGGGTAAACTGGCAGGTCTCCTGATAAATACGCTCCTCAAGGCTTTGTTTCCTACATCCTGCAAGGATAAAGAGAAGAAGTGAAAGAATGAGTAGAAATCTGTTCATAAGTGAAGAAAGAAAAAGTCCCTTCCCCGATTTTACTGAGGAGGGGACTGTATTATGGTTATGCTATTTTAGAATTTGATTAAGAAGGCGGACAAGGTCGGCAATGGTGATATGACCATCACCGTCAACATCGCCATACTCGATACCTGTACCTTCAGGTGCCTTCAGAACAAGTGTCTGGGCCAATACATCAGCATCGGTCTCGTCCAAAAGCTCATCCTGATTAACATCGCCCCACCCTGCTGTCTTGGCTGTACTCTTTGGCATAAACGGCAGGATTATAGGAGCAGGCTCCTCTTCTTCTGCCAGTTTGCTTACGAAGTAAGAACTCATGGCAGGAAGGGCTGTAGACTTAGTTACGTACTCGAAGGCTGTTCCGTCGGCATTCAGCATGAACACGTTCTTAAGGGCAGGCTGGTAAGTGGAACCAAACATATTATAGGTGTCGCTGCTGATTATCATCTTGTCAGAACCAGTTGTAAAGAACGGTTGATTGAATCCTGTAAAAGTGATGGTTAAACCACGGAACAAGCTGTCGCAGGCAATAAGATAAGGTGTATTGGCACGCAATTCCTTTGCTGGCTCAAAGATGGGCTTACCTTCATCATCTATGGCCGTGAACTCGTAAATCCAAAAGTGGTTAAGTGAATCATTCAACTGATAGGTGAATTCACCCCTAGATATGGAATCGGCAGCGAAAGGTAATGTAATAGCCTGCCATGTAATGCCTGTTTCGGCATTATCAGGGAAAGTATAATGGAAATAGGCTGTATCTGCCTCAAAGTTCTCCGGAATATAATATGGCTGTTCTGAATAGAAGTTGACCACATCAGCATGACCGTCCACAACCATGTTAGCATCCTCAACTGATCCTGTAGGAATACGGGTACAGTTCTTAAAATAGTATATGGAGTTGGGATTCTTATTGGCCGTGAAACGAGTAACGGAAATACCGTTTGAATAAGTGGCAATGGCTGTGGTAGGTGCTGAATACACAGCCTTAGATGCCTGACCAACAATCATTCCATTATTCTTCCAGTAAAGAACACCTGCCTTGGGCACCCATTTATGGTCCCATATGCCACCGCCTGATATAGCGGCTGCAGAATTGGAAACAGCTATGTGATAAGTGTCGTCGTAATTAAGGTTATTAAACTGGAAGGATGCTGTAGCGGTCTTGGAAGGCGCAATAGACATTTCTACACCAGTGGATGTCGAACTCCATGCCGTATTGTCTCCCTTGGGCTGTCGCCAAACCTGTAGCTTAAGGTTCCCTTCGAAGGTCTCCTTACCTGTATTTTTAACTGTAATGGTACCCACTAATTTATTACCATAGACCACACCGCTGGCCGAATTCTGAATATTAAAACCAGTAACAGAAAGACTTGCCTTATGAGCCTGAGCAGCAGGAACGACCTCCATCGTGGTCTGACCCAAAACTCCAGAACCGTCGCTGCCACGACAAATCCAGATGTTGTAGGTTCCTGTTTCTGTAGGTTTATAGAAGAAGGAAACATCTGCGGTACCACCTTCCTTAATATTAACAATAGAATGGCTCTTGGAATCCTCCTTAACCTGAGTCTTACCAACATAAAGGTAACAAGTATGCGAGAACTCGTCGGCATAATTACGGAAAGTAACCTTAATCTCCTGTTCTTCGTTTACAGCTCTGGTACCTGGGAAGACAATGGTATCTACGCCGATAGCTTCAACAGGCTGAACGTAGGTAAGAGTAATCTTCTTAGTGGAGTCCACCTCGGCAAGAATGTAATTACGCTTCAGGTCTAACTCTGGGCGCCAGATTCTGTTGCTGGTAAGCTTGCTGGCAGGAGAAAGACGGTATGTTCCGGGCTGGAGACGTCCCTTAATGTTAAAACTCTTTGTCTGATATATGTTCTTACTAATATCTGAAATGGTTTGAGAAGAACCTACCAGTGAAAGGGTATTATCATCATTTATCTTAACAATACCTGTATTAAAACTATTGCTTGCACCTGTCCAGTTGATGAACTTACCAGATATGGTAGTGCCAGAAACTGTGATATCATGAATAGTCATACAAGTGGACTTCTCCACTCTTACATTATCAGGTAAACGAAGGTTGAACATGGCACGCTGACTCATGCTATAACCATCGCTACTACTGCTGGCACCAATACCGCTGTTATCACCTGGGTTTAGAATACCGATAAGGAACCAACCGTCGGAACCGCCACTCCATCCCCAATTGAGGTGGAAGAGCTGCTCACCATCGAAGCCGTCTATAACAAAGGCATGGCCACCGCCAGATGAATGTCCTGAGAATAGAACAGGATAACCCTGTGCCAACTCTTCATAAATAGCCTCGAACCATTCATCTATACTGTAATTACTGCGTTCACCTACATAAGCGCTGTCATCATATCCGAAGTAGTTGATATAAGATTCGGCACTGAAGTTAGCTCCTGAAGAAGGACCATAGTGCATCTGAACAGCCTGACCGCACATGTGCATCAGATTAGCAACAGCAGAATCCTGTGCATTAGCAACATGTCCGCTTGGCCAATCGTAAGTATCACGCATATTATCCCAATCAATAGGTGTATTGCGTGCAATTGCCTTCTGTGAAACAGTCTTTTGTGAACCATTCTTCTTAGATGTGTATGTGATACTATATGCAGGAATAACGGCTTTCGTCTTAGCAGGATACTTGTAGAAGTTGATTACCTGAGCCATTGCAGTAGCCACACACCCTGCTGCAGGACCTTCTTTTAAAGGAAGCGCTGTAGTTTCTTTCTCGTCATTCTCAAGATAGTATTTAGGACAAGTTATGTTATATGGTTTTCCCTGATCCCATCGCGAGGTTATAAGTACCGGTATACTATGACGAGTGGAACGTGCCAAAGCCCTGGCCTTTATGGCGCGCTTGTTTACAGTGATATTGTTGTCAGCAAGGAACTTAATCTGATCTACGTATAATTGTAGCCATGACTTCATGTTCTCTGGTATGATCTCCTCGTTGAAAGAACCTTTATCAACGTAACCCAGAATCTCCGGAGTACGGTCATCACCCGAAACTATTACATAACCATTGTCGCCCTCGGCATTGAAAACATAATAGTATGCACTCTGGGGTTGACCGTCAACCTTCCTAACGGAACGGAATGGTTCCCTACGTTGGTTAAGAATTTTCCCCTTCGAGAGCAAATATTGCTGAGCCGTATTGAAGGCCTGCGATTTACTCACAGACTCGGCCTTTGCCACAGAAGAAACCAATGCAGCAAGTATAAATGTTAATAGAATCTTTTTCATATATAAATATAGAAATAAGGTTACATCTTTTTATTCATATCCGTTGGGGTTGTTCTTCTGGAAGTTCCAGGAGTCACGGCACATTTCTTCTATGCCGAACTTAGCCTCCCAGCCCAATTCTGCCTTAGCCTTAGCGGGATTACAATAACAGGTAGCAATATCACCCGGACGACGAGGCTTGATAACGTAGGGAACCTTCAGGCCATTAGCCTTCTCGAATGCCTTAACAACATCAAGGACGGAATATCCATGTCCCGTACCAAGGTTATAAATGGCCAGGCCCTTATTTTCCTGAATAGCCTTAAGCGCACAAACATGGCCGTTGGCAAGGTCTACAACGTGAATATAATCACGAACTCCAGTCCCGTCAGGAGTATCATAATCATCGCCGAACACACCCAGTTCCTTGCGGATACCGATGGCTGTCTGCGTAATGTAAGGCATCAGGTTGTTGGGAATACCATTGGGGTTCTCTCCTATCAGACCGGATTCATGAGCACCGATGGGATTGAAATAACGCAGCAGGACAACGTTCCACTCAGGATCTGCCTTCTGAACATCCATCAGTACCTGCTCTATCATAGACTTAGTCCATCCGTAAGGATTGGTACACTGGCCCTTAGGACATTCCTCTGTGATAGGAATAATGGCTGGATCGCCATAAACGGTTGCACTGGAGGAGAAGATGATATTCTTACAACCATGCTGACGCATTACATCAAGCAACACAAATACACCATTCATGTTGGTTTCATAGTACATCAGGGGCTTGGCAACGGACTCGCCAACAGCCTTAAGACCGGCAAAGTTGATGACAGCATCTATCTTGTGTTCTGTGAATACCTTATTCATGGCCTCTCGGTCACGAATATCTGCCTCGATAAGCGTTACTTTATGACCGATAATCTTTTCGACTCGGCGAATAGCCTCGGGCTGTGAATTATAGAAATTATCAACAACAACCACACTGTGGCCTGCTTTATCTAACTCAATAAGAGTGTGGCTTCCAATATATCCTGCGCCACCAGTTAATAGAATGTTCATATTTTTAATTCAAAATTAATAAATTCAAATTATTACAGTCCGAACAATGCTTTCAGACCATTATCTACACCGCTGAATCCCATGAATGCCATTGCCAAAAGTCCTGCTGTTACGAGGGCAATACTCATACCCTGAACACCCTTGGGCACGTTCATCATGCTAAGATGTTCACGAATGCCGGCAAATACTACCAAAGCAAGGGCAAAACCTATAGCTGTGCTAAGGGCAAATACAACACCTGTGAGCAGATTAGGTTCTAAACCCTGAGAGGCGTATGTACCGTTGGCTACCAGAATAGCAACACCTAGAATACAACAGTTGGTGGTGATAAGAGGCAAGAATACACCCAGTGCCTGATAAAGCGCTGGAGCTGACTTCTTGAGAATAATCTCGACCATCTGTACCAAAGCGGCAATAACAAGGATGAAAGCAATAGTCTGCAGATACTCCAAGCCAAAAGCTTCCAACACATACTTCTGAATCAGATAGGTAACAATGGTAGCAAGCGTTAGCACAAAGGCAACGGCTGCTCCCATACCAATGGCGGAATCAACCTTCTTGCTGACACCAAGGAAGGGACAGATTCCCAAGAACTGCGACAGGACAATATTGTTAACAAATATTGCTGTGATAAATATAAGAATGTATGCCATAATAGTTTACGATTTGCGGATTCTGTTTACTATTGCAATAAGATAACCCAAAGCAATGAAGGCTCCAGGAGCCAACACAAAGACAAGAGCACCATAATTCTCAGGGAAGAGTGAGAGAGAGAAAATCTTTCCAGTTCCTAAGATTTCACGAACAGCACCTAATAATGTAAGGGCAATGGTAAAACCAAGTCCCATTCCTATGCCGTCGAAGATACTGCTTACAACACCATTCTTTGCAGCAAAGGCCTCGGCACGTCCCAGGATGATGCAGTTTACTACAATCAGAGGAATAAACAGACCAAGGCTGGCATCCACCTCTGGCGCATAGGCTTTGATGAGCATTTGCAGAATAGTTACCAAAGAAGCTATCACCACAATAAAAGATGGTATGCGTACCATATCGGGGATGAGGTTCTTGATAAGAGATATTATTAGGTTGCTGAAGATGAGAACCGCTGTGGTAGCAAGTCCCATATTCATACCATTAAGAGCACTGCTGGTAGTTCC
The DNA here is from genome assembly GCA_017445925.1 of Bacteroidaceae bacterium. Lineage (GTDB taxonomy): Bacteria > Bacteroidota > Bacteroidia > Bacteroidales > Bacteroidaceae > Physcousia. Next base: position 16,163 of record JAFSRW010000022.1, on the reverse strand, counting down.
CAATGTGGGACACATACCCAGGAGAAGCACAAAGGTAGGATTCTCCTTGACAATTCCGTTCAGTAGAACTTTCATATTATTCATAACGTTTCCTCCTTACCTTATTAATTATGTTTCTGTTGACTGGCTCCACTAATACCATCAGCATTGTCTTCCTTAACCAATGTGTGGCGGTAAGCCTGATTAGCAGCATTTACTGCACGAAGGAAAGCACGTGATGTAATGGTGCTGGCTGTGATTGCATCAACATCTCCGCCATCCTTGCTGACTGTGAGTTCTTTATCAGTGAGATTACGCCCAATAATGTCACCCTTCTGTCCTTTCTGGAACCATTCATTGGCCTTGGCACCAAGACCTGGAGTCTCATGCGTCTCAAGAATACTATATCCCAAGACAATTCCATTAGGGTCAATACCTACCATAATGGTTAGCCCTCCGCCAAAACTAGCGTTCAGAGGGTCGACAGCCTTTACGGCAACACCTTTCTCGCCAGCATTCATAACAATATAATTGCAACTGTTATAGGAAACTGTATCTATCTGCTGCACCTTTACATCACCACCACCCAGAACCTGAGCAATAGCATCCTGCTCGCTCTTTTCCTTCAGTTGCTGAATAGTATCCTTGGTCAACTCGTTGACGGAGGCAAGAGCAGCACCGGCAACCAAAGCAATTCCGGTAAGTACACCGGCCATATTATACCATGTAGATTTAAGTTTTTTCATTTCTTTACCTCCTCTCCGAATCTTTGAGGTTTACAATAGGTGTTGATAAGAGGAGTGAATGCATTCATGATGAGAATGGAAAACGACATACCCTCGGGATAAGCACCCCAGTTACGAATAATAACCGTAAGAAGACCTATGCAAACACCATAAATAATCTGTCCCTTGGCTGTCATGGGAGATGTTACATAATCTGTTGCCATGAAGCAGGCACCTAACATCAGACCACCACTACAGAGAACCTGTGTAGGCATTGCATATACAGGGCTGCAAGCGTGCAGAACAGCTGCAAAAAGGGCTACAGTACCCAAGATACTTACAGGAATATGCCAGGTGATAATCTTACGCCATAACATAAACAGACAACCAACAAGTAAACACAATTCACTAACTTCACCCAAAGAACCTCCGGTTACTCCATGAAACATGTCTATAAAACTGGGAAGTTTGCTCAGAACCGTTGGATCACCTGAAGTAATAGCTTCCTGCATAATACTCAAAGGAGTGGCTGCTGTAGTAGCATCAGTATAAGCAAGTGGCTGATTAACTTCGGGCCATGTTGTCATCTGAACAGGGAAACTAATGAGCAAGAATACACGTCCAACTAAGGCGGGATTAAAAGGATTCTGACCGAGTCCGCCAAAGGTCATCTTACCAACACCAATAGCAAATAGAGCACCAATGACAATAATCCAAATGGGCAGGTTACTGGGTAAGTTAAATCCCAACAAAAGACCAGTAAGGATTGCGCTACCATCTAAAATGGTGCAAGCGTTTCTACCTAAAATAAACTTTGAAATGGCCCACTCGAAAAAAACGCAGGAGACAACAGATGTGGTTAGCACAATAGCAGCTCCAAGGCCAAAGAACCATAGGCTGGCAATAAGAGCCGGCACTAAGGCTATACATACACCAAACATATTCTTCTGAACGGAATCGCCTCCGTGAACATGTGGTGACAATGATATAATTGGTTTCATTTCTTATATTTCTTTACTCTAAACTCTAATCTCTAAACTCTCAAATCTTAGCAGCCGCTCTGCTCTTAATGATACCCATAACTGTTGTCTTACCAACACGAATCATATCAAGCAATGGTCGCTTGCTAGGGCAGGTAAACTGACAACTTCCGCATTCAATACAAGTTACGATATCATTCTTTTCAGCCATCTCCCACTCTTCCATTGCAGCTACTTTGCTCAACAGGAAAGGTTCAAGCCCCATAGGACAAGCGCTCACACACTTGGCGCATCGGATACAGGGCTGAGGCTCAGAACGACGGGCCTCCTTTTCGTTCATAAGAAGCAGACCGCTGGAGCCCTTGGTCATGGGAACATCAAGACTGAGCAGCGCCTTACCCATCATAGGACCACCACCAATAATCTTACCTGTATCTTCTGGCAATCCGCCACACTCGTCGATAAGCTGCTGGAAGGGTGTACCCAAACGAGCTAAAAGGTTGCTGGGATTCTTAACACTCTTACCCGTAACGGTGATGATACGGTCAATGAGAGGTTTATTCTTCATAACAGCCTCATAAATAGCAAAAGCTGTACCCACATTCTGCACAACAGCACCTACATTAATAGGTATTGCTGGAGGTGCTGGAACCTGACGACCGATAACCGCATCTATCAACTGTTTTTCTCCACCCTGAGGATATTTAACCTTAAGGGGAACAATTTCTATGTTAGGATATTGCTTGGCCTTCTCCGTCATCAGCATGATTGCATCAGGCTTGTTGTTCTCAATACCAACGTAACCCTTGGTGACATTGACAGCTTTCATGATGAGGTCAACACCGACAAGAATTTCATCGGGATGCTCCAACATAAGTCGGTGGTCTGCAGTTAGATAAGGCTCACATTCTACAGCGTTGATAATAACACATTCGGCCTTACAACCAGGAGGAGGAGTTAACTTAACATGGCAGGGGAAAGTGGCTCCTCCAAGTCCGACAATACCTGCATTCTTTATCTTCTCAACAATGGTCTTAGCATCGAGTTCCGGACGATCTGAGAGACGTACAAGGTCTTTTGAACGGTCGATACTCTCTTCCCATTCATCGCCTTCGACATCTACAATAACAGCCATACGACGTGTACCGCTAGCATCCAGAACTGCATCTATCTTGTTGACCTTTCCACTTACGGAACTGTAGATAGGAGCACTTACGAAGCCCCCAGCCTCAGCCAAAAGGGTACCTACCTTAACCATATCGCCCTTCTGAACAATAGGCTTGGCAGGAGCACCAATGTGTTGGAACATACTAAAAACAGCCTGCTTGGGCAGAGCAGCCTCACGAATAGGGCTGCCAGCAGACAGTTTGTTCTCTGCGGGATGAACACCGCCTATGTGAAATGTTTTCATACTTTCTGCTTACTGTTTATGCGTTAGTTTCTTGTGTTTGTGTCTCTGTTGGCTGCGCAGGCTGTGCCGGCTCTTCTGCCTTGGGCTTGCGAGGAGGGAAATTGAAGCCGTGGATAGCACCCTTGGGACAAGCCTCTTCGCACTTACGGCACATTTTACATTTCTCAGCATCAATGTAAGCCAAATTGTTCACGAGTGTGATGGCCTCAAACTTCTCACAGGTCTTCACACACTTGCCGCAACCAATACAAGAAGCCTTACATACCTTGTTCGCAACAGCTCCCTTATCCTTATTGTTGCAGAGAACCACTACCCTACGACCCTTGGGACCTTTCAGACGAATTTCAATGATTCCCCTCGGACAAGCCTTTGCACAAGCACCACAAGCCGTACACTTCTCCTCATCAACAACAGGAAGTCCTGTGGAAGGATCCATCGTAAGAGCACCAAATTGGCACTTCTTTACACAGTCGCCACATCCAAGACAGCCATAGCCACAACCTGTTTCACCTAAGCCTGTCATTTGTTGAACACGACAACTCTGAGCACCATCGAACTTGGCATTACGAGGACGATTCTCGCATGTTCCATTACAACGAACTACAGCAACCTTGGGAGCACTTGCTACAGCAGCAAGACCAAGGATTCCTGCTACCTGATCCATAACAGGCTGTCCTCCTACAGGGCAGAATTTCCCGTCAAGACTACCTGCATCAGCAGCTTTAACGCAGGCAGCAGCAAACCCAGAACAACCAGGATAGCCGCAACCGCCACAATTAGCCTGAGGCAAGACCTCGGCAACTTGGCCAATGCGTGCATCTTCATGTACAGCAAATCTGTTGGAAATGATATATAGAACTAGTGCAGAGACCAGTCCAATCACACCCAACACGATTACTGCAATAAGAATTAAATTCATACGTATTATTGTTTTTGTTTATTAATTAATTTCCGTAATTAAATTTTATGGACAGTAAATCCAAAATGTTTGCCTATGTTATTTCGGTAAATATAAAGAACAAAATAATATATGGCAAGAAATAGCATAGAGAACGTAATGCCCATCAAATCACCCCCAATACGGGTTCCAAGAAACAGGAAAATCACCATGAGCACCAGAGGAATCAAATAACATATATAAACGGCATGAAGGCCTTGGGAAACAGTTCCTTCGACGTCTACAGCATCTCCAATCTTTAAACCGTTCTCTATCAATAAGGCTTCAACTATCTTTTCTTTGCTTTCGCTGCTATTGCATAATTTATGTGCAGCACATCCTGCACATGCGGTATGCTGCAGAATACGGACATAACATTTATCGCCATCGATTCGTTCGACAACTCCTCTGTGATGAATAATTTCTGTTACTCCTCGTACCATATATGTATTATATTCCAACACAAAGGTACGAACATTTTTCCGTATATACATTATAAAAAAAGAATGCGCCGTCTCCTTTAACACTTTTTAAGTATACGTACGCCATAAGACATACTTCAAAGAAGTAACTTTGCATAAAAAACAAGATTATTATGACAATTAAGACAACTGCATGCTGCAAAATCAATATTGGATTGAACATTGTTTCGAAACGTGAAGACGGTTACCATAATTTAGAAACAATCTTCTATCCTGTTCCGCTTTTTGATGAAATAACCATTTGCACCGCAGAAGAAGATGGCATTGACCTTGCTGGCCATCAACTGGAAGGAGATCCATATGAGAATCTCGTCTTGAAAACTGTCAGGCTGTTGAGGGAAAATGGGCACAAAATTCCACCTGTTCACATCTCATTAAAGAAAAACATCCCAAGTGGCGCAGGATTAGGTGGAGGAAGCAGTGATGCAGCAACAGTAATGAAGGAATTGAACAAACATCTATCATTGGAACTGTCAAACGAGGCAATGGAAAGAATGATTGCAAAATTAGGTGCAGACTGTCCTTTCTTTATTCAGTGTAAGCCAGTATATGCCGAAGGAATAGGTGATGAGTTCTCGCCAGTTGAGATAGACCTATCAGGATGGTATTTGGTATTAGTAAAGCCAGACGATCACATTTCCACAAAAGAAGCTTATTCTTTAATTAAAGCAAAGCCATCTAAATATTCTATTACTGAGATAGTTAAAAGTCCCGTTGAAAATTGGAAAGATTATATAAACAACGATTTTGAGAAGAGTGTCTTTCCTAACCATCCAAAGATAGAAAGTATTCGTAATCAACTATATGGAATAGGTGCTTCCTATGCTTGCATGAGTGGAAGTGGAAGTACAGTTTTTGGCCTTTTCAGGCAAAAAGCAGACCTTGATAAGATATACCAAGATTGTTTCCTTTTCCAATGCATTCTATAAAGTATAAGGAAATTCCTACCAACGAATAGGAAAAATCCACTTTTTACTTGTACCTAATCCTGTAATTTTGCACCAGAAACAAATTGCAAACGTTATGAAGAGGTACATTATTACATTATTTATTACAATCGCATCATGGCAAACTGTTCATGCAATGAGTTACGAACAAGCACGCCAAGAAGCATTGTATCTAACCGACAAGATGGCATACGAACTGAATCTGAACGATCAGCAGTATAACGATGCATACGAGATTAACCTAGATTACTTGTTGTCTTTAAACGCCGAAAGTGATCTGTACGAAGATTACCTGTCCTATCGTCTTTCAGACCTTCGTCACATTCTATATGATTGGCAGTATAATTTACTGATAGCGGCAGATTATTTCATTCGTCCCGTATATTGGAGATCTGGAGGCTGGTACTTTAGCATCTATAATCATTATAATCATGGGTACTTCTATTACAGCTACCCTGCCGTTTATTACAGTTATCGTGGTGGACACGGACGAATTCATTACCATCATGGATTCTATGTCGATCGGCGTCCTTCATGGAATGGAGGTCTACGCGGAAATCAGCCAATAGGTATAAATTATGGCAGAAATGGAAGGGGTTCTACACTTAACAATAGAGGAGGAAGAATTCATGGAGACGGATATCACTTTGATGTTTCCAATAGAGGGAACAATAGAAGAGGATATGAAAGAAGCGACCGAGGTAATTCTTTCAGCAACAGCAGCTCAAGAAATCTGAGAAATGATTTTTCAAGAAGAGGTGGTGATGAAAGCATAAACCATAGAGGCAACGAGAACACAAGTCCAAGAACCAGCAGTGAAATGACTAGAAGGGAAGGATTCAACTCCGACAGAACCAACAGGAACTATGGTGGCTCCAGAAACACTGAGACAAACAGGAATTATGGCGGTTCAAGAGGGATTAGCGGAGGTTATAGCAACCCAAGAAGTTCTGGATCAAATGGCAGTTTTGGTGGTTCAAGAAGTTCCGGGATGAACAGAGGAGGATTTAGCGGTGGATCAAGAGGAGGATTTAGCGGTGGTTCAAGAGGAGGTAGCAGCGGAGGAAGTGTATCACGGGGAAGAAGATAAAGTATAAACAAAAAAATAACGAGACTCAATGCTTTAGAACATTAAGTCTCGTTTTGCTCTCCGAGCGGAAAACGAGACTCGAACTCGCGACCCCAACCTTGGCAAGGTTGTGCTCTACCAACTGAGCTATTTCCGCAAAACATTGAAAGTGAAGAGGAGGAGACTCGAACTCCCACGCCTCGCGGCACTACCACCTCAAAGTAGCGCGTCTACCATTCCGCCACCTCTCCAGAAGGAAGTCTGATAATTTGTGCCCAGAACAGGACTCGAACCTGCACGCCTTGCGGCACACGCACCTGAAACGTGCGCGTCTACCAATTCCGCCACCTGGGCAAAAAAGTACGAGCGGAAAACGAGACTCGAACTCGCGACCCCAACCTTGGCAAGGTTGTGCTCTACCAACTGAGCTATTTCCGCAGGAATCGAACTTAATCAGATATCCTTCAATATTTCAATGTTTAATCTATTTCTCTGCCATTCCCCTGAATTGCGAGTGCAAAATTACAACATTTTGGTCAAACTGCCAAATAATTCTTCATTTTTTTAATCCATTCTATCACGATAATCATCATAATTATATTCTCTTAGCAGTTCTCTTGTGCCATTTATGTGCTCAAAGACAATAGAAGGATGAGCAATGCCATTAAACATACAGGTTTTTACTGTTGTATAATGAATCATATCTTCAAAAAATATCTCTTGACCAATCACTAATGGATGGGGGAATTTCCAACTTCCCATATAATCTCCACTAAGACAACTATTACCACCCAAACGATAAATATTATCCTCGGGCTTAGCCGTTTTAACGGCATCAAACGGAAGAGTTTCTGCACCTCTGACTGTAGGTTGATATGGCATTTCCAAACAGTCGGGCATATGACAGGTGAATGAAACGTTCAGAATGGCAGTTCGAATACCTTTATTATCTACAATATCCACAACTTGAGAAACCAAAGGTCCCGTTTGCCAGGCAAATGCACTTCCTGGCTCAAGGATGATTCTAAGATGCGGATAACGTTTCCTTAGAGACAATAATATATAAATAAGGTATGGGACATTGTAATCAGAACGAGTCATCAAGTGACCACCGCCTAAATTCAGCCATTTAATCTGATTAAACCAACGGCCAAACTTTTCTTCCAAATGAACTAATGTGTTTTCTAAAGATTCTGCGGAACTTTCACAGTGGCAATGACAGTGGAAACCCTCTATGCCTTCAGGTAGCGTTTCCGGAAGTTGGTCTGCCAAAATACCAAATCTACTGCCAGGAGCACAAGGATTGTACAGTTCTGTCTCTATTTCGCTATACTCAGGATTAACTCTTATTCCCACGCTAACTTCATGCTTGTTGTACGATCTTACCATTGGCATAAACCGTTCATACTGAGAAAGAGAATTAAAGGTAATATGCCCGCTGCAATCTAAAATAGAAGGGAATTCTTCTTCTGTGTAGGCAGGACTATATGTATGGGCAAGACTTCCAAATTCACGATATGAAAGCAGGGCTTCATTCAGGCTGCTTGCAGTTGTGTGTTTTATGTATTCCCTGAAAACAGGAAATGTCTTCCACAATGCAAAAGCCTTAAACGCCAGGATAATTTCAACTCCAGCACTATCGGCAACGTGTTTTATTAGATCCAAGTTGCGCCTGAGAAGTCGTTCTTCAAAAAGATAATATGGTTTCATCAATACACAAATCTTACATTATCAATCCATAATGTATTTCCCTCTGTACCTATGTATGCACCGCCATAACTGCTGTCAAACTTGACAATCAGATGAGTTGGTGTTTCATTGGCATCAGCCCAACCTTCCTCTTGAATAGGTACATTTTTACCTTTGCTATTGAGAGCATGGAATGCTCGCTCGTCTTTAACCATACCCATCCAATCCCGATAATAGCTTTCCTTGCTTATGTCGCCATAATGAATGGTAAATTCCTTGCCTTCGACCCAGCCGCTGGTGTTCTTGTCGAAACGGACTCTCATAGTTCCTATACGCAGTGCATGAATACTGCCAGTTTCATCTTCCCATCGTTTCTGCAACAAACATACACATTCACCCATATCTTTTCCCTCGATAGTCTGGGTCTTACTAAATCCGGTTTCCTTAATTCTTGTTTTACTACCTGGATTATAGTATTTATAATCAAACTTTATGGCTTTGGGACGCTTTGTAAAAGGTATACCAACATTAATTTTTGACCACGGGTTAGAAGTACTTGTTATAGGTTCAATAACGTTACCCGTAAAAATACTGCCTCCAGCAAGAACACTGATATTTACAACACCTATGGCTTTGCAGTTAACTATGTGTGTATACAACTTGGCACACTTCCCGTTGCCATGCGTATCAGGATATACACTGACATTTGTCTTTACCACTCCACAAACCTTTGCATAAACATTACTGTTTGCCCATGGACAACCACCCTGATTGATAAAAGCTTTAGCACCATTGAAAGTTCCGGTAGGACCAACTTCATATAATGTACGAGTATGCCCGCCAACTAAAACACTTTCCTTAATCGAACGGGTAATCCATGTATCAAAGTTACTGAAGTTAAGTTGTCCCTCTTCAGACCATGCATTTGATGCCGTTAGTAACATCACTACAAGTACATATACTAGTCTCATTCTCTCATTTTCTCTTAAACATCGTGCAAAGTTACACAATTTAAGCGTAATCTTTTGTACATAATGCAAAAAATGAGTAATTTTGTATAATTAATGAACAAAAATCAGACTAACAGCATGGACTCAAAAGTTTTGGGAGCAGATATGCGATTGCTAGAACTTCTTTCACAGACATTTCCCAATAGTAGCAGTGCAAGTACAGAGATTATCAATCTTGAAGCCATAATGAATCTGCCTAAGGGAACTGAGCATTTTGTGGCAGACATACATGGTGAACATGAGGCTTTTTTACACATACTTCGCAATGCCAGTGGAAATATTAAGCGTAAAGTGAAAGAACTTTTCGGGGAGTCACTCTCTGACAAAGAAATTCGTGAACTATGTACTTTAATCTATTATCCAGAGAAGAAACTGGAGATGATAAAAGAAAAAGCCGATGAAGACCTGAGCCAGTACTATGCTGTTTCGCTTTACCGACTTATACAGGTATGTCAATCGGTCAGCAGTAAGTATACCCGAAGTAAAGTGCGTAAAGTTCTTCCTCGTCAATTTGCATACATCATTGAAGAGTTGTTGCATGAAAGCCCTATAGACGATGATAAAGATGCCTATTTCAAACGCATCATTGAAACCATAATACTAACAGGACAGGCGCAGAATTTTATCACTGTCCTCTGTAATGTAATCCAAAAACTTAGCATCGACCAACTTCATATTCTTGGCGACATTTTTGACCGCGGTCCTGGGGCACACATAATTATGGACTACCTCCTAACACGTGAAAATTTCGATATTCAATGGGGAAATCACGATGCACTATGGATGGGGGCAGCAGCCGGATGTGATCCTTGCATAGCAACTGTTTTACGATTATCTTTACGGTTTGGGAATATGGCGACACTTGAGGAAGGGTATGGCATTAATTTGCTTCCGTTAGCAACTTTTGCTATGGAATATTATGCCGACGACCCCTGTAAAGAGTTCATTCCTCATACAGAAAAGCCGTTAGATGAAAAGAGTACACTACTCATTGCCCAAATGCACAAAGCCATTAGCATTATTCAGTTTAAACTGGAGGCTCAGATGAGACTTCAATATCCTGAATGGGGAATGCATAGTCAGGGAACGCTTGAAAATATTGATTATAAGAGAGGAATATATATCCTTGAAGGGAAAGAGTATGAAATGAAAGATAGCCTCTTCCCTACTATAGATCCTAATAATCCGTATAAACTAACCATTGAAGAGGAAGACATTGTCAATAAACTGCATCACTCTTTCCGAATTTCAGAAAAGCTTCAGAAACATATACGCTGCCTTCTTTCACATGGTTGTATGTACGGCGTTTTTAATGGAAATTTACTTTTCCACGCTTCTATTCCGCTTAACGAAGACGGAAGTCTGAAAGAGGTTTCTCTTAATGGGAAAAAATACAAGGGCAAAGAATTGTTGCATCACATAGGAATGTATATACGTACTGCATTCCAAAATGATGTACCAAAAGCAGAACGGCAAAAAGCCAGAGATTATTATTGGTACCTCTGGTGCGGGCCAGACAGTCCATTGTTCGACAAAAACCGTATGACTACATTCGAACGCTATTTTCTTAAGGACGAATCTCTTTACCACGAAGAAAAAGGAAACTATTATAAGTTGCGCGAGAAGCCAGAAGTCTGCGATAGTATTCTTGATGCCTTTGATGTTAAGGGCAACAACAGGCACATTATTAATGGGCATGTACCTGTACATGCTTCGCAGGGCGAAAACCCCATAAAAGCAGATGGTCGTTTAATGGTGATAGACGGTGGGTTTGCCAAGGCATACCACAAAACTACAGGTATTGCTGGTTATACACTTGTGTATCACAGTCGTGGATTTATGCTTATCCAGCACGAACCTATTACCAGCACCCGAGAGGCCATCATGAATGAAACCGATATTAAGAGCAGTACGCAGATTGAGGTAATGACTGGCAAAAGGGTTCGCGTCAGAGATACAGACAAGGGAATCATCCTTCAACGTCAGGTACAAGAATTACGGGAACTCCTGTATGCCTACCAACATGGTATAATTAAAGAGAAGTAACTTACCTGTGCTCTAACAACACAACATTTTCCACATGCTGCGTGTGAGGAAACATGTCTACAGGCTGAATCCTTGTCACACGGTATGATGAATCAAGAAGTTGTAGGTCACGGGCTTGGGTAGCAGGATTACAGCTCACATATACTATACGCTTGGGTTCTGCAAATAAAATTGTGTTGATAACATCCTGGTGCATTCCAGCACGTGGAGGGTCGGTAATAATAACATCAGGCCTTCCGTGTGTTTCTATGAATTCACGGTTTAGGATATCCTTCATATCACCTGCATAGAACAGCGTGTTGTCTATATTATTTAAAGCAGAATTTACCTTGGCGTCTTCTATGGCTTCAGGTACATACTCAATACCAATTACCTTTTTGGCTTGCTTAGCAACGAAATTAGCTATTGTTCCAGTACCGGTATATAAGTCATAAACCAATTCATTACCCGTAAGTCCGGCAAAATCTCTCGCAACCTTATATAATATATAGGCCTGTTCCGTGTTGGTCTGATAAAAACTCTTCGGCCCGACCTTGAAGCGCAAATCCTCCATCAGTTCATATATATGGTCCGTACCATAATAGCATTTTACATTTAAATCACCAATTGTATCATTACATTTGGGATTGTAAACATACATCAGGCTCGATATCTGAGGGAATTGAAGATGCATAGCTTCAAGCAGTCGTATTGCTTCGTCTTTGTCAAACAGGCTTTCTGTCCTCACCTCCTCTTCTGCAACTTCCTTATTTGCTTCAACATGAGCCGTTGGACCAAATTGCATGGTAACCATCCACTCGCCTGATAGAGAATTCCTTAGGACAATACCACGTAGGAATCCTTGCTGTGCCCTTAAATCATAGAACGTAAGATTGTTGGTACGTGCATATTCATATAGCCAGTTCCTGATTTCATTATTCAGGTTATCCATCAGCCAGCATTTTTTTATGGGCAAGACTTTGTCAAAGGCACCGCTAATGTGAAACCCTATTCCTGGCTCAAAAGGGATACCTTCGCGCATCTGATCCTCTGTAAGCCATTGTTTGTTACTACACGCAAAATCCAGTTTGTTCCTGTATTCTTGTGTTTTCTCACTTCCTAAAATAGGAGTACATTCGGGCAACTCCACTTTACCTATACGGGTTAGATTATCCATCACCTGCTTCTGCTTATAGCGTATTTGTTCTTCATATGGTAGGCATTGCCATTTACATCCACCGCATATTCCAAAATGTTCACAGAACGGAACGGCTCTCTTCTCGCTATATTTGTGAATTTTTACGGCTACAGCCTCAGCATAATGATGCTTTTTACGTGTAACTTTAAGGTCGACTATATCTCCAGGTACAACATAGGGAACAAAAATGACTAAATCATTTATCCTGACTAATGCCTTACCCTCAGCTGCAACATCCTGAATCTCTACTTCTTGATATATAGGTAACTGCTTCTTTTTTCTTGCCATAATACTTTATAAGTGATTGATTTTGCAAAAATAGATAATAAATCAACAAAAAACATCATTTTCTTTGGAATAATAAGGAATTTGGTCTATATTTGCAAAAAACAATGAAATAACCATTATAACTAAATTAAAATTATGAATCAAAAACGAGTTTATACCTTTGGTAATGGACAAGCCGAAGGTAATGCCCAGATGCGTGAAGTTCTGGGAGGTAAGGGTGCAAACCTTGCCGAAATGAATCATATTGGAGTTCCCGTTCCTCCTGGTTTTACAATTACTACAGATACATGTAATGAATATTATAAGGTAGGCCAGGAAAAGATTGTAGAACTTTTGCAGGACGATGTAAATGCAGCCGTTGCACATACAGAAAACCTGATGAAGTGTAAGTTTGGCGATCCTAACAACCCACTCTTGGTTTCAGTACGTTCAGGTGCCCGTGCTTCAATGCCTGGTATGATGGATACCATCCTTAACCTTGGTCTGAACGATGAGGTTGCAGAAGGTATGGTAAAGAAAACCGGTAATCCTCATTTCGTTTATGACAGCTACCGTCGTTTTGTACAGATGTATGGCGACGTTGTTTTAGGTCTAAAGCCTGTTAACAAGGAAGATATTGATCCATTTGAGGCTATTATCGAGAAAGTTAAGGAAGAACAGGGCGTGGTTCTTGATAAGGATCTCTCTGTGGAGTCTTTGAAGAAGTTGGTTGAACTTTTCAAGGCTGCTATCAAGGAACAGACTGGTCAGGACTTCCCTACCGATCCAAAGGAACAACTTTGGGGTGCTATCTGTGCTGTTTTCCGCAGCTGGATGAACGAGCGTGCTATTCTCTATCGTAAGATGGAAGGTATACCCGATGAATGGGGTACTGCCGTATCAGTAATGGCAATGGTATTTGGTAATATGGGTGACACCTCTGCTACTGGTGTATGCTTCAGCCGTGATGCAGGTAATGGTGAAAACCTCTTCAATGGTGAGTATCTGATTAATGCTCAGGGTGAGGATGTCGTAGCAGGTATCCGTACACCTCAGCAGATTACCAAGATCGGTTCTCAGCGTTGGGCAGAGCGTGCCGGTATCTCTGAGGAAGAGCGTGCTGCCAAGTATCCTTCTATGGAAGAGGCTATGCCTGAGTTGTATAAGGAGTTGGATGCCCTTCAGGACAAACTGGAGAAGCATTATCGCGATATGCAGGATATGGAGTTTACTGTACAGGAAGGAAAACTCTGGTTCTTACAGACACGTAACGGTAAGCGCACTGGTACAGCCATGGTTAAGATTGCCATGGATCTGTTGCGCGAAGGTATGATTGATGAGAAGACAGCTATTCTGCGTTGCGAGCCTCAGAAACTTGATGAGTTGCTGCATCCCGTTTTCGATAAAGATGCGCTGAAGAAAGCTAAGCCCATCACTCAGGGTCTGCCTGCCTCACCTGGTGCAGCTTGCGGTCAGATTGTATTCCATGCAGACGATGCAGAGGCATGGCATGCCGATGGCCACAAAGTTATCATGGTTCGTATCGAGACCTCTCCCGAAGATCTCGCCGGTATGTCTGCTGCAGAAGGTATCTTAACAGCTCGTGGAGGTATGACCTCTCACGCTGCCGTTGTTGCACGTGGTATGGGTAAGTGCTGCGTTTCTGGTGCAGGTGCCATCAATGTCAATTACAAGACAAAGACTGTAGAAATTGAAGGTGTTGTATATAAGGAAGGTGATTACATTTCTCTGAATGGTACCACAGGTCAGGTATTTGCTGGTGAAATTCCCACAAAGGCTGCTGAGTTAAGCGGTGATTTCAAGGCTCTTATGGATCTCTGCGACAAGTACACAAAGATGGAAGTTCGCACCAATGCTGATACACCACACGATGCACAGGTAGCACGTGCTTTCGGTGCTAAGGGTATTGGTCTTACACGTACAGAGCACATGTTCTTCGATGGTCAGAAGATTATTGCTATGCGTGAGATGATTCTGGCTGATACTGTTGAGGGTCGCGAGAAGGCTCTTGCCAAACTCCTCCCCTATCAGAAGGCCGACTTCTACGGAATCCTCAAGGCTATGGATGGATTACACGTTAACATCCGTCTGCTTGACCCCCCATTGCACGAGTTTGTACCTCATGACAATGCCGGTCAGGAAACAATGGCAAAAGAGATGGGCGTAACTGTCGAAGAGATTCGCAAGCGTGTTAGCTCACTGGCAGAGAATAACCCCATGTTGGGTCATCGTGGATGCCGTCTGGGTATCACATTCCCCGAGATTACTGCAATGCAGACACGTGCTATCCTTGGTGCAGCTTGCCAGTTGAAGAAGGAAGGCTTTGATCCTCACCCCGAAATCATGGTTCCACTTATTGGTATACTCTATGAGCTCAAACAGCAGAAAGAAATCATCAAGGCTGTTGCTGAAGAGGTATTTGCCGAAGAAGGTGTACGCATCGAATTCGAGATTGGTACCATGATTGAGATTCCTCGTGCTGCCCTTACAGCCGATAAGATTGCTAAGGAGGCAGAGTACTTCTCATTCGGTACTAATGACCTTACACAGATGACCTTCGGATACTCTCGTGATGATATTGCCAGCTTCTTGCCTGCATATCTTGAGAAGAAGATTCTGAAGGTAGACCCATTCCAGGTTCTGGACCAGAATGGTGTAGGTCAGCTCATCAAGATGGCCGTAGAGAACGGTCGTGCAGTTCGTCCTAACTTGCGTACCGGTATTTGCGGTGAGCATGGTGGAGAGCCCAGTTCAGTGAAGTTCTGTGCTAAGGTTGGCATGAACTACACTTCTTGTTCACCATTCCGCGTGCCCATCGCACGTCTCGCAGCCGCACAGGCCGCAGTTGAGGAATAAAGGAAAAATCATTTATTTCATAAAGTTTGGCTGGCATCCTTTTCTGGGTGCCAGCTTTTTTATCACGAACCCGTGGGAGAGAAAGGTTATTGGTTATAGGTTAGAGGTTAGAGGTTATTGACGTACCTATAACGAAGAAAGCCTCCACATCTTTCAGATGCAGAGGCTTCTCAAATTTTATAAAAAACGGCGGCTACCTACTCTCCCACGGGTGTGCAGTACCATCGGCGCGGGCGGGCTTAACTTCTCTGTTCGGAATGGGAAGAGGTGGAACCCCGCCACTATAACCACCTGAATTCGGACCCCCTCTCCGCTCCCCCTCTATGGGGAGAACTTCTACAGGGGCGTATAAGGTGACATATCTTGGCGAAAGGCAAAAATGTAAAGCTGTATTAAGCTGGAAGTACAACCAACCCTTTTGTCGCAGGAAAGTTTCGGGCAATTAGTAAGGCTCGGCTTTGACGTCGCCGTCTTTACACCTGCCTCCTATCAACGTCCTCGTCTGGGACGACCCTCATAAGGAGATCTCATCTTGTGGCCGGCTTCGTGCTTAGATGCTTTCAGCGC
>JAFSRW010000021.1 GCA_017445925.1 Bacteroidaceae bacterium | reverse complement strand
CATCACATAGTAGTAACCTGGCTTCTTGCCAATCTTCAACTCAGTCTCTCGTGCATTAATTTTGATACTCATGGTCTAATTCAATTAACAATTAATAATTAACAATTAATAATTCTCTCTATTTTGAACGTTCAATTTTCGCTTGTCAAATAATTTTGAATCTCAATTTACTAAACTATCAGGCTCAATGTTCAATGTTCAATGCTCAATGTTCAATGGAAAAATATTTTCCCTTAGGGCCCGCAAAATTTACCCTTAAGGGTCGCCGCTGCGAACCCTTGATTTGACACTGCAAAGATACGACATTGGCATTGCGGTTCTCGAATGATTGACAAACTTTTTTTAAACTTTTTTCTGTGGGCAGGTCACGAGTGTCACGTGTCACGAGTGTCATTAACGAAATCAGAGTGCGAACAACCCTCATAATAATATATAAATAAAATTTATATTTATTATGGGCGGAAAAAGCACCCCCACAATCCAAAATCCTTAATGACACTCATGACCTTTGACACTTATGACACGCGAGTAAGACAACACACTGCTGATAGTTACGCTTGAAAAATGGCGGATAGTGTTCGCCAAATCTTTTTCATTAAATAATTTGTATTTTTCGGTACTTCGTGCGATAATCTCAGGATTTATTTGTAATTTTGCAAACAAGAGAGAATTATCAGGTTATGGATGTATTGAACGACATATACGCCGCCATCGCAGCCGAGGGATTTACCGCCCAGACGCTGCAAATGATTGATAACTACGCTAAAGATATACAAAATGGGAGAGAAGATTTTTCTAGATTCAATTTATCGGAGCATGCAGGACTCTGCAAGGGAGGCTCGCCTCTCATTGGGGCGTCCGTCGTCGCATGCTACGCGTCAGCAAGCCTTAGAGCAAGTTGCAATGCTGAAGGCCGCCAAGGAAGCCCAGCAAACTGGGAAATAGACGAGCAGCAGGAGAAGTTCATTGAACAATGGGCTAAAGCTGCGAATTTGATACGATAACTGGCAAGCCGATATGCATTGACTGCATTGTGAAGTTTATAAATCCTAAAATCTAACAACTGCCAGCCGAAGACGATATCAAACAATACCTGCTGGAGAACATATCGGAAGAGAAGTTAAGGAACTGAAGGAGGAGGAACGCAGAGTAATGTCATAAGATAGGCGGCAAGCACTTTTTCAAAAGTTCAAAAAAATGTTCCATGTTCAATGCTCAATGTTCAATGATTTTTCGTATCTTTGCAAAAAGAAAACAAAGGAAAGGATAAGAATTAACGACAATACTAACAGACAAAACTAGCACTAACATGAAATTAAAACTACTACTTTTTCTTTTTGTGCTGCTTCCTTCTTCATCGGCATGGGCTGATGTAAAGATTGACGCGGTGAACTTTCCGGATGCGAAATTCCGAGACTACTTGCTCGATCAGAGATATGGTAGCGACGGTGTGCTGACGGATGCAGAGATTGCGGCAATCACATATATTAGTGTAGGCGACAGAAACATTCAGAGTCTGAAGGGCATTGAGCACTTCACGGCGCTGACAAAACTGCAATGCAGCAGTAACAAGCTTGCATCGCTTGATGTGTCGAAGAATAAGGCGCTGGGATCACTGGAATGCTACAGAAACCAGTTGACATCGCTTGATATGTCGAAGAATACGAAGCTGACGTATTTCCGTTGCTTCGAGAACAAGCTTACATCGCTTAATGTGTCTGGATGTACGGCGCTGGAACATTTGGAATGCGACAGAAACCAGTTGACATCGCTTGATATGTCGAAGAATACGAAGCTGACGTATCTCCTTTGCCACGAGAACAAGCTTACATCGCTTGGTGTGTCGAAGAATACGGCGCTGGAATATTTGGAATGCGACAGAAACCAGTTGACATCGCTTGATATGTCGAAGAATACGAAGCTGACGCATCTCATTTGCTATGACAACCAGCTGACATCGCTTGATGTGTCGGGATGTACGGCGCTGACACTTTTGAACTGCGACGAAAACCCGTTGATGAAATCGCTTGATGTGTCGGGATGTACGGCGCTGAAACGACTGTCGTGCTATGACGGCCAGTTGACATCGCTTGGTGTGTCGGGATGTACGGCGCTGACACTTTTGGACTGCAGCAACAACCAGTTGAAATCGCTTGGTGTGTCGGAATGTACGGCGCTGACACATTTGGACTGCAGCAACAACCAGTTGACATCGCTTGATGTGTCGAAGAATAAGAAGCTGACAAGTCTGGATTGCTATCAGAACAAAATCAAAGATGCCGGAATGGATGCGCTGGTGAAGAGTCTGCCGACAGTTGGTAAGGGTGAGATGCATGCCATCTACTCCAAGGACGAAGGGAATGTGGTAAACATGGCTCAGGTGGAGGCAGCCCATGCCAAGGGATGGCTCGTGTGTTACTATGACGGCAAAAAATGGGAGTATTGTACAGCAATCCCCATCAACGAGGAGAACTTCCCGGACGAGAAATTCCGAAGCTACTTGCTCGGTAAGGACTATGGTAAGGATGGGCAGCTGATGAGGTCTGAGATTGTGGCAATCAAATATATTGATGTATCCTCCAGACACATTCAGAGTCTGAAGGGCATTGAGCATTTTACGGCGCTGACAGAGTTGTTATGTTACAGCAATTCGTTAAAATCGCTCGACGTGTCGAAGAATACGGTGCTGACATCGCTGATATGCTCCTTCAATGAGCTGAAATCGCTTAATGTGTCGGAGAATAGGGTACTGACAAGCCTGCAATGCCGAGGTAACCAGCTGACTTCGCTTGACGTGTCTAAGAATACAAACCTGACAGAGTTGTCTTGCCAAGAGAACCAGCTGAAATCGCTTGATGTGTCGGAGAATACGGTGCTGGATAAACTGGAATGCTACAAAAACCAGTTGAAATCGCTTGATTTGTCGAAGAATACGAAGCTGAGATGGCTGGAATGTTATCAGAACCAAATCAAAGATGCCGGAATGGATGCGCTGGTGAAGAGTCTGCCGACAGCTTCTGAGGGTTATTTGTATGCCATCTACTCCAAAGAGGAAGGGAACGTGATGACGACTACGCAAGTAGCGGCAGCCGACGACAAAGACTGGTATGTGTATTACCATAACGGCAAAGCCTGGCAAATATACGCTGGCAGCGAGGAAGACCCGGACGGGATAGGAAACGTGAACGTGAACGATAACGTGAACGATGTTTACGACCTGAGCGGAAGAAGAATTGCAAGCCCACGAAAGGGTGTAAACATCATAAATGGGCGTAAGGTGCTGGTGAAGTGAGGCACTTTGGCCGAGCGGCAATAGTATAGATTAAGGTTAAATAATGGGCTTACCTGATGGTGGGCTCATTATTTTTTTGTACTTTTGCAAGGAAAAATGAGATTAAGACGACAGAAGACAATGAATACAAACGAGATACATTTAACCACAGAACAAGCAGGCTGCTTTGCCCAGCCAGCAGAGGTTCCCAATTGGGTTTATGCTATTGAAAACCGGATAGGCTCCTGGGTAAAAGATAAAGGCAACAAGGCGCTGTGGGATATTGTATTGTTTGCAAGCCAACGCGAAGGAATCGTCAAAAAGCCATTAAGCCGATTAAAGTTTGCGGAGCTGTTGGTTGCTTTATGTCCTAAGGCATTGGAGGCCAGCGATACTGCTTCAAGTATCAAGGCGAGTATGGAGAAAAGTACATTCACGAAAAAACAAATGAATGACTTTGAGCGTTTGCCAGATACACACACATTGAGGTTGTTGGTTTGTGAGATTCAAAAGCTATTTAGTTCAGAAGAGGACTACAACACGACCACAGTAGAGTCCACGAACACGCTAAAGTCTCGGCTGACTGCTTATTTGAAAAGCACGGTAGATGAACAGACCGTAAAAATGCCCTGTTCCGTCTTGGTGGAACATCCTGTATATGGGAACATCGCCCCAACATTATCTATTGAGACTTTCCAGACTATGAGGTTTATGGAAGCCAAGACGCCTTCACACATTGTGGCATATGAATGTGTGGAAGGAATTGTTGACCGCGACAAGATATATTCTCTTGTTGGCCAATATAATAGGATGCAAGGTGTAAAGTTGTGGGTTGTCTCTACAAGTGGCTTCCGGAATGAAGTTGTCAGCGCGGCAAGTGCAAATTTCGTAGGGCTGATGCGCATAGATCTCAATACCGGCGTTAATGCCGATTCGTTTATCCTGCCGCGCTCGGTTGAAGACCGTGCCAGGCGGCAAAGGGGTATTGAAACGATGATGGGAGACAGGCATATGGAGTATCCGTTGCTATCATGGAGGGGAGAGATGGTGACATCTTCTATGGCAGAGATTTTAGCAGCAGATGGCGTCAGAGTGAAGGAGGGCTTGTTGCTGAAGTCACCTTTTATATCTAATGATGAGATAGAAGAATTGGCAGAGTCTGTCTTGGAAGATCTACCTCGTTGGGCCCAAAAGCCTGTAAACTTAGACCGCATTATGAATTCATGCGAATTAGATTGGCAATGGGGTTACTTGCCGCCAGAACAACTTGGCATATTTTCATTTAATGAAGGACTGATTACGCTTAGCAACACACTACGCGGAGACAAAAACCGAAAGCGCTTTACCTTAGCGCATGAGATAGGACACTTTGTGCTTCATAGTGACTTGTTTGAAAATAATCTGCTGGCGTCTTTTGGCGAGACTGATAAAACATTAGCAAACAGGATGCCCGTATCCGGTGATGAATTAGGCTGGCTGGAGCACCATGCCAATCATTTTGCTGCATGCATCCTGATGCCTCGGGAGAGAGTAATTGATCAATTCAAGGAACTCTGGGATGAATATCTTGGTTATTACTATGGTGGATGGCCTGAGCCGCTCGAATGGGATGAATACGATGACGATATCAGGCGAAAAAACCTACGACTACTTCACGAACTTAGTGAAGAGTTTGAGGTTTCTGTTGAAGCTATGAAATGGAGGTTAAAAGGCCTTGGATGGCTCAAAATGTAACCTCTGTTTGCTTTCTTCTTCCTAAATTTCTTTCTGAATTAAAAACAGAATAGCAAGGCTTATTCTGAATAGTTTTAGGCACTTTGTCACCTTGGCGAAGTGCCTTAACTTTGCATCGTCAACAATTGATTGACAAGCGCTCTTTGACATGCTGATACACAACTCACGCAGCACACGCCATGTGCGCACATATGCGTACCTTAACGAATCTATACCATGAATGATACACGAAAAACAAAAAACTTTTTTCCCCCGCTGAAAAGGCAGCGGGATGCTGAGTGAAGTGAGCAGAAGAAATCTCATGAGACAAGCTGGCCAGCGTTTCAGATGCCTCTTCCCTCGCTAAAAACTCAGTTAAAATGAAAACAAATATTCAAATCTTTACAAGTGAATTTTTCGGCGAGATTCGTACTTGCCAAGTTAATAACCAAATAATGTTCGTGGGCAAAGATGTGGCCACGGCGCTGGGATATAAAAATCCGTCGAATGCACTGCAAGTGCACGTCGATTCAGAGGACAAAACCTCATACTTGATTCAGGTATCAGGTTCAAACTACAAGGCAAACACGCTGTTTGTCAACGAGTCGGGCCTTTACTCTCTCGTCCTCTCTTCCAAGCTTCCACAGGCTAAGGCGTTCAAGCGCTGGGTAACCTGTGAGGTGCTTCCGCAGATTCGCATGACGGGCGGCTACATCCCCACCAAGGATGCCAATGGAAACATGCTCTCGGAGGAGGAAATAGTGGAGCGTGCGCACGAAATCGTTGGCCGCACCCTGCAACTGCTCAACAGCAAGAGTGAATATTGCCTGACGGCGACACAGGTGGCTGCATCGTGGGGCATGGATGTGCTGTCGTTCAACAATCTGCTGGCAGGCATGGGCATTCAGCAGCGCAAGGGTGGACGTTGGCAGCTGAGCGACGAACTGCAGGGACGCGGGCTGACCGAGACGCGCAGCTTCTTCTGCTACAGTCTCAAAGGCAAGGCTCGCATGAAGCGCTACCTGGTATGGACGCAGGAGGGAATAGACTTCCTAAACATGGCCGTCCGCAAGATGCCTAGAGAGGTGAAAGCTAATGTTCAACTTAACTTTAATTTCTAATTCGATGAGCTGTCACATGATATATTATAAGGATGGGGTTAAGATGATGAACCCCGTCCTTACCAAAGAGGAGTATCTGGACATCCGCAATGGCGGGGAGCAGAGAGACAGAATGAAGCGCATCCGTGAGGGCGAGGTAGAACTGAAGCGTAAGTTGGTACAGATGAACTATAGTTGCCTGCCCAACGAGGATGGTTCGCTGAAGGGCAGTACACGCATGAGCAATTCCGTGGGTATGGATATCGACTTTGTAGCACCTAAGGAACTTTCGGCTGAGGAACAGAAAGCGTGGCTCGACGAGCGCTTGAAGTCAGTACCCCAACTGGTGCTGAGCAAGAAGGACGAGCTGGGCTTGCAGATGCTGGAACACTCGGCAACAAAGGGCTATCACTTGGCTTTCCGTCGCCGCCCAGAACTCAGTCAGGAGGAAAACCTGAAGTGGGCTAGCGAACTCTTAGGCGTGAAGTTCGATGATAACGCAAAGGACATCACCCGCGTGTTCTACACTACTACGGCAGCAGAGCTGGTGTACCTCTCTCCTCAGCTCTTTGAGCTGGAAGAAGTTCAAAAAGTTCAAGGAGTTCAAGGGGATCAAGAAAGAGTGAAGAGTGAAGAATCGGCTGGCGCCACTGACAACTCTCAACTAACCACTGACTCTAAACCCTCAACTCTAAACTCTCAACTTTACCCGACCAGCTACAACGGCATTCCCTATGCGGAAATTATCCGTAAATGGTGGGAACTCTACAACGAGGGCAAGGAGCCTATCAAGTCGAATCGCGACGTACTGACCTTCGAGCTGGCCGTGAATCTGCGCCATATCTGCGGCTTCGACCGCGAGCTGATGGACGCCGTCATTCCTTGTTACGACGGGTTCTCTGAGACACAGAAGATGAAGTGCATCGACTCGGCCTTATCAGAGAAGCGTACACAGATGCCTAAGCGGCTGAAGGATGTGCTCTTTCAGGTACATCGCGACCGCATGAACGAAGGCATTGACGCCACTGGCAGTGAGGGTTTGGAGGAGGCCGTGCAGGAGGATGAGCGCTTCTATTACAACCGTCTGCCGCGTATGCCGCAGGGTGTTCGCGAATCGATAGAGGCCGTCGGTCCTACGCTTTCAATGCCTGTAATGACAGCTATCTGCCCGGTTATCGGTATGCTGGCAACAGGCGTGCAACTGGATGTACACGGCCAGAAGAAGGGGCTCAACCTTATCAGCTACATAGCAGGTGACTTTGCCAGCGGCAAGGGCAGCATTGACCCCGTGATAGATGCCTGGCTAGGTGAGGTTAAGGCATTGGACACCATGTATCAGCAACAGGAGGATGAGTGGCGTGCCAAGAAGCGGGCTGCCAAGAACAAGAAGGAGCAGCCCGAGGAACCGAAGTTACCCGTGCGCTTTCTGACGCTGAATAACACCGTTGCCAATCTGGCTGAACGACTGGCGAATACGGAGGGCAAACACGCCTTCTCGTTTACGCCTGAGGCCGATACGGTGGCTCAGAAGTGGAGGTCGGCCATGAGCGACTTCTCCGTCATGCTGCGTCAGAGCTACGATGGCTCGAAGTACGACCGCGAAGCCAAGAGTGCCGATGCCGTGAACGTTCACATTGATCACCTGCTATGGAACGTAACAATGTGCGGAACGCCTGACGCCCTCTACCGCGTAGTATCGAATTATACCGACGGATTCCAGAGCCGTATCGCCATTGCCCGCACGCCGGACAACACCTTCGCGCCGCTGGAGGATAAGCCTTATGTGCTGACCGACCGCCAGCAGGAACGTATTCAGCAGATAGCCCATTTGCTACCGCTGATGCAGGGAACGGTGGAGCTGCCGAAACTGGAGGCAAGGGGTCGTGAATGGCTGGAACAGGTGCGTCTGGAAACAATGAAGAACGATGACCGCACCCGTGCCCGTCAGCGCTTCCGCGTCTGTGTGACGGCTCAGCGAATGACCTGTTGCATCATGCTCTGCAAGGTGGCTGAGCAACTGATTCAGAAACACGGTTACAGCGGTGCCGAGAAGCAGCTGAAATCGAATCCTAACCTATGGAAGACTATGCTTCAGAAGGCACAGACACCACAACTATTGGACATCTACGATGTGGTGGCCGACTATCTGATAGAGACGGCTCTGTACTTCTTCCGTGACCGCATAGAGAATGCTTTTATGAGTCGCGACTATGCAGGAGGCGGCGACCGCCATCGCATGGGAAAGAATGACACAATCTTTGAGCGTCTGGACGTGGAGTTCGGTATCGAGGGCGCCTACCAGCACAGCGTTAGCGTGAAGGGTGCCAGCGTCTCGCGCAATAGCGTCCGTCAGATGCTGAAGAACTGGAAGAAGCAGGGCCTCGTAGTGCAGACGGAAGCAGGACGGTATCGTAAAGTTGAGAGTTTAGAGTGTAGAGTTTAGAGTGTGTCATGAGTGTCATTTTCAACATTGAACATTGAACATTGAGCATTGAACATTGAACATTGAACATTGAGCATTGAACATTGAGCATTGAACATTATTAACAGTAAACGGTAAACAGTAAACAGTAAACTAAAATGGAATTAGACAATACTCAAGAGTGCTTTGTGGAGCTCTGGCTACGGCTGGAGCACACAAGGCGACTGCTGTGGGTGCAACACAAGCGATACTGCATCCGTAACGTACTGAAGTCATGGTTTGGCCATGAAGCCAATGATGAATTTATCTGGAAAGTATGCCATCAGGCTGCCGTCGACGATGAGCCGCAGGAGGGTTGGGATGAACTTCCAACGCCTATGCTCTATCCGCGTAGGCACCGCGAGTTTCTACGGGCTATAGTGGCGGTGCGTTTAGGCATCAGCTTCTATAGGGTGAACCTGAAAGCCTTGGATGCCGCTTACAGTGTGGCGTTCCCAAATTCAACAGCGATAAATGTGAACAAAAAGGGCCCCTCTCCCCGCTCCCCCAAAGGGGAGGGCCTTTTAACTTCTAAGTGCTAACTTCAAAAATAATAATCAAGACTGCCCATACCCCTGCTTGCAGTCCCCTCCCATTTGGGGGAGGGTTAGGGAGAGGGGCCGATTATGGAACCAAGAGGAATTAGGAATAACAATCCATTGAACATTAGACGTTCAAAGGATAAATGGCAAGGACAAATAAACCCTTCGGGTAACGGGAACGTTAACGGGAACGGGAACAACTCTTCTCCCAAGGGAGATGCTGAATTTGTCCAGTTTTATAGTATGGAATATGGGTGGAGAGCCGCCTTTGTGATTCTCTGCCGAACCTACTACGGGAAGTATGGGTTGAAGACCATCAGGGACATTGTGTCCCGATGGGCTCCAGCCAAGGAGAATAACACAGAGGCGTACATCCGTCATGTTTCGGACTACACGGGTATCTCGCCCAACAAGGTGTTAGGTTCCCCGCAAGAGCATCCTACCCAATGGCTACTGATAGGTTACGCAATGGCGGTAGTGGAAAACGGTAAGGCTCTCCCAGCGGTGGCGATGCTGAAAGGCTTCGCCTTAGTAGTTGAAAATTGAAAGTTGAAAGTTGAAAATTATTAGCGCTAACCACTAACCTCTAACCGTTTTGGACCGCTAACCTCTAACCAGCAAAAAGGGCGTTTGCGAAAGCAGATGCCTTTTTTTGTTTTTTCTTTAATTTTGTTGGCAATATGTTTTCTGTCTTACAGAAAATGCTTATCTTTGCATGCTGATATTAGAAAGAAGGAAAACATAAAACATTATAATTATGGGAAGAGTACTTATTATTGGTGCTGGCGGTGTGGCTACGGTAGCTGCACACAAGGTTTGCCAGAACAGCAATATCTTCACAGAAGTGATGATTGCAAGCCGTACAGAGAAGAAATGCATTGATTTGGCTAATGTGCTGAACAAGAAATATGGCACACAGGTGAAAACGGCTCAGGTGGATGCTGACAGCGTGGAGCAACTGGTTGCCCTGCTGGGTGCTTACAAGCCTGAACTGGTTATCAACCTGGCGCTGCCTTATCAGGACTTGACCATTATGGAGGCTTGTCTGCAGACGGGATGTAACTACATGGATACAGCTAACTATGAGCCTAAGGATGAAGCTCACTTTGAGTATAGCTGGCAGTGGGCTTACCGTGAGCGTTTCGAGAAGGCTGGCCTCTGTGCTATCCTTGGTTGTGGTTTTGACCCAGGTGTAACCAGCATCTTTACGGCATACGCTGCGAAGCATCACTTTAAGGAGATTCAGTATCTGGATATTGTGGACTGCAATGCAGGTAACCACCACAAGGCATTTGCAACGAACTTCAATCCTGAGATTAATATCCGCGAGATTACTCAGAAGGGCCTCTATTACGAGAATGGCAAGTACATAGAGACGGAGCCGATGGAGATTCACAAACCTCTGAACTATCCTAATATCGGTCCTAAGGAGAGCTATCTGCTACACCACGAGGAGATAGAATCGCTGGTTATCAACTATCCCACCATCAAGCGTGCACGCTTCTGGATGACCTTCGGCCAACAGTATCTGACTTACCTGGATGTGATTCAGAACATTGGTATGAGTCGTATTGATGAGGTGGAATACAAGGCCCCCAAGGCTGACGGCTCTGGCGAGGAGGTGGTGAAGATTGTTCCTTTGCAGTTCCTGAAGGCTGTTCTGCCTAATCCTCAGGATTTGGGTGAGAACTACGATGGTGAGACCAGTATCGGCTGCCGCATTCGTGGTATTGGCAACGATGGTAAGGAACATACCT
The DNA here is from genome assembly GCA_017445925.1 of Bacteroidaceae bacterium. Taxonomy (GTDB): domain Bacteria; phylum Bacteroidota; class Bacteroidia; order Bacteroidales; family Bacteroidaceae; genus Physcousia. Next base: position 59,381 of record JAFSRW010000021.1, on the reverse strand, counting down.
ATTATGTATATAACAACTGCTCGCACCAGGCTGCTTACGAGGAGACTGGTATGCAGGGTGTTAGCTATACCACTGGCGTTCCTGCTATGATTGGCGCTATGATGTTCCTTACAGGCAAGTGGAGCAAGCCGGGTGTACACAACGTGGAGGAGTTTGACCCCGATCCATTCATGGAACAACTGAACAAGCAGGGACTTCCCTGGCATGAGTTGCACGATGTAGACCTGGAACTCTAAAATAAAACAACCCTTAAAGAATTACCCAATGAAACGCCTATTCCTCGCATTAGTAGCTTTGATGAGCGGAACGCTTGTCTGGTGTCAAGAGACTAAGATTGAGTTTATCACGCCTAGTATTGTACATGTAGTAAAGTCTGCGGATGGTAAGCAACCCAAGAGCCTTGTGGTGATAGCAAAACCTCAGCAGGTGGCTGTGGCCCATAGTGGAAATACTTGGAAAAGTAGTGAACTGACGGTGAAGCAGGATGCTGCATCGAAGTGTCTGACTTTCCTGACAGCCAAAGGCAAAGTGCTGCTGCAGGAGAAGGGTATGGACTTGAATGCGGGCGAATGGAATGGCATTCAGCAGGTATTCAAACTGGATAAGGATGAAGCTATCTACGGTCTGGGGACCATCCAGAACGGGAAGATAAACCGCAGAGGCGAGCACAAACGTATGGAACAGTCGAATCTGGAGGATTTCCAGAGCGTCATCCAAAGCATAAAAGGGTGGGGCTTGTACTGGGACAACTATTCGCCTACGCAGTTTGATGATGATGAGAACGGTATGTCGCTGACATCCGAGGTGGGCGAGGCTATCGACTACTACTTCATGTATGGCGGCTCAGCCGATGGAGTAATTGCGCAGATGCGTTTCCTTACAGGTGATGTGCCTATGTTCCCCTTGTGGACCTACGGCTATTGGCAGAGCAAGGAGCGCTACAAGACGGCCAACGAGACACTGGGCATTGTACAGCAGTACCGTAAACTGGGTGTGCCTCTGGATGGTATCATTCAGGACTGGCAGTACTGGGGCTCTAACTATCTGTGGAACGGCATGGATTTCCTTTGTGAAGAATTTGCCAACGGACGACAGATGATTGACGAGGTACACAAGCTGAATGGCCACTTCATGATTTCAATATGGGCTAGCTTCGGTCCCAAGACCAAAGCCTTCAAGGAGTTGGAGGCAAAGGATTTGCTTTTTGAGTTTGAAACTTGGCCCCAGAGCGGACTGACCTTCTGGCCCCCACGTAAGGATTATCCATCAGGCGTTAGGGTATATGATGCTTTCAGCCCAGAGGCAAGAGACATCTACTGGAAGTACCTGAAGACGCTGTACGATTATGGCACAGATGCATGGTGGATGGATTCAACCGACCCCGACTGCTTTGATGGCTCTCTTGCTACATACGCTCACAAGGCTGGTCAGGAAGGGGGTACATGGCGTTCTCTGCGTAATGCTTTCCCCCTGGAAACCGTCCGTGGTGTTTACCAAGCTCAGCGCAATGAGCAATTAACAATTAATAATGTACAATTAGAGAAGAGAGTCTTCATCATGACGCGAAGCAGTTTTGCGGGCCAGCAGCACTACGGTTCTAACATGTGGAGCGGTGATGTAAACTCATCGTGGGATATGCTGCGTAAACAGGTGCCAGCAGGACTGAGTTTCTCTCTGACTGGCAACCCCAACTTCAATACCGATATTGGCGGTTTCTTCTGCGGTGCTTACAATACCCGTGGTGGCGGTTCGGCTCCACGCAATCCGCAGTTCCAGGAATTGTATGTGCGTTGGATGCAGTACGGACTCTTCTGCCCTGTATTCCGTAGTCATGGTGCTGATGCACCACGAGAAATCTGGCAGTTCGGTCAGAAGGGAGAGCCCGTATATGATGCTATAGAAGAGGCTATCCAACTGCGCTACCAGTTCTTACCTTATTTATATAGTACAGCTTGGCAGGTGACCAGCAACAACGATAGCTATATGCGTCCGTTGTTCAGCGACTTTGCTCAAGACCGCCAAGTGTGGGATATGACAGACGAGTTTATGTTTGGACGTAGCATTCTGGCAGCTCCCATCCTGAACCCTCAGTACACAGAGGAAAAGATTATCCGCACCGATGCTATGACGGGATGGAACAGAAATGATGTAAGAAGTCAGAAGGAAGATGTAAGAGGTGTTAATTGGACTGAGACTAAGACAGCGACAAAGTATTTGCCTAAGGGAGCTAGCTGGTACGATTTCTGGACGGGTAAGCGCTATCAGGGAGGACAGACTGTGACGCAGGAGACTCAGTTGAACCGCGTGCCGATGTTTGTTCGTGCAGGAAGCATTGTACCCATGGGGCCCGTTATGCAATATGTAGGGGAGAAGAAGTGGGACAATCTGGAACTGCGTGTATATCCTGGTGCAGATGCCACCTTCACACTTTATGAGGATGAGGGCGACAACTACAACTATGAAAAGGGCATCTATGCTACCATTCCCATCAGTTGGTCGGAACGCACCCATACCCTAACCATAGGTGAGCGCAAAGGTAACTATCCAGGTATGCTGGAGCAGCGTAGCTTCAATATCATTACCCCAGATGGGAATACGCAGCGCGTAGAGTATTCAGGTAAGGAAGTGAAAATTAAATTATAGGTCTCATGGGACCTATAAGCCCTATAAGACTCATTAATTAAATTAAAATACAAAATTATGGCAAAAAAACAAACAGACGAGATTTTAGACGAGAAGACCGCCAAGCTTAAGGCCCTACAGGAAGCAATGTCCAAGATAGAGAAGGATTTTGGTAAGGGTTCTATCATGAAACTTGGCGAAGAGAAAATAGATAATGTAGAGGTAATCCCCAGCGGCTCCATCTCATTGGATGTGGCATTAGGTGTTGGAGGTTATCCCAAGGGTCGTATCATTGAGATTTACGGTCCTGAATCATCAGGTAAGACCACATTGGCCATTCATGCTATTGCTGAGGCACAGAAGGCTGGTGGTATAGCTGCTTTCATAGATGCGGAGCACGCTTTCGACCGCTTTTATGCTGAGAAACTGGGCGTTGATGTAGATAACCTGTTGATTTCCCAGCCTGATAACGGTGAGCAGGCATTGGAGATTGCCGACCAACTGATACGTAGTGCTGCCATCGATATTGTGGTTGTTGACTCTGTTGCAGCCCTTACTCCCAAAGCCGAGATAGAAGGTGATATGGGTGACAATAAGGTAGGTCTTCAGGCTCGCCTTATGAGTCAGGCTCTCCGTAAGCTTACAGCCACCATCAACAAGACAAACACCACGTGCATCTTCATCAACCAGTTGCGTGAGAAAATTGGTGTGATGTTTGGTAACCCTGAGACAACTACTGGTGGTAATGCCCTGAAGTTCTACGCCAGCGTACGCCTTGATATCCGTAAAAGCTCACCTATCAAGGACGGTGATGAAGTCATCGGTAACGAGGTTAAGGTAAAGGTGGTTAAGAACAAGGTAGCTCCTCCATTCCGTCGTGCTCAGTTCGAGATACTCTTTGGCGAAGGTATCAGTCGAGTAGGCGAGATTGTAGACCTTGGCGTACAATACGGCATCTTGGAGAAGAGCGGCTCTTGGTTCAGCTATAATGGCAGTAAGTTGGCACAAGGTAAAGAGGCTGCCAAAAAGGTTCTGAAGGACAACCCCGAATTGTGCGAGGAACTTACCGCTAAGTTATATGAAGTTATAAATGCTAAGGGTGCTCCCGTAGCGGCCTCAGAGGAATAGTCTCTGAGACCGTTACGGGGCTTATGCCCCTTAGCAATAGAGATATTACTTAAACAGCTTCTGAGCCATCATATAGAGGCTCCTGCGCCAAGTTAGGAATTCATGGGCTGTGCCCTCAGAGACATAGCTCTCAGCATTAAACCCGGCTGCTTTCAGGTCTTCAACAGACTTCAGGACGCGGTCGGGCCATTCTTTACTACCACAGCTGATGAAGATGTAGTCTACCTGATTCTTATCTTTAATCTCCTCAGGGGTATAAACACCACCACTCAGAATACCATAGTGACCGAATGTTTCAGGACGTGCCAAAGTGATGGAGTGAGTCTCCATACCACCCATTGACAGACCTGCCATAGCACGGTTCTTCTTGTCGGCCTTGGTGCGGAAATGAGTGTCAACGTAGGGAACCAGTTCGTCAACCAGCACCTTCTGGAAATCTTCTGCTACCTTGTTGCGGTCGAAGGGACGACCAAACACCACATCATTGGTCATACCGTAGGTCATAACTACAATGAAGGGCAGCGCCTTGCCGTCGGCAATCAGATTGTCCATTATAATATTAGCTTTACCTTGAATGGGCCATGTGGTCTCGTTCTCACCCCATCCATGCTGCAAATACAGAACAGGATAGCGTTCTTTCTGATTCTTATCGTAACCAGCAGGAGTATATACGTAAGCTACGCGCAACTGGTCGCCCTGCACCTTGCTGGGGAACAGTATCTTCTGTACATTTCCGTGTTCAATATCGGTACGTTCGGCATAAAAAGCCTCATCGTGGGCAGGAACTTCAACACCACTCATCCAACGAGCACCACCATAGTAGCTGTTGGTACCTGGGTCGATAACCTGAGCACCGTCGATAGATAAGGTATAGTAATGGAAGCCCTCATCCTCGGGCAACAGCGTAGTACCCATCCAGAAGCCGTCCTTCTGCTTCTTCAACACAGTTCCACCCATGCCACCACCATGACCGGCAGAAGCAATAACATACTTGGCACCAGGAGCATTTACACGGAAGCGTACATAACCCTGAGAATTTACCTGAGGATACTCCTGACGGGGCTGACAAGTAGCTGAGGGCTTGAAATCCTCCTTAATGTCGGGATTGTCAGTAGAAGGAATGAAGTCGCGTATTACCTTATAAACATTCTTTGGCTTATACTCGCGGTCGAAGGGTAGGGGATAGTTGTTAGCACCCAGCCAAGAATCGCGGTCGCTCAGGTTCCAGAATGTCACGCAGTCGACCTTGTCGGCATGTTTACGCAAAACACGGAACAAAGCAGCATATTGTGCTTCCTGCAGCAGTTTCTGGTCGTTGGTAACCTGTACACCTTCGTTGCGGCTAAAGCGCAACTGACCACCCATCTCCTGATTTACACGGATATCAAGTTCTGTAACATGAATGTGGTCAACAATCTCGGAGTACTTGCTGACAGCAGCCTCCATATCCTCCTCCGACGGACCATAGATATTGTAGTGTCCCTGCATTCCAATACCGTCGATAGGTACTCCGGCAGCCTTCATGTTCTTTATCATTTCATAGATACGGTCGCGCTTCACAGGGTCGCACTCGTTATAGTCGTTATAGAAAAGCAGCGCATTGGGGTCTGCTTCGCGGGCAAACTCAAAGGCCTTGCGAATAAACTCATCGTTTCCACAAATCTTATAGAAGGTAGATTCGCGCAAAGGCTGGTCCTCTGCACCAGGTCTTCTTCCTCCATCAGTAATACACTCGTTGAAAACATCCCAGCAGTACACTACATCCTTGTAACGGTTTACCACTGTATGAATATGTTCACGCATACGCTGGTAGAGAACCTCCTTTTTTACCAGTTTGTGCTTCTTGTCGTAGAACATCCAGTCACACATCTGATTATGCCACATCAGGGTATGTCCGCGTAACTTAATGCCATTCTGACGACAGAAATCAGCAATCTTGTCGGCGCGTTCCCATGTCCATTTGCCTTCTTCGGGGTGAACAGATATGGGTTTCATGTCGTTCTCAGCTGTCATGCTGCTGTACTCTTTCTTCACCAGAGCAGACTGGTCAGGGTCAGAGATGTTACGCTGGTTTACAGCCACACCAATCATGAAATAGTCCTTGTAGGCTTCTTTCAAACTTTTTTCATCAGGTTGTGCATTTGCAACAGTGCAAACAGATAAGACGCATAGTCCTAATAACAGAATCTTCTTCATAAATGTGTTAGTTTAATGATTAATTATAATGTTTATGTGGCAAAAGTACAAAAAAACTATCAATATGTGCAAAAATAATACCAATTATTTTGGAATTTATTCAAATATTATAATTGTTCAGGTTCGCTGATTTACCATTTATTTTACCACCTTTACTCCTTTAGGGACCTCTATGGATGACTTTACTGTACCGTCGGCCATTTTCTGGTGATGAACCTTGATTTGTCCGTAAGGAGTGGGGTAAGTGCCTTTAGCCCATTGCAAATTACCCAGATGAGGAGTAATACGTACTTTCTTGCAGCCGGGTTCCAGAATCTCTACACCCAGTACGTGGTTGCTAAGCCAAGCTGTGGGGCCGCTGGCCCAACCATGACAAAGGCTATGTCGGTATCCCACGTAGCAATAATCTCCGAAATCACCATGTATATCGTCCTTGCCCTTGGGTACTAATTCATCAATTCTGCCTGCATTCTTTGTCCAGTCAAGGTCGAAATCTTCCCAGAAGGTGGTGGCTCCCATGTTGAGCATGCCACCCCAGAACTTACGAATGATGTCCATTGCTTCCTCGTAGTGCCCAGCCATTGCCAGTGCTTCTAACATGTAGTAGCCGTAAAAGGTGGAGAAACCCTTGGGGCCGCCTGGCAGCAGGAAGTCTTGAGCAGCTTTTTCTGGTTCCATCAAGCCTGCAATTGCCATCAGTGCGGCAGCCTGCTTCAGGTTGTTAGGAGGTAACACCTTTTTTTTCAGACGATTTTCTATCTCAATGCATTTCTGTGCTTTTTCATCGTTCCCAAGGAGAGAACACAGTTGTCTTCCATCCTGCAAAGCCCAGCAAAGAAGAGCCCTGTAGCCAGCCTCTACTCCTTCTTTGTTTGGACTCGACGGCCAGTCTAGAAAACGACTGTCTGCCAGATGCTCAGAGCCATCCTCTTCAACACATGAGTCGATGAGGTCGATGAGCCCCAGTATATAGTTGGCATGTTTTTTCAGGAAATCCAGATTCCCAAAGTGCCTGTACCAGTCGTACTGAATAATCAGATACCACATGGAGTAGGCACTCATACTATTGAACCAGTTGGGTAGGGGATATTGTTCTATGGCCAAGTCCAGACTGGCATAGAAACTTTCTTCATCGCCGAAGACAGTACTGATGGTATTTGTTTCAGGGTGCATATCTCCCAGCCAGATCAGTCGGTCGCGCTTTATACCATCCCAAATGTATTCCTGCATGTTCAGTTGAACCGTGTAGGCTCCAGTATTCCAGATGTCGTTTAATTGATTATCGGAACATTGGAATGTGCCCAAATAAGGGATGTTGCGATAGCGGAAAACGGCTGTAGCTTCCTTTAGATAGAGGGAAGCTTCGTCGAGCAGGTCGATACGGGCAAATCGGAATCCCGAATTGCCAATCTCGATCTGTCCATAACGCGGAACTGTGAGTACTATGTCGCGGGTGGCGTGGTCGTTGGTAGCAGTGCCGCCTTCTATCTCACTGCAAGTCTCGCTAACGGATTCTCCCAATCTTATACGCATCCTGAAGTTGGCAGCAGACCCTGAACCGACAACTAGTTTCAGCGCACCATGCAATTCACGTCCATAGTCGAGGATGATGGAAGCGTCTTTCTCCTTTGTGCGTTGCATGAAGCATGAACTGGCATTTACCAAATCTGCCTGTCCGTTATCGACATCCAGCAGATTCTCAAGGTTGCGAACGATACCCTGCGACCAAAGTATCTTCTTGGGTGCAATATAGACTCTTGTCATCCTGTCCTGACGCATTTGCAGTATATCGTTTCCGAAGGTCAGGGGTAAATACAGCTTTTTATCTACTTCTTGCGCTTCTGCTTTCAGGCAATAGATAATGGTCAGGCTGCACGTCAGAACCAAAGCAATAAGAGAAAATATAGTTCTTTTCATGATAACACTTTTTTCGCTGCGAAGTTAAGACTTTTTCTTGATATTCTTACAATATATAAAAAGAAAATAGATAATTCGTGATATGAAAAAGAGGGAATTCGCTAACTTTGCAGCCAAAATTCAGATTAGTGCGTTAATCAATGACAGAAAGTCCAATAACGACCCTCATTCGACAGCGGACGTTGCTGCAAACAGAATATGCCTATGAAAAGGAGGAGTTTCAGCGACTCACTGAGGCAACCGGCATCGACAGAAAGGTACACCGCGGGATGGCGTGGTATCCAATTATGCTGGGACGTAGCTACCATAACTCGTTGGATCAGTTGGTTGTGGAGGTAATGAAAGCTTCATCCATCGTTGGAGATTCAGAGGGGGCAGAGCCTTCCCTTTTTGAGCCGGGCAAGCCTGTATGTTTCTTTACTGAGGATGCTTCGGGCACCCGACAAGGAACGGGAGGGATGCTACACTACCACAAGTTTCTTGCACAGGTAAGTTACGTAGAGGAGGACATGATGGTTATTGCACTTCCTAACAGAGAGGCATTGGAGCAGTTGCAGTCGGCTCACAGACTTGGTGTACAGTTGTACTTCGACGAACAGACGTATCGGTTGATGTTTGAGGCATTGGACGATGTAATTAATGCAAAGACTGGACGTCTGGCTGAACTGCGCGACATCTTCCACAGTACTTTGCCAACTCAGAAATTTATCTTTGCACCCATAAGAATGCCATGGTTAAATACATCGCAACAGGCCGCAGTAAACGAAGTGCTATGGGCGAAGGACGTGGCTGTGGTTCACGGCCCGCCGGGAACAGGCAAGACGACGACTCTGGTAGAAGCCATCTACGAGACCCTGCGTCGCGAGAATCAGGTGCTGGTATGTGCACAATCGAACATGGCTGTGGACTGGATTGCAGAAAAGCTTGTTGACCGTGGAGTGAGTGTTCTGCGAATAGGTAATCCCACTAGGGTCACAGACAAGATGCTGAGCTTCACGTACGAACGGCGTTTTGAAGACCACCCTCTCTATCAAGACCTGTGGGCTGTGCGTAGAACCATACGTGAGTTATATGCCTCAAGTAACGGGAATACCGAAAATCGACATCAAAAAATAGCACGCCTAAAGGATAGGGCAACCGAAATAGAATATAGCATCAACAAGACTCTTTTTGATGATGCGAAAGTGATAGCATGCACATTGGCAGGGTCAGCTAACCATTTACTGACGGGCATGAAGTTTGGTACACTATTCATTGACGAGGCTGCACAGGCGTTGGAAGCTGCCTGTTGGATTGCAATACGTAAAGCACATCGTGTGGTGTTTGCTGGAGACCACCGCCAACTGCCTCCAACGATAAAGAGCCCAGAAGCACTACGCGGCGGTTTGGATCGTACACTGATGCAGGCCATCGTGGAAAATAAGCCCAAAGCGGTATCTTTGTTGTGCGTGCAATATCGAATGTGCGAAACCATCATGCAGTTTCCTAACCGTGAGTTCTATGGTGGCATGTTAGAGAGTTCACCCGATGTAAAGTACCGCGGCATCCTTGACTGGGATACGGCTGTGGAATGGATAAGCCCCCCACCAGTTTCCACCGAGGGGGAAGGGGATCTTACTGCTGGAGGCGAGATGAACGATGGCCTTTCTCGTGTAAATCCTGCAGAGGCAGCCCTGACGATGGAGTCATTAAAAAACTATTTCGACAAGATAGGCAAGGATCGCATATTAGAGGAACGCATCGACGTGGGCATTATCTCACCCTACAAGGGACAGATACGCTTGTTGCGTCAGCTGCTGAAGAAAGACCGCTATTGGCGTCCGTTCCGTAGTCTTATCACCGTGAACACTGTGGATGGTTTTCAAGGACAAGAGCGAGATGTAATCGTAATCAGTCTTGTGCGTTCAAATGCGGAAGGTGACATAGGCTTTCTGCGTGACCTGCGACGAATGAATGTTGCAATCACACGCGCCCGTATGAAACTGATATTACTTGGCGACCGATCTACACTATGTAGAATGCCATTTTACAGGCGTCTGGCGGAATATGTGGATGAGCAATCCACTTTCATATAATAATCTGGCTGACAATGTGGCATATTTTTTGCCATTTTGCCATTTGGCACACCGTTTGTTTTATTTGTAGTGAGTTAACATGACTCAACGTGAGTTTAATTTTGAAGTACAAATAAAATAAAAGATAAAGTTATGGGAAAGATTATTGGAATTGACTTGGGTACTACAAACAGTTGTGTATCCGTTTTTGAGGGCAACGAGCCCACAGTTATTGCTAACAGCGAGGGTAAGCGCACAACTCCCTCAATCGTAGCATTTGTTGATGGTGGTGAACGCAAGGTAGGTGATCCTGCCAAGCGTCAGGCTATCACTAATCCTAAGAAGACCATCTTCAGTATCAAACGTTTCATGGGTGAGACCTATGATCAGGTTCAGAAGGAAATCGCACGCGTACCTTATTCTGTAGTACGTGGCGACAATAACACCCCTCGTGTTGATATCGATGGTCGTCAATACACTCCTCAGGAAATCAGCGCTATGATTCTTCAGAAGATGAAGAAGACTGCTGAGGTTTATCTTGGACAGGAGGTTACCGAGGCTGTTATCACCGTTCCTGCTTACTTCTCTGACTCTCAGCGTCAGGCTACCAAGGAGGCTGGTCAGATTGCCGGTCTGGATGTTAAGCGTATCGTGAACGAGCCTACAGCAGCTGCTTTGGCTTATGGTGTTGACAAGTCTAACAAGGATATGAAGATTGCCGTATTCGACTTGGGTGGTGGTACATTTGATATCTCTATACTGGAGTTCGGTAGCGGTGTGTTTGAGGTGTTGAGTACCAATGGTGATACTCACCTGGGTGGTGATGACTTCGACCAGGTTATCATTGATTGGATGGCCAGCGAGTTCAAAGCAGAAGAGGGTATCGACCTGAAGCAAGATCCTATGGCTCTGCAGCGTCTGAAGGAAGCAGCTGAGAAGGCTAAGATTGAGCTTTCAAGTTCTACTACTACAGAAATCAACCTGCCTTACATTACTGCTGTAGGTGGTGTGCCTAAGCACTTGGTTAAGTCTCTGACTCGTGCTAAGTTTGAGCAGTTGGCCGACAGCCTGATTCAGGCTTGTAAGGTTCCTTGCCAGAAGGCTATGCAGGATGCCGGTCTGAGCAATAGCGATATCGATGAGGTAATTCTCGTAGGTGGTTCAAGCCGTATTCCTGCTGTTCAGAAGTTGGTTGCCGACTTCTTCGGTAAGGAGCCCAGCAAGGGTGTTAACCCCGATGAGGTAGTTGCCGTAGGTGCTTCTATCCAGGGTGCTGTATTGGCAGGTGACAAGAGCGATATTGTATTGCTCGACGTAACTCCTCTGTCAATGGGTATTGAGACCATGGGTGGCGTAATGACCAAGTTGATTGATGCCAACACTACTATTCCTTGCCACAAGAGCGAGATATTCTCTACCGCTGCTGATAATCAGACAGCCGTAACCATCCACGTTCTGCAGGGTGAGCGTCCTATGGCTAGCCAGAACAAGAGCGTAGGTCAGTTCAACCTGGAGGGTATTGCTCCCGCACGTCGTGGTGTTCCTCAGATTGAAGTTAGCTTCGATATCGATGCCAATGGTATCCTTAAGGTAAGTGCCAAGGATAAGGCTACAGGTAAGGAGCAGGCCATCCGTATTGAGGCAAGTTCTGGTTTGAGCAAGGAAGAGATTGAGCGTATGAAGGCAGAAGCTGAGGCTAATGCTGAAAGCGATAAGAAGGAGCGCGAGAAGATTGACAAGCTGAATCAGGCCGACAGTATGATCTTCCAGACTGAGAACATGCTAAAGGAGAGCGGCGACAAGATTTCTCCAGACATCAAGGCTGAGGTTGAGTCTGCCCTTGGTAAACTGAAGGATGCTCACAAAGCTCAGGATATCGCTGCCATTGATGCTGCTATTGCTGAATTGAATAATGCTGCCCAGAAGATGTATCAGTCTGCTCAGCAGGCAGGCCCACAGCCTGGTCCTGATATGAACGCTGGTGCTCAAGGCGGTACTCAAGGTGGTCAGCAGGCTGGTCCTGATATTCAGGATGCCGACTTCGAGGAGGTGAAGTAAGTTTGATAAGCAAATAACAAGCAATTATAGAAATCCCGTATAACTCAAGTAGTTATGCGGGATTTTGCTTTTAGTTAAACTTTGTAATTTTCGACCAATAGTTCATTTTTCAGGCTATAACTACATTCCAAGCCCGATAAACATGTCAAACCCTATATAATTGCCAAAATATTTCTTTATGTACCGCATATGCACCAGCTTTTAGCTAAGACTCTGCCGCAGGTTTCCCACGGAAGTTTTAAACTGCGCCAACAAAAACCGAAAACAAAAAACAAAGAACAAAGAAGGTAACGCTAACCACTAACCTCTAACCCAAAAACTGCTAACTTAAATATAATAAGGTAGCAGTTTTTTTTTGTGATTTATTTTGTTTTCCGTCCATAATTGTGTAATTTCGCAGCGTCAATTAACAAAGATACAGATGAGTAAGTTGATAATACTCCGAAAAGGCAAAGAGGAAAGTCTGAAACGTTTTCATCCTTGGGTGTTCTCTGGTGCGGTGCATCACACCGAGGGGGACCCTGCGGAAGGGGATATCGTGGAGGTACTGAACAATGAAGGCCGATTTGTTGCCCTTGGTCATTGGCAGGTTGGAAGTATTGCCGTTCGTGTGCTTACTTTCAACCGTCAGAAGATTGACCTGGAATTCTGGAAGAAAAGACTGACTACGGCTCTTGACGTGCGCAAGAGCATTGGCGTAGCGGGAACACCCTATAATAATATGTATCGTCTGGTTCATGGTGAGGGGGACAATCTGCCTGGCCTGATCATAGATATCTATGGCGAGAATGCTGTGATGCAGGCTCATAGCGTGGGTATGCATGTGAGTAGGATGCAGATTGCTGAGGCGCTGAAAGCTGTTATGGGTGATACGCTGAAGGCTATCTACTATAAGAGCGAAACGACGCTGCCCTTTAAGGCTTCACTGGGCCAGGAGAATGGCTTCATCCTTGGGGAGAGTAATGATAATGTTGCCATTGAGAACGGACTGAAGTTCTACATTGACTGGTTGAAGGGCCAGAAGACGGGCTTCTTTGTTGACCAGCGCGAGAATCGTTCCTTGCTGGAGAAATATTCCCGTGGCCGTAAAGTGCTGAATATGTTCTGCTATACTGGCGGCTTCAGCGTTTATGCCATGAGGGGTGGGGCAGAGTTGGTTCACTCGGTTGACAGCAGTGCCAAAGCTGTGGATTTGGTGAATGCCAACATAGAACTGAATTTCCCAGACGATAAGCGCCATAAGGCTTTTGCCGAGGATGCGTTCCGCTTCCTGGATGAGATGAAGGAGGGTGCTTACGACCTGATTATCCTTGACCCGCCAGCATTTGCCAAGCATAAGGATGCACTGAAGAATGCCTTGCGTGGTTACACCAAGCTTAATGTAAAGGCTTTCGAGAAGATTCCTGCTGGGGGTATATTGTTTACCTTCAGTTGTTCGCAGGCTGTGAACAAGGACCAGTTCCGTATGGCGGTGTTTACAGCTGCTGCTATGGCTAAGCGTAAGGTGCGCATCCTGCATCAGCTTCATCAGCCTGCCGACCATCCTATTAACATCTATCACCCAGAAGGTGAGTACTTGAAAGGGCTGGTGGTGTATGTTGAATAGACCCCCGGCCCCCTTTAGGGGGAGGGAATTGATAATTATGAATAGGAGTTAAAGGGAAGTTAAAGGGACGATAGTATACACGTGCTAACATGAAGTCTAAAGTGATGTCCAAGCCGGCGAAGCTGGCGATAACTTCCAAGGCCGAAAGGCCGATAACTTCCAAGGGCTGGAAGCCCGATAACTTCCAAGCGAAGCGATAACTTCTAAAATAAAACCGTAAACAGTAAACTAAAATAAAATGAACATTAAATTTAGACTTACATTGCTGAACTTCCTGGAGTTTGCTGTCTGGGGAGCTTATTTAACCTCGATGGGAACATACCTGGCTGGTGCTGAACATGGTCATCATATTGGGTGGTTCTATTCTGTACAGGGAATCGTAAGCATCTTCATGCCTGCCCTGATGGGTATTCTGGCTGACCGTTGGATGGAGGGACAGCGTGTGCTGAGTCTCTGCCATACTTTTGCTGGCCTGTTTATGATAGCTGCTTCTGCTTATGGCTATCAGGCTTCTCCTTCACCTGACTTTGCTACGTTGTTTACCCTTTATACGCTCTCCGTAGCATTCTTCATGCCCACCATTGCCCTAAGTTATTCTGTGGCTTATTCGGCATTGGAGAAGGCAGGGTTAGATACGGTAAAGGCGTTCCCTCCCATCCGTGTATGGGGTACGGTAGGCTTTATCGTAACAATGTGGATAGTGGACCTTTTCGGGTTGCAGTCAACACCAGGTCAGTGGATGGTAAGCGGTTGCTTGAGTCTTGTGATGGCGGCCTATTCTCTGACAATGCCTCGTATGCTGATTAAGAAGGGCGAACACAAGTCGCTTACTGAGGCACTTGGCCTGAATGCTTTCCGCCTGTTCCTGAATCCGCGTATGGCTGTCTTCTTGGGTTTTGCTATGCTCTTAGGTTTCTGCCTGCAGATTTCCAACGGATATGCCAATCCCTTCATCACCAGCTTTGGCAGCATCCCTGAGTATCAGTCGACCTTCGGTGTTCAGCACGCCAACATACTTATCTCTCTTTCGCAGGTAAGCGAAACACTTTGCATCCTGCTTATCCCCTTCTTCCTCTCTCGCTTTGGTATCAAGAAGGTGGTGATTTTTGCTCTGTTGGGATGGATGTTGCGTTTTGCTTTCTTCGGATTGGGTAATCCTGGCAGTGGTGTGTGGCTATTTTTGCTCTCTATGATTGTATATGGTGTGGCCTTTGACTTCTTCAACATCTCAGGCTCTCTGTTTGTCAATCAAGAAACCACTCAAGATATCCGTAGCAGTGCACAAGGCTTGTTCATGATGATGACAAACGGACTGGGTTCTTTCATCGGAACACTTGTAGCACAGGCTGTCATCAATCATTATGTCTTCATGCCTCAGAATGCAGGAGCAACGGGTGACGAGGTTATAGCAGGTTGGCAGACTTGCTGGTACATCTTTGCGGCATACGCCCTTGTAGTTGCCATCCTCTTTGCTGTTTGCTTCAGATATAAACACGAGAAGAAGACCCCCTAACCCCCTTTAGGGGGAATTGACAATTGACAATTGGCAATCGATAATTAACAATTAACAGTGAAAAGTTATCGTTAACGTTACGTTATCGTTGAAATAAATGAAGGAGACGCGATTTTTCTATGTTCCTGACGCAGCAGAAGGTTCTGAACTGCCGGAGGATGAAGCTAAGCACGCTACTCGTGTGCTTAGGCTAACCGTTGGTGATGAGCTTTTGCTGATGGATGGCAACGGAAGTTTCTATCGTGCTGAGATAACGGTTGCTACAGGGCATCGCTGCCTTTATAAGATACTGGAGACGATGCCTCAGGAGCGTGCCTGGGAAGGACATATCCATTTGGCTATGGCACCCACCAAACTGAACGACCGTACAGAATGGTTTGCTGAGAAGGCTACTGAGATAGGTATGGATGAACTTTCCTTCCTGGATTGCAGGTTCAGCGAGAGGCGCGTAATAAAATGTGAGCGTATAGATAAAATCCTCATCTCGGCTGTTAAGCAGAGCCATAAGGCTTGGAAGCCCATCCTGAATGAGATGACCCCTTTTGAACGCTTTGTGAAGGCTGAACGCAAGGGAGACAAATTCATCTGCCACTGTTATAACGAGGAGGATATTGAGGAAGACGGGGCCAAACCATTCTTGATGGATGTGCTAAGGCGGGGTGTGGAGACGACCGTCTTGATTGGACCAGAGGGCGATTTTAGCGTAGATGAGGTTAGGTTGGCGCTGAAGAACGGTTATAGGAGCGTGTCGTTAGGGACAAGCCGACTCAGAACAGAAACAGCTGCACTGGTGGCTGTACACATGATGCAATTAAAGAATCAAAAGTAATATATGAAGAAGTATATATTCATAATTTTGGCCATTGTTGCTGTTGTGGCAATAGGCGGTTATTATTTCCTTTTTGGTAAAAAAGATGTCTGCAAGAATGTAATCCCAGAAGATGCCAAGGCGGTGATGGTGCTGGACTCCAAGCAACTTGTTAAACAGATAGGAATCGACAGCAGCGATATTTTGGGTTTCCTGCAATCGGATAAGAATAAGAAAGAGGATTTAGGTATTGATCTCCTCTCGCCCATATATGGTTTCCTCTCCAACGAAAGCTATCTATGTGGTGTAATGGCCTTGTCGGATGCCGATGATTTCGAAGAGGCAATCAAGAAGGAAGGCATTTCCGTAGAGTCGCAGCGTGGATTCAAGTGGGCGTATAACAAGGAAATGATTGTCTGTTACGATGATGAGAAGGCATTGCTGCTGGGCCCCATCTCGCAAACTGAGAGCCATAATATGCGCCCCAGGATGGTGGAGTGGATGAGTCAAAGCTCTTCCAAGAACCCCATGCTCTCTTCTGTTCTTAAGCAGGATGGTGCTCTCTGCTTGAGTTCTAAGATGAGTGTTGTTCCTGGCTCATATATGCATCAGGTTCTGCAATATCTGAACAATCCGTTTGATATGGATAAGGTGTTCCTGAATGCCGAACTGAGTATCAAGGAAAAATCGCTCCATCTGTCGGCATCCGTTGAGTCTGACGAGGAGGAAATAAAGGACTTGGTGTCTAAGGCTGATGGTATTCTCCAGCCAATTCAGGCCAGTCAGCTACGGTCTTCTGCCAGCGATCCTCTGCTCTGGGTTGGATTCAATGCCAAGGGCGCCAGTCTTTTGGAGGGGATGAGAAAGAACAGCGTGCTCAGACTGTTTCTGGTGGGTGTTAATCTTTGTGTGGATGCCGATATGATGTTAAAAGCGGTTGACGGTGATGTGTGTTTTGAGTTAAGCGACATTACCTCGCAGCAAGCTAATTATACGTTGAAAGCGCAGGTTACCAATCAGGATTTCCTTAAGAATGCCAACGAATGGAACACAGGATTCCTGGGTAAGAGCTTTAGTTTTAAGTCGATAGACAAAAACAACTATATGCTACAAGGCGCGGGTAGCACTACCTACTTTGGTGTAAAAGATAATATAGCTTATTTCTCTTCTAATCAGAATGTTACGAGTAACGAGGGAAGTAATACTTCAGATAACTTCGTGTCAAATAACAAGTCTGAGATAGAAGGAAAAATAATCTATGCCTCTATCAGTATGAACAAACTGTCTCGTCTTCCTGAGATACAAAACATGATGGGCAAAGACAGCCAGATGCTCAACGTTTTTTTCGATAAAATGGACAGATTTACCGTCAGTGCTACGGATTACTTGCACTACGATATTGAGCTTACCACCAAGGAAGATATTTCAGACTTCATAAAACAGTTTTTGAAGTAAATGAATAGGATAGAATTACATAACACTTTGCCCTGCGTATTTGAAGGTAGGGATGTGCAGAGTGAGATTTGGCTGCAGGACGTTGTCTTCCAGAAAGGAGAAACGTACCTTGTAGAAGCCAGTTCGGGCACAGGTAAAAGCTCGCTCTGCAGCTATATTATAGGATACAGAAAAGATTATTTGGGTAACATCAGTTTCGACGGCAAAGATATCCGCAAGTATGGCGTTTCGGACTGGACTTCCATCCGTAAGAACACGCTGAGCCTCCTATTTCAGGAGTTGCGTCTCTTTCCTGAACTAACTGCAATGGAGAACATTGAGATTAAGAACGGACTTACCAACCATAAGAACCGAAAGGAGATAGAAGAGTGGTTTGAACGTCTGGGCATTGCCGATAAAATGGACGCTAAAGTAGGCCGTATGAGTTTTGGTCAGCAGCAGCGTGTGGCAATGATACGCGCTCTGGTACAGCCCTTTGATTTCCTGATGGTAGATGAACCTATCAGCCACTTGGACGACGATAACAGCGCCATTATGGCAAGCATTATGATGGAGGAGGTACAGCGTCAGGGCGCAGGAGTAATAGTAACCAGTATTGGCAAGCACATGGAAATGCCATACACAAAAACGTTCCGCTTATGATGTCGCTGGTATGGAAATTACTGCGTCAGCACATCAGCATAGCGCAGTTGGCAGGCTTCTTCTTCGCCAACCTCTTTGGTATGTTCATAGTGCTGCTGGGCTTACAGTTCTATACGGATGTGAAGCCTCTCTTCAGTCAGGACGATGGTTTCCTGAAGCCCGAATACCTTATTGTGAGCAAACGAATCTCAGGCATGAGTGTGCTTGGGGCAGGAGAAAGTTGCGGATTCAGCGAAAAAGAAGTATCTGATATCAGCAGCCAGTCTTTCTGTAAGAGTGTGGGTGCTTTTACTGCCAGCCAATACAAGGTGGTATGCAGCATGGGAGTGAACGGTGTAGCCAGGTTTGGTACAGATATGTTTTTTGAGAGTGTGCCTGACAAGTATGTGGATACCGACCTCAGCAACTGGACGTTCTCGCCTGAGGAAGGAACCATACCCATTATTCTGCCTCGTACTTATCTGGCTATATATAACTTCGGGTTTGCACAAAGTCAGTCGTTGCCCAAGATTTCAGAAGGTATTGTGGGGATGATAGATATGCTGGTGGTACTCCGTGGAAACGGTCAGGAGCAACGCTTGAAGGGTAAGGTGATAGGTTTCAGTACCCGTCTGAATACCATTCTGGTTCCAGAATCCTTCATACAATGGAGTAATGCCAAGTTTGCTCCAGAGGCCGACCTGACACCTAACCGACTGATTGTGGAAGTGAAGAATCCTACCGACGATGCTATTGTAAAGTACATCAACGACCATAACCTGGAACTGGAGGATGATAAGCTGGATGCAGGCAAGGCAACTTATTTCCTGAAGCTGGTTACCATACTGGTTATGTGCATAGGTATGCTCATCAGTATTCTGTCGTTCTACATTCTCATGCTTAGTATCTATCTGCTGGTTCAGAAGAACACGGAAAAGTTGCGCAACCTGCTGCTTATTGGTTATAGTCCAGTGCGTGTTTCTCTGCCTTATCAGATGCTTACGGTAGGCATGAATGGTGTTGTGCTTATACTCTCGCTTACTATATTATATATTGTACGCAAGTACTACATGAATATGCTTTGGGTAATGTTCCCCCAGATGCAGGATGGTAGCATGTGGCCTTCAATATGTCTGGGAATCGGCCTTTTCATCGTGGTAAGTATGATTAATATTGTTGCTGTACGCAACAGAGTAATGAAAATCTGGAACAGGAAAGAGTAATGGAAAAACTGAAGATACTATATACAGAACATACGGGACTGGAAGTGGTAGCATGTGATGAGCTCCCAGGTGCCGGCAGTAATCGAAAATATTACCGTCTGCACGGCTCTGACGGCAGCACGCTGATAGGCGTTGTGGGCACCAGCCAGGATGAGAACAACACCTTCTGCTATTTGGCTCAGCATTTTACAGAGCGTAAGCTGCCCGTTCCGGCAGTGGTGGCTCAGAGCCTTGACGGACTGCGTTACCTGCAAGTGGATCTGGGCGACCGTTCCCTCTTTGATGCCTTAAAGGGTGGACGTGATGCAGGAGGCAGGTATACACAGTCAGAGAAACAGTTGCTGCATCGTACCATCTCGCTTCTGCCAAGGTTTCAGATTAAGGGAGCTAGAGGCCTGAACTTCAAGAAATGCTATCCGCAGGAGGCATTGGATGAGACCAATGTGCTCTTCGACCTTAATTATTTCAAGTACTGTTTCCTAAAGGCTACAGGTATTGATTTTCATGAACTGAAGTTAGAGGCGGCTTTCCGCTTAGTTGCGCAGGATATTGTGGCAATTCCAGGCGAAGCCTTCATGTACAGAGATTTTCAGGCTCGTAATGTGATGTTGGATAAGGATGGCAATCCCTATTTTATAGATTTCCAGGGTGGTCGTCGTGGTCCTGTACAGTACGATGTGGCCAGTTTCCTTTGGCAGGCATCTGCCCGTTACAGCAAATCTCTACGCGAGGAACTTATTAAGACCTATATCAACAACCTCAAGCAGTATATTGAGGTTAACGAGAAACAGTTCCGCCAAAACCTAAAGCTATGCGTGCTGTTCCGTTTGCTGCAAGTGTTAGGTGCATACGGCTTCCGTGGATATTTCGAACGAAAGAACCACTTCCTTGAAAGTATTCCGGCAGCCATCCAGAATCTGCGCGATTTATTGCAGGATGGTGGATGCCCTTACCCATATTTGCGTGAAGTGCTCACCCGCCTGATAGAACTTCCCCAGTTTGCTCCAGAACCCGAGAAGCCTCTACAGCGTGCCGATGGATACAAGATAACGGAGAATAATCCCTATGTATCACGCCCAGAAGATGGTCCGGCTACGTTCAGTAGGTATGATGGCAAAGGTCCTCTGGTGGTACGTGTTTTCAGTTTCTCCTTCAAGAAAGGAATTCCAGAAGATACCAGCGGCAATGGCGGAGGATATGTGTTTGATTGCAGAAGCACTCATAACCCTGGGCGTTATGAACCTTACAAACAACTTACAGGTCTTGATGAACCCGTAATCCGTTTCCTTGAGGATGATGGCGAGATTCTTACCTTCCTGGACAGTATATATAAGTTGGCAGATGCCCATGTGCAACGCTACTTGCAGCGTGGTTTCACCAGTCTGATGTTCTCATTTGGTTGTACGGGTGGTCAGCACCGTAGTGTGTACAGCGCTCAGCATTTGGCAGAGCATATTCATTATAAATACGGTATTGAGGTGCACGTTTGCCATCGTGAGCAGGGTATCTCAACTATTTTCCCCGCTTTCAGAGCTATGGTTTTTGCTGCAGGCTTAGGTACCCGACTGAAACCGCTCACAGATACCATGCCCAAAGCGCTTGTTCCTGTGGCAGGAAAACCGCTCTTGGAGCATACATTGGAGAAACTGAAGGATTCTGGCATTCGTGATGTTGTTATCAACGTCCATCATTTTGCTGATATGATTGAGGAGTGGGTGAACCAGCATCCTATGGGTATGAATGTATGGTTTAGCGATGAACGTGCGGCACTTTTGGAAACAGGTGGAGGCATTAAACATGCGGCTCACTTGTTGAAGGATGCTACAGAGGGCTTCCTTATTCATAATGTGGATATTCTCAGTAATGCCGACTTACGTGCCCTCCAACTCTTTGCTCATGGAAAATCGGCAGCATTGTTGGTATCTGAACGACAGACCAGTAGGTATCTGCTCTTCGATGATGATATGCGACTGGTTGGCTGGACCAATATCCAGACGGGTGAGGTAAAGAGCCCATACCCCAATCTGGATGCAAAGAAGTATCGCAGATTTGCTTTTGCTGGTATTCATGTAATGAATCCATCGTTGTTTGCCCATTTCTCTAAATGGCCAGATAAGTTTAGCATTATCGATTTCTATCTGAGCATTTGTAACCAGCATCCCATTTACGGTTATGTTCAGTCAGGATTGCAATTGATGGATGTCGGCAAGATGGAAACCATAGCCGAGGCCGAAGCTTTTTACAATAATGTGAAGAAGGAGAGGGAATGAAGATACAAGAGCTTCAGACAATTTTCTCACATCATCCTTCAGTTGGCAAGCTGCGTGCAGCCTTGCAAAGGACTGATGTGGGTGTAATACAGATAGACGGTCTTCATGAGAGTGCCGCCCCCTTGGTATTCTCATCACTTATAAACACCATTTCATCGGTCTGTGTGTTTATTTTGGACGATGAGGAGCAGGCAGGCTATTTCTATCACGACCTTACGCAGGTTTTGGGCGATGAAAAGGTGCTTTTTTTCCCCAGCAGTTTTAAGCGCGCCATTAAATACGGACAACGTGATGCCGGCAACGAGATCCTACGTACCGAAGTCCTAAGCGCCATAAACAATAAATCTTCAAAAGTCACTCCCCTAAAGGGGGAGACGGAGGGGGCTTTTCAACTTTACATAGTCACTCACCCTCAGGCTTTAGCGCAATCCGTAGTGACGCGCAAGAAGCTATCAGAACAGACTTTACCGTTACAAGTAGGTGAGCAGGTTGATATTGTGTTTGTGCAGGAAACACTTATTTCCTTTGGCTTTAAACGAGTAGATTATGTGTATGAGCCAGGCCAGTTTGCGGTCAGAGGAAGTATATTGGATGTATATTCTTATTCCTGCGAATATCCCTATCGAATAGACTTTTTTGGCGATGAAGTGGATAGTATTCGCACATTTGAGGTCCAGACACAGCTCAGTAAGACCAAGTTGCAGCAGATTAGCATAGTTCCAGAACTGTGTTCTGAGGAGGAACAGAACGAGAGTTTTCTCTCTTTCCTGCCCAAGGAGACCCTTCTGGTAATGCACGACCCCACGTTTGTTGCCGAATCTGTACAGATAGCATGGGAAGAAGGCTTCTGCCGTCAGGCTGTTACGGTGGATTCGGAAGAAAATGCTTCCTCGGAAGAAAAAGAAAAACCCCTTGAAAAGGAAAAAATGCTGGTGGAACCGCAACTTTTCTGCAAAGAGTTGCTCAACTTTAGAAGAATAGAATTAAAAGCCTCCCCCGTCCCCTCCCAAGGAGGGGTGAATTTTACTTTCCACACCCATCAGCAACCAGTCTTCCACAAGAACTTTAATCTGGTATTCCAGAGTTTCAGCAAATATCTTGAGGATGGATATCAGCTTTATATCCTTGCAGATAGCCAGAAACAGGCGGCTCGCTTGGAGAGTATTTTTCAAGACCAGCAGACGGGTATTACCTTTACGCCTGTTGACCATACCATTCATGCAGGATTTGTAGATGATGACCTGAAAATATGCCTTTTCACCGACCATCAGATATTCGACCGCTTCCATAAGTACAATTTACGCAGTCAGCAAACACGTAACGGTAAGGTAGCCCTTACGCTGAAGGAGTTGCAGCAGTTTGAGATTGGCGACTATGTGGTGCACTTGGATCATGGTGTAGGAAAGTTTGGCGGATTGGTTCGCATACCCAATGGCGATAAGATGCAGGAGGTTATCAAGATTATTTATAATCATGACGATGTGGTCTTTGTCTCCATTCACGCCCTGCACAAAGTCTCTAAATATAAAGGCAAAGAGGGCGAACCGCCTCGTATCAGCACTCTGGGAACTGGTGCCTGGGAACGCATGAAAGAGCGTACCAAGACCAAGATTAAGGATATTGCCCGCGACCTGATTAAGCTATATAGTCGTCGGCGTGAGGAGAAAGGTTTCTCTTATTCACCTGACAGCTTTATGCAGCATGAGTTGGAAGCCAGTTTCCTTTATGAGGACACGCCCGATCAGTTGAAGGCTACCCAGGATGTAAAGTCCGATATGGAACGAGCCCGCCCTATGGACCGTCTGGTATGTGGCGATGTGGGTTTTGGAAAGACCGAGGTTGCAATACGTGCCGCCTTCAAAGCCTGTGTTGATAATAAGCAGGTGGCTCTTTTGGTACCCACAACCGTGTTGGCCTATCAGCATTACCGTACCTTTACGGCTCGCCTGAAAGACTTCCCTGTTAAAGTGGAATATCTGAGTCGAGCCCGTTCGTCAGCCAAAACCAAAGAAATCCTTGAAGGTCTGAAGAACGGAACCGTAAACATTGTAATCGGTACACACAAACTCATCAGCAAGAGTGTGCAGTTTAAGGATTTAGGCTTGCTGATTATAGATGAAGAACAGAAATTTGGCGTCAGCACCAAGGAGAAACTGCGCCAGATGAAGGTGAACGTAGATACCCTAACGCTTACAGCAACGCCCATTCCGCGTACCTTGCAGTTCAGTCTGATGGGGGCTCGCGACCTTAGCGTCATTCAAACGCCACCTCCCAACCGATATCCTATTCAGACGCAACTCAGCGTATTCAGTTCTGAGGTTATAGCCGAGGCTATCAACTTCGAGATGAGCCGTAATGGTCAGGTTTTCTTTGTGAATAATCGCATCAGCAACTTGCCTGATTTGGAGGCACTCATCCACAAGCATGTGCCTGATGCCCGAGTGGCTATAGCACATGGGCAGATGCCTCCAGAGACACTCGAGAACATTATGATGGGCTTTGCCAACTATGATTATGATGTGCTACTCTCCACCACTATTATTGAAAGCGGGCTGGATATCCCTAATGCCAATACCATCATTATTAATAGCGCACAGAACTTTGGACTGAGCGACCTTCATCAGATGCGTGGCAGGGTGGGGCGCAGCAACAAGAAAGCCTTCTGCTATTTGCTTTCACCTCCCATGAGTTCCTTGAACATCGATGCTCGCCGACGCTTGCAGGCGATAGAAAACTTCTCCGACCTTGGCAGCGGCATTCATATAGCTATGCAAGACCTGGATATTCGAGGTGCAGGAAACCTCTTAGGAGCTGAACAGAGCGGTTTCATCGCAGATTTAGGTTACGAGGCATACCAGAAGATTCTCTCGCAGGCAGTCAAGGAACTGCGTAACGATGAGTTCCAAGACCTGTATAAAGAGGAGGTAAAGGCCGGCAATATCACAAGCGGAACGGACTTTGTGGAGGAATGCATCATAGAGAGCGATCTTCCTATGTCGTTCAGCGAAGAGTATGTGCCTACCAGCAGCGAGCGAATGCTCCTGTATCGTGAGTTGGATGGTTTGGAGCGTGATGAAGACGTAGATCAGTTCCGTCAGCGTATGATAGACCGTTTTGGTCCTGTGCCACATGAAGGAGAAGAATTGATAGGGGTGGTTAAACTACGCCGTCTGGGTCGTTACTTTGGTTGTGAGCGTATCACCCTGAAAACGGGTCGTATGCGTATGCAGTTCATTTCCAATCCCGACAGCGCTTTCTATGATAGTGAGGCTTTCCATAAGGTCATTGCTTTTGCAACAACCAATGCCCACATCTGTCGTGTTGACAACTCCAAGAACCAGTTTAAACTTCTTATTTCCGACGTTAATTCAGTAGAGCAAGCAAACGCACTCCTGTCTCAAATGCAGTCTGTGCATCTTTAGTTAAGTTTCCTATCTTACCATTACCTTTTGAGTACGTTTCCCATTGGTAATGAGGTAAATGCCAGATTGCATTTGTTCCTTACCTATAGCCTGTCCACTCATGTTATAGGCATGGATTTCCTTACCTAACGAAGGTTCTGAGTCGTCAAGCGAGTGAAACGCATCGTCAGTATGAATCTGGTTCACAGAGGTCTCGTTTATTGCTGTTAGGTCGGTGAGGGTAAAGTTATCAAAAGAATAGCTGAAGGATGTCTTGTTGGTACCTACCTTCAGGGCAAAGTAAACGATACCCGTAGTTTTTGCCTTCCATTTCATTACACCCGTAGAGTGGTTGCTGCCAGCCTTAGCTTTGGCAGACATCATTCCGTTATAATTGGCAAGTGTAGCATCTTTCCAGGAATTCAACTGGCCTATAGTGTTGGCCTCTTCCAACCCTACATCGGCATAGTCTTTAGGCTTATCGGCAACCATGAAGGCTTGTATCCAGAAATCGCCGTTTCCACTGGTCCCCCGCACAGCTACGTCTGCAGAATAAGTATGTCCTGCTATCACCTCTACTGGCTGGTAAACCACAGTATTGAGTGCTTTACTACGTGAGTTGGAAATGCACAATGCCCCTCTGTTACCTTCTGAGGGAGTGTTGGTAGTGGAGTTCCATACATACTTGGTATTGTTTATAGAACCCAATGCTGCAGTCAGCCAGGCACCCTGGAATTCACATTCGCTATTTATCAGGTTGTTACGTCCCTCGTCTTTGTCAGGTTCCAACGTTTCTAGCTCCTTCTCCGAAGCTGCTTTCCTGTTGGTAATGCGTAACCAGTTAATGTTCAATCCACCTTTTTCTATATATAAGCGGATGCGCAAGGTTCCCTTTGGCAGGACAATACCTGTGAAAGTTTTGGTAGCCCATGTGGTATAGCCGCCTGTTGATGACAGTTTGGTGGAAGCTGTAACAGGTCGGTCGTTGATGGTAATACGCACAGTTGATGAGCCAGAGTTGATGGCATAGCGTAGTTGCAATTGCCAACTGCCTGGTTCACTGGAATTCTCTATTGTGTACTGAAGCCATTCACCATCCTTTGTCTCTCCTACATAATATCCACAGCTCTTAGTATCGTTCGGGTTGCTATACAGGTCCACGCCATCATTGCGATATACCCATCCCGTCTGCCAGTTGGTGAAACTCTCACCGCTGTATTGGTAGGATGCATCGTCGGTGTCCCAGTAAGCCTTACCCGTAGGTCCCATGTCGTAATGTGCGGCATATATATAGTCTCCAGTCTGATAAGCTGTAAATGGTATACAGTCATCGTTGAAGGGTCGGCGTAAGAGTGCATCAATATAGTCGGTTCTAACGGAACACTTGCTGATGTGCTGTGCTTCGGCCCATGCTTTGCAAGCATTCCATAATGATGTAGCCGAAGGTTTGGTACCGTTCTGCCATTGGCTGATGACATTGTCGTAGCTGGATACTCTTTTTACTTGCAGGATAGTATTGATATTGCTCTTCTTCATGGGCCAGCAAGTCCATCCCGCAAACTTCATCGCTTCCTCGTAGAGGTTAACGCATCCTGCTGTCCATGAATTACTATTCTCGCCAAACTCGCCTATATACACTGGGCAATTGTACTTACTGGCCATATCTGCCATGTATTGTACTTGACTTTTGGTGTTGTAAACACCATAGCGATGGAATTGCAACACCATCTTAGAGTCCATCTTTGTCGAGGGAAAACCCGTGTAGTCATTGCTGTAAGAGTTTCCTTCCAGAATAACAATATGATTGGTGTCAACCTCACGAATAGCCTTGATGATAGCCTTGAAGGTATCCCACAGCAACTTATTACTGTTGGCAAGCGTCCAGTTGGTTTCATTGATAAGGTCGTATGCAGCCACACATTTTTGCTCTTTATACCTTTCGGCTATCTTTCGCCACAAAGCAATGAGTTTCACTCGGTTTGCTTCACTTTCCCATAACGATGGCTTGCTGGAATCATAATCGCAGATATCGCCCGAGGATTGGCCACCAGGACACGCATGCATATCCAAAATAAGCAGAATATTATATCGTTCTGCCCAAATACACATTGAGTCAATGCGGTCGAAACCCTCTTGTACCCATGTCTGTTCGTCAGCTACAGGCTCCTTCTCAATAGGTAAGGTAAAGTATTTATAATGCATAGGTACGCGTAGGGTGTTGAAACCCTGCTCTGCAAGAAACTTCATATCCTCCTCGCAGAAGTTGTTGTCCATCCAAAGGCGGTCAAACTCCTCTACCTTATCTTCTCCGCATACATCGGCAATCATCTTGTCGAACTTGAACTGTCGGTCCAGATTCCCCGATGTGTTCATCATATAGGGTTCACGCACCATCCAGTTGCCACAGTTCGAGCCTCGAATAACAAGATTCCGACCGTCACGTGCCAACAGTTTTGAACTGGATACTCGTACAAAATTATCACTTGCATCAGCAGATAAAACGCTTGTAACAGCAACAAGCAAAAATAACCACAGTTTCATCTTTTTTATTCATTAGGGGTGTAAAGATACACATTTTTTTTTGCAAAGAGAATTAAGAATTCCCTTTTTTTCGTATATTTGCAGCAAAAAGCAACATCTAAAATAATGATCTATGAACTTGTTGGATTTAATTAAGCAAAGATATAGCTGTAGGAGCTATCAAGAGAAAAGTGTTGAGCAGGAGAAACTGGACTATGTGATGGAATGCGTCCGTTTTGCACCCTCAGCAGTGAACAAACAGCCGTGGATGTTTCGCATAGTTAAAAATGTGGCCGATAAGACAAAACTGCACGAATGCTATAACCGTGAGTGGTTCAATACGGCTCCTATGTACATCATTTGCTCTATCCTCCACAACGAGGAATGGGTACGTTCAGACAGCAAGCATCATGGCGATATAGATATTGCCATAGCTGTGGAGCATCTCTGTCTGGCAGCAACTGAGCAAGGTTTAGCCACCTGTTGGGTTTGCAACTTCAATGCAGAGAAATGTAAGCAACTCTTTTCCTTTGCCGAGAATGAGGAACCTGCCGTTTTGATTCCCATCGGTTATGCCGCCGATATGTCTCAAGAGAAGAAACGCAAGGCTATTGATGAAATAAGTGTTCTCTTATAATAAAGACAAAGCTATATAACAATGAAACGTTATTTCTTTCTTTCTTGCTATTTGGCTTCATGTATTTTATATCTGAGTGCGCAGGTTGAAGGCCCGACCATGGGGTGGAGCTCATGGAATACTTTTGCCGTTAATATCTCTGAGAATATTATTAAAGGACAAGCTGACGCAATGGTCTCTCAGGGACTGAAGGATGCCGGCTATCAGTATATTAATATAGATGACGGCTTTCAGTATGGTCGTTTATCCAACGGTAAGGTGCGCATTCATCCTCAGCGCTTTCCTAACGGGCTGAAGGTGGTAAGTGATTATATTCACTCAAAAGGTCTTAAGGCAGGTATTTACAGCGATGCTGGCGACTGTACTTGCGGTAGTATCAGTAACGGTGATACGCAAAACACTAATGTGGGCATGTATGGGTATGAGCAGTTGGATGCCGACTATTACTTCAAGGAGTGTGAATTCGACTTCATTAAGGTGGATTATTGTGGAGGCCGTCATTTGAGTTTGAATGAGCAGGAGCAATATACGGCCATCCACAATGCTATTGTGAATACAGGTCGAGACGTACGCTACAACCTGTGCCGATGGGCATACCCAGGTACTTGGTGCCATGATATCTCTACTTCGTGGCGAACCACGGGCGATATTTACGATGGCTGGGCTTCTGTAAAGGGTATTCTGGCAGAAAATCTGTACCTTTCAGCTTATTGCTATGGCGGCACTTACAACGATATGGATATGCTTGAGGTGGGCCGTTCTATGACGGAGGAAGAGGACAAGACGCACTTTGGTATGTGGTGCATTATGTCCAGCCCCTTGCTGATTGGCTGCAATATGGCTACCATTAAGGAGCGCCCATTGGCGTTGCTGAAGAACCCTGAACTGATAGCCCTGAACCAAGACCCCTTGGGCCTACAGGCATACGTAATACAGCATGTGGGCGAAACATACGTGTTGGTTAAGGATATTCTTACGTTGCATGGCAACACGCGTGCTGTGGCACTCTATAATCCGTCTGATAGAGAAGAGGAGATGTGCATCAGCTTCAGCGAGGTGGACTTAGGCGGTAAGGTGAAGGTGCGCGACCTTTTTGAAAATCAGGACTTGGGAGAGAAGGAGGGCTCACTGTCCGTTGTGGTTCCACCACATGGAACACGCATCTACAAGTTGGAGGCTGAAAATCGTATGGACCGTTATATCTATGAGGCTGAGACAGGTTTTATGCACGACTATCAGGAAATCTATAACAATCAGTCGGTAGGTTCTGCTATCTATGAAACCAACTCTGCAGCCAGCGGAGGTGCTTATGCGAGTTGGCTGGGTGGAAAGAGGAGCAACTCGTTGTTATGGCGCGATGTCTTTGTGGCAGAGGAGGCCGATTACACGGTTCACTTCTGTGGTAGTTCTGCAGAAGCTCGTTCGTTAAATGTTGTACTGAATGGCGAGGAGAAGGGCAAGATAAATATGAATACTTCTAACTGGTCGACTTTCAAGGAGTATAATATGACGCTTCACCTCAATGCTGGTTCCAACAGTATAGAGCTGTATAATGAGAAGGGTTGGATGCCCAACATGGACTATATGAGTCTGGAGAAGGCAGGGGAGAGCGCTATTCTGACCCGTAGGTTGGAAGAGGCTATTCATCACCTTGAGGTACTGACTCATAACGACCTGATTCCCGCAAAGTTACGTAAGAACGTTGAGAGTCTTTTGGCAAGATCTCAAGCGGAGGGCCTGACAGAGACTAAGATAAAGTCGATACTTACAGAAGCGCAGAATATTCAGAATACCATTGCCAAGATTATGCCACTCTGCGATGAGTACATTTTCTGGAAAGCTTATGCCGAAAAGAATGTTGAGGCCAGCATGGAATCTTCTGCTCTTACATCTTTTGTGAAGAAAATTGCAAATTCTGAGTCCACACTTTCACAAGCCACTACAGAATCACAGGTTAGTACGGCGCTGAACAACTTGAAGGCGGCAGTAACAACGTATCTGAAAGCATCATCGGCTGTGCCCAAAGAGGGCGAATATCTGGATATGACACTCTTCATTACCAACTATGATTTCTCTACCAAAGATGGATGGGAAGGAGAGCCAACCTATCGTGATGGTTGTGGCGAGGAATTCAACAAGTCGTTTGACATGTATCAGACGCTCGCCAGTATGCGCCCAGGTGTATATACTGTCCGTTGCAATGCGTTCTATCGTACAGGAGGCAATGACGGCGGTGCTGCATATCGCTCAGGTAAAGAAAATATTCAGGCTTATCTTTACATTAATAATAAGGTAAAGAAACTGAAATCATTGTATTCCGAAAAGTGGCCCGATGCTGCTCAGTATGGCTCAGTAGATAATCAGAATGGATATCCGCATAGTATGCGTGCTGCCGGAATACGGTTTGAAGAAGGCTGTTACCCAAATGAGGTGGCTTATACGTTGCAGGAGAAAGGAACGTTGCGTTTTGGTCTAAAATGCGACAAAAACAATGGCAGCAGTTGGTGCTGCTTTGATAACTTCTCTCTGCTATATCAGCCCCTGCCTGATTATTATGATGGAATGGAATCAATTCATAATTCACAATTCATAATTCACAATAATGACACTTACGACCTTACTGGACGTAAAGTCAATCCTCAACAACAAAGGGGCATTGTAATAAAGGACGGAAAGAAGATGGTAAAATAAAGTTTAATCCAGTTTACTGTTTACCGTTTACTAAATTCTATAACCTCTAACCTCTAACCAATAACCTCTAAAAACTGTCTCTAACCGCTAACCCCTAACCGCTAACCTATTCTAAAAGCCAGTCATCAATTAGACGACGGGCTATTGATGCTTTGTCTGGAATAGCGGGCATGTTTTCGCGAGTGAACCAGTTGCCCTCGCATAGCTCTTCCTTCTGAAGGTTTAATTCGCCTCCGTCATATTCTGCGGTGAATCCTACCATCAGACCAAAGGGGTAGGGCCAAGGTTGACTGCCAAAATAACGCAGATTCTTAATGTTAATGCCCACCTCCTCGCGTACCTCGCGTGCTACACATTGCTCCAAGGATTCTCCGGTCTCTAAGAAACCTGCCACCAAGCCGTAATGGTTCCCTCTGAAGTTACGTGCCCTGACCAACAGAATACGGTCGTCACGCTGAATGCGTACAATAATAGCTGTAGCTGCTGAGGGCCACCATTCCTTGCCACACTCCGTACATTTCTTGCTGATGTTGGTCATCCATTTGTTGGTGCCACCGCAAACACCGCAATAGCGTGTGTTCTGGTCCCAATATATGAGTTCGGCTCCCTTGCCTGCCAGTTGGTAATCTTTGGGGCTAAGAATGGCATGTGTTTTACGTAAACCAACCATCTGAAGCCCTTCTTTGCCAACGATGGGATTATCCAGACGGATAATCTTAACCTCGTCGGCTCCGGAGCGCAGTGTGGTAATATAATTCCATTCTTTGAGTGTGACGGGAGGCTCCAAACCAAAGGGGATACTCCCCTCTGTTGTGAGAAGAATATCCCCTTGGCAATATGCTAAATATTTGATCATTTTAGATTCCCAATGACTTCTTAACCTCTTCTACCTTGGCCTTGGCGCGTTCTACGCAACCTTGGTAGCAGTTGACACAACCCATGGTGTCCTTCAGTTCCAGATAGAACTTAATCTTGGGTTCTGTTCCGCTGGGACGAACGCTTACCTTGGTGCCATCCTCGCAGAAGTATTGCAGTACGTTGCTGGTTGCAGGCATCACCAGAGGCGACTCATTGCCCAGCGCATCGTACTTCCTGAGTGTCTTGAAGTCGCGTGTCAGTATAACCTTGCTGCCAGCAATCTCTTTAGGACGGTTTGTGCGGAAGTTTTCCATCATGGCTTTAATTTCATCGGCACCAGTCTTACCAGGCTTTACTACATTGATGGTGTGCTCAAAACTGAAACCGTACTCCAGATAGATATCCATCAGCAGGTCGTAAAGTGTCTTACCCTGATCCTTTGCCCAGGCTGCAATCTCGCAGATAAGGCAGATTGATGCTGGTGCATCCTTATCGCGTACCTTATCATAAGGAAGGAAGCCGAAGCTTTCCTCGCCACCGCCAATATATTTCTGCTTGCCCTCGCTAAGTGCAATTTCACGAGCAATCCATTTGAAACCCGTGTAGCAGTCGCGTAGCTCAACATGATTCTTCTCTGCCATCTTGGCAATAACCTCGGTGCTTACAATGGTTTTTACCAGGAAATCAGATGGCTTGAGTGTACCCAGAGCCAACTTGTTCTTGATGATATAATAGCAGAACATCATAGCAGTCTGGTTGCCGTTGATGATGATCCACTCACCCTTGGGGTCGCGACAGACAATAGCCAGACGGTCGGCATCGGGGTCGGAAGCAATCACCAGGTCGGCATTCAACTTGGTTCCCAGTTTCATACCCAATGTCATTGCCTCGGCGTTCTCGGGGTTGGGACTTACCACGGTGGGGAAGTTTCCATCGATAACCATCTGCTCGGGTACTACGTTAATGTTTTGGAATCCCCAGCTGCGCAAGCATAGAGGAACAATAACACGACCCGTTCCGTGCATAGGGCTATATACAATGTTCAGGTCCTTCTGGCGCTGAATAACATCCGGGTCTATCATAGCTTCCTTGACAGCCATCATATAGTCATAATCCATCTCGCCGCCAATGATGGTAATAAGGTCTTTGTTACCCTCAAACTTAACATCCTCAATTTTCACCTTGTTCACCTCGTCAATGATACCAGTGTCATGTGGAGCCAGTACCTGAGCACCATCGCTCCAGTAAGCCTTGTATCCGTTGTACTCACGGGGATTGTGGCTGGCAGTAACATTCACACCGGCAACAGAGCCCAACTGACGGATGGCGAAACTGATTTCGGGGGTGGGACGGAGGCTCTCAAACAGATAAACCTTAATGCCATTGGCACTGAAGATGTCTGCTACGCTCTCGGCAAACATACGACCGTTGTTACGGCAGTCGTGTCCCACAACCACACTCTTACCACCCTCAGGGAATGCCTTGTTGATATAGTTAGCAAACCCCTGGGTAGCCATACCCACAATGTATTTGTTCATGCGGTTGGTGCCGGCACCCATAATACCGCGCAGACCGCCTGTACCAAATTCCAGACTCTGATAGAAAGCATCAACAAGAGGGTTCTTGTCTTCGTTATCCAACATGGCCTTAATTTCAGCCTTTGTCTCTTCATCATAATAAGGTGAATTCAGCCACGATAGAGCCTTTTCTTCACATTCTTTTATTAACTGTATATCCATATTCTTTGTTTTATGAAATAAATTTTCATTGCAAAGGTATTGAAAAGTTGTGAATACGCCAAGAAATTCCTACCTATCTTTTGCAGATTTCCAGTTTTTTTGTACTTTTGCAATCTTGAAATACTATACAATTGAATTGACAGTTTAATGCAACATATAAGAAATTTCTGTATCATTGCTCATATCGACCACGGAAAGAGCACTCTTGCCGACCGTCTGCTGGAGTACACCCATACCATTGAGGTTACTAAGGGGCAGATGCTTGACGATATGGATTTGGAACAGGAGCGTGGTATTACCATTAAGAGCCACGCTATACAGATGGAATATAACCATCAGGGCGAGAAATACATCCTTAATCTTATTGACACTCCGGGCCATGTAGACTTCTCTTACGAGGTCTCTCGCAGCATTGCCGCATGTGAGGGTGCGCTGTTGGTGGTAGATGCTACGCAAGGCGTTCAGGCACAGACCATCAGTAACCTGTATATGGCTATCGACCATGATTTGGAGATTATCCCCGTCATTAATAAGTGCGATATGCCCAACGCGATGCCTGAGGAGGTAGAAGATGAGATTGTAGAACTTATTGGCTGTAAGCGCGAGGAGATTATCCGTGCCAGCGGAAAGACTGGTATGGGTGTTGAGGATATTCTACAGGCCGTTGTAGAGCGTATTCCTTGTCCAAAGGGCGATGAGAATGCTCCGCTTCAGGCACTTATCTTCGACTCTGTCTTCAATTCCTTCCGCGGCATCATTGCATACTTCAAGATAGTCAACGGAAGCATAAAGAGTGGAGATCAGGTTCAGTTCATCAATACAGGCAAAGAGTACAAGGCCGAGGAGATAGGTGTGCTTAAGATGGATATGGTGCCGCGTAAGGTGCTGCACTGTGGAGATGTAGGCTATATTGTTTCCGGTATCAAGACGGCTACCGAAGTTAAGGTGGGTGATACCATTACTACGGTGGAGAATCCTTGTAAAGAGGCAATTGCTGGATTTGAGGAGGTTAAGCCTATGGTCTTTGCAGGTGTTTATCCCATTGAGACGGAGGACTTTGAGAATCTGCGTGCCAGTCTGGAAAAGTTGCAACTCAACGATGCCAGTCTTACTTTCCAACCAGAGAGTTCTGTGGCTTTGGGCTTTGGTTTCCGTTGTGGATTCCTGGGTCTACTGCACATGGAGATTATTCAGGAGCGTCTGGACCGTGAGTTCAATATGGACGTCATCACCACAGTTCCCAACGTGTCATACCTTGTATATGATAAGCAGGGCGAGGTAAAGGAAGTGCACAATCCTTCAGGGATGCCCGACGCCACGCTCATTGACCACATTGAGGAACCCTATATTCATGCAACCGTAATCACGCATACAGCATATATCGGTAACATCATGACGCTTTGTCTTGGGAAACGAGGCGAGTTGCTTAAGCAGGAATACATCAGCGGAAACCGTGTAGAAATTCAGTACGCTATGCCTTTGGGCGAGATAGTAATTGATTTCTATGATAAGCTTAAGAGTATCAGCAAGGGCTATGCTTCGTTTGATTACCACCAGTCGGGCTTCCGTCCCAGCAAACTGGTTAAGATGGATATCCTGTTAAACGGAGAGCCTGTAGATGCACTGAGTACCCTGACGCACGTTGATAATGCCGAAACATTCGGTCGTCGTATGTGCGAGAAACTTAAAGAGCTCCTGCCTCGTCAGCAGTTCGATATTGCTATCCAAGCCGCTATCGGTGCCAAGATTATTGCCCGTGAGACCGTAAAGCAGGTACGTAAGGATGTGCTTGCCAAGTGTTATGGAGGTGATGTCAGTCGTAAGCGTAAACTGCTGGAAAAACAGAAGAAGGGTAAGAAACGCATGAAACAGATTGGCAACGTGCAAGTGCCCCAGAAAGCCTTCCTTGCCGTCTTGAAGTTGGATTAAAATGCCATTCAGCCTATTGTGAATTTTTTGATTGTGATTTTTGAATTGTAACTAGTACCATAATTAATACGAACGATGGATAGAAGAAGAGACATTGCACGAGAGATATCCCGGATATACTGCACACTTACGCCATCTGCAGTACATATTCTGGGTAGCATCCTTGTGCCCATGAAATTTCAGAAGGGGGACACCATTTTGCAAGAAGGTCAGGTATGCCGTAACCTTTACTTTGTAGATAAGGGTATGGTTCGCCAATATTATTATAAGAACAAGAAGGATGTTACGGAACACTTCAGTTTCGAGGGCCGTATCGTCTTCTGCATAGAGAGTTTCCTGAAGCAGGAGCCCAGTCGCCTTATTGTTGAGGCATTAGAGAACACTAAACTATATGCCATTCCTTATGACGACCTGAATAACCTTATGGTACGTAATCAGGAAATAGAGATGCTTTATCGTAAAATCTTGGAGCATGTGGCTATCAGCTCGCAGGAGCATGCCGATAGCCAGAGGTTTGAGAACGCCACCGAGCGTTATGAGCGATTGTTGCGCGAGAAGCCAGAGATTATTCTGCGTGCCCCTATGGTACATATAGCCAGTTTCCTGCAGATGACACCTGAGACACTTTCACGTGTCCGCAATGGAAGTGTGCAGAACAATGCCAAGCAGCATTCCCTCAAAGATGAGAACGATGCATGGTGGACTCATGCTACCAAATAAAAAAACTAAGACGATTTCTTGTGTAAATGCAGAAAATACTGTAATTTTGCATCGTCTTAGTGAATGCGATAGTGGCTCAGTTGGTAGAGCATTGGCTTCCCAAGCCGAGGGTCGCGGGTTCGAGTCCCGTCTATCGCTCTAAATAGATTAGGGAGCTTTTAGCGGCTCCCTTTTTTGTGGTTTATAATCTCATCCTGCGCCAGATCCAGTTGGGGATGAGTTGCCAGAAGAAGGTCATTATCCGATAGCGCCAGTCTATTACACGGATATGGCGTTTGCGATAGATACTACGGACAATTTCACCAGCTACAGTTTCTGGCCGCATCAGCATGGGATATTTGAAGTCTCCATTGAGTAGCGCTGTGTCAACGAAACCTGGACGGATGTCAGTAATGCGGATGTTCAGTCCTCGTTGATGAGCCTGTTGTTCCAATGCTTGCAGGTATGTAGCTTGCAGGGCTTTTGTGGCAGAGTAGGCTGGGGCAGGGCCCAGACCTTTGGTTCCAGCAATTGACGTAATAGCAGCAATGTGCCCTTTGCCCTGTTCTGCAAAATACCTGAAGGCAGTGTCTATCATCCTCGTGAATCCTACGGCATTGGTTTCCATTGTACGCAACTCTATGTCAGTATCCAAGTCTCGGTTCTGTTTGCCGATACCTGAAGCATGGAAGTATAATTCCATCCCGCCAATTCTTTCTATGAGGGTCATCAGCTGCTCACCGGCTTGAGGCTTTGTTACATCAATTGTCATCACTTCAACACGTTCTGGAGCCATCGTTTTCAACTCCATCAGGGATTCCTCTCTTCGTGCTGCAACGCCCAAATGCCATCCATCAGCTATTAATAATTGTGCAACTTTCCTTCCAATGCCGGAACTTGCACCAACAATGATTGCTTTCTTACCCTTAGTAGTATTCATGTACTTCTGTCACTTTTCTTTATTCAGATAATCTCCATAACTCTCATCCCTCTTTTCTCCACAACTCAATTCTCTTTTCTCCACAACTTATTCAGATAGGACTTTAGGGGATTCCTTAGGGACATGTTGATATAGTTTTGCAGCTAATGCTCCGCTGATGTTGTGCCACACGCTAAAGACGGCACCTGGGATGGTGGCAAGAGGATAGGCGGCAAAATGCATTACTGCTAATGAGGAGGCAAGACCGGAGTTCTGCATACCTACCTCGATGCTGAGGGCTACACACTTGGGCTTGGCCAGATGGAGTGCCCGACCGATGAGGAGGCCGAGTAAAAGCCCCAGCAGGTTATGGGCTATCACTACCACCACAACTATCATTCCGCCGAGTAACAGACGGTCGGCATTATGCCCTACAACGATTCCGACCACAAATGCAATCACTATAGATGAGAATGCGGGCAGATAGGGCATGACGCTTTTAGTCAGCTTGGGCAGATAGTTCTGGCAGAACAGTCCGCATATAATGGGGGCAATGACTACATAGACGATGCTCAGCAACATTCCCAGCGTATCGACATGAACCATGGTTCCTGCCATCAGCCATACTAATAAGGGTGTGAGTATGGGGGCGAGTAGGGTAGATGTGGCTGTCATTCCTACGGAGAGGGCAAGGTCGCCCTTTGCCAGATAGGTAATGACATTGGAGGCTGTGCCGCCCGGACAGCATCCTACCAGAATAACTCCCAGTGCCAACTCCTTGGGTAGCGAAAATGCCCACGACAGTCCGAATGCTAACAGGGGCATGACTGTGAACTGTGCCAGACATCCTATTAGAATATCCTTGGGTCTGCTTAATACAATACGAAAATCCTTGGCTGAGAGTGTCAGTCCCATACCGAACATGATGACGCCTAACATAGGATTGATGGCTTTTGTCTCAATCCAAGTGAAAGATTCGGGTACTATAAGTGAGAATGCTGCTACGAGTAGTACCATTAATCCCATCCACCGGGCAATGAAATCACATACTTTCTTCATTCCTTATATCTTATCTTTATTTTACACCGCAAAGATACAATTTTTTTCTGCTTAACCTATCATGAAATAAAGATTAAGTTGTATTTTTGCACCCGTAAACCAAAATTGAAGATTTAGTGTTGCGACAAATTGCTTTGGCCATCTTGGTCTATATCATTCTTTCGGTGTTGGATTTTATGCCTTTGCATTATCCTTCACTGATGATTTTTCCTCTTGCCTGGCTCACCATGTGTGCCCTTTATAAAAGGCAATGGGCTCTGTCGGCTGCACTCTTCTTCTCTTTCATGGGCGATGTAATGGGTTGGAAGAATGAGCTGATTCCTCAGATTGGCTCTTTTGCTCTTGCCCAGATGGTGTACATTATACTATTCACTCTTCTGATGCCTCCCAGGGTGGCTTGGCCCAAGTCTGTGAGAATGCTGTTCCTGGTGTTCGTGTTAATGGTATACGGCATTGCCATGTACTGGATTTTCCCCAAGGTGGAGGATAAGATTATTGCATCTGGAATAGCTGTATATGCTGTTCTGTTGCTGGGAATGTGCTATTCTGCTCTCAGGCATAGGAATATCTGTCTGATGCTGGGTGCTACACTCTTTGTTGTTTCTGATTTTATATTGGGCACACACTTGTTTGTGCAGCGAATGCCTCATGCCCACTTGTTAATTATGATTCCCTATTATCTGGGACAGGGCTTGCTTTTTATAGGCGTTCTGAATATGAATAAGATTGAAGCCAAGTGATACGGGATGTACATTATAGTGTGCAGATAGACAGAAGGATAAGACCTGCAGTCTGTCAGGAGGATTTTGACGAACTTCTGAAACTGCTGGATTCCTTCTCGAATTCCCAGTTCCGTACTGCGGTGTATATGCTAGGCGAGAGATATGCGCTGGAACTGCCTGCTGACGGATTCTGGAGGCTTTTTTCTGTGTTGCTCCAGCGCGATTCAAAGGCTTTTCTGATAGTTATGCTGAAAGCCCTGGTGCAACGGATGGAGAAGGGCGAAGCGAGCATACAAGACGAGGGTTTTAAGAACCTATGCCATATAATGAATGAGGTGGACCGACAGAAGACACTCCAGTTTCTGCTACCATATCTGAAAGACGAGGAGCAGGTGAGGTACCTCTTCCGGTGCTTCTCGATGGAGGCCAACGAGTGGATTCCGTACCTGATAAAGGTGAACACACTGCCATGTGCCTTTGTGCTGTTCTCCAGTCTGCGCTACATTGAGCACGAAAGGGATTACCTGGTAAGGATTGCCTACTATCTGATGAAACGGGGCGATGGACTATCGTTCAACTTGGCCAGTCTGATGAAGGCGTACTTCGGATTGGAGGAACTAAAGGGTACATTCTCGCTGCAACTGAAGCCTTTTGAATTGGCACGTCTGGAAACCTCGTACAAAGCTTTCTGCGATAGGATGGCTTAAAGGCCGCCAAAGTTGACATCGGCAAACACAATACTGGGCAGGAGTTCTGTTTCCCAAGGGTCGAAATCGTTGCCAAGTGCCGTAACACGTTGCCATACATCCAAGATATTTCCTGTGATATTCATACCGCTGACGGGCTGTACTATCTGTCCGTCCTGAATAAGGAATCCTTCTATACCGTATGAGAAGTTGCCTGTACTGGGGTCGCAGTTTCCACCATTGAAATCGGTTACCATGATAGCGTTCTCAGCGTTGACTATCAGTTGCTGCAAGGTCTGCTCACCACTCTGCATAACAAGGTGGTGCGCACCCTGTGTGGTAGGCTTCATTCTCAACTTTTTGGCAAATATGGTATCTATGAAATAGGTGTCTAAAACGCCCTCTGTGAACAGGGTGCGTCGTTCTGTGGCAACACCGTCATAATCGAAATAGCAGGCACCTCGGGTACCAGGGATAAGCGGGTCATCGACAATATTGATTAATGGTGAGAGCACCTGCTGGTGGAGCTTGTCTGCCAGGAACGACATCTTACCGTGCAGGTATTGGCCGTTCATAGCGTTGAGGATGGGTTGAAGAAAACTGCCAACAATGGGCGATTCCAGAATCATCTGGTATTGACCGCTACGTGTAGGCTTACCGCCTATCTTACGCAAGGTACGGTCTATAGCTACTTTAGCAATACCTTCCAGAGGCATGTCTTGGAAGAAAATTCGTGTCTCTCCCCATCCGTCAGCAGGGTGCTGCCCGTCTGCTCCTTCTGCCGTAGCAATGCTGGTAAGGGTACACCGGCTGCTTTCCTCGTAGCCCTGGAATCCGTTACTGATAAGATAGTGGGCCTGATGCTGGCGGTCGGTATAATGTGTCTGGAAACTGATGAGATTGGGCTGGAGCAACAAACCCTCTTGGTTGTTCTGCTTTGCCAGACGTAGTTTCTCTGCTGGGTCAATGGTTGAGAGCGTAGCATCGAAAATCTTCAGGTCAGGGCCTCCCCCTTTATAATATCTGGAGGGGTCGGCAAGTGTGCGTGACTCATCGGGCTCCAGCATACGGGTTGTTTCTGCCGCATTCCTGATGAATGGACGTAGGGCTTCGGGCTGCACGTTGTTGGTGTAGAAGAAGCCGTCGCGCCCATCTATGAGCAGATTCATGGCCAATGAAGTAGCAGAAGCGTGTAACATCTTCTCTATCTGTCCGTTGCGGATGTTGATATCGTCCTCGTTATTCAGCATGAGAACAAGTTTGAAATCTACATCTCCGCAAACGCGTCTGATTTCCTCGGCTGCGAAATCTAATATGTTCATGGTTTACTGTTTACTGTTTATGAGTCTTATAGGTCTTATAGGTCTTATGGGTCTTATGAGCCAAAGGCCAATGGCCAATAGCCAAAGTTTATTCCCCCTAAAGGGCGACTGGGGTCTTTAGAGTAGCCACTGAATGTGGCTGCGGCCCCACAAAGGGGAGCGAATCCCCATTCGCGACGTTGGGGCCCGAAGGGTTAGAGGGGGTCATTATCCTACCACTAATTTATCTACCAGAACAGTGGGGAGTCCCTGGCTTACGCCTACACGCTGACCGCCTTTACCGCATATTCCGGCACTGTGGTCAATCTTCAGGTTGTTACCTACCATACTGATGTGTTGGAGTGCCTGTGGTCCGTTACCAATGATGTTCATGTCGCGCAATGGGGTAGTGAGGTGACCGTCCTCTATCAAGTAGCCTTTCTTCATAAAGAAGGTGAAGTCGCCTGCCCCTATCTGTACCTGCCCATTGGTAAAGGTCTGGGCATAGATTCCGCGCTTGACGCTGTGTATTATATCCTCTTCTGTAGCCCCTCCAGCGCACATATAGGTGCTGCGCATACGAGGCAGGGGCATGTGACGGAAACTCTCGCGGCGACCGTTACCTGTACTCTGAACGCCAAAATGACGGGCACTGATGCGATCGTGCAGATAGCTGGTGAGGATGCCTTTCTCCACCAATGTAGTCCGTTGACCAGGTGTTCCTTCATCATCGTAACGGAGCATTCCTGCATCGTAGGGTTGGGTGCCATCATCAACGATAGTGATATGGCTATCGCAGATGCGCTGACCCAGTTTGCCTGTAAAGATACTCTCGCCTGTGCGGATGAAGTCGGCTTCGAAGGCGTGTCCGATAGCCTCGTGCATAAGGATGCCACTGCTTCCGGCAGCCATAACAACGGGCATCTCGCCGCCTTCAATCTGTATGGCATCGAAGAGGAACAGTGCTTGCGAGATGGTATCTTGCAGGAGTTCTTCTGTAAGTTCGGGTGTAATGAATTCGGCTCCCCTCTGGTACATACGGCTGCCGAATCCCATCTGTGTCTTCCCGTCTTTCTGCAGAACAACAGAAATGAAAAGGGTAGTGCGGGGACGGTTGTCAGAGAAGCCGTTGCCTTCGGAACAGACAAACCTGATGTGCTGCATTCGTTGGGCTATGGTAGCTTTCACACGAACCACAAGGGGTGATATTTCGTGTGCCCTACGATTGATGGCAAGCAGAATGTTCTTTGACGCATCGGGCTCCAGCATTGGTGTTTCTGGTGTAAGGAGCGGCGTAGCTTGTAGCATAGGAATATCTGGTGCAGCGCAAGTGCCTGGAATGCTTCCTGCAAAACGTGCTGCCTGATGCAGAGCCTCGGGACCGAGGTCCATGGTGTAGGCGTAGCCCGTCTGCGTGCCTTGAACAACTCGTATTCCGGCTCCGTAGAGCATCACCTGCTGA
The DNA here is from genome assembly GCA_017445925.1 of Bacteroidaceae bacterium. Taxonomy (GTDB): domain Bacteria; phylum Bacteroidota; class Bacteroidia; order Bacteroidales; family Bacteroidaceae; genus Physcousia. The sequence continues at coordinate 17,287 of JAFSRW010000021.1, read as the reverse complement.
GCCTGACTGACGGTGCCATCCTGCAACTCCAGGCTGCTGAGGTGAGTGTCCTCCAGGAATATATCAGCATACTCTCCACCTCTGCTAAGAGCGGTGGAGAGTACATTATGAAGCTGTTGGTCTGTTAATGGAAACACTCTTAAACCCTAGAAGTTAAAGTACCTCTTTGCATTATAATAAGAAATGTCTCTTACCATCTGTTCAATGAATGGCATTTCCTCTGCAGGCAATTTGCCATCCTCAACATCCTGTCCGATGAGGTTGCACAGGCAACGACGGAAATACTCGTGACGCGGGTAGGAGAGGAACGAACGGCTATCGGTAAGCATTCCAACGAATCTGCTGAGCAGACCCAGAACACTGAGGGCATTCATCTGACGTTCCATACCGTCGAGCTGGTCGTTGAACCACCATCCGCTGCCAAACTGAATCTTGCCGGGAGTGGGACCTTCCTGGAAATTGCCTATCATGGTGGCAATCATCTCGTTGTCAGCAGGGTTGATGCAATAGAGGATGGTCTTGGCTAAATTGCCCTCGGAATCCAGTTTGTCGAGGAAGCGAGACATTGCCTCGGCGGTGTTAAATGTACCTATACTATCATATCCAGTATCTGGCCCTAACTGCCTGAACATCCGAGAGTTATTGTTACGCATAGGACCATAATGGAACTGCTGTGTCCAACCAGCCTTGGCGTCTTGGCGTGCAAACTCAAGGAGCAGGGCGGAACGGAACTTGTTTACCTCGTCGGCAGTAGGTTGCTTGCCTCCCAGTACGTTCTGGAAGATTTGCTTTATCTCCGTTTCTGTGAAGTCTTCGGCATAGAACTCGTTGATGCCGTGATCGGAGAGTCGGCAACCCATAGAGGCAAAGAAATCATGGCGTTCCTGAAGGACATCGAGGAGCTCTTCGTAAGTAGAAATGTTACGTCCTGCCGTCTCGCCTAACTTCTCAATGTATGCTCTATAATTCTTAGGATTATCAATGGCCATTGCCTTATCAGGACGCCATGTGGGTAATACCTTCGTACATTGAACATTGATCATTGAACATTGAACATTGTCAGCGTAAGCTTTGTGGTACTCTAAGGTGTCGGCAGGGTCATCGGTGGTACATACAACCTCAACTTTATAACGCTGCATAAGGCCTCGGGCAGAGAACCCTGGTTCTTTCAGTTTCTCGTTGCACTCCTCGAAAATCTCACGAGCTGTGTTGGCATTCAGCAATTTATTAATGCCAAAGGCGGTACGGAGTTCAAGGTGTGTCCAATGATAAAGCGGGTTGCGCATACAGTAGGGCATAGTCTCGGCCCACTTCTGGAACTTCTCCCAGTCGGAGGCATTGCCAGTGATGTACTTCTCATCTACGCCATTACTGCGCATTGCACGCCATTTGTAATGGTCGCCACCCAACCAGAGTTCTGTAATAGAACTGAATCGATGGTCTTCAGCTACCTCTTTTGGATTGAGGTGGCAATGATAATCGATAATAGGTAAATTCTCGGCCTGCTCGTGAAACAGTTTTTGTGCTGTCTCTGTCTGAAGCAGGAAATCTTTATTCATAAATGTTTTCATATTCTTCCCCTTTCCATACTAGTTGCTATAGCCAGTTCAAGTCCACGTAATTCAGCCAATCCGCGTAAGCGTCCGATGCAGCTGTAGCCGGGATTGGTATTTTTCTTCAGGTCGTCACACATCTGATGACCATGGTCGGGACGCATAACGATGTTCTTTTTACGTACCTGCTGAATCTCCAGGAATGCCTTCATTACATCATACATAGGAACATCACCCTCCAGATGATTAGCCTCGTAGAAGTTGCCTTCTACATCACGCTGGGTACTGCGCAGATGGACAAAATCTATGCGGTCCCAAAACATTCGCATCATAGCAGGCAAATCGTTATTAGGATTTACACCAAATGATCCTGTGCACAGGCAAAGTCCGTTTGCAGGACTTGGCACGGCTTTAACGAGCGCTTGAAAATCTTCTGCTGTACTGAGGATACGTGGCAAACCCAGAATTGGCATTGGTGGGTCATCAGGATGAATAACCAACTTAACTCCTGCTTCTTCTGCTACAGGACAAACCTCCTTAAGGAAATAGATAAGGTGATTCCGCAGCTTCCTGGGTGTGATATTCTTGTATCGGTTCAGCTCTTTCTGGAACTGCTCCAGCGTAAAGCTTTCCTCTGAACCTGGCAATCCTGCAATTATATTACGGGTGATGAGCTGTTTCTCGGCCTCGTCCATCTTCTTATAGCGGGCTTTAGCCTTGGCAATCTCCTCGGGAGTGTAATCGTTCTCTGCATTAGGACGTTGCAGGATAAAGAGGTCAAAAGCTACTACTGCAGCACGTTCAAACCGAAGGGCAAGACTTCCGTCTGGCATCTTGAAGGCCAGATTGGTACGCGTCCAGTCCAGAACGGGCATGAAGTTATAGGTTACAACGTTTATACCGCATTCACCCAGATTAATAATACTTTGTTTGTAGTTGTCTATATAGAGCTGGAAATTACCTGTCTGCGTCTTGATATGCTCATGTACAGGTACACTTTCAACAGCTACCCAGCGAAGCCTGGCCTTCTCAATCATCTTCTTGCGTTTGAGAATTTCTTCTTTAGTCCACACCTCGCCATTAGGGATATGGTGCAATGCAGTTACTACGCCAGTAGCTCCTGCTTGACGGATATCTTGCAGGCTGACGGGATCGTTGGGTCCATACCAACGGAAACTTTGTTCGCAGAGATACATATGTAAAGTTTATAGTTTATAGTTTAAAGACAGTTTAAAGTTTAAAGTATATAGTTTAAAGATTACATGGCAAACGCATTGAAACCGCCGTCAACAACAGCAACGGTTCCTGTAACGAAACTTGATGCCTCGCTAATCAGGTAATGTATGGTGCCACACAGTTCTTCCGGTTTTCCAAAACGCTGGAAGGGGGTTTGGCGGATGACATCGGCTCCGCGTGCTGTCAGACTACCATCCTCGTTTGTAAGGAGGGCACGGTTCTGGTTGGTCAGGAAGAAACCTGGCGCAATAGCATTAACACGGATATTGGGTGTGAACTTCTTTGCCACCTCGTTGGCAAGAAAAGCTGTAAAGTTGCTGATACCTGCTTTGGCAGCAGCATAACCCAGGACACGAGTCATGGGACGGAAAGCTGCCATACTGCTGAAGTTGACAATGCTGCCTTTCCCAGCTTCAACCATTGGTTTCAGGAATATCTGGGTGGGGATTACCGTTCCTGTAAGGTTTACATTGAGAACTTTCTGGAACTCTTCAATCTTCACGTCGAAAAAGGTACCTGTGGGGCTAATAGTTGCACCAGGCATATTGCCGCCAGCTGCATTCAGTAGTGCATCTACCTTTCCGTATTTATCCAGAACAGTCTTGCATACCTGCTCGCATGATTCCTGACTCATAACGTCGCATTGCATGAACATAGCATCTCCGCCTTGCTGAAGGATGTCGGATACAATCTCCTTTCCGATTTCCTCTTTACGGCCTAACAGTACAACGTGTGCACCCTGCAAGGCAAGGTACTTGCCGATTTCACGACCCAGAACACCGGTTCCGCCAGTGATAACAACCACATTGTCTTTAATATCGAATAGATTCTCCATATTTTATATACGTTTATTAGATTCCTAATTCATTATCAACAACAGCCATAACGCCTTCTACCTGTCCTAAAGCCAGCATACGTCCGTGGAAACTGTAGCCTGCATTATAGCCCATTTTCTCATCGCCAAGCATAAGTGGAGCATGGTCTACACGCATGGGCAGACCGGGTTTCTGTTTCTGGAAGATGCGAACCAGTTCTATGATATGGGCTCTTCCACCCAGATGGCTGGCTTCCTTGAAGTCGCCATTAGGAAATACGTTTGTGCTGCGCAGATGAACAAAGTGTGTTCTCTTGGCATACTTCTCAGCCAATGCAGGCACATCGTTGTGGGCACCGGCACTGAGAGAACCGGCACAGAATGTCAGTCCATTGTGCTCGTTGGGAACTGCATTGAGGAACCACTCTATATCCTTGTCACAAGTAACGATACGAGGCAGACCTAATATTTGCAAAGGAGGATCATCCGGATGGACACACATATTCATGTCCCACTCGTCACAAACTGGCATAATGGCTTCTAGGAAATACTTCATGTTTTCGCGAAGTTTTTCCTTGGTAATACCTTTATATAGGTCGAGCAGAGAACGGAATATCTCAACGGGTTTCTCCTCGTCTTCCTTTATGTTACCATTAACAAACCCTTGGGTCTTAACGATGATATTATCCACCAAACGATGTTCGTCCGCTGGTGTGAAGACCTTCTTCATTTCTTCAACCTTTGCAATCGTTTCTGCTGAATAATCAGCTTCAGCGCCGCTACGTTTAAGAATCTGGCAGTCGAAGTACGCAAACTCTGCGTGGTTGAAGTATAGGCTGGATGTACCATTGCCGTTAGGATTTTCTAGGTCGGTTCTTGCCCAATCCAGAACAGGCATAAAGTTATAACAGATGGTATGAATACCACATTTGCCCAGATTGGCAAGGGAAACTTTATATTTCTCAATCAGTTCGTCACGGTCAGGACCGCCATATTTGATGCTTTCACATACAGGGAGGCTTTCTACCACGCTCCATCTGAGGCCAAAACTCTCAATATAGTCTTTAAGTTCTGTTATTTTCTCTATAGTCCATATTTCCCCGTTAGGGACATCGTGAAGAGCCGTTACTATACCCTCTACGCCTATCTGACGCAACATATCTAATGTTATCTTATCCTTGCGTCCGAACCAGCGCCATGTTTTCTCCATCATAAGTATATATGTTTATTTTAGATTTCAACTTTCTTGTACCTCGGTACGAGGGTCTTCATACAAGCCCATGCGATAAGGTAGGCAACGGAACAGTAGCAAAAGATAATCATGTAACCGGCCTCCAATCCTTCGAATCCGAGGAAATGAAAATCGGAACCTAGTCTTTCTGTTAGGTCGAAAAGCCAACCTGCACCTTTATTGATAGCAAAGGAAGCAATACCACCTGTCATTGTGCCGATTCCGGTAATGGTGGCTATCGCACCCTTGGGGAACATATCACCAACGGTGGAGTAGAGGTTAGCCGACCAAGCCTGATGGCCGGCTCCAGCCAAACCGATGATTATGGCAGGCCACCAAGCGCTGTATTGGCCCAACGGTTGTGCCAAAATAACAAAGATGGGAAGGAAGGCAAACATCAGCATCGCACGCAGACGACCCGAATAGGCTTCCATTCTGCGACGTACGATAAAGAATTTGGGCAAGTATCCGCCAGCTGCAATGCTAACAACCGTTACGATAAGATAGACCACAAAGATGAGTGTGGCACCCATTGTTGAGTCACTGCGATGTCCGAATTGGACACTGAAGTAGGCTGGTGCCCAGAATAGCAGGAACCACCACACACCGTCTGTGAAGAATTTACCACAGATGTAGCTCCATGTATGGCGAAGCAAGAAACATTTCCAAATGGGGATACCAGTCTGTTTAGGCTCTTCCACAACAGCGGGTACATCGTCAACATAGGCGTCATCCTGATTGACATAGGCTAACTCGTCCTTGTTCACATACTTGCTCTTTTCTGGCTTATCATACAAATAGTACCAGAAACCCATCCATAGGAATCCCAGTCCGCCAATGATGATGAAGGCCCACTCCCAACCATAGGCTCGGGCCAGAAAGGGGATGGTGATGGGAGATACGAGTGCACCGACAGAGGCTCCTGAATTGAAAATGCTGGTTGCTAAAGCACGGTCTTTCTTGGGGAAGTATTCGGCAGTCACCTTGATAGCAGCAGGGAAGTTCCCGCTTTCGCCCATTGCAAGGACTATACGACATACCATAAAGAGCCATACGCTGGTGGTGGAGATGGCCAGAGCCAGTGTGCTGCCAGCCTCTAAGGCTTGCATGACTTCTTTACTCTCCAGTTCATGAATATACATCGTCAACCAACCGCAACCTGCATGCAGACAGGCACCAAGACTCCAGATGAAGATGGCGATGATATAGCCTTTTTTTGTTCCCACCCAGTCGATGAATTTGCCCGAGAAAAGACTGATAAATGCATAGAAAAGGGAGAATGCTGCTGTGATATTGCCATAGTCGGAATGCGACCAATGAAATTCGGGGGCAATAAAGTCTTTCCATGTTAAGGAAAGTACCTGACGATCCAAATAATTTACCGTTGTTGCAAGAAATAGCATAGAACAGATAACCCATCGGTAATTGGTCATCTTCTGTGAAGCGTTAGCGTTCATTTTTTGTTTTTAGGTTTATTAGTTTAATTGATTGCAAATATAGCAAGAAAAAAGATAGCACACAATTTTTTTGCAGAAATTGTGTACTATCTTGTATTATTTTTGCAGGAAATTATATGCTAATTCTGTTTTTCCTGAAGATATTCAGCGAATATTCGTGCTGCACTTTCTACTTTCTGGGCGCAGGGACGTTTCTTGTAATATGCTGCATTTCTTTCGTCGGGTACATAGGTGTTTTTTACCACAGGACAACCGTTCAGCCCCAAAAGTTCGGCACAGATAATGGAGCCGTTCCTTTGTTTGAAGGTCTCCAGCAGCTCTTGTACCACCTTGTAGCAGGCAGCCTTTCCTTCACGGTCGGAACCTTCCGTCTGTCCGCAATCCAAGCCAGCCAGAATCACCAATCCTGATACGGTGCCGCACATCATACGCATCCTGCCTACGCCTCCTCCAAAACCTGCGGCAATACGTTTTGCCATCGTGTCGTCCAGACCGTACAGATCGGCAAAGGCCGCTACCACACTTTGTGCGCAGCCGTAACCGCTCATAAAATTCTCTACGGCACGTTGTATCCTATCTTCCAAATCCTGACTCATTCCTTCTTCCCTTTAACTTCCCTTTAACTTCCTTTTTAACTTCCTTTTTAACTTCCTTTTTAACTTCCGTAATATATTTACAGTGTCTCACATTCTTTCAGCCACAAGGCAGATGAGGCATCGGTAGGCATACGCCAGTCGCCGCGAGGCGAAAGTGAACAGCTTCCTACCTTTGGTCCGTCTGGCAGACAACTGCGCTTGAACTGCTGTGCAAAGAATCGGCGATAGAAGGTCTTCAGCCAATGCTTTATTACATCATCTGTATATGCTGTGCCAAAGGCTTCCTTGGTCAGGAAGAATACTTTCTCAGGACGGAATCCCCATCTTAGCGTATAGTACAGGAAGAAGTCGTGAAGTTCGTATGGCCCCACCAGGTCTTCTGTCTTCTGTGTGATGTTGCCATTATCGTCGGCAGGGATGAGTTCCGGGCTGATAGGCGTGTCCACAATATCCCTCAGAACAGTTCTTGTGCTGTCGTCCTCTATGCCCCATGCTACCCATTTCACCAGATGGCGAACCAGCGTCTTGGGGACAGAAGTGTTTACGCCATACATACTCATGTGGTCGCCGTTGTAGGTAGCCCAACCCAGAGCCAACTCGCTCAGGTCGCCTGTTCCTATTACCAGACCGTTCATCTGGTTGGCAGCATCCATCAGAATCTGGGTACGCTCACGAGCCTGCGAATTCTCGTACGTTACATCATGATTTTCCATGTCGTGGCCCAAATCCTTAAAGTGCTGGATGCACGCATCCTTGATGCTAATCTCGCGGATGGTGATGCCCAACAGCTTCATCAGATTTACTGCATTGGTATAGGTGCGGTCGGTAGTGCCGAATCCTGGCATTGTAATTCCTACTATGCCTCTGCGGTTAAGTCCTAACCTGTCAAATGCCTTTATGCAAACCAGTAGCGCCAATGTGCTGTCCAAGCCTCCGCTGATGCCTACCACCACGGTTTGGGAATTGGTATGACTGATACGTTTGGCAAGACCCTCGGTCTGTATGCTGAAGATTTCCTCGCAACGTTCGTCAAGGCCTTTGCCTGTTGGAACAAACGGATGTGCATTTATCTTTCTTGTCAGGTTGAATTCGCGTGCCACAGTTCTTTCAGTATCTATAATAACAGCTGTTTCCTTACGCGACTGCGAGGCACAAGTGGCGAATGTGGTATTAATGCAGCGCTCCATTCTGATGCGTTCCACATCAATTTCTGTTTCCAGTAATTGCGTGCTCAACTCATGACGAGGTGTTTCAGCCAACAGTATTCCATTCTCATAGATAAGCCCCTTGGCGCTGTACACCACATCCTGTGTGCTCTCGCCGTATCCGCAACTGCTAAAGACGTAACCCGAGATGGTTCGGGCGCTCTGTTGCCCAAGCAGATTCTTCAAGTAAGTGTATTTACCAACCAAGTCGTTGTCGGCACTCAGGTTGAAGATGATTTCTGCCCCTTGCATAGCCAGATAGCTGCTGGGTGGGATAGGGGCCCACACATCTTCGCAAATCTCCACGCCGAACGTGCAGGATGGAGTGCGGAACAGAATGAACTGGTTCAGGGGAACCTGTTGCCCGCATACCAGCAGCGAGCCGGCAGGTATGTCAGTTCCGCTGGTGAACCAACGTTTTTCATAAAACTCCTTGTAGTTAGGCAGATAGGTTTTGGGAATCATACCCAGAATCTTACCTTTCTGAATAACGGCAGCGCAGTTCAGAAGCGAGCCCTTATAAGGCACTGGCAGGCCCACAATGCTGATGATATCCAGGCTGCGGGTAAAGTTCATCAGGTGTATGAGGGCCATTTCTGCTTCATCCAAGAGGAGTTGCTGCTGAAAGAGGTCCTGACATGTGTATGCCGTGAGCGAGAGCTCTGGCAGACAGATGATTTCTACACCATGTCCTTCTGCCTGAACGATGAGCGATTCTATCTGCTCTACGTTGTACTGGCAATCGGCCACCTTCACAGAAGGGATTGCCGAAGCTACTTTTACAAATCCGTGGTTCATTCTTAAATCGGTTAGCGGTTATGGGTTAGCGGTTAGAGACTGTTATTTTTTTTTACTTTATCATCTCCACACTGCGCTTTACGAAGCGGGTGAGAGCCTCGCCTTTTAGCATACCATTCTGCAGGAGAGCTAAGTCTATGAGCTGATGAACGCGTTCGTTGCCGTCGGCGTAGGCTTTCAGCACATCGTTCTTCTTCTTGTTCTCAGCCTGGATGTCGTCACCGCACTTCTTCAGGTCGTCCTTCTCCTCCTGAGTGATTTCCTCTGGCTTCTTCTTATCTTGCTCTTGGCGCAGCACAGCCTGACGTGCAGTAAGACCCTTGATTTCTGATTCAATGGGCTTCAGGGCTTCTGCAGTATTGGCCTCACTGTCTTCCAGAACCTGCTTGATAAGCGGTGCATCGGTATTCAGTACCAATGTGTACATATCTGGCATGTCGCCGTAGAAACTCATACCGGGTTGCAGACGTGCCATTTCCTTCATACGGCGCATATATTCGCTCTGAGTAATCATAACGGGCAGTTGCTCCTCGCCCAGCGCCTGAACTTCTACGTGGAAGTCGGTCTTGGCTGTGCGAGGCATCTGGCTGTTGAAGATGCTCGACAGTTTATCGCCTCTCTCTGCCTCCAAGAGTTCGCGCTTGGTCTCTTCCTTCTGGATGAGGCGGTCTATTACATCACCATCCACACGGGTGAAGGTGCTCTTCTCCAGTTTGCGCTCCAGCATTCCCACCAGTGGAGTGTCCAGTTGTCCGTCCATCAACAGTACGCTGTAGCCTTTCTGCTTGGCAGCCTCAATGTAGGTGTACTGGGCATCGGGGTCGTTGGCATACAGATATACAAGCTGACCGTCCTTATTGGTCTGGTTGTCCTTAATGAGGGTCTGGTATTCATCCAGAGTAAAGTATTTGCCTTCTGTGTCCTTCAGCAGGAAGAATGCCTTGGCTTTCTCATAGAAGTCCTCCTCTGATAGCATTCCGTAGTGGATGAAAATCTTTATGTCGTCCCACTTCTTTTCAAAATCAGGACGATCTGATTTGAAGATGCTCTGCAGGCGGTCGGCTACCTTCTTGGTAATGTAAGAACTGATCTTCTTTACGTTGGCATCGCTCTGCAGATAGCTACGGCTGACGTTCAGCGGAATATCCGGACTGTCTATCACACCATGCAGCAGGGTCAGGAATTCAGGCACAATGCTTTCTACGGAATCCGTTACGAACACCTGATTGCAGTAGAGCTGAATCTTGTTGCGCTGCATCTCTATGTTATTCTTAATCTTGGGGAAGTACAGAATACCCGTCAGGTTGAAGGGGTAGTCCACATTCAGGTGAATCCAGAACAGGGGCTCGTCGGCCATGGGGAAGAGGTGACGGTAGAACTCCTTGTAGTCTTCGTCCTTCAGTTCGCTGGGCTTCTTAATCCACAGTGGCTCTACATTATTTATAATGTTATCCTCCTCGGTATCCACCTGTTTGCCGTCTTTCCATTCTGTTTTCTTCCCGAATGCAACGGGTACGGGCAGGAAGTGGCAGTACTTACGAAGCAAGTCTTCTATCTTGTTCTTCTCCAGAAACTCCTGGCAGTCGTCATCAATGTGCATAACGATGCTGGTTCCACGGTCTGCCTTCTCCACTTCCTCCAAGGTGAACGATGGGCTGCCGTCGCAACTCCACTTCATGGCAGGAGCATCCTGATAGCTCTTGGTGATAATGTCCACCTGCTTGCTGACCATAAAGGAGCTGTAGAATCCCAGTCCGAAGTGGCCGATAATGGCGTTGGCATCATCCTTGTATTTGTCCAGGAAGTCGTTGGCACCTGAGAAGGCTATCTGGTTGATGTACTTCTCTATCTCATCGGCTGTCATACCTATACCACGGTCGGTAACGGTTATGGTCTTGGCGTCCTTGTCAACGCTAACGGTTACTTTCAGGTCGCCCAGTTCGCCTTTAAATTCACCCTTGCCGCTCAGGGTTTTCAGTTTCTGCGTGGCATCTACGGCATTGCTTACAATCTCACGCAGAAAAATCTCATGATCACTGTACAGGAACTTTTTTATGACGGGGAAAATGTTCTCTGTTGTAACCCCGATATTACCTTGTTTCATTTTTATATTGAAATTTTATTTATCCACAATAACAATCTTATCTTCTTTAACTTCTGTTTTCAGGGCTGTACTATGTTCATCTTGCATCAGCATATCGCACAAGGGGTCTTCCAGCATGGTTTGCAGGATACGCTTCAGCGGACGGGCTCCGTACTGCACATCGTAACCCTTCTTGCCCAACAGCTGGCGCGCCTCTGGTGTAACCTCTAACGTCACGCCCAAGTTTTCCACTCGGTGGAGTAGGGGGTTCAGTTCAATGTCCACAATCTTCTGGATGCTCTCCTCGCTGAGCTGGTCAAAGTAGATGATGTCATCCAGACGGTTCAGGAACTCAGGGGCAAACTGCTTCTTCAGCGCCTTCTGCACCAGGTCTCTGCTCAGCTGCTTGTTCTGGCTGGCATCTGTTCCGCTCTGGAATCCTACGCCCCTGCCGAAATCCCTTATCTGCTTGGTTCCGCAGTTCGAGGTCATTACTATGATGGTGTTCTTAAAGTCGATGGTGGAACCGTTGCCGTCCGTCATTCTTCCTTCGTCCATCATCTGTAGCAGAATGTTGAATACGTCGGGGTGTGCTTTCTCTATTTCGTCCAGCAGGACTATGCTGTAAGGCTTACGGCGTACTTTCTCTGTCAGTTGTCCGCCTTCTTCAAATCCCACGTATCCTGGAGGCGCACCCACCATACGGCTAACGGTATGCTTCTCCATGTACTCGCTCATATCTATTCGGATAATGCTGTCGGCCGAGCCGAACATTTCCTGTGCCAGACACTTGGTAAGATAGGTCTTTCCCACGCCGGTAGGACCTACAAACATAAATGTACCTATGGGTTTCTTGGGGTCTTTCAGGCCTATTCTGCTACGCTGAATGCTTCTGGCAATGGTTTGGATGGCATCATCCTGACCGATTACAGCATTCTTCAGGTTGCTGGCCAGATTCCTCAGCTTCTGGTTTTCCTCTTCGCCTATGCGCTGAACGGGAATACCCGTCATCATGCTTATCACGTCAGCCACAACCGTTTCATCCACTACGGGGCGGTTGTCCTTAATGCGAGCCTCCCAGTCCTTCTGCAACTCCTGCAGGGCATGTTCCATGTTCTTTATCTGGTCGCGATATTCGGCAGCCATCTCAAAGTGCTGCTCTTTCACCGCCGCATTCTTCTGCCTGTTCAGTTCGGCAATGTGACCCTCCAGTTGTGATATTTCATCGGGGACAGGCATGTCTTGGATATGAACCCGGCTGCCCGCCTCGTCCATGGCATCTATGGCCTTGTCTGGGAAGCTGCGCTCTGTAACGTATCTGCCTGTCAGATATACGCAGGCTTCCAGCGCCTCGGGTGTATATTTAACGGTATGATGCTCCTCGTAGCGGTCTTTCAGGTTTTGCAGAATCAGCAACGTCTCTTCCGGTGTTGTGGGTTCCACCATTACCTTCTGGAAACGTCTGTCCAATGCACCGTCTTTCTCTATCGACTTACGGAACTCATCCGTTGTGGTAGCGCCTATACATTGGAATTCACCTCGGCTCAGCGCAGGCTTCATCATGTTGGCAGCGTCCATCGATCCTGCTGCAGCTCCAGCGCCCACAAGGGTGTGAATCTCGTCTATGAAGACTATGATATCAGGATTCTTCTGCAGTTCCAGGATGATGCTACGCATACGTTCCTCAAACTGTCCACGGTATTTTGTTCCAGCCACTACGCTGGCCATATCCAGTACTATCACACGCTTGTTCCACAGCAGATGGCTTACCCTGTGCTGCACTATGCGCTGTGCCAAGCCCTCTACAATGGCACTCTTGCCCACGCCTGGCTGACCTATCAATATGGGATTGTTCTTCTTTCTGCGGCTCAGAATCTGTGCCACACGCTCTATCTCCTTTTGTCGGCCTATCACGGGGTCGAGCAGTCCTTCTGCTGCTGCCAATGTCAGGTCTGTGCCAAAGTTGTCCAGAACGGGCGTATTGCTGTTGCTGCCCGCCTTCTTTTTTAATTGTATTACAGACAGGGCTCCTGTATCATCGCCCTGAGCAGCCTCCATATCATCCTCCTCTTCGTCATCCTCATTGTTTTCGTTATTGTTAACGTTATTGTTGACGTTAAGGATTTGTGCAATGGCCTGATAGGTAATGTTCATGCGTTCCAGAATCATACTGGCATCGCTGTCACCCAGTTTTAGCATGGCTAACAGTACATGAATAATGTATATCGAGTCCGACTTCATGGATTTAGCCTCCAGCACACACACTCTCAGGATGCGTGATGCTGTCATGTCAAAGCCCATGTCAGCCAGCGATGGCGGTACCAGCACCTGTTTCTGCTTGGCCATAGCCTCCAGTTCCTGCTTAAGCAGCGACAGGTCGGGCTGTAGTTGCAGCAAGGCATCCCTGGCAGGATTCTGGTCTTTGTGTCGCAGGATTGCCAGCAGCAGGTGCACGGGTGTCACACTATCGTTGTGCAGGCGTTCGGCTTCTTCCTTGCTGAATGCCAGCACCGTATTTAGTTCTGGTGAAAACTTTATTGTCATGCAGTTATTTCTATTCTTCGTTAATGTCTATCCACAAGGTATAATACAAATTCCGTGCCAATAAATATCAACGTGTCTATTTGTCTTTTCATCCTTGTTTCCAAATGCAAAGGTACGGATAAGTGAGAGAAATGCAAAAGAAAAGCGTGTTTTTCTTTTCATTTCCGAACGAGAGTACTTTCGAGACGTAGTCTCAAAGGTACGGATAAGTGAGAGAAAAAACAAATTTTTATTCATTCTTCTTGGATTTTTCCTGAAATGTCCTACCTTTGTGCTTCAAGAACCTAATTACTTACCATTATGAAGAAGTTGATTCTATGCCTCATGGCAATGATTGGAGTGCTGACCCTTTCAGCACAGAGTGAGAACAACAATGCAGTAATTAACAACATCATGGCGCGTCGCTCCGTACGTAAGTACCTCGACAAGCCTGTGGAACATGCTAAGTTGGAGGCGGTAGCCCTTGCTGGCATCAATGCGCCCAGTGCTATGAACCGCCAGAACTGGGCAGTCCGGATTGTTGAAGACCAGAAACTGATGGCCGATGTGAAGGATATGTGCCGCAATTCGCCTAACCTTATCTGTGTCTGTTCTCCGGCAGATGGCAGGTTCGACCTCGATGCCGGTCTTTTAGGCGAGAATATGATGTTGGCAGCTCAGTCGCTAGGTCTCGGCACCTGCATCCAGACAGGTCCTGTACGCTTCCTCACCACCAACGAGAAAGCCCAAGCCTTCCGCGACAGTCTCGACATCCCCGAAGGTTATAAACTTCTCTATATCATCGCCATCGGTTACCCCGACGAGCAGCCCGATGCCAAACCCCGTGATGCCTCGAAGGTGAAATTTATAAAGTAATTGATCATTGATAGGAGTTAAAGAAGTTAAAGAAGATAACTTTTTGGCGAGGCGATAATTTTTTTTCCTTTTTATTTGGACATATTAGAAATAAGTTCTAAATTTGTGGCCGTTTTCCGATGGATTGGCCACCAACAACACACGCTGATGTCATCCTAAGGAGGACTGAGTAGAAGGTTTGCTTAACCGCGATTAATTGGGAATGAGGTGAAAATCCTCAACTGTCCCGCAGCTGTGAGTTCCCTTTAAACTCCTGAAGCACAAAGCCATTGCCTATAAAAAAAAGACGGTGAGAAGGCGCTTCGGGGTGGAGCAAAGTCAGAAGACCAGCCTTTCCGCTCATTAAACCTGCTGAACGCTCTCGATGTAAGGGCGGAACGCGAATACTGCAAACAAGATGTTGGCTGCTACTGCCAATGAGTGCGCCTTAGCGTAGGTGTGCTGTGTTGTATGTATATAGGTATTTTTAAATTATATTTCAAATGGTTTCATTTCTTAATCGAAGACTCTTTTTCCTGAACAAGTATGGGAAGAGTCATCTGCGTGCGGATTGGTTCAAGAACCATCTGTCACCTCACTTCAGTTTCAGGCTGATGCTTTATTTCTTGTTGGCTATTGCGGCTACCGTTATAGTCTGGAATCTGCCTCTTGATTGCTTTGGCATCGAGGGGTTGAACATTGTGCAGCGCCGCATCATTGCCATCTTTGTCTTCGCTATCATCATGTGGGTTACGGAGTGCATACCGTCATGGGCTACCTCGGTGGTGCTGATAGCGCTACTGCTGTTTGCTACGTCGGACAGTGCGCTGAACTTTTACACCTCCGGACTGGAAAAGTCCGAGATGCTGAGCCACAAGGTGCTGATGGCCACCTTTGCCGACCCTATCATCATCCTCTTCCTGGGTGGGTTTGTGCTGGCTATTGCAGCCACCAAGAGTGGTCTTGACGTGGTGCTGGCCCGTTGTCTGCTTAAGCCTTTCGGTACACGCTCCGAGGTGGTGCTGCTGGGTTTTATCCTCATCACGGGAGTCTTCTCCATGTTCATCTCCAACACAGCTACAGCTGCCATGATGCTCACCTTCCTGACACCTGTATTCAAGGCCCTTCCACCTGATGGTAAAGGTCGTATCGCCCTTACCCTTGCCATCCCCTTGGGAGCCAATATCGGTGGTATAGGCACACCCATTGGAACCCCGCCCAATATGATTGCCCTGAAGTACCTGAACGACCCCGACGGCGCGAATATGAATATAGGTTTTGGCGAGTGGATGATGTTCATGTTACCGCTTACTTTAGTGTTGCTGTTGCTTGGCTGGTGGTTACTCTTAAAGATGTTCCCCTTTAAGCAGAAGCGTATCGACCTGAATATCGAGGGAGAGGTAGAACATAACTGGCGTACGGTGGTTGTGGCAGTTACCTTTATTGTAACCCTGCTGCTTTGGCTTACTGATAAACATACAGGCGTGAATGCCAATACCGTAGCCATGCTGCCCATAGCCGTTTTTGCCGCTACAGGCGTTATAACCAGTAAGGACCTGCAACGTATAAACTGGAGCGTTATCTGGATGGTAGCCGGAGGCTTTGCCCTTGGTGTGGGACTTAACGAGTCCGGCTTAGCAGAGAATGCCATTCATAGCATACCCTTCGGAACATGGTCGCCCGTGGTGATTCTGGTGGTAGCCCTTCTGTTGTGCTATACGCTCTCCAACTTCATTTCCAATACCGCTACGGCAGCCCTTTTGGTACCCATTTTAGCTGTCGTCTGCAAGGGTATGGGCGATTCCATCAATTCCATTGGCGGTGTAAAAACCGTACTCATTGGCATTGCCATAGCAGCCTCCGTTTCCATGTGTCTGCCCATCAGTACACCTCCCAATGCCATAGCCCATTCCACGGGTCTTGTAGAGCAGCGCGATATGGTAAAGCTGGGCATCTGCATAGGCATCTTGGGTTTGGTATTAGGATGGCTTACCCTATTCTTGGTTCGTTAACAATACCTAAATTAAAATACTATCTGCTGAGTTGAAAGGATTTTTTTTGACTCAATAATAGAGCGACGCATACGTGAGTATCCGCCGCTCTAATTTTTAGGAGTTATCGCTTCGTTCGAAGGCTGCGGAAACCGGCGAGACAAAACGACGTAATACTTTTTCCCACGAAAGTCAAGATTCATTATTAAGAGTCGATATAGCTACTATTAAGGGGCCCAAATTTTTCCCTTAACAGTAGCAATTGTTTCTATTAATATCTGCGTTATAGCCCACTTTTGCCGTAGTTCAATAATGTAAATAATTTTCCAATCCTCTTTTCTTCCATCCTTTTTTTTCCACGTTAAGAAAAACTTGCCGCTTAGTTAGGAAATTTTTACCGCCACGTTAGGCAGTAAAAATTCTTATGCTAAAGAACATCCTTTGATATTTTACCCGATTATCGGTTTGTCAAAGATATTTTTTGTAAATTATAAATTTTCAGTTCAGATAATGGTTATCGTTAACGTTATCGTTATCGTTTAAAACGGGTTATCGTTATCGTTAACGTTAGCGTTGAAATTTTTTGCAACACCTCACTTGCTGAACGTTGAGATCCGATGGTTATCGCTTGCAACTGATGTTACCTGTTGTCGCAACAGGTCACTAACACCTCACTAACAGGTAACTCATTATAATCTTAACATCATGATGTTAGGTGTTGTGTTACCTGTTAGTTACCTGTTGGGCAAACAGGTAACACTCTTTCATCCCGCATGGTTATCGGGCTTATTGCTATTTCAGGTTAGGTGTTACCTGTTTTTCAGAATAATCAACAATTTCAATTCACATCTTCCATCAGCCATCACCCCTCTTAAACCACTTAAATTCTTAACTAGTTAAGGTTAGCGTTAACGTTAACGTTTGGATTTCCGTAAGTCCGTGAAT
>JAFSRW010000001.1 GCA_017445925.1 Bacteroidaceae bacterium | reverse complement strand
TGTGAATAACAAAAACAAGAATCAACAAGAAATATAAATAAAGTTTAACCACATCAACCTACACTACAAATAAGACTCAAAGTAATCAACGAGTAATACAAATAAGCCTCTAAGCTGTCAACTAAAATCGTTAAACTACAATATAAAAGGTTTTAATTGCCCAAAAAAATTATTTTCAAGGCGTGAAAATATATTCTCAAACCATGATTATTTATTTTCAAGCCATGAAAATATATTACCAAAGTTTGAAAATAATTATTTCTGCCGTATTACCTGTTTCCTATTGCAACACATCCTCTTTTATTTTTCCGTCTCTTTTGTTTTCTCTAACTCGCGACAAATAGATTC
Source organism: Bacteroidaceae bacterium (assembly GCA_017445925.1). GTDB lineage: Bacteria > Bacteroidota > Bacteroidia > Bacteroidales > Bacteroidaceae > Physcousia. The sequence continues at coordinate 41,354 of JAFSRW010000001.1, read as the reverse complement.
TCCTCCACCTTTTGGCGTAACTATCGTCTTTAACTTGACCTAACGGTCGAGCCTGCTACCGCTCGGCATTGCTTAAGCAAGCTTATCATTGCTCTCGCTTAATCGCAGCCTTCTGTCCGAATGGACGAGCGAAGCGATAACTTCTTTAACTTCTTTAACTTCTTTAACTCCTTTCATTTTCCTTCTTTCAATATTTACAATTTCTCTTTCAAATTAGTAAAATTTCCCATTTCACCGCTCGTTTTCTTAATCTTTTGAACTTGACGTTAATGTTTTCGTTTTAAATTTATACCGAAATTTAATATGCTATACCGAATTTTTGTCCCCTTTACCAAGATTTGTTAACAAATGCTACCATATTTATATGTCAGTAGAATTTATTTGGAGTAATTTTGCAGCCAAATTTAAAAATCGAATGTTATAATGCGAAAATTTATTTCTCAAATCTTGTTTTTAGGAGCCGTTGTTCTCTGTTCTTGTTTTGGTGAGGAGCCGTTGAATTCTGAGTGTGACATTGAAACGGCGTCAGTACATGTCGATAGTCCAAATGACATTTTTCACCATTTGTATGATACGCTAAAGATTGTTGATTCTTCCTCAGATAAGGTGGAATTTATCATCCGCTCACAGTCTAATGTTTCCCATTTACCTTTGACCTTGGAGATTACATCAGGTGCTACTGCATTCATTAAGGATGCAAGCGGTGCTTTTGTTGCGTTCAAGAACGGTAGTCTTGTTGACTTTTCAGACGAAAGGCTCCAGGTGTTCCGAATTGTTTCCCAGGATAAGCAGTGGAACAGGACCTATTCACTTATGTTCAAACACGATGTTCCCACTGAGGGCGATTTCACTGTCGGCTTTGAGAACTATGCGCTTGATCCCACAGGTAAGTTTTATGAGTGGACTATTTCGGATGTAAATGCTGCAAATGCTTTTCCTGACGGGAAGTGGAAAAACGGTAATCCTGGTTTTAAGTTGAGTAAATCATCAGCCAAGCCTATGGAGTATCCATCTGTACCCCTTGCCAATGGGGGACCTGGCGGAACTACCTGTGTGAAGTTGGAGACCAAAGATACCGGAGCTTTTGGTAATATGGTAAACATGAAACTGGCCAGTGGCAGTATGTTTAATGGTATCTTTGATGTAAGTAATGCCCTCAAGGATGCACTTAAGGCTACCCGTTTTGGTGCACCTTTCAGTCATAAGCCTGTTAAGATGACTGTTTGGCTCAAGTTTGAGCCAGGACCGGTATTCCAGGACAGAAAGGGAAACCCTATGGAGGGTATCGTGGATGAGCCCGATGTTTACGTGGTATTCTATCGTAATCAGGATGAGGCAGGAAATGAGGTAATGATTGACGGTAACGACATGTTTACCAATCCGCATATTGTCGCTTTAGGCCGTCTTCCCCATAACCTTAACGAAGACGGATCGGATAAGCTTTGCGATACTCCTATTCACGGCTTGACTTCCGAATGGCAACTCGTTGAGATTCCGCTGGTTTATTATAAGGAGGTGGATCAGACCATTCTTGCCAATAAAGGTTACAGTCTTGCCATGAGTTTTGCAAGCAGTTGGCAAGGAGGTAAGTTCATGGGAGCTATCGGAAATAAGTTGTTTATACATAATGTTTCACTTTATTGTGACAAGGACGAGTATTGATAACGGGAACGTCAACGATAACGATAAAGTTTAGAATTAATGATGAAAATGATAGTGACTTATAAATTGAAATATCTTTTTGCTACGGTTGTCCTATTGTGCTCAGCCGTTTCCCAGGCTCAGGACAGCTGGGACAGGTGGGGCCCTACACGGGGCATGAAGGGGGCTGGCGTGTTAGTTCGCGCAGGTTATACTTTTGGCGGTACTACTCCATTGCCTTTGCCAAACGAGATTCGGGCCATCAATGAGTTCTCTCCGAAGGGAGGTGCTACCATTGGTGTTGATATATATAAGATGTTTGGTAAGCGCTGGGGTGCCAGTATGGGTTGGCATTTCTTTTACGAGGGTTTCCATACAAGTGCCGATGTAAAGAATTATAAGATGTCTCTGACGATGGATGGCAACACCATGTCGGGCTATTTTACTGGAACAGATGTCACCAATACAGATATGTGGGGAATGACTATACCCATCTTGGCGACCTTAAGAATGTCTCCACGTTGGAATTTCAGTTTCGGCCCATATTTCAGTACCTATTTCAAACGTAATTTCAGCGGTTTGGGGTATGATAATGATAAAGGTGTGGGCTATCTTCGTGTTGATGACCCTACTGGTGAAAAGATTTATATGGACAGGACTAACCCCTCTACATACGATTTTACGGATAATATGCGTACATGGAATGCCGGCATCGAGTTCGGTTTCGACTGGAAGGCTTGCAAGCATATGAATGTCTTTGCAAAGGTCGATTGGGGTTTGACCAATATTTGGGAGAAGGATTTTGATGCTGTTGCCTTCAAGATGTACCCTGTTTATGCAACATTTGGATTAGCTTACAGATATTAATATAACGATAATTTTATGAAAAAACTTTTACTCGTATTATTTTGTGCATTTACTGCATTGGCAGTTTCTGCTCAGGTTAAGACCTATACAGACAAGTTGGTTATCACCATCAACGACCAGAGTTCAGAGCCCCAGACAGCTGACGTTAAAGTGGTTGACAACGGGAATGGAACAATTAACTTTGAACTGAGAAACTTCTTCATGGTTGCTGGTGAAAATTCAATACCCGTTGGTCACATTATCCTCGAGAACCTTCCTGTAACAGATGGCGAGAACGGTGTGAAATCATTCACTTTCAATGGAACTTTGGTTATTCAGCCCGGTGACATGCCAGGGGTTGACTTTTGGGTAGGTCCCGAGTTTGGTGAGATTCCCCTTGACCTTCGCGGTAAGATGACAGACGATAAGATGTATGCCGCCATTGATATTGATATTCGTGAGGCTTTCGGTCAGGTTCTCTTTGTTCAGTTCGGTACGGACGATTTCACTCCTGGCAAAATCTATACTGAGCAACTTGTTATCACCATCAATGACCAGAGTTCAGAACCCCAGACCGCTGACGTTAAAGTGGTTGACAATGGTAATGGAACAATTAACTTCATCATGAAAAACTTCTTCATGGTTGCTGGTGAGAACTCCGTTCCTGTTGGGAATATTGTTATCGAGAACCTTCCCGTAACAGAAGGTGAGAACGGTGTGAAAATATTAACCTTTAAGGGCAACTTGGTTATTCAGCCTGGTGACATGCCAGGGGTTGACTTTTGGGTGGGTCCCGAGTTTGGTGAGATTCCCCTTGACCTTCGCGGTAAGATGACAGATGATAAGATGTATGCCGCCATTGATATTGATATTCGTGAGGCTTTCGGTCAAGTTCTCTTCGTTCAGTTTGGCAGGGATAACTTTTTTGCTACTGAGAAAATCTATACCGAGCAACTTGTTATCACTGTTAATGGTGAGAGCTCGGAGCCTCAGATGACAGGCGTTACTGTAATAGACAACGCTAATCAGACCATAGACTTTGAACTCAAGAACTTTTTCCTTCCCAATGGTGAGACATCTATTCCTGTTGGTAATATTAAGATAGAAAACATCCCTGTAACGAAGGGTGATGATGGTCTGGATTATATTACTTTTGAAGGAGCTGTTACCATTCAGCCAGGTGATATGGAAGGTGTTAATAATTGGGCAGGTCCTATGGTAGGCGAGATTCCTATGAAACTCCAGGGCAAGATGAATGAGAATAAGCTATTTGTTACCATCGACATTGATATACAGGAAACCTTGGGTCAGATAGTAAATGTTCAGGTTGGCACAGACGATTTTATAAATCAGGAGGAGATTGATGCCGTTAACGATGTGGTATCATTGCATAAATCATCATCAGATGTTTACGACCTCTCTGGTCGTAGGGTTAAGAATCCCTCACATGGCATTTATGTTGTGAGTGGTAAGAAGGTGTTGTTCTAAACAATATTTGTTGAAGATAAGTAATGAAGTTTCTCTTCCACATAGTATTGCTCATGTTGTTGCCTGCGTGTGCTTATGCACAGGTAGATAGCTTGGAGCAGGCACGTCTGGATTCCTTGGCCATTACAGAGGCAGACAACTTTGTGACGGCCAGCATTTTGGTTGCAACACCTTCAGATGTACTCTACTCCTGTGTTGGTCATGCCAGCATCCGTATGCAGTGTCCGCACTACGGCTTGGATATGGTCTATACTTACGAGTCAGAGTCTGTCACGAACAGGGTGCTTACCTTCTTTATGGGTAACTTGAATATGGGTATGACAGCGGTTCCTACAGAGCGTGTCTTGGCAGATTATGCCAGCGAAGGCAGAGGAATCACAGAGTACGTACTCAACATTCCTCTGGAAAAACGCAAGCAACTTTGGCAGTATCTTGACGGAAAGGTAGAGGAAGGAATGAATCTGCCATACGATTATCTGAACCGAAGTTGCGCTCTTGCTTGTCTGAATGCTGTTTCTGCAGCAGTACTGCCAGATACTCTTTCATTTGGAGAATGGGACGAGCGGCTTGTCAAAAAGTCACGTCGTGCTTTGTTGGGTGATCGGACGGATGATTTTCCTTGGGATCGCTTTATTATTTTCACTATTACAGGAACGGAGGCAGATAAAGATTGTGCCATTACGGAAAAGGTGGTTATCCCCACCGATTTGATAGACGTATTGCAGAAGACAACACTTAATGGTCAGCCAGTACTTGAAGAGCCAAACACCTTGGTCAGTCAGACTATTAGTATTGAAAAAAGCGGATGGCTTACCCCGATGGTGTTGGCTTGTATCCTGCTGTTGCTGGCTGTTATCAGTTGCTCCTGGTTGCAAAGGCCGTTGTCTATCCTGTTGTTAGCCTTGCAGTTGGTTCTTGGTTTGGCAGTTACCTATTTGGTTATCTTCTCTGCACTTCCTAACACAAGTTTTAGTTGGCTCATTGTTCCACTCAATCCCCTGCCATTTCTCTTATGGCGTTGGCGTAGATGGTGGCTGCTTCCTTTTGCGCTGATTTGCATCTGCTGGAGTATTGCCATGTTGGTACGTATATGGAATCCTTTGGTGGATAATGCTTATATTGTTTTTGCTTTGGCATTAGCCATCAATTACATAGGGCAATTGAATCAATTACGAAAATATTCAAATAAATAATACAATAATAAACAAACAAACAAAACAAACGATTATGAATTCTAAAATTACACGGCTTGTAAGCCTATTTGTGGTGATGTTCACCATGTGTAGTATGTCGGCATTAGCAGGAAGTAGTTATTATTCCAAAGTGACTACCAAGGCTGTCGGTCAAGGTAAAGTGTATGTTAAATACGGTTCTTCAGGTAACCCCAGTTATGAGACAGAATCTTCTGCAACATCAGGTGGGCAAAGTAGCCAAGAACACAAATACTATCTGTATGCACAGGCTAACGCGGGAAACTCTTTTGCTGGTTGGTATGATAATCAAGCATGCGAAGGTAGCGCAGTTTCAACTGAAGCTACTTTTACGGTAACAGTAAATGCAACATCAACAAGTTCAGGCAGTCCCACTACTAAGGCGTATTATGCTAAATTCGTTGATGCAAGTGCCCCAGTCCTTGGATATGGGAAGACACGTGACTATGCGAATCTTAGCGCCGGAACGTATAAGAACGAGACGCTGACAGCCAAGAATGTGACAGAAATTACCTACGAGTCGAGCAACCAAAAAGTAGCCATTGTTGCTACAGATGGAACAGTAACTCTCAAGAAGAATGGCTCATGTATCATTAAGGCAAAGGCCAATGGTGCGGAAGGTTCTTATATCCTCACTGTTATTGATGATGTGGCTGCAGGTAAAACCCAGATTGGCAATGGCGACTTTGAAGACTGGCGTGGTGTAACCTCCAGCAATCATGCTCCTGCCAACTGGAACGGCTTTGAAACAGCGGTGGGAGATGTAGCTGAAGGTGCCCTTGGTAGTCTGGTTAAGGTACAGCAGGTTGTGATGGTAGAAGATCATCGCCCAGGAAGTAATGGACTTTATTGTGTGGACATTTATTCTCGTTCTGCTTTTGGTATTCCTGCGCAAGGCAATCTAACTACAGGGTGTATTAATGCAGGTGCCACCTCTGCAACTTCCCAAGAAAATTACAATTTTAGCAAGATTTCTGACACCAATAAGAGTGAAACTATTTCCCTAATCCCCTCTGCCATTAAACTCTGGGTGAAGTTCGTTCCAGCAGCCGATAATGAAAAGCATCCTAATGCACGAGTGTCTGCTTCAATACATGATGCTCACAATTATATTACATACAGCACAGGTGATAACGCGACAAACCAGTCCTATGCCATCGCTCAGGCAGAACTGAATTTTCCTTCCACAAATGGTGAATGGAAAGAACTGACGATTCCTTTTGTTCCGACAGGCAACTCTACTGATGGCCAGATGTACATCCTTGTCAACCTTGCCACTAATGCTGATCCAGGAGAAGGACAGGTGGTTGATCATCTTTACGTTGATGACATCGAACTTGTCTATGATAAAAATATAGGTATTACTGTAAATGGCACGCAAGCTCCTCTTATAGAGGCTCCAATTGAAGTGACGTTTAACAAAAACAATACCATTGACTTTAATCTGAAGAACTTTGGCGCGGATGGTAATTATGTAGGTAACATTTCTGTTACAGGTCTTCCAATAGGCAACGATGGTACTTTCTCTTACAAAGGCAATATTAATATTACAGAAGGTGATCTGCCAAACGTTCAATGGATTGGACCAGCCCTCGGCCCTATTCCACTTGATATGAAAGGTACCATCAAGGGTAGCTATTTCTATGTTCATATTGACATTAGTATGGCTGGACAAGTTGTTGAGGTTGAGGTCGGAGATAGGGCAGACGCAACACTCAAGGTTAGCAATGCCCTCATAGGTACCTTCTGTGCTCCTTTCAAAGTAGCTATTCCTACGGATGCCACAGCAAGCACTATTACAGGTGCTGATAATAAAGGTGTCTTGACACTCGAAGAAATAGGGACTGGTTTTATTCCTGCCAATACTCCTGTTGTTGTAGAGGCTCTTCAAGCATTTAATATGAATGTTAGCGGCATCTACGTCAAAGGAACTGAAACTCCTACAGTTGGCTTGCTCACAGGTGTTTATGCGGATACTGATGCTCTTGTAGGCAGTTATGTTTTGCAGGATAATAAAAAAGGTAAGGTAGGTTTCTTTAAGGTTGTTGAAGGCAATAGGTATCCAAAAGTTGGTGCTAACCACTGCTATCTTATAGTTCCAAGCTCTAACGTTAAGGCATTCTACTTTAACGAAGAAGATGCAACAGGTATTGAAAACGTTAACGATAACCTTAACGAAGGAGCAGAAGCAATTTACAACTTAGCTGGTCAGCGTATTAACAAGTTGCAGAAGGGTATTAACATTATTAACGGTAAAAAGATTCTTAAGTAATATGAAAAAGGAATATATGATGCCTGCCATGCAGGTTTGCGAAATACAGGTGAGTAAAATGGTGGCAGTCAGCATGTATGGTGAAGATGCTGACCCCGATAATGTTGTATTGGGCAGGGAACGCGTTGATTGGGATGAATGGTTGGAAGATGAATAATCTCCCCGGCATTATCCGGATAATGTTTTAGGCTTATATAAAAAATCCACGGTGACCAAATTAACGGTTATCGTGGATTTTTTTTATTCTTTCTTGTGCTGGCTCCAGAACTCATCTAAAGTGATGCCCTCCATCTTCAGGAAACAGGAACGGGCTGTCTGTATGGTTCCGAAGCCGGCATCAACAACCTCGCCAAGAGCAGATATTTTGCCTTTCGTGATTAAGTACTTGAGTTCCTCTATGCGGTAACGGTTGATGTACTCGTGTACATTATTATATCCCTGGCTTCGTACACATTGAAGAATAAGGTGACGGTTGTAGCCAACAGCCTCGCAGAGCTTGTCTCGGCCAAAGGTGTTATTGGTCCATTCTTCCTTGTGGTTTTGCATCCAGAATTCAAGACGCTTAAAACGTAACAGGTTGGCTTCGTTAAAATCCTCCTTTTCTGCTTTCTCCACAGTGTCCTCTGTAGGCTCTTCCTCTACCTCTATCAAGACTGGTTGGGGCAAATGAATGGCAATTTCTTCCAAGGTGCGAAAAGCCAGATACGTATTCAGAAGTGTGAAGATTATGATGTAAATCATGAGTGCTGTAGGATTATACAGAATGGAGACGATGGTGAAGAAAACCACCGAGAAGCCTAAGCACACACAATAGCCAATCAGATAGCTGGGGATGTCGGTTTTATGAACCAGTCTGCGAGGGAGCAGGAATATATTGACAATGTAGTAGATACTGATTCCAAGAGCCAGAATACGCAGTAACACATCGCTGGAAAGCAGATTCTGAATCACTTCGTTAAAACTGTTCATGATAACAATCTTGCTTCCCAAAAGTCTTGCCACAGTATAAACCGCAATAAGAGCTATAACAGGTCTGGCATATTTAATCATACGCTTTACCTGCAGGAAACCAGGCATGGGAATGCTAAGGGGGAAAATACTCTGAAGATATACACCACATAAAAGGGGCATAATCATGGCAGGATGCATGATGCCAGGCTCGCCCTCGGCTATCTGATGGCTTAGAAATGCCACAAATGCCAATAGGAATCCAAAGATGCCATTTACCCAGGCAAGACAGAGATATTGTACCTTGTGACGTGCGTAAATACCAGTTGTAGCACTCACCATCAGGTGGGCGGTTGCACTACATGCCAGTATCAGAAGTATCGTGTTTGAACTCATTTTCTTTTGTCAACTCTTGAGAGATTCGCGGGCAAAGATAGCTATTTTATGTAAATCAAAGTATATTTTCTTTAAAATATTTGTCCTTTTAATGTAAAAGATGTACTTTTGTAATTTGTAAAGGTGTAGAAGGATTTTATGTTAAAAAGCACAGTTGTTCGTCTGGTTGTTTTGACTTTAGCACTATTGGTGTTGTTGCCAATGGGCGCTTCTGTGCGTAAGAAACGTGTGGTAGTCAAGCCTGATACAATTCCCCTTGTGGAGAAAATACAGGACCTTGGTCGGACAGGACGTATGAGTTGTTCTACTTTTCCGGTCAAGATTCATGTCAGTGGCATGGCAGTGCAGATTCAGAGCGACCATAACCAGATTCTTCCTATTTATACCAGTACCGGTGCTTTCTTTATGGCGGTACGTCTGAATAAAGGCGTGAACTGGTTGAACGGACTGCCACGCGGGCATTATTTTATTAACAACCGTCCTATTACTATCAACTGAAACCATGTCGGAGCAAGAACATACAATTCAGGAAGTTGACCTTGACAAAATTATCCGTAACAGGGCGGGTAAGAAGGCAAAGTATATTCCCCAGTTTGTAATCAACTGGCTGAAACGTATCATTCATCAGGAGTTCATCAATGTTTACCTGCGTCAGGGATATGTGGGTGTGGATTTTTGTAAGCATTGTGTAGAGTACTTGGGTGTCAGGGTTAATGTGGAAGGACGGGAAAACTTGCCTTCCGACGGTCGCTATTACACCTTCGTGAGCAATCATCCTTTGGGAGCCGTAGATGGCGTAACCTTAGGTTGGGTGATAGGTGAACAGTACGACGGGAAGATAAAATATCTGGTGAATGATTTGCTGATGAACCTTAAGGGGTTGGCTCCTTTGTGTATCCCTATCAACAAACTGGGCAAGAACGGAAGAAATTTCCCAGCTATGGTGGAGAGCGCCTTCTCTGGCGAGAACCACGTAATTATGTTCCCTGCGGGTCTTTGCAGTCGCAAAAATGATGAGGGACAGATTATGGACGTTGCCTGGAGTAAATCGTTCATTACAAAAACCGTTCAACATCAGAGGGATGTAGTTCCCATACATTTTGAAGGTCAGTTAACGCCTCGTTTCTACAAGGTGGCACGCTTCTGCAAGAAATTCCATCTGCCCAACTTTGCGCAGATTCTCTTGCCTGACGAGATGTATAAAAGCAACGGGAACGTTTATACAGTTAAGATAGGAAAGCCTATTTCATGGCAAACATTTGATAAGTCCCAAACCCCATTGCAATGGGCGCAGTGGGTGCGGAGTAAAGTTTACGAAATATGATGGAAGAGATTATTGGCAGTATTCCACGCGAGATATTGAAGGCGGAACTGACGCCTGACAAGAAGTTGCGCATGACTAACAAAAGCAGCAACGAGGTTTATGTAGTCACATGGCAGGATTCACCTAACGTAGTAAGGGAGATTGGCCGACTGCGCGAGATTGCTTTCCGTGCAGCAGGTGGTGGAACGGGCAAGAGTCTGGATTTGGATGAGTTTGATACTTGCGAGAATCCTTATAAGCAGATTCTTGTTTGGGATCCCGAGGAAGAGGAGATTGTTGGCGGCTACCGATATATATTAGGTAAGGACTGGAAATACGACCAGGAAGGCCAGCCCATTCTGGCAACTAGCCACATGTTCCGCTTCAGCGATAAATTCTTAAAGGAATATGCTCCCTGGACCATAGAACTGGGGCGTAGCTTTGTGACGCTGGAGTATCAGAGTACTTTGCGTGGGCGAAAAGGAATTTTTGCCCTGGATAATCTTTGGGACGGTTTGGGGGCCATCGTAGTAATTGAACCAACAATCCGATATCTGTTTGGAAAGTTTACCATGTATCCCAGCTACGACCGCATGGCTCGCGATATGATACTGTATTTCCTGAAAAAGCATTTCCCTGATCCTGATAATCTGATTTTCCCCATGAAGCCTCTGCAATTGGAGCACGATACAACGGCGTTTGAGAAAATCTTTGTGGAGGACGACTTCAAGGCGGACTATCGTATCCTTAACAGCGAGGTGCGTGCCCTGGGTTATAACATTCCTCCCCTGGTAAATGCCTATATGGGTTTGAGTCCCACCATGAAGTTGTTCGGCACAGCTATCAATGACGGGTTTGGCGATGTAGAGGAAACGGGTATTCTGATAGCTGTCGATGAAATCTTACAGGAAAAGCGCATGAGGCACATTGATACTTTTGCGGCAGAACATCCCGAGTTGGTGAAGATTACCAGCGGAGCTAACCGTCTTTTCTATAAACCGGAGTGATGTTGAGTTTAGAGTTTAGAGTTTAGAGATTAGAGTTGTGAGTTTAGATAAGATGATGAACTGGAACCAGTTGCTTTCCAACAAGCGGTTGGGACAGGAGGGGCAGTCGAATAGGAATGATGACAGAACGGAGTTCCAGCGCGATTATGACCGACTGATTTTCTCAGCTCCTTTCCGCCGTCTGCAAAATAAGACACAAGTCTTTCCCCTTCCTGGCAGCATTTTTGTGCATAACCGCTTGACGCATAGTCTGGAGGTTAGCAGTGTGGGGCGTAGCTTGGGAAATGATGTAAGTCGACTGTTGCTGGAACGTCATCCTCAATTGATTGAAACACATTTTTCGGAACTGGGTAGCATTGTCAGTGCTGCTTGTCTGGCACATGATTTGGGGAATCCTCCCTTTGGGCATAGTGGCGAGAATGCCATAGGAACTTATTTCAGCGAAGGCGACGGCCAGTTTCTGAGGCACTATGTGTGTGAAGATACAGGCGACTGTCTGAGTCCCAAGCAATGGGAAGATTTGATTCACTTTGAAGGTAATGCCAATGCCTTCCGTTTACTAACCCATCATTTTAATGGTCGTAGAAAGGGTGGTTTTGTTATGACCTATAGCACCCTTGCCAGCATTGTTAAGTACCCATACACTTCCGATTTGGCTGGAGATAAGCATAAGTTTGGCTTCTTCCGCAGCGAGGTAGAAGATTACTGTAAGATTGCAGACGAATTGGGAATTCTGAGACTGGATGCACCCGAAGGCTCATACAAATATGTTCGTTATCCGTTGGTTTACCTTGTTGAAGCTGCCGATGATATCTGTTATCAGATAATGGACATTGAGGATGCCCATAAACTGAAAATTCTTACAACGGAACAGGTAAGGGAGCTTTTCCTGAATTATTTCGAGGAGAATCAGCGTAACCGCATAGCTGAGCGTATGGGAACACTGGACGATGTGAATGAACAGATTGTATATCTGCGTGCCTGTGTAATCAACTGTCTGGTGCAGGAGTGTGTGCATGTCTTTGTGGAGCATGAGGACGAATTCCTTTCAGGAACTTTCCCTGGCCCGCTGATTAAGCATATTTCCGAGATTCCAAGGGATGCTTATAATGAATGCGAGAAGGTGGCTTATTCCAGCATTTACCATTGCAAGGATGTGGTGGATATCGAGATAGCCGGTTACAAGGTGATTACCCAACTGACGGATTTGATGATAAAGGCGGTAACGGAGCCGGATAAAGCTTTCTCCAAATTGCTTATCAATAGAGTCAGCTCTCAGTATCAGATTCTGGCGCCCACACTTTACGAGCGAGTAATGGCGGTATTGGATTATATCAGTGGTATGACGGATGTCTTTGCCTTGGATTTATATAGAAAAATTAACGGCATGAGTTTGCCAGATGTATAAAAAAGATATGAAAATAAAGATAGTTAATCGCAGTCATCATGTACTGCCCCAATATGCTACTGAACAGTCAGCAGGCGTAGATTTAAGAGCTAATTTGCAGGCTCCCATTGAATTGAGACCTATGGAGAGACACCTGATTCCTACGGGTCTCTTTATCTCCTTGCCTAAGGGCTACGAAGCACAGGTGCGTCCCAGAAGCGGACTTGCTCTGAAGCGTGGCATAACGGTATTGAATTCTCCAGGTACCATCGATGCCGATTATCGTGGCGAGGTGTGTGTAATACTGATAAATCTCTCAACCGAACCTTTCATCATTGAAGACGGTGAACGTATTGCCCAGATGATTATTGCTCGTCATGAACAGGCAGAATGGGAACAGGTGGAGGTGCTTGATGAGACTGAACGCGGAGCCGGTGGCTTCGGACATAGTGGAGTGAAATAAAGTTTAGAGTTTAGAGTTTAAAGTTGAGAGATTAGAGATTAGGGTGAAGAGTAAACTGCTGATCATATTCCTCCTCTGTAGTGGAACTTTGTTGGCTCAGACAAGGTTCGACTATTTTTATCTTGAGGCAGAAAAGAGTCGTCTTGCCGGTGACTATGCTTCTGCTTTGGAGTTGTATCAGCATTGCCTGGACATTAATCCCCAAGCGGCAGAAGCTGTTTACAATCTGGGCTTGATGAAGTTGTTCCTCAGGCAGGATAGTCTGGAGGTCGGCATCGGCATGCTAAAGCAGGCTTGTGAGTTAGACTCCTGCAACCCTTGGTATCTGGAAACGTTGGCGACCATTTATCTGAATGCACGCAGGACAAGTGAGGCTGTTCCTTATCTGGAGAAACTGGCGAAGTTCCAGACCAAAAGGACTGATGTGTTATCGCAGCTTGCCAGCATTTATCGCGACGACGGCCATACCGATAAGGCTATAGAGGTTCTGAACCGTATAGAAATGCAGGAGGGAAAGTCGGTTCAGTTGAGCATGGAAAAGTTTACGCTCTATATGAGCAAGGAGGAGGAAGATTCGGCATTTATGGAGTTGCAGAGTTTGTGCGATGAGTATCCTCATGATCTGAACTACCGTGTTATCATGGCCAACCAGTATCAGCAGGCGGGTTATTCCGACAAGGCAATGGATATATATAATTATGTAAGGCAGAAGGATGCTCATAACCTGAATCTCCTGTTGGCCATGATGAACTATTACAGGACGACGGAGAACAACGAACGTTTTGCCCAACTACGCGACTCTCTGCTTTATGATGAGGGCAGTTCCAGTGAGCTGCGAGTGGCTCTCATGAGAGACTATATCGATGAGACCCTCCAGGATTCTACCAAACGTGATGCCATGCTTCATACCTTTGACTCCTTATTGTCAAAGCCGCAGAAAGATGCGCAGCTACTGATGTTGAAAGCAGCCTATCTTACTTATGCTAAGGCGAGTGACGATAAGGTGGCGGAATTGATGATTAAGGTGTTGGAAGTAGAACCTGGAAACCAGATGGCCCTGTCGCACATGCTTCAGTATTATGCTCCCAAGAATAATTTCGCGGCTATTGAGGATATCTGTCGTAAGGGTGTCAATTATCATCCCGAGGAGTTGGCCTATGCCTATTATCTGGGGCTGTCGTTATATCAGCAGGATAAGAAGAAAGAGGCTGCTGAAGCATTCTTGCAGGGACTAAGGACTAAGACCGAGGAGGCTCGGCCTGCATTGGTTTCCGATATGTATGCTGTTCTGGGAGATTTGTACTATCAGGAGAATAAACCGCTGGAGGCTTTCGCTGCGTACGACTCAGCCCTTGTTTATAAGGATGACAATATCAGTTGCCTGAACAATTACGCTTACTATCTGAGCCTGAGAAACGAGCAGTTGGATAAGGCTGAGGAGATGAGCTACCGAACCATCAAGGCAGAGCCGGATAACATCACTTACCTGGATACATACGCATGGATTCTGTTCATGAAGAAGGATTTTACCAATGCCCGTATTTATATGGATAGGGTGGTGAACCCGAATTTCTCCGATGCGGAACTCTTGCAGGTGGCGGACCTTTTGGGAAACCTGATCGAGCATGCTGGGGATATTTATGCCGAATGTGGTTCTTTGGACACGGCTCTCCGCTATTGGAACTTAGCTCTTCAGAAGAAGGATGGCACTTGCACTCCGCTGATAAAGAAGAAGATTAAGAAAAAGAAGTATATTAAATCTGAGTAATCGGATTTCCCCGAGTACTCAGAAAAAAAAGATCAAATAAGATGAAAGTTTACCATTATTTTCTCGTTATAGCCAGTGTGGTGCTCCTTGCTTCCTGCGGTAGCAAAAAGAGTGTGGTGAGCACCGGTGGCAATGCTATGCTGGAGCAGCAGAGTATTGCCAATGTGGTACAGGCAGTCAACGCTAAGCGTGTATCGGAACCCTGCATATCAGCCAAGATGAGCCTGAACCTCAGTACTTCCAAGAATAGTACCAGGGTGGGCGGTTCCTTGAAGATGAAGCGCAACGATGTTATACAGATCTCGCTGGTGGCACTGGGTCTGATGGAGGTGGGCCGACTGGAACTGACACCCGACTATATGATGATGGTGGACCGCATGAACCATCAGTATGTGAAGTGCGACTATGATGAGGTTGATTTCTTCCGTGAAGCGGGAATCAACTTCTATACCTTCCAGTCGTTATTCTGGGACGAGTTGTTTGTCCTGGATGGTAATGACGAAGCCCCCAAGAGCGATAGTTACACGCTGAAGGATGATGCAGAAGGAGCTCGGTCGCTGAAATCACAAAACGAAAATGTTGCAGTGGCATTTGTTCTGGATACAACCAAACAGTTGGTGCAGGAAACAAGGTTTTCACGTGCCTATTCCGAGGATGCTGTGGTAAAATGGCAGTATGCCGACTGGACCAAACTGGGTGAGCAGGACTTCCCTGGCACCATGAAGCTGTTGTTTGACATTAGCGACGAAAACATAGAGGCAACCTTCCGTATCAGTTCCGTTAAGCCAGATTCCTCTTGGGAAACTCGTACCGAGATTAATAAGAACCGTTACACCGAGGTTTCCTTAGATACTGCGTTCAGGAAAATCATGAGTTTGGCGAAATGAAGGAAGGAGTTATCGCTTCGCTAAGGAGTTATCGCTTCGCTAAGGAGTTATCGGCCTGCGGCCTAGGAGTTATCGCTTCGCTAGGACGTTTGTTCTACACATGCTCCCCAATGACGTTCAAGAAGTCTAAAGTATCGTCTTTAACTCCTTTAACTCCTCTAACTCCTTTAACTCCTTACATAAAAACGGCTCTCCTTGCCATTTTCCTGCTGTTCCCTGCGATAGCTTTTTCCCAGAACAGTAAGAAGGTGAAGGCGTTGCAGAAGCAGAAGGCGGAGCTACAGAATACCCTTAAGAAATCCAAGGACCAGCTGACCAAGACCAAGCAGCAAGTGAAGGCAGGCCAGCAGAACATCCATTATATAGGTATTCAGTTGAACAACCGTCTGGACCAGATTGTGGGGCTGGAAAAGGAAATAGATGAGCTGGATTCCCTGGCCATACAGTTACAGGGGAAGATTCGCGATAAGGAGGGGGAACTGAAGGAGAAGCGCGAGAAGCTGAAGCAGGCCATACGCTATGCCCGTACCCAGAAGAACCAGAATTCCAGCCTCGTCTTCATCCTTTCGGCCCGGAATGTTAAGCAGATGTTCCGCCGTTCCCGCTTTGCCAAGGAATACGTATCGTTCGAGCATAATCTGGGCGAGCAGATTCTCATTAAGCAGGCCGAACTGCTGGAGGAGCAGAATAAACTCCTGGATACCAAGAGCCGGAAGAGCAGCCTGGTTCACGAGGTGATGCTGCAGCGTAAGGATCTGGGCTACCAGCAGGTACAGCAGAAGAAGAAGGTGGAAGGCCTGAAGAAGCAGGAGTCGGGCTTGGCAGGAAAGATTGCCGAGCAGCAGAAGCAACTGAATGCCCTGAACAAGAAGATTGACGACCTGATAGCTTACGAGATAGAGCAGGCCCGAAAGGCTGCCGAGGCTGCGGCCCGCAAGAAGGCAGCTGAAGAGGCTGCACGCAAGAAGGCTGCCGAGGAAGCCGCGCGTAAGAAGGCGGGCAAGTCGGCGGGTAAGTCGGGCGGAAAAACTACGCCTGCTCCCAAGTCCACCGGCAAGCCTACGCCCCTGAAGCCTGATACATGGCTCACAGCCGAGGACCGGCAGCTGAACGGCACCTTCGAACAGAACCGTGGTCGATTGCCTGTTCCCATCACTGGCCAGTACATGATTGGCAACCGTTTTGGTAAGTATAACGTCCCTGGACTGACGAATGTGCAGTTGGAGAATAAGGGAACCAACTATGTGGGCCGTCCCGGAGCCCGTGCCCGTTCCATCTTCACCGGCGTGGTTTCGGCAGTCTTCCAGTTCGGAGGCTCCAGCAATGTGCTCATCCGTCACGGCAGTTACATATCGGTTTACTGTAACCTTTCCTCCGTTACGGTTTCCAAGGGTCAGAAGGTTAATACCCGCGACATTATCGGTACCGTTGCCGACGATGGTACGGGCAAATGCGTCCTTCATTTCCAGCTCCGCAAGGAAACCACCAAGCTGAATCCCGAAAGCTGGATTGGGAGGTAACAAGCAGCGGCAATTCAGAATAAAAGCCCCGTTTTATTTTGCATTGTTCATATTTATCGTTATCTTTGCAGTCGGAAACGTAAAAACAGATAATATGAGCGAAAAACAGAAGAAAGTTGAACAGGAGCGTCGTGGCGTTCTCGAACTCCTACTCCAGAAGAACGGACTCAAGCGTAAGGAACTCGTTGACTTCTTGCTCGGTGTTTGGGTGGCCGGAAAGTTAGATGAACTCACGGAACAGGAGAAGGCTCAGTTCCCCAATTTTGCATTCTGATCGATAAGGAAGATTCCCCAGTAAAATCCCTTAATACTCTTCACCATGAATAACTGGAGCGGACATATAATATATAAGGTAAATGCGGTGCAGAATGTGGCGCAGATATTTGGTGGTTCCAGAATTTTTTTGTATAACAAACAAACAAACAATATAGTCTTAAACATCATGAAGACGGAGCCTGCGACGGCTCCCCTTGTACCGGTATGGGCGAGGGGAGCCGCCGCTGCGTTTGCGGACTCACCCCCGTCCCCTCACTATTAAGGAGGGGGGGATAATTACGAACATCAATAATCAACTACAAATATTAACCCTTAAACAAAATTACAACATGAAACAGAAATTACTTTTCCTTTTGATAGCCCTGCTTCCGATGGTGTCGGCATGGGCTGATGTGGGTGACGAGTTCACGGCGGGCGGCCTGATTTACAAGGATACTGGTACAGGAACGGCTGCCGTGAAGGGCTATTCCACTGCACCTACCGGGGCTTTGGTGATTCCCATGCTCGTTACCAATCCTGAAACAAAGACGACTTATAGTGTGATGGCAATCGCTGCTAATGCCTTCAAGGGATGTACAGGCCTGACATCGGTCACGCTTCCTAAGAGCATATGTTCGATTGGTGAAGATGCCTTTAATGGCTGCACCAACGTGACGGATGTGTATTTGAATACTACATACTTGTTCGGTAAATCTTATTTCCAAAATTGGCTGGATGATGGTCAGGACGACTTTAAGCCAGGCAGGGCGACGAAGTGCCATGTGATACCAGACCTCGTTGACATCTTTACCCAAAAGCAGAATAATGCAAACACTTTCTATCCCAATGTCACCTTCGAAGCCTTAGCGGACGAAGAGTTCACAGTGGGTAACCTGACCTACAGGGTTACGGACGACGCAAAGGTGGAGGTGGCCAACTATGTCAGCGAGCCTACGGGTGCATTGGTGATTCCCGAAACCGTGACACACGGCGGCAAGAAATACTCCGTGACGGGCATTCGCGGAATGGCTTTCTATGGATGCTCGGGCATTACTTCGGTGGTGATTCCTTCTCGCGTGGCGTACATCGAAGCTGATGCCTTCTATGGTTGTACCGGTGTGACGGACGTGTATTGCTATGTCAACCCGCTCATATTGAAGTCGTGGGTTGACGGTGGCTGCGACGACTTCAAGGATGACGGTTCGACAAAGTGCCACGTGAGAGCTGTTGAAATCTATACTAACGTTTATAATAATGATTTTTATCCGGAAAAGAAAGTCAACGTCACGTTCGTTGCCCTTGAGGAGAATACGTTCACGGTGGATGGGCTGATATACAACATTACGAGCGAAAGCCCGAAGACGGTGGAACTCATCGGTTATGAAGGAGACGAGCCTACCGGCGCTTTGGTCATCCCTGCTACTGTCAATGGCTATGCCGTGACGAGCATCGGCGATGCTGCCTTCTATATGTGCGATGACCTTACATCGCTCACTATCCCTGACGGCGTGACGACCATCGGATACATGGCATTTTCGGGCTGTAGTGGTCTGACTGTAACCACCATCCCCGCCAGCGTGACCACCATCGAGGCAGATGCCTTTATGAATTGTGGCGATTATGACAATGTGACGGATGTGTATTGCTCTATTCTCGACCTGTCTCTGCTGGATTGGGAAAGAGGTTCTGACAGTGACTTCTCTGAATTATATCATGTCATGACAAAGTTCCACGTGCTGAGCGACGAGACGGAGTGGCTCGACAGGTTTGGCAGCTATATCCCCGTGAACTTCGTTGCCGAACATGTGACGCTGACCGATGCAGGAAGCTACACGAATTGGGACGGCGACATCCCCGTAGCCTCTGCCACCTACCAGAAGACGATTGAGGAGAGCCGCGTGGGCAAGTATCAGGCATGGATGCTGCCGTTCGACCATACCATTACGTCGGCTGATGCGGCTAAGTTCAACTTCTATAAGATAAACATGATTGCCAATGCTCCTGCTCCAGGCGAGAGTTCAGCATCAGGCGACATGTGGGTGTTCCTGACGAGGCTGAGCGCTGGCGACGTGCTGCATGCCAACAGACCATACGTCTATAAGCCGAAGCAGGCAGTGACCGACGGCTATGAGTTCACTTCCGCCCCCGCTGTTTTGAAGCCCCGCGTCCCCTTAGCCGACTATATCCTGAAGACAGAAACCGCGGAGGACATCTACTCGTTCTATGGAGTTTATGACGGACTGAACGCCACGGCCAGCAATCCGTTCTACTATGTAAACATCAACGGCGGTATCAGCTACGGCAATAGCACTTCAGTACACGTCGGTGCATTCCGCTGGATTATCCGCAAGACCAGCAAGTTTGGCGGAGAGTCAAGCTACGTAAGGGAGATGCACTTCGTGGTTGACGGTGAGGAAGTGGAGGATGAAACGGGCATCAGCCTCACCCCCGACCCCTCTCCCGTGGGCGAGGGGAGCTGGTACACCCTTGATGGCAGAAAGATAGCCAACGGCCAGAAGCCAACAGCCAAAGGCATCTACATCCATAACGGAAGGAAGGAGGCCGTAAGATGAAGAGGCTATACCAGGTGCCCCAGATGAAGGTGCTGAGGCTACAGCCCACCGCCATCATCTGCGCCAGCGACTATGACGTGATAGAGCCTGGCGAGGATAACGTTCCGGCAGGAACAAGAGAGTTTGAATGGGAGGACGACGGGTAAACACTCCGTGGACTTTTGCCCGAAAGTCCGTGGAGAATTAGCAAAAAGTCCGTGGAGTTTCGCTCAAAAGTCGGTGGACTCTGACAATGAAGTCCGCGGAGTATCGGACCACTGTCCGTGGAGAATATAATTATTGTAAGTTTAACTATAACGATTTTAAAAAAGATGGCACAATTAAAATTGCGAGTTAAGAAGGCAAGTAGCAAGAATCCTGCTACTAAGCAAATGGGCTTTGTGGCCCGAGTACAAACCAACGGCACAGCCGCGTTCGACGACATTGTTAAGGAGGCGGGCCATAACACCACCATGCACAAGGCGGAGCTGCGAATGGCCTTCGAGCTGTGCATAGAGAGTGTGGCCGAGATGCTGAAGCAGGGCTACATAGTGGATCTGGGCCCCATCGGTAAGCTGTATCCCAGTTGCTCAGCCGGTTGGTATGAGAAGGAGGAGGATATGAAACTGTCTGACGTTAAGCCCTCGCTCTACTACCGTGCCGGCGAGGAGGTGGAGGCTGCCATCAAGAGCGCCAAGCTGACCTGGGCCAAGGGCAGCGAGGAGGAAGAGGAGGATGATGATACGCCCAGCGGCGGCGGGGATACTCCCAGTGGCGGCGGCGATGAGCCCGGTGGTGGCGGTGATGAGCCGGGGGCGGATGAAGACTAAGACCCCCTAACCCTCTAAAGGGGGAACGAAAGAGCGGGCATTGTGGCCCGCTCTTTTTATTCTTGGATAAGGCTTATGGGGCTTATGGGGCTAATGGGATGAGCCAAGAGCCAACAGCCAACGGCCAAGAGCCAATAGCCAAGAGCCAACAGCCAACAGCCAACAGCCAATAGCCAACAGCCAATAGCCTCAAAGCCTGAGATCGGAAAGCACTTGAAGATAGAAGGCTATGGCTTGCTGGATTTCCTGAATCTGGATGAACTCGTCGGCGGTGTGGCTGCGGGAACTCTGGCCGGGCCCCATCTTAAGGCTGGGGAAGGGCATCAGGGCCTGATCGCTGAGGGTGGGGGAGCCAAAGGGCTGGCCGCCAAGGGATATGATGCGCTGTACCAGGGGGTGGGAAAGTGCTATGCGGGAAGAGTTCAGCCGGAAGGAGCGGGCCTGGGCGTCGCTCTGGATGTGCTGGCGGATGTGGTGGTAGAGCTCCTCGTTGGAATACATTTCGTTCGACCTTACATCTACCGTAAACGTACACTTGTCCGGGATGACGTTATGCTGCTTTCCGGCGCTGATGATGGTAACCGTCATCTTAACAGGGCCCAGGAGGGGGGATTCCTTCTCCCATCGGTAGGTCTGGAACCACTGGATATCCTGAATGGCTCGGTAGATGGCATTATCGCCCTCGTTTCGGGCAGCATGCCCCGCCTTTCCGTGAGCGGTAACGTCCAGTACCATCAGTCCCTTCTCGGCTACGGCGGGCTGCATGCCGGTGGGCTCTCCTACCAGCGCCACATCGATGTGGGGCAGCAGGGGCAGTACGTGCCCGATGCCGTTCGCTCCACTGACCTCCTCCTCGGCACTGGCCAGAAAGATAAGGTTATAGGGGCGCTGCTGCTGGCTGAGCAGGCGGAAGACTTGCAGCAGGGAGACCAGGCTGGCGCCATCGTCGTTACTGCCAAGGCCGTAGAGCCTGCCGTCCTCTATCTGGGGAGAGAAGGGGTCGCGAGTCCAGGCATCCACAGGCTTAACGGTATCGATATGGGCGTTCAGCAGAAGGGTGGGGAGGCTGGGATTATAGCCGGGCGCCAGGGTCCAAAGGTTGCATCCGTCGGCCTGCGTGGGCAGCTTACATTCCTGCTCCATAAATGACTTCAGAAAGCGCGATGCTTCTGCTTCGTTTCTGCTGGTTCTGGGAATCGTGATAAGAGCGCTTAAAAGCTCAATTGCCTGATTTGTTAATGCTTCTGTACTCATTTTATGCCATTAAAGTAGAGCAAAGTTACGTTGTAATTCCAAAAAAAACAAATTTATTTGGCATTTATCTTAAAAGATGTTATCTTTGTGCTAATTTTAATAAGGAAATCCGATGCAGAACAACAGTCCTTTATCAACACTTATTCATAGTCAGGCTAAAATTTACGGTAGCCGGACCGCTATGAAGTACAGAGATTACACTGAAAATAAGTGGAAGGACATCTCGTGGAATAAGTTCTCGGAAACAGTGCGTCTGGTCAGCAATTCCATGATGGAACTGGGCATCGGCATTCAGGAGAACGTGGCTGTCTTCTCGCAGAATATGCCGGAGTGCATGTACGTGGACTTCGGCGCCTACGCCATCCGTGCCGTAACCATCCCCTTCTATGCAACCAGCAGCGAGACGCAGGTGAAGTACATGGTGAGCGATGCCAAGATTCGGTACCTCTTCGTGGGCGAACAGTATCAGTACGATACGGCCTATCGCGTGCTGAAGATAGAACATTGTGTATGCGGACTGATAATCTTTGACCGCCAGGTAAAGAAGGACGAGCAGGATAAGGTAAGCATATACTTCGATGAGTTTCTGGAGCTGGGAAAATCCTTCACGCATCAGACCGAGATAGAACAGCGGACGGCGGAACTGGATCAGGACGACTTGGCGAACATCCTCTATACCAGCGGAACAACGGGCCTGAGCAAGGGCGTGATGCTGACTCACCGTATGTACAATGCCGCCATCAGGGCCCATGAAGGTGTGCTCAATCTGAGCGACTCAGATCTGGTGATGAATTTCCTGCCGTTTACCCACGTATTCGAACGCGGATGGTCCTATCTGTGTATCGCCTCGGGCTGTACATTGGCAGTAAACCTGAGGCCGACGGATATTCTGCAAAGCCTGCGCGAGGTTCATCCCACCTGCATGTGCGCCGTTCCCCGCTTCTGGGAGAAAGTGTATGCCGGCGTTCAGGAGAAGATAAACACCAGCAGCCCCATTCAGCGTAGGATGCTGGAGGATGCATTGCGTGTGGGAAAGGAGTATAATGTAAACTATAAGATGAAGGGCCTGGAGCCTCCGCTCACCCTGAAGATGCAATACCTTTTCTATGAGAAGACGGTCATCGCTCTGCTGCTGAAGATGCTGGGTCTGGAACGCCACAACTTCTTCCCCACGGCAGGAGCTGCCATCTCAAAGGAAGTGGAGGAGTTTATCCATTCGGCAGGCATCATGATGATAGTGGGCTACGGCCTTACCGAAAGCACCGCCACCGTTTCGGCCGACAGATGGAACCGGCCCATCACCATCGGTTCGGTGGGTAGGTTGCTGGATGGCGTTCAGCTGAAATTCGGTGAGAATAATGAGATTCTGCTCAAAGGCGATACCATCACCAAGGGCTATTATCGTAAGGCAGAGGTGACGGGATTGGTGGTCGATAACGAGGGCTGGTTCCATACGGGCGATGCCGGATACCTGAAGGATGGGGAACTCTTCCTGACGGACCGGATAAAGGATCTGTTCAAGACCAGTAACGGAAAATACATCGCTCCCCAAATGCTGGAAGCAAGGCTGTGTGTGGACCGTTACATCGATCAGGTTGTAATTATTGCCGACCAGAAGAAGTTTGTCTCAGCCCTGATTATTCCTGAGTACAAACTGCTGGAGCAATATGCCAAGAGCCATAACATAACATATCAGGACAGGGCAGACCTTTGCCGGAATAAGCAAGTGGAGCAGTTCGTGTTAGACCGACTGGAGACCATGCAGCAAGACCTCGCTTACTACGAGCAGGTAAAGCGTATCACCCTGCTGCCGGAACCTTTCAGCCTGGAGCGCGGCGAACTAACCAACACGCTAAAGGTTAAGCGTCCCGTAATAAACGAGATTTATAAGGAACAGATAGATAAGATGTATGAAGAAGATTAAATAATGATAACAGCAGATCAATTAAAAGAGGTAAAAGAACGTACTGAACAGTTGAATCGCTATCTGGACATAGATGCCAAGCGGATGCAGTACGAAGAGGAGCAGCTCAGGACGCAGGCTCCTGAATTCTGGGACGACCAGAAGCGTGCCGAGGCACAGATGAAATTGGTAAAAGGATTGGAAAAGTGGATTAAGGGATATGAGGAAGTAAAGACTTTGGCAGATGAACTGGAAACTGCTTTCGATTTCTATAAAGAAGAACTGGTAACCGAGCAGGAGGTGGACGACCTCTATGCCCGAGCCATAAAAGCTATTGAAGACCTTGAACTGAAGAATATGCTTCGTGGCGAAGGCGATGCCATGGATGCCGTGCTGAAGATTAACTCAGGAGCCGGCGGTACCGAAGCACAGGACTGGGCACAGATGCTGATGCGTATGTATATGCGTTGGGCAGAGAACAATGGATATAAGTGTGTGGTGAGCAACCTTCTGGACGGTGACGATGCTGGCATCAAGACCTGCACGCTTGAGATTCAAGGCGAATATGCTTACGGTTACCTGAAGAGCGAGAATGGCGTTCATCGTCTGGTTCGTGTTTCGCCTTACAATGCACAGGGTAAGCGTATGACCAGCTTCTCCAGCGTCTTCGTTACGCCCTTGGTAGATGATACCATCGAGGTGAATATAGAGCCCGCCCGCATCTCTTGGGATACCTTCCGCAGTAGTGGTGCAGGTGGCCAGAATGTAAATAAGGTAGAGTCCGGCGTTCGTCTGCGTTACCAGTACAAGGACCCCTATACAGGCGAGGAAGAGGAAATCCTCATTGAGAATACCGAGACTCGCGACCAGCCCAAGAATAAGGAGAACGCCATGCGAATCCTTCGCTCTATGCTCTACGATAAGGAGATGAAGCACCGTATGGAGGAGCAGGCTAAGGTAGAGGCTGGGAAGAAGAAAATTGAGTGGGGAAGCCAGATACGCAGCTATGTCTTTGATGACCGTCGTGTGAAAGATCACCGTACCAATTATCAGACCAGCGATGTCGGTGGCGTAATGGATGGCAAGATAGATGCTTTCATCAAGGCCTATCTGATGGAATTTGGAGGACAGGATTAATAACTTATAAACTTATATACAATGAAAAAGAACAAGAATCCAGAGAAGATCTCTAAGAGAGTTGCCGCTAATGGCAAAAGAGTAGTTGCTTACGTTGCTATTGCATTGATAGTGATGTTTGTGCTCGTCTTTGTCGGAGCAGCTTATCTCTTTGAGTAAGAAAAGCATAAAAGATGCATTTCGAGATAGAACGCAAGTTCCTGGTTGTTGGAGAGTTCAAGAGCCAGGCCTATAATCATACGCATATACAGCAAGGGTATATCGCATCAGGAAACGGACGTACGGTGCGTGTCCGTATCCGTGACGACAAGGGTTACCTTACTATCAAGGGCCCCTGCGGAATCGCAGGTCTTTCGCGTTACGAGTTCGAGCGTGAGATTCCTTTGCAGGACGCACAGGATCTGATGCATATATGCGAGCCAGGCGTCATCGATAAAACCCGTTATTTGGTTAAGGCCGAGGATGGCATCCACACTTGGGAGGTGGATGAGTTCCATGGTGACAACGACGGTCTGATAATGGCGGAGATAGAATTAGGCTCTGAGGATGAGGCTTTCAGTAAGCCCGCCTTCATAGGCAAGGAAGTAACGGGTGATCGCCGTTACTACAACTCCCACATGCGCAAGAATCCCTATAAACTGTGGAGGGAGGACTGATTCAGCCTGGTTTCCTCGTTTAACGAAACATTTTTCTAAGTACTGTCCAACCTAATACGTATGCCAGAGTGGCACCTATTGCGTTGGCTAAAAGGTCCATCCATTCACCACTACGGCTGGTGGTCAGATACGCCTGAGCCAGTTCCAGCAAGCCGCTCATTACAATGGGACAGAACCATCCGTAAAAGGTTATCTTACCTGTGTTTATACTTTTATGTGTTTTCAGGTATTCGTACCAGATGATTAGGCAGAAACCACCGTACATCACCATGTGGGTCCACTTGTCAGCCAAGGGTACATCAACCTTTGGTAACTCTGGAAAAGGATAGAGTGAAAGAAAGATGATAACACATGCAATGAGTAGTGAAAGTGGGTATGCCTTTAGATTTTTTGTTTCCATTTTGTAAGTATAATCACGTATTTTTGTTGCAAAGTTACAAAAAACTTTGTACTTTTGTGCGCTTTTAGAGCCGTTTTTCTTCTAAATCATGAACAAAAGAGGTAGTTTTGATAGCAAACTGGGAGTAGTCTTGGCGTCGGCAGGAAGTGCTGTGGGCCTTGGCAATATCTGGCGTTTTCCTACTGAAGTAGGTCAGAACGGCGGAGCGGCTTTTATCCTAGTGTATATTGCCTTTGTTCTGTTTCTGGCTTTGCCCGTTATGGTCAGCGAGTTTGTTATCGGACGTTCTTCTGGCACTAACATTGTTCATGCCTTCCGTAAACTGGCACCCTCCAGATGGTGGATGACTATTGGTTTCATGGGAGTGTTAGCAGGATTCTTAGTGCTCTCCTTTTATAGCGTAGTGGCAGGATGGACACTGAAATTCACAGTCGATGCTGTCGCTTATCGTATTAGTGGGGCCGATCCGGCCCAAGCCTTCAATAGCTTTGTTTCAGACACATGGAGCCCCATGCTTTATATGGCCATCTTCTTATTGTTTACTCATCTGGTGGTGATTCGTGGTATCAGAAGCGGAATAGAGCGGTATTCTAAATTGATGATGCCCTTGCTGCTACTGATTATACTGGTATTGGTGGGTTGCTCCATAGGTATGCCGGGATCGGCAGAAGGAATCCGTTTCCTGCTGCAGCCCGACTTCACCAAGGTTACGCCTCACGTGGTGCTTAGTGCTATGGGACAGGCCTTCTTCTCGTTGAGCGTTGGTATTGGTTGTCTGGCAACATACGCATCCTATTTCAAGAAGGATATGAATTTGCCAGGTTCTGCTGTTCATGTATGTGCCATAGATACGCTGGTAGCCATTATAAGCGGATTTGTTATCTTTCCTGCAGTCTTTAGTGTGAAAGGGGTACATCCCGATGCTGGGGCAGGCTTGGTTTTCATAACCTTACCCCATGTATTCAGCAGTGCTTTTGCGCAGATGTCTTGGCTAGGTTATTTTTTCTCTGTATTATTCTATCTGCTCCTTTTGCTGGCAGCCCTTACCAGCAGCATCTCTATGCATGAGATTTGTACATCTTTTGTGAGCGAGCACTATAATCTTACACGTAAAAAAGCTGCTACGCTGGTAACATTGGTTTATCTGGTTTTGGGCGCAGCCTGTTCTCTGTCATTCGGCCCGTGGAAGGACTATACGTTGGCAGGGATGACCGTCTTTGGCTGGTTTGATTTTGCTACAGCTATGTTCATTATGCCCTTAGGCGGTATATTTATATCTTTGTTTACTGGTTGGTGCATGAAACGTGGTCTGCTGACGGATGAACTTACCAATAATGGTACGTTGAAAGTAAGAGGACTGAAATTCCTCATCTTCCTGATAAGATGGGTGGCACCTATAGGAGTGGGGATGGTATTCTTGGATCAGGTGGTGAAACTGTTTAATTAAAGATGGTAGAGAAAAGAAATAATTTTACCAGTAAGTTGGGCGTTGTGCTGGCTGCTGCCGGCAGTGCCGTGGGTTTGGGAAATGTGTGGCGATTCCCCACCGAGGTGGGCAATAATGGAGGCGCTGCTTTTATCCTTATATATTTGTTATGTGTCTTGGCTGTTGGCATCCCCGTTATGATGAGCGAATTCCTTATCGGCAGACACACGCATGCCAATACCATTACTGCTTTCTCTAAACTGGCACCTGGTAAGTGGTGGCGCATAGAGGGTGTGGCTGGTGTTTTCGTAGCCTTCCTCATCCTTTCTTACTATACTATTATCAGCGGTTGGACACTTTATTATCTGGTGCAGTCTGTAAAGGGTAGTTTCCTGGAGCATCAGGACTATTCGGCTGTTTTTTCTTCTTTTGTTTCCGATCCCTTTATACCTCTATTATATGCTGTTGCCTTTATGCTGATGACGCATCTGGTGATTGCGCGTGGAGTGCAGTCGGGCATCGAACGTTTCTCTAAGATTATGATGCCTATGCTGTTGCTGATTATAGGTATTCTGGTGGTGTGCTCATTTGGTATGCCTGGAGCAGGAACAGGATTGCGCTTCCTCTTGAAACCTGATTTCAGCAAGGTGACTGCCAGCGTGGTGCTGAGTGCCATGGGGCAGGCTTTCTTCTCTTTGAGCCTGGCTATGGGCTGCCTGTGTACCTACGCTTCTTATTTTACGTCTGATACCAAGTTGGTGAAGACGGCCTTTAGTGTATGCTCCATAGATACGTTCGTGGCTATTCTGAGTGGTTTCATTATCTTTCCTGCAGTTTTCAGCGTTCCCAATGTAAACCCCGATGAGGGGCCTGGATTGGTATTTGTAACCCTTCCCCACGTTTTTAATATAGCCTTTCATAGTGTTCCCCTATTAGGTTATTTTTTCTCGGGCATGTTTTATTTGCTTTTGCTATTGGCTGCGCTTACCAGCGCCATGTCTTTGCACGAGTCGGTAACGGCTTACGTCATAGAGTCTTGGGGCATTCCCAGAAAAAAGGCTTCTGCGTGGGTTTCCATCAGTTGCATGTTGCTGGGTGTATTGTGCAGCCTTTCGTTTGGCGTGCTGAGCGACTGTACAGTTTGCGGTCTGACCATTTTTGATTTGTTTGATTTCTGTGCATCAAAGATTATCATGCCTGCAGGCGGATTCATCATCTGTCTCTTTACGGGCTGGTATCTGGATAGGAAGTTGGTTTACAATGAGCTGACCAACGGGGGAACCGTTCCCTTCCGCATGTTCCGTGTATATGTGTTCCTTATCCGCTATGTGGTACCTATTGCCATTGCACTCATCTTTATTAACGAGCTGTTAGGATGAAACGTCGACTTCCATTCCTTTCTAATTCGGCTCGTAGGGGGCTTCTCTTTCTGGAGTGGATTATCATCATCGTTCTTATTGGGGCTTCCGTATATTCGTGGTGCAAGCCCAAGGAGGACTCTGTGTCCCAAAAGGAAGATTCTTCCACATTATATAATAGGATGGAGAGGCGTGTGACTTCACCCCGTTCGGCTAACTATGCTGTGGCGGAGGAGAAGGTAGAGACTTTCCCTTTCGACCCTAATACGGCAGACAGCACCACGCTTTTGAAGTTGGGCTTGGCTCCTTGGCAGGTTCGTGCTATATACAAGTACAGAGCCAAGCACGGCAGGTATCATACGCCAGAGGAATTCAAGCGTTTACCAGGTATGACGTATGAGTTGTGGGAACGCTTAGGCCCTCAGGTAAGGATTGCCCGCCAGTTTCAGTATATCCAGGAGACCGATAAGCGTTCCTCCTTCCCTGAGGAGGCTACCTCAGCGGCTCTGGTTCCTGAACAAGTTGCTGTCTCTCAGCAAACGGATTCCATAACAGAGCGTCCACGAAAGTTCGATGCTGTTACGCAGGTGGATATCAACAGGGCTGATACCACCGAACTGATGCGCATTCCTGGTATTGGCGTGTATCGTGCCAATAAGATTGTAGAGTACCGACGGAAATTAGGTGGTTTCCATAATGTAGAGCAGGTGATGGAGGCTTGTAAGATGCCCGATGAGATTTTGCAATGGGTAAAGGTTTCGGCAGAGGAGTCTGTAAGGAAAGTGAATGTGAACAAACTCTCCTTGCAACGACTGATGACTCATCCCTATATCACGTTCTATCAGGCTCGCTCCATCGTTGAGTACCGTAAGGCGCATGGTAATATAAAAGGTGTTGAGGACTTAAAGGGCTTGGAAGGCTTCTCCCCTCAGAAAATAGAAAAACTTCAACCATATCTTGAATTCTAACCATCTCCCAACTGTTAATTATTCATTCTTCATTGTTAATTGTTAATTTTACATGAATTATTTAGGCGAACTTATTTCTATAGGTGTAGCATTCTCTTGGACAGCTACTGCCCTTCTGAGCGAGTTTGGCAGCAAGCGTATGGGTAACGTTATGCTCAACGTGTTGCGTATGTCGTTGGCTCTGCTTTTTTCACTTGTTTTGTTTGACGTTGTTACGGGCAATGTGTTACCTGTTGGAGCTTCTTCCGAAGCAATAGGTTGGATGCTTTTATCAGGATGCGTGGGATATGTGATTGGCGACTTCTGCCTGTTCCAGTGCTACATTATCATAGGTTCTCGTTTTGGCCAGTTGTTCATGACGTTGGCTCCTCTTTCTGCAGCTTTGATGGCATGGATAACGTTAGGGCAGCAAATGACGCAGATGAGCATAGTAGCTATGTTGGTCACGCTTTTCGGAATCAGCATTTCTGTGCTTGGAAGGGGCGAGCATCACAAGGTATCGCTTCGCCTGCCGCTTAATGGTGTTCTTTTCGCCATTGGAGCTGCTATGTGCCAGGGAATAGGTCTTGTACTAAGTAAAATAGGTATGGACCATTATGTCGTGTCAGATGATATGCCTCAATGGCTGGTGCCTTTCAGTGCCAACTTCTACCGTTGCATAGCCGGTGTCATTGGTTTCTCTTTGTTGTTGGGTCTTCGTAAAAGAAAGTCCCAGTCTTCTGGAGGAGGACGGAGAGAGGCATCTCTTCGTGCAGTCCTTCACGACAAGAAAGGCCTGTCCGTAGCTACCGCTACTACCATCTTTGGTCCCTTTGTAGGCGTAGGTTTTTCCCTGATGGCGGTTCAGTACACAGCTGCAGGCATTGCCTCCACCCTAATGGCAATGACGCCCATCATTATCCTGCTGCCATCATATTGGCTTTTCCACGAGAAGATTACTTGGCGTGCCATCATTGGAGCCGTCATCTCAGTCTTTGGCGTCAGCCTGTTCTTCCTTGGTGGATAATTCTTTCGTGCTTAAAAAACCATACCCCTTTGATTTGAATTTAGGCTCTAAACTCATGTTATGTTTTTAGTGCCTTTTAGGGTATGCCTAAAATGGCTCGAGCCATTTCCCCTTTTGGCTCGAGCCAGCATTTTTGGGGGTATTTTGGTGAAGAAAAACAGACATTCTATAAATTCGTTTTTTAGAACGAAAATGGGTCCCAAAAACAGGGACTTAACTCGATACATGTAATTAGTTAACTCGTTACATGTTATGAGTTAACTCACCGCATGATATACGTAAAGTCACTGACGTGGAGATAGGGGGAATGCATACAAATTTTCTTGATGCAAATAAACAAGGATAATTTATTGGAGAGGATTCCACCCTTGGGCTTTCAACTCAAATTCGCTGCCGTCTCTGCAGATGAGAACCTTACCCAAACTCTCCTTGGTGATATAGCCGATTACTTTTACGTCTTCCAACTCGTTAACGGCATCGTTCTGTGACAGGGGGACGGTGAAGAGCAGTTCGTAATCTTCGCCACCATTCAGGGCGCAGGTGGTGACGTTCATGTTCATTTCTTCAGCCATAGCTGCGGTCTGGTAGTCAAGGGGGATGCGGTCTTCATATACTCGGCAGCCTACTTTACTCTGTGAGCAGATGTGCATGAGTTCGCTGCTCAGACCATCGCTGATGTCCATCATGCTGGTGGGGCGTATGTTGGCCTTTGCCAATGCTTCTATGATATCCCTACGGGCCTCTGGTTTCAGTTGTCTTTCCAGTAGGTATTCATAACCAGAAAAATCGGGCTGGAAATCATTAATAGTTGACGAGTTGACGAGTTGACGAGTTGACGAGTTGTTTGCTGTGTTTTTGTCCGACTTGTCAACTTGTGAAAGATACACAGCTTTTTCGCGCTCTAACAGTTGCAAGCCCATATAGGAGGCACCTAAGTTGCCACTGACGCAAATAAGGTCGGTTTCTTTGGCACCATTACGATAAACGATATCTTGGGGTAATGCTTCACCAACGGCGGTAATGCTGATAGCCAAGCCGGTAAGGCTGCTGGTGGTATCTCCGCCTACTATATCGACATGATGCTTTTCGCAGGCCAGTTTCATGCCGTCATAGAGCTGCTCAATATCTTCTACGGTGAACTTCTTGCTAATGGCCAGGCTGACTGTTATCTGTCGGGGGGTGCCGTTCATGGCATAGATATCACTCAGATTCACCATTACGGCCTTGTAGCCCAGATGTTTTAGGGGGACATACATCAGGTCGAAGTGAACACCTTCCATCAGCAGGTCGGTTGTCACTAATGTCTGCGTGCCTTCTGTGGGTGAAAGTACAGCACAATCATCTCCTACACCCTTCATGGTGGTAGGATTCTCTATTTTCAGTTCTTCTGTGAGTCGGCGTATCAGTCCGAACTCACCCAATTCAGATATTTCCAATTATGAATTATGAATTATGAATTTCGCTCAAGAGCGTCTTATTATTTCCTCCAGCAGCACTGCCATTCTTGGCTGGGCTGCACTTGCGGCTTTCTGCACATCCTCGTGGGTAACCTTGATGATCTTTCCGTTTACACCCAGGTCAGTGATGATGCTCACACCAAAGCAGCGCATACCGCAATGGTGAGCCACAATCACTTCGGGAACGGTACTCATTCCTACGGCATCAGCTCCCCAGTGGGCAAACATTCTGTACTCTGCGGGAGTCTCGTATGTGGGACCTTGTGTTGCCAGATATACGCCATGCCTTAGCTTGATTTTATTTTCTGAAGCAATGGCATCTGCAAGGTCTATCAAATCAGGGTCGTAAACCTCGGCCATGTCAGGAAAACGAGGTCCGGTGGGAATGTTTGGTCCATGCAGGGGATTTTCGGGCATGTAGTTAATATGGTCTGTGATAACCATAATATCGCCGATGCGGAAGCTGGGATTTGTTCCGCCGGAAGCATTGCTGGCAAGCAGCGTTTTGATACCCAGTTCATACATTACCCTGATGGGAAAGGTTACTTCCTTCATGTTATAACCTTCATAATAATGGAAACGACCATCCATAGCCATGATGTCCTTGCCTCCCAGTTTACCAAAGATGAGTCGTCCGCTATGTCCCTCAACAGTTGAGACGGGGAAGTTAGGGATGGAGCTATAGGGTATGAATAGTGGTTGTTCTATTTTTTCCGCCATACGCCCCAAACCTGTACCCAGAATAATGGCGGTTGTGGGTTTGTTGGGCATTCTCTCTTTTACCCATGCTGCGGTTTCAAGAATTTTTGTGTACATAGTTTATGATTTGTTCGTTTAGTGTAGTTTCTTTGTTTTTGAGGATTTCGATTTCTATGGGGAATACATACATGTTGTCGCGAATGGTTTCGTCTAGTCCTTTCAGGTTCTTGAGTCGGGCGGCATCCTTCTCTGTCGTAACAACAATCATGGGTTTTTGCATTTTCTGTGCCGCAAGGTTTATTGTCTTTACATCCTTGGATGTGAAGTAGTGGTGATCGGGGTAGGAGAGAGGTGTCACATGTTGAGCAAACTTTCTCATATCCTGTTCCATCTGCTGTGGATTTCCGATGCCAGAGAGCAGCAACACGTGTATATTGTCTTTACGTAACTGTTCCAGATGCATTTCTCCCTCACCAAAGAGTTTCTTTAGGTTCCTATATTTTAGGGTGCTGAAGAACAGACTCTGGAAAGGCTTCAGGTGTAGAGCTTGCTGAACTACACGGTACCCTATGGGCGTGAGATCGCGCGGACACTTTGTAACAATCACCATGTTGGCCCTGTTCTTGTTGGAGACCCGTTCCCTCAATTGGCCAGCTGGCAGAAGCTGGTCTTCCGTTATCATGCGGTGGTAGTCGATTAGCAGAATGTTCAGCCTAGGCGTAATATAACGGTGCTGGTAGGCATCGTCCAGAAGAATGACTTGTACGTCACGTGTTTCCTGGTCGGACATCAATCGCTCTATACCATTTCTGCGATTAGCGTCAACGGCAACGTATGTTTCAGGAAACTTCTGTTTTAGCTGCCAGGGTTCGTCGCCAATCAATTCCATTGGTGTGTCCGGCTGGGCTAATACATATCCCCGACATTTTCTTTTATACCCTCTGCTCAGTACGGCAACTTTGTATTTTCGGGAAAGCAGTCGGATTAAGTACTCAATGTGAGGAGTCTTGCCTGTTCCACCAACGGTAATGTTGCCGACACTGATGATGGGTAAGTTATATTTCTTGGATGAAAGGATTCCCATATCAAAGAGATGGTTACGCACATCCGTGCCCACTCCGTAGAGCCAGCTAAGAGGCAGTAACCACTCGTTTATTTTAATACGGTTTCCTTCCATTTTCTCTAATCTCTAATCTCTAACCGATTAAGAACTTTGGCTATTGGCCGTTGGCTATTGGCCTCTCTAACCTCTAATCTCTAACCGATTAAGAACTTTGGCTATTGGCCGTTGGCTATTGGCCTCTCTAACCTCTAACCCCTAACCTCTAACCTATCTAATATTCGGATCAAAAGGAATGCGGGCCTGAATAGGATTCTGATTCTTGAGGTTGCGAATCAGACCAAATGCTTTGTAATATT
The DNA here is from genome assembly GCA_017445925.1 of Bacteroidaceae bacterium. Taxonomy (GTDB): domain Bacteria; phylum Bacteroidota; class Bacteroidia; order Bacteroidales; family Bacteroidaceae; genus Physcousia. The sequence continues at coordinate 6,897 of JAFSRW010000001.1, read as the reverse complement.
CATCGCCCAACAAAGCACGTATGTGACCTTCCAGATAGTCGTTAGTGTTCTTGTCCAACAAACCTATGTACCAAGGCTGAGCATCAGGATATTTTCCTATGGTGTATTTCTCCACCTTGGCAATCTTGGCAGCAGCCTTTACTGCATCTTCCAGATTACCCAGTTTGTCAACCAAGCCAAGCTTCAGAGCTTGCTCGCCAGTCCATACTCTGCCTTCGGCAATAGCCTTTACGCTATCCTGAGCCATACCTCTGCCTTTAGCTACCCTTCCGGTAAAGAGTTCATAGCCCTTGTTGACGTATGCCTGCATCAGGCGACATTCTGTCTCATTGAAGGGGCGACCAAAAGAACCAAAGTCGCTCAGTGCGTTGGTTTTAACCACGTCGAATGTGAGGCCCAACTTCTTTGTCATTAACTCGCTGGCATCTGGAATCATACCAAAGATACCAATACTGCCGGTCAGTGTGGTGGGCTCAGCAAAAATCTTGTTGGCGCCGCAACTGATGTAGTAGCCGCCACTGGCAGCCAAACCACCCATACTAATCACAACGGGCTTCTTGGCCTTCAGCAACTCAATCTCATGCCAAATCTGTTCGCTGGCGTATGCTGATCCACCAGGACTGTTAACGCGGATAACTACGGCCTTAACATCCTTGTCATTAGCCAGTTTCTGCAGATCCATGGTCATCTCCTTAGAGGTGATGCTGTGTTCCTGATCGAAGCCTGAGGTGCGGTCGTCTTCAATCTCGCCGTAAGCATAATATATGGCAATCTCATCGTCAACTTTCTCGTTCAAATCCTCTGAGTGGGCCACGTCGTTTAAGGTGGTGAAGGTAAGTTTGTCGTCCTCCTTCAATTCCAGGCGCTTCTTCAGCGCTTCCTTTACCTCGCTCTTATAGCAAAGTTTGTCCACCAAGCCGCCTTTTACGCTAGCCTCAGGATCTGAAAGCAAGGTCAGGCTGTCAGCCAGACTGTTCAGTGCCTCCACTTTCAACTTTCGGCTCGAAGCCACATCCTTCTGCAGGTTTCCCCAGATGCTGTTCAGGAAACTGGTAACCTGCTCGCGGTTGGCATCGCTCATCTGGTCGCAGATGAAAGGCTCAACGGCACTCTTGTAGGTTCCCACCTTGAATACCTGCATCTTCACGCCCACTTTCTCTAACAGTCCCTTGTAGAAGATAGGTTCGCTGGCCATACCGCTCCAGTCAAGCATACCTATGGGGTTCATGTACACCTTGTCGGCTGTTGAACACAGATAGTATGAAGCACGTGAATATTGGTCGGCGTATGCAACAATCCATTTGCCGCTTTTCTTGAACTCAATCAGTCCCTGACGTAATTCTTGCAACTCAGCAGGATTAGAGGAGAGAATGCCTCCTTCCAGATAAATACCTTTCACTTTATCGTTCTTGGCAGCTTTTTTCAGTGCATCTAATGCCACATCAAGGGCAATATCCTCCATGTCTGCTCCATTCATAAGCAACGCCATAGGGTTGGAATCTTCGCCTTTTTCCGAGATGGTGCCTTGTAGTTTTATACGCAAAATGGAGTTCTCTTTAACGGGTTGACTCATGTTCTCACTTGCCATCATGCCCGCCATAGATACGATGCAGATAACGGTCATGATAACGCTTGTCAGGATAATGCCAACAATTGTGGCACATACATACTTGAAGAAATCTTTCATGTTTTTTTCTTTATTAAATTAACAGATATTTCCAACAAAAGTAAACTTTCTTTGCTTTAGTACCAAATTTTCCCCGTTTTTTTTGCTCTAACCTGCGTGATTGTAACGTTCTTATATAATAAATAAGGTAATATTTGCTTGTTCTTTCGAAAATATTCTTTATCTTTGTGCCAAATAAACGTCATTGCCGAAAATCAAACTGAAATCCTTTTCTATGATGCGAATTGTGTTGAAAGTTATAGGTGCATGTCTGGGTGTTGTAGCCGTTCTTATACTGGCTGCAATGCTGTTACTGAGTACAGACGGGGTGCAGAACCGTCTGATTCAGTACGCTGTTGGCATCCTAAAAGAACAACTGCAAACGGAACTGAGCATAGGACACGTGAGCATAAGCCCAATCAGGGGTGGAGTAACACTGCGTGATGTGGAGATTGAGGACCGGCAGGGACGCAAGATGTTCCAGATGGGGAATCTGACACTCGGATTGGACCTGGGTGAGCTTTGGCACAAGAATATCGTAATAAGGAAGGCTAATGTGAGTGGCCTGAATACTTTGTTGTGCAAACCAGCCTCTGCCTCGGACAGTACAGCAAACTATATGTTTCTGAAAGATGCTTTTAAGGGGAATCAGTCTCATGCGAAAAAGAAGCCTATAGCATTTCGCATAGAAGAGGCGACCGTCAATGTCGACAGTTTCTGTTACCAGACAGATAACGGTAAGCCAAGGAAAAATGTGGGACGCCCACATCGGGGAGCCTTCGATGCAGGACATCTGGATGTTCTGGCTGCCATGAAGGTAAAGTTGAGCCAATCGGCAGATGATAAATCCATGCACGTATCTATCTCTGATTTTCATGCCATAGACCGAGGGTCGGGTTTGCTGGTGGACAGTTTATTGCTGTTGGCTGATGCCAACAAGGACAGCATTTGCATAAACGAGGTGAGAGTGCGCCTGCCTAACTCTATCATTACTTTAGCCAATGGTCGGCTATGGCTGGGCGACTCGCTGCATTACACTATTCCTGATATCAGTCTGTCTACCCAGCTTAAGGATATAGCCCAACCCTTCGGTCCCAGACTGAATCATTTTACCACTCTCTTGCTGGCCCAGTGTTCTATGAGCGGTGATAAGGAAGGTATGCGTTTTGATAATGTACATGTATCAACAACTAACAAACAACTGCGTATTGAGGCAGCGGGGCGAATCACTCATCTGAAGGATAAGCATAAGACGCGCGTACATTTTGATGTGAAAAGGATGGTTGCACAAAACAAGGTGGTGGAACGTATCGTGAACCACTTTGCCACCAAGAAGCTCATGATGAAACAACTGGGCGCCCTTGGGCAGGTTACCTTCAGGGGCTGTTTTGATGTACTGTTCAAGAAGGTGGTCTTTGCGGGAAAGTTGGGAACCGAGGCGGGCGATATAGATGTGAACTTTACTGTTGATGGCTTGAACAAATACCTTTACGGAGGTGTTGAGACAGGTTCGTTCCAGTTAGGACGTGTTATGGATATAAAACAAGTGGATGAAATAGCATGCCAAGCTGATTTTCACATTGATATATCAAAACAGCGCACAGCCCAGACGCGAAGACAGAAAGGTGGCAAGCTGCCCATCGGAAAGGTTGATGCTGAGGTGGAGAAGGTACATTGTGTAATAGGTACATTACATAATATCTCGGCAACAATAGTAAGCGATGGGGCAGAGGCTGTAGGAAACGTGGTGGAGAAGAACAAACTCATGAATGTGTACTGCAACTTCTCCTTTACAGATACCAACCAGATGCATAAGCTGAAAGTCAAAACCAGACTTAAGAAAGGAAAGAAATCCCCCTCTTGAAACCCGAGCGAAGCTCAAACTTAAAGCTGTATAAAATAAAGATGTACCTTGGGTAAGTATAGCCCGTAAGCGACGGACTGCGTGTCCGTACGGGACGGACTAAGAGTTCGCACGTGACGGACAAAAACTTTCCATGTAATCTCTTTATTTCGACACAGCCTCGTTAAGGTTGTTTTTAACTAAAGCCAATGTCATTTTGTAAGAGAAATCCACTTTTTCTTTTATTTTAGGAATAAAAGTCATAGTTTTAACTCTTTGCTTTCCATTTTTTTGTATTTTTGCAGAGAAAATATGTAATAAGATATGCGTCGTTTATCTAAATTCATATATTTAATCATTCTGCTCCTGATGACGGGTTGCACCGCTATCGGTAACACGGAGGAAACGGCAAATGATGGTTCATATCATGCTGGGTTTGCCCAGACCATGGGTATGGCCGACTCGCTTTACAACAGTATGCAGTTCCGTGATGCCTACAAACTGTACCTGCAACTGTTAGACAGCAAGGAGGTGCAGGCCGACAGCGAGAAACGGCTGAACGTACTGAACTGCCTCTGCAACACCAGCGAGCTCTCAGGGCACAAAGTTGATCAACACAAATGGTTACAGCAGTTGCGCGACCTGGCCGAGCAGACGGGCAACAACTACTACCTGTCGTTGGCGTATATCACGATGGGCCAGAACCTCTTCTATGAGGGCGACCGCGAGAAGGGCATCCACTGCATGAACGAGGGCATCGACCTGATGGTGAAGATCGACCACGACAACACCGACCACCTGATACACGGCTATTTGAATATGCTGGCCAGCATGTATGGCGCGATGAAGGACTATGACAATGCCCTGCAGACCAACGAGCGCAACCTGCAGCTCACCATGGAGGGTACGCGCTGGGGAACTGCTCCCAACCAGCAGCTGATAGACCGCCGCATGGCACTGGCCAAGATGGCGGCTTTACAGGCTAAGATGGGCGATTTCCAGCGCGCCGATTCGGCCTACGCTGCATGGAAGGCCGTGCAGTACGAGGGCAACCACACCCGCGACTATTTCATCGTGGACTACATGAAGAGGCGCGGACGCTATCAGGAGGCCGTCACCATCTATAACAACCTGATCCTGCGCATACGCCAGCAGGGCGACACCTTAGGCGAGATGATGAACACCGCCAAGTGGGGACTGGCTGAGGTCTATCGGAAGATGGGCAACTGCGAGCAGGCCGCTATACTCTATGAGCAGGTGCTGGAGATTCAGGACACGCTGAAGACCCGCAAGGCTAGAAATTCGGCCCAGGAGTTGGCTGCCGTCTATCACGAAAAGGAGCAGGAGCAGATTATCATGCGACAAGAGGCTGAGAATACCCGCAACCGCTACCTGCTGTTCAGCGTCCTCGCCGTTCTCGTCGGTGTTACGGTCCTTGCCGTCATCATTCTCCACAAGAACCGCATCATCAGCAGCAAGAACCACTACCTGTCGCAGCAGATTAATGAGGCACTTAGCTATAAGAAAAAAATCCTCGAATGTGAACAGTCCAATACTATACCGGCAGGTAATTCTTCACTTTCCACTCCTGACTCTTCACTTAACTCTGCCGTCGCCCCCGACGACCTTAATGCGCTCACCGACGAGCAGCTCTTCCGGCACATCCACGAAATAATCGTGCGTGACCGCCTCTACCTCGACCCTAGCTTCGAACGCCAGACTATCATGGATCGCTTCCAGCTTTCCAAGGAGCGTGTGGGCGCCGTCTTCACTAAGTGCAGCGGACACGCCAAGATTTCCGGCTATATCCTGCAACTGCGTTTGGACTATGCAGCCCAAATTCTTGTTGATAATCCTGAGTGTACCATCACTCAGGTTGCCACCGACTGCGGTTTCGGGGGCAGTGCCTATTTTAGCAGTTGCTTCCGTCAGCACTTTGGCATAAGTCCCACCGAATTCCGCCGTAACACCGCCGCGTTGTCTGAAGATTAAAGTTCAGAGGTGAGGGTTCCGACTGTTTTCACTTTTCCCCCGCTCACCAGTAAATTCCTGTGTCAGACTTACTGCTTCATGTTTAAACCGAAAGGTTCTTCTTCAATTTCGTTGATAAAAAGAAAACCTTTTTAAAACCCGTTTCTTTCGCTCATGTGTTTCACCCATTGGTATTCAGTCCGTGAATCATCGAATCCAAGTTAACCTTGCCTTCGCTGCTTCACAAACCGAATACAGCCTTACGGCTTTAGCAACAGAACCGAAAAACAGAGAAAACCGTTTACAATGAAAAACGATAACGTCAACGGGAACCAAATGATAAATGATTAAATGATAGATGAGAGTTTTTTAGCGATAGCGGTGTTTTTCTTTGAGAATCTAAACACAGGATTATGCAAGTGACCCCTTTTTCCCCGCTTTTTTGGATTATAAATTTTGTCTGAAAGACTTTAGATTTTGTCTGACGAGTATAAATCTTGTCTAAAAAACCTTTCAATCTTGTCTTTTGGGGCTTCTTGCTATTGCAAGAATGAAAAAACGTTCGCAACTTTGTAAGCAGAAAGAATCTTTCCTTAAAATTAATACCAATTTAATCTGGCCTAATTAGATGAATTCTTACCTATTAAATCAGTACCAACCAACCTAATGAAATTAATACCAGTTCGAAAATGTTTACTTCCTGTGATGATACCGATCTGATAATCTCCGCCCTGCATGTCGGGGCGGTAATCCTCGGGGGCATTTGCCTCTGGCAGCGGCGCATCATCCGCAGGAAGAACCGTTTGCTGGTGAAGTTTATTATGAAGAACCTTCGCTACAAGTACGGCGGCTTTAGTGAAGCGAATTCCCATTCGCGACCGTGTTCGGGTTAGGGGAGAAACCGGGGAGAAACGACGGCTGGTAAATAGTCCGGCGAACAATCATCGCTTATAATGAAGAGGGTGTGGCCTAATAGTCACATCCTCTTTTTTGCAAGAAGGGGAGGAATGGAAAAGTATTATACTGAAGTTTCTGAAGTTAGAGGAGTTAAAGGAGTTATCGCTTCGCTCGTCCATTCGGACAGGAGTTAAAGACGATAGTTATACACATGCTAACAAGAAGTCTAAAGTGACGTCTTAGCGGCTTTAGCCGCGATAACTCCTTTAACTTCTTTAACTTCTCTAACTCCTAAGCGAAGCGATAACTCCTTGACTCCTAAAACCTCCGAAACTTAAATAATATAATAATAAGGTATAGTATCTTTTTTCTGATATTCTTTTCAAAAAAAAGTTGGAGATTATTTTGTTGTTTTGCGGAAATGTTGTACCTTTGCACCCGCAAATGAGGGAGACGGGGTCCCTGAGGCCCTGGAAAGTCCCTTTTGAGCATTAAGTTCTTTGACATAATTCCATAGACA
>JAFSRW010000020.1 GCA_017445925.1 Bacteroidaceae bacterium | reverse complement strand
TCTCCGAAGTACATACTGCATCAAAGTTACTGATTTTGTCAGAAATCGCCAAACCATGTTGTTCCGTTGGCTGGAATACCAGCTGCTTGATGTGCATGCCGGGAATCACGATTTCAATCATCCGGGCCAGGAGTTCCTCGTTGCCCGGGGTGAAGATAACCACCTTGAAGGCGTCGTCGTTCAGGATGTTTACATACTTGGTCATAACTATAAAAATTTATGACCACAATAGTATGCAAATTTTTCCGATAAGACCCGTCGCAAACAGCAATATTTTCACTCACTTTTCTTGCCGAAAATGCAAAACCTTGTCAAGAATTTTACGATGCGGAGGCGAACTGGCTCAGTTGCAGCGATTAAGTGGAAACCGCCCCAGGCCGATAAAAAAGGGCGACCCGAAAGTCAAACAGACTTGAGAGGGTCGCCCTTGATGATTTATGAAGGCCGATTGTTATTCAAGCTTCTTTGCCCAGAAGAGTACGAAGTCACGAGAGTCACCACCAACGTTACCCTTGGCGGCGTTGTAATTCTCCGTATTGTTACTACCTTCGGTGTTAGGATATTTGACTCGCTGAACAATACCGGGGACAGTAACGCCGCTACCACTATCGGTAGGATAAGTGAGGTCCGGATAACCGGTACGACGAATATCCGTCCAAGCCTGGGGGGCCTGGATAATTCCGAAGTGTGCCCATTTCTGAGTCATAATTGCTTCCATTTCATCGGAATAGGAGTTCCAAATATCCTCTGCAAAAGCAAGGACATCGGCATCAGACTCCTGGTCCTCTGCTTTGGCTTTGAACAAGTATTCACCGCCAGCGGGAGAGGCTTTACTTTGGTCAGACTTAGAGTTGAGCTCGAAGTACTGGTGGTAAGACTCTAAAATGGCTTTTTTGAATTCATCCTTTACATTACCTCCACTTGCATAACCTTGCTGATAAGCTTCTGCAAGAAGGAAATGGACCTCGGCAGCGGAAATAATTGGACTTACGAAAAGGTTATTGTACGTGAACGTAGCCGCATTAAGTCTAGCATACACTCGATTTGCATAGCCCTTGTTTTCGATTTCAGAAACGGCGCTTTGCTCTGCTGCAGTTTCATCCATACTCTTTCCTGTAAAGACACCATTTTCATCAGGGAAATAGATCAAGGCCAAACGGGGATCGTCTGCACCAGTTACCTGGAAAGCATCAATCATTACCTGACTGGAAGTATTATTGATGTCTTTAAAGCTATCCCGGAAGTTTTCCCAGTAGTTGAATCCGTCGAAATCGGAAACAGCTTTGATGGATTCATCCCAAGTAAGGGGAAGAGCACGCGTAACAGCCTTTGCAACAGCAGCCTTTCCCTCTGCGACTAAACTACCTTGAGCAGAAACATGCACACCCAAGCGGAGAAGAAGAGCATTGCAATACTGCTGCCATACGGTTAGATCTCCACCATTGAAATAATCTTGAGCAACAAGTTTTGTCTTGGTCATACCACTGATAGAGTTGTTCAGCGATCCAATTTCAGTATAAAGGGCGTCAAGATTGGTAAGCATCTCTTTATACAGATCAACATCACTGTCATATGCAGGGTAGGAGGAGGCGAGATTGCCAGTAACACCCAGGAAACCAGCCTCATGGAACGGAACAGGGCCAAAGATATCTACAATCTGAGAAAGGTGATCATATAGGAACACTTCGGTAAGAGCGAGGAAGATACGGTCTTCCTTCTGATCTTCGGCCGTTTCCGATTCATACTGTTTCTGCATCACTCGATACTGACGCAGAATATCGTAAAAACCATTCCAACGGTCATTCGCATAACCGTCATTAATAAAGTACATGGAGCCGCTGTCCACATTGGGTCCAATAGTTTGGGCAAGTTTGCCAAAATAATTGTCCCATGTGTACATTCTCCAATATGCATTGAAGGTGTAACCGTTTCCGGACATAAAGGCACCGGTCATAAGCTTATCGCAAGTGACCACGGTCGTCTTGGCTGGATCATAATATTTGCTGTTGAAGCTATCCACAGAGCAGGATGCAAAAGCAGTAAGAATTAAGATACCAAGAATCAGTGAATATATTTTTTTCATTGTCTTTTCGTTTTAAAGGTCACTGATTAGAAGCTGGCACGGAGGGAGAAACCGAAGGTGCGAGTGGTTGAAGTGGAACCACCTATCTGGACCTGGTCGGTCCAACGGGTACCATCAGTTGCCTCAGCGTCAAAGATAGGCAGGTTCTTGTACACGAAGAAAGGATTACGGGCAAATACAGACAAACGCAGGTTGTTGCACTTGAACTTGCGGGTAAAGCTTTCCGGTACAGTATAAGTCAGAGTAAGCTCGCGGCACTTAAGGTAGGAGTTGTCGAAGATTGAGTGAGAGTAGTAGATAGGGCCACCAACACCCCAGGCATAAGTTTCTTCGAGGATAAGTTCCTGACCGATGATTATATCGTTAGGCGTTCCATCTTCTTTCACGCCGGGGAGGATAACACCATCATAGTGAACTGTTTCTCCATTAGGGCCTTTAACACCAGTTCCTGTGAAGGCAACGTTCTTGCCAGTATTAGCATCGGTGTAGAAAGCCATACCGCCATATTCGGTACCACGATAAGGCAGGGATTCTTTAAGGGCACCCAGACCCATCATGTACTGATAAGGCTGATTCCAAACGGCGCCACCAACCTGGAAACTAAAATTAGCATCCAGGGTAACGCGCTTGTAGCCCACGGATATTGAGAAACCACCCGTAAGATCAGGCATGGCGTTACCAACCCAGACGGGTTCGTCAGTTACTTTATAATAACCATCGCTGTCGACAATCTTATTGCCTTTGTCGTCAGTCTGAGGAGCAAAAGCATAGATATCGCCCATGCGCTTGCCCACATCGGAGTAAAGATATGCCGCACCATTATCCCAACGGGCATGCTGCAGACGGTCAAGACCATTGGCGAGTTTTACAACCTCGTTGCGGTTCCACGCAATATTTCCGCTAAGGTTCAGTCTCCAATCGCGGTTTTCGATTATTGTGCCATAGGCGGCAAATTCCACACCCTGGTTCTTCAGTTCACCAACATTCATCAGAATGTCACTTCCGCCAGCGGAACGGGGTGCCGTCGCATTCAATATCTGGTCTACAATGCGCTTATTATAATATGACACCTCGAAACCAAGTCGATTGTTGAAGAACTTGCCTTCCAGACCAACTTCAACTTCGTGTGTGGTTTCCGGCTTGATGGCATCGTTACCCACAGAGGATCCCAACTGCTGGTAAATGTATCCAGAGGCACTATTCTGGCTGTAGGACATGGCCGCAGCGTAAATGCCAGGAGCATTACCTACAATACCATAAGATGCGCGAATCTTGGCATAATCAACCCACGTGGGCATGTGGAACAGCTCGCTTAAAATAATGGAGCCATTCACGGAAGGATACCAATATGCCTGGTTAAACAGGGTAGAAGAACGCTCATTTCGTAAGGTGGCTTCGAGGAAAGCCCAGTCTTTGTATGAGAAGGAAACCGTTCCAAAGAAAGCCTGACGGAGCAGATCGGTCTTGGTCATTCCGTCGCTACGTGTATTAGCGGAATAATTGAGATGAAAATGATTCAAGTCCGTTAATCCACCATTGGTATTGGCATAGACCTGAAGCTGATTTTCACGACGAGCGGAGTAACCGAGAACGGCCGTGAAACCGACATTCTTACCAAATTTGGTGTCATACGTGAGCATTGCATCACCATAAAGCGTCTGATAGTTGTTCTTCGTTACACGGTAGTATCCACCGTAATTACCAAACGACGGAGAAGTTTCGGCATGCTCCTTGAGTTCAATGTCCTGAACAGTTAAATCGGTTGCAATGCTACCGCGAAGGGTCAGTCCTTTAATAATCTGCCAACTAGGGGTAACGCTGCCGATGAAGCGCTGGTTGGTTTCATACTGCTCACGTCCTTGAATATTCCACAAATACTCGTCAATAAGGGCACTTACAGCAGGGCCGTATTCCCAACCCTCCGCAGGATTCTCATGGGTTGTGCTGGTATAAGCGCGATTCTTGAAGCCAGCAGCAGTAACGGCACGGTCACGATAGGCTGCGATGTCGTCATATGCACCAAACATACCGCCATAGTTTGCAACCAGACGGGCAATACGGTAAGGACGGTTCTTTACATTTTGGTTCATGTAGTTGAGGCTATAGCCAATTTTCAGAGCACCGTTTTTGGTGATGTCCTGACTACCCGATACCGCGAAGTTATGCTTGGTCAACTTGGAATTGTACTGGTTGGGCAGGTTGTCCATAAAGGTGTAAGAGAGACGGAAGTTGCCATGTTCACCACCTTGGGTGATGGCGACATTGTACTGCTGCGTGAAACCGGTACGGAACAGATTGCTCCAAGGATTGGAGGTGATGGCGTTGTAGCTACGATAGCCGGTAGGGGAATACACCTGGCGACCATCATATTTAGGGCCGAAGTAGTAGTAAGAATTCTGGGGAGCAATTGCCTCCTTCCCATCACGATCGGTGTAGACTCCGACGCGGAAACCATAGTTGGGAGAGGAAGGGTCTGTGTCCATGCCGGAAACGATTCCCCAGAATTCATAAGGATATGCCGGCCCGTAAACGGTCTGATACTGAGGCATGTACGCCACAACATCAGCCATAACGGAAGCATTCAGATCCACATGGACGCCGCTATTTTTCTTACCCTGCTTCATGGTGATGAGGACAACACCGTTAGCACCTTCGGAACCGTACAGGGAAGTTGCAGAGGCACCCTTGAGGATGGTGAGGTTCTCGATATCTTCTACGTTGATATCGGCCAGACCGTTGGTCTCTGAGCGTTGCACTGCCCAGTAATCTCCCTTGTTGGCTTCACCGTTACGGATGGGGACACCGTCAACGATGACCAGCGGCTGATTGGTTCCTGTAATAGAGGACAGACCACGGACATTGATGGAAATAGCGCCCGTAGCTCCACCAGGAGCCGTGGTTACGCGCACACCGGCAGCCTTACCATAGAGGGCGGTACCCAGGGAAGGGGCCACCGTCTTGTTCAGGCTCTCTGCAGAAACAGAGGACACAGCGTAACCCACCTTCTTTTCATCCTTGCGGATACCGAGGGCGGTGACAACCGTACCTTCGAGCATTTCTACATCTTCCTGAAGGACAACGTTCACGGCGCCGCCATTCCAGGTGATGGTCTGGCCGGCATAACCGATGCAGGAGATCTCCAGCTTGTCGCCCTGACGGACGCCCGGGAGTGCAAAGGAACCGTCCAGCTCGGTAATGGTACCGTTGTGGGTTCCTGCAACCTGCACTGCTGCGCCGATGACAGGTTCACCGGCAGCATCTTTCACAGTACC
>JAFSRW010000019.1 GCA_017445925.1 Bacteroidaceae bacterium | reverse complement strand
TCCGAACAGAGAAGTTAAGCCCGCCCGCGCCGATGGTACTGCACACCCGTGGGAGAGTAGGTAGCCGCCGTTTTTAAATGAAGAAACCCTTCGAGAGAAATCTCGGAGGGTTTTCTGCGTTTATAGGTACGTCAATAACCTATAACCAATAACCAATAATCTTTTTTAAATGGTGTGCCTAAATAGTGTCAGACACTCAGCAGGTCGCCACAGAGTTCCTCGGCACGTTTCACACGGTTCCATACAGTTTGTATTTTCGAGTTCATCACCTTGGTTATCTGCACAGGTTTCAGACCTATCTTCAGCAGGTATATGGTATGTAGTAACGGTTCGCGCATTTGTCTCTTCAACCGTCCCTGAACCCTTTCCTGGAATCCAGGATACAGGGTTTCTACTGCAGCTATCAGATCTACCCAGGCATTTTCGTTTAGGGTCATTTTTCCTGCGGCAACCTTTCGGAAGTACGCTATAACGTCCTCTGCCTTGGTGGTTGCGTTGTTCATAAGGGCGATACGTGTCAGTTCCCTGTTTATCATTGTCCTTTGTTCCAGATCCTTCATTGTATTCTCCAATTGGATTTTGGATGTAAATATTGTCTGTTCCGCTTCATTCAGTTGGGTGCCCAATTGTTCTATCTCATTCTGCTTTGTCTTCAGCTGGTTCTGACGACGGAGGATTTCATCCTTAACTGATTTCAGCATCTGCTCCTTCCCGATGATTTCCTCCATGTATTTCTTTCTCCTGAAGTTATAGAATGCTGTCAATCCTAAAACTACGCACAGAAAGACCAGACATGTTACTGTAGCAATAAAGATAATGTGTTCGTCGCGCTGTATGATAGTCTGTTCTTTTTCCTTGTCGCGATAGTAGTGGAACGCATCTTTGGCTCTTTCTGTCTGCTCAAATGCTCGCTGCGCGATGATGGAGTCGTTGGTTTCATATAGTCGGCTTCCCCACAGAGCAGCTTCTCTGAAATCTCCCTTCTGTAAGTAGCACCGTTGCAAGCCGGCAGAAGCCTCATATCTCCCTGGCATGTTACTTATGTGGTCGTAGCAGATTCTATAATGAATTATCGCCGAATCCGTCCTGTTGGCATTCTCGTGGTATTTAGCCAGACACAATTCATAATTATTGGGCCGAAGGTGTTCTGGAACTTTCAGCAGGTACTGCAGCAGTTCCTCAACCTTCTCATAATGTTTGTATTTGGAGTATATGGCCAGCATATAAGCATAGCTTCCGGCATATTTTGGAGGGAACTTCTCCTGCTGGTAAACGGTGTAAGCCTGGTCGCAGTACTGTAGGCAATGGGTAGTATCGTTTAGATGGTTATAGGCTGTGGCAACGTCTATTAAATGCCATCCCAGTTTATCGCCTGTTTGTCTGGCCAGCTCTACCACTTGCAGCCCTGCATTCAGCTCTTCCTCATAATTGAGTTGCAACATATAAAGATTGCTCAACTGAGAAAGTGCGTTTTGCCATATCAGGGTGTCGGCGCTTTGGCATTTCTCAGCGCTCTCCACCGCTTTCAGGAAAAAGTTCACAGCCCTTGGGTAGTCTTTCAGGTCGCGATAGGCACTTCCCATATAGTAATAGGCACGTTCCTTGTCAACAAGATTTCCTCGCTTTTCAAAATAGACCATTATTTTCAGCGCGGAATCAGGGCAGGATGGAACGATATTCTTCTTGTCGCGAATGCGGATGTTCAGCAGATTATACTTTTGTCTGACGTATTCTGTCGACTTCAACACAAAGTCCTTCATTGTCTCTGTCCTCATTTCGGCCTCAGGAACAGAGGACTCGCATTCCTGCCAGATCTCGTCAATGCGTCCCGACAAGGTTTCTTCCTTGTGTTGCTTCTGGCAAGAAGAAAACAAGGCCAGCATACAGCAAGCCATGAATAAAAACTGCTTTTTCCTCATAATTCTTCGTATAATAGGGCTACTTAAACTGTTTTCGGTGCAAAAATAGATGTTTTCTGCAAATCAGACAAGCAAATTTACTCCCAAGTACTCCCAAAAGTGCTATATAACATAAAAAATACGCGTTTTGTATGTAAATAATTGATTTACAGCTACTTACGAGGAAATTTGTCACATTTTAACATTTTTTACCAAAAAGTTGGGACTACTTGGGAGTGGATTTTTTTGGCGGCTATTTTGAAACCCCATAATTTTGCAGCGAAAACTTGAAATAACGCAAAAACTCTATATTATGAAAAGAATTTTCTTCCTTTTGCTGTTTCTGTTCCTGATAGGGGCACAGTTTCGTGTTAATGCTCAGGAACTGACAGTATCTAATATCCAGTTCAGCCGTCAGGATGATACACAATCCACTGGAAATGAGATAACGCATACGATCATTCTTACTAAAGAGGGAACGAAACTGAATGTTCAGATACTCAACTATGAGAGTTATAGCGAAACAGAAGGCTTTGGTGTTACAGCCAGCTTGAATGGTGGTAGTAACGGCACTCCCTTTTCCTTGTCTGTCAGTTTTGCACCTTTCTATTATAAAGTGATGCAGTATCAGAAAAGTCCGTATAATGTTTCGTTTACCATAAATGGCTTGGAGACGAACAGCTTCCTCTTTTCGTGCTGGTGGCACGAGGGAATGGTTACCCTGACGGACGGAGAATCTTTGAAGTTGGTGGATATTCTGGAAGATGTTAGCATCCGCGGAATAATTTACACACTTCATAAATTGTCTTATACGGCCGATTTGAAAAACGGAGAAAACTGCAACGAAGATTTATACATACCGTCGGAGGTGGATTATGACGGACAGAAATACGCTGTGACAAACATTGCTGAAAGTGCGTTCGCCAATAATAAGACCTTGTTATGCGTTGAAATTCCGAGCAGCGTAACCAGCATTGGCTCGACTGCATTCTATGGTTGTACCAATCTTATATACGTTGTTATTCAGGGCGCGAAGTCCATTGGCTACTCTGCCTTCCATGGTTGCGCCAACTTGGCCAATATCTTTTTGCCGAATAGTCTGACCAGCATTCAAGATAGGGCATTCAAAGATTGCACCAGTCTGACATCCGTCATCATTCCCGAAGGTGTTACCAACATTAGTAATCATGTTTTTGCTTATTGCACGAGTCTGAGGTCTGCCACCCTTCCAGGTAACGTAACATCTATCGGCGTTTATGCTTTTACGCATTGCGACAAGCTGGAGGATATCTATTGCCGTGCCGAAAGTGTTCCAACTACAGATGTTGAGGCATTCTCCGAAACCCCAATCGCTTCTGCCACACTCCATGTTCCAGCGGTTTCCGTTGATATGTACAAGGCCGTTGAGCCTTGGAAGGATTTTGGAAACATTGTGGCAACAGCATCTGATGTTCAGAGCAGCGGGTGCCTGAATCATACACGAGCCGGCAGCAACACATCGATACAATCAATTTCCTTGCTTAAGGAAGGTAACATTCTGACGGTGAACCTACACAATTATTGGAGCCAATGTGCCACAGATGATTTCGAAGTAATACCTTCGGTGAGCGATGGCAATAATAGCGACCCATATACCGTCTCCGTTAAAGTGAAATCCATAGGCGAAAATGATGCAGATTGTATATGTCCTTACAACATATCTTTCACCATACATGATGTGGAGGCTAACAGCTTCTACTTTAAGTGTTGGTGGTTCAATGGTCAGGTAAATCTGACGGAAGGTGAGACATGGGTCAGGAGCAACGAGTACTACCCCGAAGGAACGAAGTGGACGGAGATTAGGCTTGACACTCTAAAGTATGATAGCTGGTACTCAAAGGTGGGCGATGAATGGGTTCCTAACTATGAGACTGTGGAGTATTCTGTGAAAGGAACATATACTCCCAAATACTGGGAATCTCCTTTCAAGTGCGTCTATACCAATAGCCAGGAATGGACAGACTCACTTACTCTTCTGATTTATGAAGGAGAAGATCATGGAATTGATATGGGCGTGTTGGCAACCGTTCCTGTAATATATGACGACAACACCAGTCCCTTTCCTGGCGAAGCATATTATTTTGATTGGAGAGTAGGAATGACTGTAAGATTTGTGGATATCATTAGGAACAACGCTACAGCAATTTATCCTCCAGATACGTTCGACTTCGGCAAAATTGAAGAAATAAAAGAGGGAGAGTTCGGTGGTGTGAGACCACTGAAATACACAGATATAAATGGTGCCCGCATTATTCAGGGGATTGGCGTAACAACGTGGAATGACGGTGAATGCCTCTTTGGGCCTGTGGAGCCGTATCATGCTTTGTCATTCTTCAAAGAAGGTTTCCCATACGAGGAGCGTCATTACCGTTCTATGCTTGTTCATTTTGAGCGTAACGGTGAGGTGCTGTATGATGTTTGGCCTGCTAAGGAAACAGTTTCCTATACCAAAGACCAGATGGCAACGATAATTCTGCCTACAGAACCTGATGCCAGCAAAGGAAAATATTACGCTCTTAACCGGTGTGAGGAAGGCAAGATAATCTTCACGGAAGAGCGTGAGCCCAAAGCAAGAGTACCTTATATTATAGTGCCGAAAGAAGACTTCACCATCGACCTGAACAAACTGGATTTAGAAAGTCTGCTCAGTGATACCGTTTCCGTAAAGGGTGCTATGTTCATTGGCTCTTATAGTAGCGCAGAAAGGGAGTGTCAGGAAGGTTTCTACATTGATATCCTTGATACCACACCAGACTGTCAGATTATTGGCACAGACCAGAGAAAAGCCGCAATAGGCGCATTAAGAGCCTATCTGGTAGCTCCTTGGGATGACCCATATACCCAGGGGCCCACAAAGGGTTTAACAGTAAAGATGGAAATCGTGCTTCAGGACAATGGAACAAGCCTCACCCCCAACCCGAACACCGTGAGAGAGGGGAGAATCTATGATCTCAGTGGAAGAAAAATTAATTCTCAATTTTCAACTTTCAATTCTCAATTTAGGAAGAAGGGATTGTACATAAAAGCCGGCAAAAAGATTTTGGTTAAATAAAGATTTCTTTTAAGATTATGAAAGGGATTCTTCTTGCGTCAATTTTGATACTATCGGTAACAGTTTTTGCTCAGCCAGAAGCCGGAACGTTTAGCATTAAGCCGAAAGTGGGCTTGAACATAGCATATTTCGGCGAATCACAATCATTGACCTACCTCTCATCAGTTTCGACTTCTCCTCGCATTGGCCTCGCAGCAGGGCTTGAATTCGAGTACCTAGTAAGAGAGAGAGAGTTGGTCTGTCTGCAGGCGCTATTTATTCACAGCAAGGTGAGAAATCCTCGGGTTTGATAGCAAAAGTAGATTACGTTAATTTTCCTATCCTTGCCAACATGTATTTGGCTAAGGGTTTTGCCGTGAAAGTAGGTGTTCAGCCTGGCATCAATGTCAAGGCAGGCTACTCAGAATAAATAAGAAAACGACCTATATTATGAAAAGAAATCTATTATTTTTGATGCTTGTGTTCCTGATGTGTCCCGAAAAATATAAATTATTTAATGAAAAAGATTTGGCGGACCCTATCCGCCATTTTCAACGCGTTAACTATCAGCTGTTTGTAATTTGGCAGTCGCTGCCTGCCAAATTGGCGAAGTATCTGACCGTTTACCCCACGACCAATGAGAATCTTAGTCCAAGAGCGTTCGCAATGAGCATAAAGGTAGAGAGCTGCATGTCAGTCTGTCCCTGTTCAAGCGCAGAAATGTACTCGCGTTTCTTGCCGATGCGCTCACCCAACTGCTGCTGGGTCAGCTTCTGACGCTTGCGTTCGTCACGTAACAACTCGGCATAGTACCAAGCCTTGGCCTTTGCCTCAAACTCCTCACGTCTGGGAGTTCCCTTCTCGCCATACGTCTCTGCCAAATGCTGCGAACCGGTTTTCAATCCGGCCAGCTTCTTTTCGTCAAGCTTTATCATCTTCTTGTCCTCCTTGGATATATTTGTTCAAAATCTGACGGGCTGTTTCTATCTCACCCTTATATTGCTTGGTGTCCTTTTTCAAGAATGAATTCAAGAAAAGCACTCGTTTGCTCTCCATGAACGAAATGGAATCAATAGCAAATACTATCGTGCGGTGCTCGTTGGTACCCACTGATATTCGCGCCTCATAGAATTCCGTTCCTTCGAGATTCTTCACGAACTTCTTGTTGACCACATACTGGGTCTTTATGATCGCCTCCACATAGTCGTACTTCGCCTTTGTCTTAGCATCAAGGCTGGCGTAGTATTCATCGTACTCCGCAGAGTGGAAAGTTTCTCTTACATCCTCATTCATGCCGCAAAGGTAATAAATTTATTCCAATTACCAAATGTTTTGGAAGAAAATTATTCATTATGTTTGGTTTGACAATTTACACCTCCTTACCAATCAACCACTTGTGTCATAAGTGTCAAAGGTCATGAGTGTCATTAAGGATTTTGGATTGGGGGAGGTGATTTTCCGGCCATAAGAAATATAATATATATATTATATTACTTATGAGCATTTTCGCACTCTGATTTCGTTAATGACACTCGTGACACGTGACACTCGTGACCTGCCCACAGAAAAAAGTTTAAAAAAGTTTGTCAATCATTCGAGAACCGCAATGCCAATGTCGTATCTTTGCAGTGTCAAATCAAGGGTTTACAGCGGCGACCCTTAAGGGTAAATTTTGCGGGCCCTAATGGCTGCAAATTTTTCCCTTAGGAAAATGAAAAAATGAAAGAATGAAAAATGAAAGATAAGCGATAACGACTACAAAATTATTTGACAAGCGAAAACAAACTTCATACAAAAACCGAGAACAGAAACGCTAATCGTTCAAGAGGTTGACCTGCGGTCGAGCCTGCTCACGCTCGGCAATGCTTAAGCAAGCTTATCATTGCTCTCACTCAATCGCAGCCTTCAAGAGTTCAAAGGTTCAAGAACTTAGGCCAATAGCTAATAGCCAATAGCCAAAGTCTCTCTAACCTCTAACCTAAGAAACTGCTATCAAGGTAGCAGTTTTTTTTGTGTTTTATTTTGCTTTTCTCTCACTTAATCGTATCTTTGAGACTACGTCTCGAAATTACTCACGTTCGGGAATAAAAATAAATACTGATTTATTTTGTATTCCGCTCACTTATTCGTAATTTTGCAGTGCTATTTTAAAGAATAAGGTATTATGAACTGGAAAAAAGGTATTTTACTTCTAAATATATTTATGGTTTGCACTTTTGCAAACGCACAAACAAGTGAGATGTGGCAGCGTGTAGAGGGTGATGTGGCTGCCAGCAGATATAAGGAGGCTTTTGAACGCTTACACAATATAGAGCAGGCTATTCAGAGCAACGAGAAGCTGAATGAACAGGGTAGGGCAGCTCAACGCTACAGGGCTTCGCTTATAAGGATGAATATGTACATGAAGATGCACAGAAGTGCAAGTGCAGCAGAACATCTGGATAAAATGGAGAAGTTTGCCAATGCTTCGGGCGAAGAAAAGGTAAAGAACGACCTCCTGTACAATAAGGCCATTTACTATTATACCTTCGGTGAGACTGCCAAGGGTAATGCTGTTTTTAATGAGATGGCAAATAAATTGACGGCATCGAAGGAATATGATAAGGTGAATGATGCTTATAAACTGATGATAGAGGGTGGCAAGAAGTCGGGAAGCGTTAATATGGTGGCTCAGGCTTATAGCGGCTACATTGCCTGGAAGGATTCTGCTGCAGCACTGAAGTTGGCTGATGTGTCAGGCGCTCTGAAGGAGCAGATTCAGGCTGGCGAGAAAGAGATTGCCGAGAAAGACGCTAAACTGGCTACCAGGAAGGGTATCATCATAGCGCTGTGCGCTCTGTCTGCCATATTGGCCGTTGTATTGGTAATAGGTGCCCTGTTGGTACTACGCCTGTTGGCTCTTACCCGTAAGCAAAAGAAGACTATCCGCCAACTGGGTGAGAATATTGCCCTGAAAGCTAAGTTCACAAGCAACATTTCTGCTCAGCTGACACCTACCCTGCAGAAGCTGAACGCTCAGCAACCTGAGGTGAGGGCGCTGCTGGATTTCTCGAACCATATACAGACGCTCTCGCAACTGGAAACCACGATAGGGGAGAAGGTTGAGACAGAAGAGGTAAGTCTGCAGCCTTTCTGCGAAGAACTGATGAATCAGGTTCGCGGTAAGGAGAAGGCGGGCGTTGTACTGAACGTGGATGCTCCCAAGATGAGTGCTACAATTAATAAGGAATATGTGACGCACATCTTGCTGCATCTGCTCAACAATGCCGTTAATTATACCCCTGAGGGCGGACACATTCACCTGGACTTTAAGAAGCGCAGTGTTCACAAGTGCCAGTTCCTGGTTTCCAATACGGGTTCTGTTATCTCCGAGGAGAAGCGCGAGGATGTATTCAAGCCTTTCCTGGAGGTACGTGACCTTACCACCGGAGACGGACTGGGGCTGCCCATCTGTCAGCAAATGGCCATTAAGATGAATGGCGACCTGAGCATTGACCCTGAGTTTACCAAGGGCACCAGGTTTGTGCTGAGCTTGAATGGATGAAAACGTTAACGTTAACGTTAACCTTAACCTTAACTGATTAAGGATTAGGGAATAGAGATTAGGGAAGAAATAAACTTAAATCAAATATAAAAAAGAACACAAAATGAAAAGGAAAGGTTGTTTAAAGACCAGCAAATTGCTGCTGACACTTTTCGTCGGCTTTACTGCCACATGGGCTTGGGCAGATACAGAAGTTAACGTAGAAAAGGCAGGAACTCTCTCGACCCTGCTGAACACAAGTGATGCTAACCTGAAGGTTACCGGTTTCATCAACGGAACAGACGTGAAACTTATCCGTGAGTGGGTGAGCAACGGTACTGTTACATCCCTTGACCTCTCAGGCGTAAACATTGTAAGCGGCGGTGTTGCCTATTACAACAGCTACAAGACAGAGGATGATGTGATAGGCGAGAGTATGTTCCAGGACTGCTCCAAACTGAAAAGCATCTTGCTGCCTACCAACATCAAGAACATTAAGACTTGTGCCTTTTCCGGTACAGGAATTACCAAGGTGGATATCCCCAACAGTGTAACAAGTCTGGGCGGCGATGCCTTTGCCTACTGCTCCTCTCTGGCTACCGTTGTCATTGGAAGTAAAGTGAAGCGATTAGATCAGGGCGTGTTCTATAGTTCGAATGTAAAGAACGCATACGTTAAGCCTATAACTCCTCCAGGCGTACCACCTTACCTGTTCTCATCGTCTCCCAGAATCTACGTCTATACAAGTTCGCTGAGCTCGTACAAAGCTACTGACTGGAAAACCTATGGCACCATTGTGGGTGGACTGGAGAAGACTTATCCAATGGAGGAAGACCCCAACACGATAGCCAAGACCAAGTGCGGCGACTACTTTGAGGATGCTGCCTGCACCCAGCTGAAACCTGAATGTCAGGCTATGAGCGACGAGGAACTGACTGCTGCTCTGACCGAAGTGAATATGCCTGAGCTGATGATTTCCACTGCTCTGAAGGTGAAGAACGCTTCATGGGCCAAGTACGAGGAGGACTTCCGCATCCACAGTTATAAGGCTTACAGCGATGCTACCTATTGGAACGATAAGATGAAGAGTACTGGCGGCTCGTACATGGGTAATCCCACGGGTATCTATGCCAAGAACGACGGGGATGAACTATTCGTCTTTGTTGACAGCGACGTTCCCTCTGACGCTACCTTATACTTTGCCGGTTGTGTGGAGAACGAACTTATCTACAGCGCCCAGACAGGCACAAAGTTGGTGAAGGGACTCAACGTTATTGAAGGCATAAAAGACGCTCTGTACTACATAGTTTATACGGCTAATACGAAGTCGATGAAAAAGACGCTGGATCAGTGGCCCGAGATAAAGATTCACGTGGAAGGCGGCGTGGTGAACGGTTACTACGATGTTTCGCGCCATAGCGATGCAGATTATCAGGCCATCCTGAAGGCTGCTACCCACAAACGCTTTACCGTAAGGGGCGGACATTCCCTCTTTAACCTGAAGACTGCTTCCTACAAAACCGTTTTCCCCAAGACCATTGACAAGAGCATCTGCTGGTTTGACAGCGTAGCCGTATGGGAGAAGAACCTGATGGGTATGACCGAGGAGGTGGCATTAGGCAAGAAGGCAGGCTATCCCTGGTACCTGACGGGCGGTGAAGCCATCTATCCCATCTATTACAACAACCCGAACTTTGCTATCGAGGGAGAGCCCGAGGATGCAGGCTATGCCAACTCCACTCCTTACAGAACCAGCTATAACGGCATAGATTGTATCAAGAACTGCCTCAACGCATTGAATACCAATATGGACGACTGGTGTGCAGGCCATGAGTGTGGCCATAATAACCAGCATGCTATTAACCTGGAAGGTTGTACAGAGGCCTCGAATAATGTTTTTTCCAACCTTGTATGCTACCTTGACGGTCTGAACTCATCAAACGGCTCAACACTTGCCACCGTTATGGGAGAATATGCTCGCCATGAACCGTTCTATTTCAGGGATGTAAACAGCCGTTTGCGTTTCTTCTGGGACCTGTATCTTTACTATCATCTGGGTCAGAAGAACACATCGTTCTATCCAGAACTCTTCAAAGCGCTGCGCAAAGATCCGCTGGTTAATTATAATACTACCAACAATAACAACGGAGGGTTGAAGTTTGTCCGTAAGGTCTGCGAGATAGCTCAGGAAGACCTGACCGATTTCTTTGATATCTGGGGCTTCTTTGAGCCCATAAAGACCGGAACCAAGATTGAGGATTATGGTGAGCATCCCATTGCTGTTACCCAGTCTGGCATCAACAGCACGAAGACCAACATTGCCAAATACGAGAAGAAGAACCGCGAAATCATCTTTGTGGAGGACCGTGCCGATTATGTGCTCTCAACAGGTTTCCTACAGGCTGCGGGCAAGAAGCGCAATGGTTCCGACAGGGTTGGCCAGTGTGGTGAACTGGGGCAGTTTACCAGCTATTGGCCCGGAGGTTGTGCTCCTTCAGAGTATGTATATTTCCAGTCCGACAGCCTCTATGCCATGGAGGGTGAGGGCGGCTTGGGCTTCCTTATGCTGGATGCCGAAAATAAAATCAAGTATGCTTCCAACGCAAAGAACCTCTGTATCCCGACAAGCGTAGGTAGCGACTTTACCATTTACTCTTACGATGCTGACGGCTCGCTGCACGAAGTAGCCCTGGGTGGTAGCGGCACCGTGTACATCACGCTTACTTCTGCGGGAAGCTTGAAGTCGAAATTGGAGAACAATCAGGTTATCAAGCTGATTGTCAGTGGCCCGATTAATACTACCGACCTCAATTATATGAAGCAGCTCATCAACAAGGAGAATCTTCAGTCCATCGACATCGAAAAGACTACCAGACTCACCAGCATAGCTGCCAGCGCTTTCTCAGGCATTAAGAAACTTGTAGCTTTGAGTCTGCCTTCCACCATTACCAGTATAGGTTCAAACGCTTTCTCCAACTCAGGTCTGAGGTCGATTGTGATTCCCGACAAGGTGACTTCCGTTGGTGGCGATGCTTTTGCTTATTGCGATAACCTTACATCTGTAGTGGTAGGTGAGAAGGTCAAGTCGATGGACCAGGGTGTGTTCTATAGCTCTGCTGTTAAGGAGGCTTACTTCAAGCCAGTTACTCCGCCAACCTTGAACGGTGTTAGCGATTACCTCTTCTCCGGCAAGAACAGGACTATCCACGTTTATTCCAACGCTCTCAGCAAATATAAGTCGGCAGGATGGGATAGGTACGGAACGTTGGTAGGCGACTTGGAGGACTTCATTGATGGCATAGAAAACGTTAACATTAACGTTAACGATAACCTTAATCTTAACAATGGTGCGGTTTATGACCTGATGGGTCGTAAGGTTACTAATCTACAGCCCGGTACCATCTACATCAAAAATGGAAAGAAATTTATGAGATAAATCATGAAAAAAGCTATGAAAATCATAAAGGCATTGCTTCCGAGCATTGCCTTTCTGTGTTCAATGTTCGCATGGTCGGCAACAGAAGTAAATGTTACCAAAGCCGGTACGCTCTCTAATCTGTTGCAGGATATTACGCTGGAAAAAGAACTCAAGCTTTCGGGCTCCATCAATGGAACCGATGTGAAGTTTATCCGCGAACTGCTGACGGCAGGTAAGGTAACAAAACTGGACTTGGCTGAAGTACGCATCGTGAAGGGTGGCGTGGCATATAACGAGAGTTACACAACCACCAACGATGTGCTGGGTGACTATATGTTTGCCGACTGCTCCAAACTTGTTGCCTGTGTTCTTCCTAAGACCATAACCTCAATAGGCAGGTATGCATTTTCCAAGACGGGACTTAAGGAAGCAGACGTTCCCAATACCGTGACACGCCTGGGTGGAGCCTGCTTTGCAGATTGTAAATCGCTTAACACAGTGACAATTGGCAGCAAGGTAAATAAGTTGGAACAGGCCGTGTTCTACAACTCATCGAATATCAAGTATGCCAACGTTAAGCCTAAGACACCTCCATCCCTGGATGCTTATATCTTTACTACAAGGCCCACTATCCGTGTCTATGAAAGCGTGTTGCAAGAATACAAGGCTTCCGCCTGGAATCAGTATGGCAACATATATGGCTCGCTTGACAAATACTACCCTGATGAGGATAACGATTCCAGTGATATTGTTAACCAGAACATGGGCACATGGTTCGAGGATGTGGCCTGTACACAATTAAAGGCCGAATACATGGGCATGACGGATGAGCAGCTTACAGCCTTGATGAAGGAAGGTGGTATGCCCAGCTATATGATAGATATTGCCCTGAAACTGAAGAACGAGGACTGGGCCAAGTATGAGCAGGACTTCCGCATTCACAGCTACAAGGCATACAGCGATGCCTACTACTGGAATAACAAGTTACGCGCCACAGGCGGGTCGTATATGGGTAACCCGACGGGTATTTATACCAAGGGTGATGAATCGCTATATGTGTTTGTGGATTCTGATGTGCCTACAGATGCTACGCTTTATATGGCCGGATGTGCAGGAAACGATTTGGTGACAGATGCCAAACAGGGTAAGATGCTGAAGAAAGGACTGAACGTTGTCGAGGGTAAAGAGAATTCGCTTTTCTACATTATCTATACGGCTGATACGAAGTCGATGAAAAAGACGCTGGATCAGTGGCCTGAGATAAAGATTCATATTGAAGGTGGACTGGTGAACGGTTATTACGATGTGGCCCGAAAGAGCGACGCCGACTACCAGGCCATCCTAAAGGCTGCCAAGTATGAACGCTTTACGGTGAAGGGCGGACACTCTATATTCAACTTTAAGACAAGTACCTATAGATCAGTATGGCCGAAAAGTGTAGAAAAGAGCATCTGCTGGTTCGACAGCCTGGCGGTATGGGAGAGGGAACTGATGGGAATTTGTGAAAGTGTGGCCACAGGCAAGCGTGCTGGAGCACCCTTCTATCTGACGGGCGGTGAGGCTATCTACCCCATCTATTACAACAATCCCAACTTTGCTGTGGAGGGTGAGGCAACCGATGGCGGTTTTGCCAACTCTGCATCTTACAGGACAATGTATAACACTGCCGGTTGTGTGCAAAGTTCGTTTGATGTTAGCAGGACAGCCGATTTTGATGACTGGTGTTCAGCTCATGAATGCGGACACAACAATCAGGGCCCGATAACCGTAGAGGGTGGAACAGAGGTTAGCAACAATCTGTTCTCCAACTATGTTCGCTTTCACGATGGTCTGGTTACCACAAGCGGAAACTCCCTTGCTACCATTATGGATGAATATTCACGCCATGAGCCCTTCTTTACCCGTTCGCTGAACAGTCAAATGCGTATGTACTGGCAGCTTTACCTCTATTATCATCTGGCGCAGAAGAACACTGCGTTCTTCCCCACGCTCTTCAATAAGTTGCGTGAGGACCCGCTAACCCTCTACAGCTCTAACACAGGTTGTCTGAAGTTTGTGCGCAAGGTGTGCGAGGTAGCGCAGGAAGACCTTACAGACTTCTTCCGCATCTGGGGCTTCTTTGAGCCGCTTAACAACTATATCGTGAATGATTATGGCGAGCATAAGATGACGGTTTACCAGTCTGATATTAAAAAGACGCTGAACGAAATTGCCAAGTATCCTACCAAGAACCGCGAGATCATCTTCATAGAAGACCGTGTAGAGAGTATTCCTACTACGGATTTCCTCACTACAGCAGGACAGAAGCGTCGTGAATCAGACAAAGTTGGCCAGTGTGGTGATGTGGGACAGTTTACTGATTACCTGCCAGGTGCCAGCAAACCATCGGAGTACACTTATTTGCAGGCCGACAGCCTTTATGCCCTTGAAGGCGAAGGCGGATTGGGTTTCCTGATGCTGGATGCTGAGGGTAATCTAAAGTATGCAGCCAATGCAAAGAACTTCTGTATTCCTACCAGTATAGGAAGTGATTATACCCTTTATTCATACGATCAGGGTGGCGTGCTGCATGAAATCACCAAGGCTGGAGACGGAATAGAGTATGTGGACTTGACGATGGCAGGATCACTGACCAGAAATCTTACTGACAAAGCTATCAAAGTGGTTATCAGCGGTCCTCTCAATGGCACAGATATCAAGTACTTGCGCCAGCTCCTCACAGAAGGTAATTTGGCAGCCATCGACCTTACGAATGCCAGAATAGTTGCAGGCGGAACCTCATATTATCAAAGCTATAAGACCACAGCCAATACGATGGGCACTTATATTTTTGATCATTTCAAGCAGCTTGCTTCTATTAGCCTGCCTACTAAGACTACCACGATAGCAGAACACTCTTTCCGTGGGTTAGGAATCAAGACGATTGAGATTCCGGATGCCGTAACATCCATTGGCCTTGAAGCCTTTGGCGATTGCAGCATGCTCTCAACTGTTGTTCTGGGCAAGGGGCTCAAGTCGGTAAGTCAGGGTGTTTTCTACAATACCCCCGTTAAGGACGTCTATGTAAAAGCCCTTACGCCTCCAACCCTCTCGGATTATATCTTCAACAGCAATCCTACGATTCACGTCTATGCCAGCGCCCTTGCCAAGTATCAGGCATCCAGTTGGGCAAAGTTCGGCACTATTGTAGGCGACTTAGAGGACTTTATTGATGGCATAGAAGACGTTAACGTTAACGATAACGATAACCTTAACCTGAACGATGGTCCGGTATATGACCTCTCAGGTCGCAGGGTCAACAATGTTCAATCAAAGAAGAACATATATATTCAGAATGGAAAAAAGACTTTAAAATAAAACTATG
>JAFSRW010000018.1 GCA_017445925.1 Bacteroidaceae bacterium | reverse complement strand
AATTCAGACGAAGTGGTCTTTATCGGCTCCAAATATGGCCTGTTCCATGTGGTTCCGCCATCAGTAGAGCACATAAGTTTCATGTATTTAGGATGATATCCTCCTGCCATATATACAATATCAGCATTCTCGTTGTCGTAATTTGGATGACGCCATACCGTCTCTCTTTCAGAATCACCAATAAAGTATTGTGTCTCCCATGTTTTACCGTTGTCACTTGTTGTATAGACGCAACGAAAACCTCCGGCAATCCATCTGTCAGGATCGATAGGATGGAAAGCTATACGGGAAACTTGGCTGCCGTTTGGTAAGCAACTGGCTTTTTCTTCCCATGTCTTTCCTCCATCGTAGCTTATCCTGAAATCTGTCTTTTCGTCAGTAAATCCTCCACCACCACATTCGTATATTATCTCAGGTTTCTGGGGGTGGAATCCCAAGAAATCAGGGGTATAAAATGAAAGTTTGTTCCAAATCTTCCCAAAGTCGGTAGTTAAGAATATACCTGCATATAGAAAAGATGAAAGAAGGAACGTATTTGGGTCGTTTGGATGCCGGCCAAAATACCAAAACACATGTCCATACTTTTTTGTCAAATAGCTAAAATCATCAGGAGTAACATCCTCAAAAGTTTTTCCCCCATCATGTGACAACAGAAATACATCATTCTTATCGTTAAAGCACAAGGCATAGATATCATCTCCTCTGCGGACAAAGTCAAGAACAGGGATGCCATCAAATCCGGCTAACTGCCACTCGCTTCCGATATTTGATAAATCCTTGGAATAAAGACCATGCCATGTGCATACGTAAAGGATATCGCCTTCAACATACATTTGTGGCTGGAAGATCTGTCGCCATTGATCAGATATTTCAAATCCTAGCCCAAGAGGATGGAAAAGTTGCCCACGAACGGCTGCTGATATGAGAACAGCAAAGGCAAGTATGGCTAATCTATATGATTTCATTATTTTTGTGTTATTATTGGTTTACTATCTTCAGTTTGGTACCTAATGGAATAGTTGTAGAGTTCTTGATTATCACCGATTTTGCCCGTAAAGTGATATCACCTTGGCCGAGAATTACACTGCCCTGTTCCTCTCTTTCTGTAACATCTCTGATGGCAAAGTTACAATATTTCACCCAATCCCACAAGAAAAAGCGGTAATAACAAACTATCTTGTTTTCATTGTGTAACTATCATACTTACACATGCTAACTATCATATTTAGGGAGAACAAGTAGTATGTTATACAGATACACATCATACACTTGATTTTGCAA
The DNA here is from genome assembly GCA_017445925.1 of Bacteroidaceae bacterium. Lineage (GTDB taxonomy): Bacteria > Bacteroidota > Bacteroidia > Bacteroidales > Bacteroidaceae > Physcousia. The sequence continues at coordinate 11,250 of JAFSRW010000018.1, read as the reverse complement.
ACTTTACTTACACGTACGCAGGAAGTATAAAACGATTTCATAGAGTTCCTGCGCACGTACGCGAAGTCTTAGAAAACATCTGTATCATCTGTATGTGTATTGGTTCGTATTGACATTTCGCGCGTGGTTTCGTACACAGGCTCTCGGGAGAGCCCACATCCATATAACTATGCGATGTGAGCTGACAGCAGTCTTTCTGTGTACTTTTTCTTTTGGCGATTTTTTATGATGTTTTCTTTTGCTTTTCTCTCGCTTATTCGTAACTTTGAACTTTGTTCTAACTTACTTTCGCTGACTTCGTCGACCTCAAACGCGACTCGGCCAAATGAAAGTGAACTTTCTTTGGCTCTCGCTGCTCTTTCGGTTCGGAAAAGAAAAGAAAAACAACTTTTCTTTTGCTTTTCTCTCGCTTATTCGTAACTTTGAACTTCGTTCTAACTTACTTTCGCTCGGAAAAGAAAAGAAAAAACAAGCTTTTCTTTTGCTTTTCTCTCGCTTATTCGTAACTTTGCGGCAACTTTGACCAAATATTATAAATTCTAATAGATAAAACTACCAATTTCAATGAAAAGTAAATTCTTATTTGTCGGTTTGCTCTTGAGTATGACAGCAATGGCCGACAACCTTGCAAAGTACGTTGATCCCCGTATCGGTACAGGCGACCACGGTCATGTGTTTGTAGGTGCAAACGTTCCCTTCGGTATGGTAAATGCCGGACCTACTCAGATCGAGCAGGGTTGGGACTGGTGTTCAGGTTACCACGAAAGCGGCAAGCAGATTATCGGTTTTGCCCAGATGCACCTTAGCGGTACCGGTTGTGGCGACCTGGGTGACATTTCCCTGATGCCTGCTTATGGCGACTTGGAGCTCAGCCGTAAAGGGCTGGCCAGCGACTACCGTCATGAGACCGAGGTAATGGTTCCTGGTTACTATCGTGTTTTGCTGGACCGCTTTGCCATTCAGGCCGAGGTAACAGCAACAGAGCGTGTGGCTCTCTATCGCTTTACCTACCCCAAGGGCAGCAACAATGCCCGTATCATCATCGACTTGGATAATACCGTTGGCGATGATACCCGTGAGGCTAGAGCTATTCAGATTGACGACTACACCCTAATGGGTTATCGTCGTAGTGCAGGATGGGCTTCTGATCAGAGGGTATATTTCTGTATTCGTTTCAGTCATCCTATGCATTATTGGCTCTCTGAGGGTGTAAATGCCAAGTATGGTCAGGCTACTTTCGAAGTTGGCCCTGGCGACCAAATTCTGGCTAAGGTAGCATTATCTCCTACCAGCGAGGCAAATGCGCTTATCAACATGAATGCCGAGATGCCCGACTTCAACTTCAACGCTATTGCTGATGCTGCAGGTCAGGCTTGGGATAAGCAGCTGAGCCGTATCAAGGCTACCTTCCGCACAGAGCGCGAACGTACTATCTTCTACACCGCTATGTATCACTACATGGTAGCCCCCCAGATTTGGAATGATGTAACAGGCGACTATATGGGTTGCGACTTTAAGGTTCACCGCGGTGCCGACTTTACCAACCTGACAACTTGGAGTCTCTGGGATACCTATCGTGCAGCACATCCTCTGGCAACTCTTATCATGCCCGACCGTATGCGCGACTATGCACATACCATGATGAATATGTATTATGAGTGGGGTGAACTGCCCGTATGGCATCTGGTAAGCAACGACACCTATTGTATGGTTGGTGAGCCCGCCGTTCCTGTATTAGCTGATATCATCCTGAAGAATGAGTGCAAGGACATCGATGCCGAGAAGATGTATGAGGCTATCAAGGCCAGCATGCTGCCAACAGAGTTTGCCAAGAACCGTCGTGTTCCCCTGCGTGGCAAAGACTATCTGGCCGAGTTGGGTTACCTGCCTTACGATGGTCGTGAAAGTGAATGTGTAGCTAAGAGTATGGAATACTATCTTGCTTCTTGGGCTGCTGCTCAGGTAGCAGGCAAGTTGGGCCATAAGGAAGACAGCGTTCGCTTCTATAACATCAGCCAAGGCTACAGAAAGTTGTGGGATGCACGTGTTAAGTGCATGCGCGCTTTGGATATGAAGGGTGAGTTCCGTCCTCTGCCCGAAAACTTCAACCCCAACCGTCAGACTCGCGACTATACTGAGGGTAACCCCTGGCAGTACACCTTCCTGGTACCCCACGATGTAAAAGGTCTGGCTAACCTGATGGGTGGCGATAAGGCATTGGGCGACCATCTGGATGCTCTTCTGGCAGCAGACAGCGACCTGGGCGAAGGTGCTGCTCCTGACATCTCTGGTCTGATTGGCCAGTATGCTCACGGAAACGAGCCCAGCCACCACGTATTGTATATGTACAACTATGTAGGCCAGCCACGTAAGACTCAGAAGTGGGTTCGCTATGTGATGGACGAACTTTATACCGACCAGCCTGCTGGTCTTTGCGGTAACGAAGACGTTGGTCAGATGTCTGCATGGTACATCCTCTCTGCTTTGGGCCTATATCAGGTTGAGCCTTGTGGCGGTGTTTACCAGTTGGGTTCTCCCATTGTTGAAGAGGCTGTTATTCCCGTAGGCGAAGACAAGACCTTCACCATCCGCACTCATGGTGGCAGCAAGGAAGCCATCTATGTTAAGAAGTATGTGCTGAACGGCAAGCAGTTGAAGGGCACTACCATTACTCACGACCAGATTATGGCCGGAGGTGTACTGGATGTTTACATGACAAAGTAAGAAGGCCCCTCTCCAACCCCAAACCCCTCCTCCCCCAAATGGGAGGTGGGGGAATACAAGAATCCAAACAAAATAACCATAGTAAGATGAAACCAATTATTAAGTTCTCCCCCTTTGGGGGAGTTAGAGAGGGGCTACTCTTTTTAGCCCTTTTGATAGGCGCGCCAATGTCTACTTTCAGCGCCAATTTCTACGAGGCTCCAGAAAAAGCCAAGAAGCAGGAAGTGGCTGTACAGTCAACCATCAAGGACCTGCGTCCTGCTCCCGAGAAGCGTCTCTTCCGCAGCGAGGCTGTTGAGAAGCAGATTCTCGACCTCAAGTCGAAACTTACTGCCATCGACCCAAAACTCTACTGGATGTTCGTAAACTGTTTCCCCAACACCTTGGATACAACAGTTTGGTACAGCAAGGAGAGCGGCGACGATGATACTTTCGTGATCACAGGCGACATCGAGGCTATGTGGTTGCGCGATAGCGCCGCACAGGTATGGCCCTATCTGCGTTATGTGAATCAGGACGAGCCTTTGCGTCACCTCATCCGTGGCGTTATCCGTCGTCAATTGGCTTGCATCCTCATCGACCCATACGCCAATGCCTTTAATATCAAGGCTATTGAAAATGGCCATTGGATGTCTGACAATACAAAAATGAAGAAGGAACTGCACGAGCGCAAGTACGAGATTGACTCGCTCTGCTATCCTCTGCGCCTTGCCTATGCCTACTGGCAGCAGACAGGTGACGCCAGCATCTTCGATGAGAAGTGGCTACAGGCCATTCGTGAGATTCTGCACGTCTTCCAAGACCAACAGAACTGGAACGGTCCAATCACTAACTATCGTTTCACCCGCAAGACCGAGGCTTTGCACGACACACGCTCCAACCGTGGTTACGGTCATCCTGGCAAACCTTGCGGACTGATTGCCAGCGCATTCCGTCCTTCTGACGACAGTACCATCTTCCCCTATCTGGTTCCCAGCAACTTCTTTGCCGTAAGTGTATTGCGCAAGGCTGCTATCATCCTGAACGATGTGAATAAGGAATACGGTTTGGCAAGCGACTGCCGCCGAATGGCAACTCAGGTAGAAGAGGCTCTGGAAAAGTATGCTGTTGTGGAGCATCCCAAGTATGGTAAGATTTATGCCTTCGAGGTAGATGGCTATGGTTCAGCTCTTCTGATGGACGACTCCAATGCGCCCAGCCTGCTCTGCCTGCCTTATCTGACCGATGTGTCTATCGATGACCCCATCTATCAGAATACCCGTAAGTTTGTCTGGAGCGAGGATAATCCTTACTTCTTCAAGGGTAAGGCCGGCGAAGGTATCGGTGGTCCTCACTGTGGTCTGAACAAGCCTTGGCCTATGAGCTTGGTAATGAAGGCCTTCACTACCAATGACCGTGCCGAGAAGGAATGGTGCGTGCAGCAGATTCTGAAGACCGATGGCGATACAGGTTTCATGCACGAGTCTTTCAACAAGGACGATGCCAAGGACTTCACCCGCTCTTGGTTTGCATGGGCCAATACGCTGTTTGGCGAACTTATTGTTGATATGTACGCTCAGTAAATGATTTTTATGAGAAGTAAGAAACATACCTTGTGGGGAGCCTTATCTTTAGGGCTCCTCATGGTTTTTACGGCAGGATGCAGTAACCAGTCGGAACAACAGGTGCAGGAAGCAATGGATTTCCTGTATGCCAGTATGCCCTTGCCCGACAGCGTGGATTATCCTCGCGAATTCTGGGAGGCTAACGTCCGTGCAACGCTGAAAGCCCGTCAGAAAATGCCTTGGGGCCAGAAGGTTCCAGAGCGCGAGTGGAAACATTTTGTACTCCCGCTGCGTGTCAACAACGAGAATCTGGACTCTGCCCGCATAGTTTTATACGAAGAACTCAAGAACCGCGTGAAGGATAAGAATATGTACGATGCCGTGCTGGAAGTTAACCATTGGTGTCACGAACATGTCACGTATGCTCCTTCTGACGGTCGTACCAAATCACCCCTTGTTACCATGCGTTCCGCTACAGGTCGTTGCGGCGAGGAGAGTACCTTTACCGTTGCTGCGCTTCGTGCTGTGGGTATTCCCGCCCGTCAGGTTTACACCCCACGCTGGGCTCATACCGATGATAACCACGCTTGGGTTGAGGCATGGGTAAATGGCCGTTGGTACTTTATGGGTGCCTGCGAACCGCTGCCCGTACTGAATATGGGTTGGTTCAACGAGCCCGCATCACGCGGTATGCTCATGCACACCAAGGTATTTGGTAACTATGATGGTCCCGAGGATGTAGTCAGCCGTAACGCCTGCTACACAGAGATTAACGTAACCTCCAACTATGCCGAGACAGACACTATTGCCGTTAAAGTGGTAGATGCAGAAGGTACTCCCCTCGAAGATGCAAAGGTCGATTTCCGCCTTTACAACTATGCCGAGTTCTACACCTTGGTCTCCAAACAGTCTGATGTTAACGGCCAGACTTGGTTGGAATGTGGCAAGGGCGACCTTGTGGTTTGGGCCAGCAAGGATGGTCTTTTCGGATTCGAGAAAGCCAGCGTAGGCCAGCAGGATACAGTAACCGTGGTGGTGGATAAAGATGACAGTTATACGGCTTCTCTTGATTTCGACCTGGTGCCTCCTCCTTCTAAAGAGTACATACCCGACCTTTCTGAAACACAGATACGAACAAATAGGGAGCGGTTGCATCGCGAAGACAGCCTGCGTAACGCCTATATGGAGCAGACCTTCAGCAAAGAGGATGAGTTGAAGAATGCCCGTCAGAACTGGCAGGTGATAAAGGACTTCCAATCGCACAAGAACGGCAAGGATGTTATCAGCACCCTACGCCCAAAAGACCTTTGCGATGTTTCCGTAGAGGTTTTGGTCGATGCTGCTGACAACACACCTTCGTCTGATTCTCCCCTCTGGAAACAGTATATTCTGGCACCACGTATCAGCAACGAAATGCTTACCCCTTACCGTCAGGTGCTGGGTAAAGTCTTTGCAGGGAAAGATGCTACGGCTATTGCCCAATGGGTAACAGACAGCATCAGCGTAGACGTTTCACGTAATCCCCAGAAGCTTTGCATGAGTCCCGAGGGTGTATATCGCCATCATACTACCGATGCTCATAGCAGGGATATTTTCTTTGTAGCAGCATGTCGTAGTGCAGGTGTACCGGCTCGTATCGATGAAGTAACAGGTAAGGTGCAGTGGGCCGACGACAATTCCGTTTGGCACGATGTAAACTTTGGCGAGGCCGTTCAGGAGATTGCTCCCCAGGGGACACTAAACCTTATATATAATGACTTTGCCATTAAAGAGAATCCATCCTACTATTCGCAGTTCAGTCTTTCACGCCTCCAGAACGGGACCCTCTCTTTGCAGGAATTCCCCGAGGAAGCCACCTGGAAAGATACCTTCGCCAATGGTGTGCAGATGGATGCAGGTCAGTATCTGCTGGTTTCAGGTACCCGTATGGCTGACGGTAGCGTACTGGCACATCTGGAGTTCTTTGGCCTGAAGGCTAATACAGCGCAGAAGCAAGTTCTCAAGTTGCGCGACAATGCCGACGAGCTGCGTGTGATTGGCAACTTCAACTGCGAGAACTACTTTACCAATTATAAGGGAGTGCATAAGACCTTGCTGGAGAGCACAGGCCGAGGCTATTATGTAGTAGCGCTGATTCGCGACAATCACGAACCCAGCACACATATTCTGCATGAATGCGAGGAGGCCAACATCTACCTCTCTCAGTGGCCGCACCTCTTTGTCATGCTGTTCCCCTCGCAGGAAGAGTTCCAGTCGTTCCGCTCACATCGTAAGGACTTCGATAGGTTGCCCGACAACTTCATCTTTGGTGTTGCCGACCCAGAGACCGTTGAGGCTTTGCACATCCAGGAACTCACACACGGCAGCCAGGAGTTGCCCATCCTCATGATGGCCGACACCTTCAACCGCGTGGTTTGGTTCCAGCAGGGATATACTATAGGAATTGTTGATCAGATAATGAGTGTCATCCGACAGCTGACAATACACGAGAAATAGTCTCGTGCACCATTACCGCGTCGGTATGACCGTTCTTTCTAAGGGAGCCATGGATTTCTGTGGCTCCCGTTTCTTTTATGATACGGGCAGCATTCTCAGGTGTTACACCGCATCCAGGCATAATGCAGAAGTCACTTCCCCTAACACCGCAACCTTCTCTTGGTTCTAAGTTTGTGCTTTCTGCCACCAGTTCTCTTAACAGCCCGATGCCTTCTTCGGCCTTAGGAGCCAATCCGCTGGTTAACAGACGGTCGCAACCCAACGAATAGATTTCCAGCAATGATTCCTTAGGATTCTTGCATACGTCAAAAGCACGATGGAACGTTATGTGCATCCTGTCGCCAGCCGCTTCTACCATACGGTGGCAAGCCTGCAGGTCTATGTTGCCACTGGGTGTTAGCGCACCTATCACCACACCTTGGGCACCCAGTTTGCGGGCTACCTGTATGTCGTAAATCATACAGTCCACCTCATCCTCGGAATACACAAAGTTGCCTTCACGAGGTCGGATTAGCACATGCGTCGTAATACCGCTGTTCACAGCCATCTCTATCATACCAGCCGATGGGGTCAGTCCGTCTATATCAAGGGCTTGGCACAACTCCACCCTATGTGCGCCACCAGCTATTGCAGCACGCAGACTGGGCAGGTCGGCACAGCAAACTTCTAATTTAAAATCCATGCTTTTTTTCTTTTTTGACTGCAAAAATAGCATTTTTATTTGTAATTTTGCACAAAATTTGACGTAAATGAATACGAAAGAGATACAAATTAAGGATTACAACTATCCGTTGCCCGATGAGCGGATAGCCAAATTTCCCCTTCCTGAGCGCGATAGCAGCAAGTTGTTGGTGTACAAAAGCGGAGAAGTTACGGACGATGTTTTCCGTTCCCTACCCAACTATCTGCCCAAGGGCGCTCTAATGGTCTTTAATAATACCAAGGTGATTCGTGCCCGCCTTCACTTCCGCAAGAACAAGACCCTCTCCGGCTCCCCCTCTATGGGGAGAGAACAGGATTCTCTCACTAAAATAAAAGCTCTCCCCCTAGAGGGGGAGCGGGGAGAGGGTCTTCAGGGTGCTTTAATTGAGATTTTCCTTCTTGAACCCGCTTCACCAGTAGAGTATCAGGAGAATTTCATAGCCACCTCGGAATGTTCCTGGTATTGTCTGGTAGGCAATTCCAAGAAGTGGAAAGAGGGGTTGCTCTTTGGCCAGTTTCAGATAGGCGGCACATCCTATACCATTTCTGCCGAGCGTGTAGCTCCTCATGGCACCAGTTTCGAGATTCGTTTCCGCTGGGAAGGCAACTTTGCTTTCTCCGAGGTGCTGGAGTCGTTGGGCGAACTTCCCATCCCACCTTATCTAAACAGAAAGACTGAGGAGAGCGACCTTCGCACCTATCAGACCGTCTATTCCAAGATTAAAGGTTCTGTGGCTGCACCAACGGCAGGACTTCACTTCACAGAACGTGTGCTGGCCGACCTCGATGCACACGGGATAGAGCGTGAGGAGTTGACTCTTCACGTTGGAGCAGGCACCTTCAAGCCCGTTAAAAGTGAGGAGATAGGCGACCACGAGATGCATACCGAGCATATTGCCGTCCGACTGCAAACCATCGAAAAGTTGATTCAGCACGAAGGAAAGGCCATTGCTGTAGGAACTACCAGCGTCCGCACCCTGGAGAGCCTTTACTATATGGGTATCAAAGCCCAGCAACTGATGGATGCAGGCAAAGACACCGGCGACGCCGAAGAACTCCACGTAGATCAGTGGATGCCATATGAAAAGACCCTCTCCAACTCCCCCTCTAGGGGGAGAGAACAAGAATCTCCATCAAATAAGATGTCCCTCCCCATAGAGGGGGAGGATGGGAGGGGGTCTCTTACTTCCCTCCGGGCTTATATGCAGAAGCACAATCTCGATGTTTTGCACAGCAGCACCCAGATTATCATTGCCCCAGGCTATCAGTTCCATATTGTACAGATGATGGTAACCAACTTCCACCAGCCGCAGAGCACCCTACTCCTTTTGGTAAGCGCCTTTGTGCATGGCGACTGGCGCAAGATTTACGATTACGCTTTAGCTAACCAGTTCCGTTTCCTTAGTTACGGCGACAGTTCACTTCTTATCCCATGATAGCAGAAGGCAAGGATAACAGTCAGGAGCTTTTCCCCGTTGTGGACGAGGAAGGAAACATCCTTTCAGCCGCCACCCGAGGCGAGTGTCACAGCGGCAGTATGTTGCTGCACCCCGTTGTGCACCTTCATGTGTTTAATTCTCAGGGAGAGTTGTACCTTCAGAAACGCCCTGCATGGAAAGATATTCAGCCCGACAAGTGGGACACAGCTGTTGGAGGACACGTAGATTTGGGCGAGAATATTCAGGAAGCACTCCGTCGCGAAGTTCAGGAAGAATTGGGCATAACTGATTTCAATCCTCAAGCCCTACCCCATTACGTCTTTCAGTCCGACCGCGAACGAGAGTTGGTTTTTCCCTTCCGCACCGTTTATGATGGAAATATAACGCCCAGTAAAGAGACAGATGGTGGTCGTTTCTGGTCTATCCCAGAGATTGAAGCCTCCTTAGGCAAAGGCATCTTCACTCCCAACTTCGAGAGCGAATACCAAAGAGTAATAAAAAGTGAAGAATGAAGAATGAAGAGTGAAGAATGAAGAGTGAAAGTTACAGTGCCCGTCGATTTTGTCGACGGGAACTATAACATAATAAACAGTAAACGGTAAACCATAAACCGTAAACTCTAAACACTAAACTCTAAACTGAAAAACCTCTTGAACGGTTAGCGTTAAGGTTAAGGTTAGCGTTAACGTTATCGTTATTAATTGTCAATTCTCAATTCTCAATTCTCAATTCTCAACTCCACAGGGCAATGGTCGGAACCTAAGATATCAGTGTGAATCTTTGCATCTGTTACTTTTGGGAATAGGCGGTTAGATACCAGCCAGTAGTCGATGCGCCACCCTGTGTTCTTGGCTCTTGCCTGGAAGCGGTAACTCCACCACGAATAAACATCCTTCACATCAGGGTTCAGCGTGCGCCACGTATCGGTAAAGCCAGCAGCAAGCAGTTGTGTAAACTTCTCGCGCTCCTCATCCGTAAAACCTGCATTCATGCGATTGGTCTTTGGATTCTTCAGGTCTATTTCCTGATGAGCCACATTCATATCGCCGCAGACAAGAACGGGCTTTTTGGCATCCAACGAAAGCAAATAGGCACGGAAATCGTCTTCCCACTTCATGCGATAGTCAAGACGCTTCAGGCCGTCCTGGCTGTTGGGCGTATAGACGCAAACCAGATAGAAATCCTGCATCTCTAACGTAATCACGCGCCCTTCTTGGTCGTGTTCCTCGATACCTATGCCATAAGTCACGCTAATAGGCTGATGTTTGGTAAAAACGGCTGTGCCTGAATAGCCTTTCTTCTCGGCATAGTTCCAGTATGATTGATAGCCAGGGAATTGTAAATCGAGTTGTCCCTCCTGCATCTTCGTCTCCTGCAAGCAGAAGAAATCGGCATCCAGTCCTTCAAATACTTCCTTAAAGTTCTTACCTACTACGGCTCTCAAGCCGTTCACATTCCAACTGATGAATTTCATACTCTTTTTTTTGCAAAAATATGGTTATTTCCGCAAATATCACTATTTTTGCCGCAAAATTATACAATTATTAATTTTAATCTCGAATGAAGAAAACTTTCATATCCCTATTATTATTGTTTGCATGCGTCGGCATTCAGGCGCAAAGCAACCTTACAGGTCGCGTATATTATAATGCCAATGTTGCCGCCGACAAAATGAAGGAAATCACTCAGGAGGCCAAAAAGGAAGCCGCCAACGCTAAGGCCGAGGCTGTAAAAAAGGCTGAGGAGAAGAAAAAGCGCAAACTCACAGATGCAGAGAAAGCCAAAGTTGAGAAGGAGGCAGAGAAGGCTCAGAAGATGGCAGAAGCCATATTAAAAGGCACCAGGACAGGTGTTACCGTCACCTTTAAGGATGAGAAAACAGTCGTCATGAAGATGGAAATGAAGATTGATGATGAGGCAATGAAAAATGCCGGCATCGGATGGGCCAAGCGCAAGTTGATACACGCTGCCACAGCTCTTTCACCTTCAGAGAAGGCTAAATACACCGTCAAAGACAATATGGTTATTTTGGAGGAGGGCAATGAAAAAGATACCATGTACCTGAGCAACGATGGCAAATATCTCTCAGGCAAGTTGGACGAAGACATGCCCTTCAAACTCACCCGCACCAAGTAAACCATAACGTTAACGATAACGTTAACGATAACGATAAGAAAAGCCCCCACGTTCACACGCAGGGGCTTTTTTGGGCGCCAATCAATAATACCGAATAAAGATAGGGCTAACATAGATTTGTCACTTTTGAACTCTTGAACGGTTAACGTTAGCGTTAAGGTTAGGGTTAACGTTTCACTCCCCTCGCCCACGGGAGCGACTGGGGTCTT
>JAFSRW010000017.1 GCA_017445925.1 Bacteroidaceae bacterium | reverse complement strand
TAAACAATGTTGAGGCTGCCGATGCTGATGATTCTGCTCCTTGGTACACTATCAATGGCGTGCAGCTTGCGGAGAAACCGACTGCTCCGGGAATTTATATCCACGGAGGAAAGAAGGTCGTTGTGAAGTAAATAGCGAGCCCCTCCCGTCCTCCCCGAGAGGGAGGTGAGCTCCGTTGCAGGGGTGCAACGAGTTAGAAAATCATCCGTCATCAAAATTTTCCCACGCAGGTGATGGCGGTTGAGGGAAAAAGAAGGCTGCTGCCTCCATTAGTTACGAAACAACGGCTGTTAACAAGACTTTCGGCGACGAGAACTTCATTAACGCTCTGACCGTGACAGGCGACGGTACTGTGACCTATACCAGCGACAACGTGAACGTAGCAACCGTAAACAGCGAAACTGGCGAGGTGACGATTAAAGGCACCGGCAACGCTACCATCAAGGCAACAGTCGCTGACGGCACCAACTACACCTACGCCACAAAGACGGCACAGTACACACTGACAGTTGAAGCCGCTAAAGGCATCAGCAACGCGAAGGCAGACTTCGCAAAGAATGCCAACTGGTACGACCTGAGCGGTCGCCCATTGAATGGCAAGCCAACCAAGGCAGGTGTCTATGTAAAGAACGGCAAGAGGGTCGTGATTAAGTAAACATTCTTACACCCAATATCATTCGGGGACGGAGCACTTTCGTATGCTTCGTCCCCGAATTTTTACATCAAATCCAGTATATCCCTAAAGAAAGCCTCGACAGTCCGTTGCATTAATGGCTCGTCATCTAAAAACTATCCGCATAAGCAATAATAACGCCCCCCAAAATCTACACTTTCTCATCCATTTTGTGCTTTCATAAGTTAAAAGTGTTAAATCTTTAACTTTTTTGTTGTGATGTATCTTTGAAACTTCGTCTCGAAGATACTCTCGCTCAGGAATAAAAATAAAAGCGATTTTATTTTGTATTCCGCTCACTTATTCGTATTTTTGCAACGGATTCGTGGCAAAATTGCCAAAAATCCGTAATAGAAACATCCAAAAATGAGCTTAAGTATCTGAAAATTATGAAGATAGAAAGAGATGAATATATGCAGCAGCTTATTGATTCCAAGGACAATGGGCTGATAAAGATTATCACCGGTCTGAGGCGTGTGGGCAAGTCATATCTGCTTAAGACACTGTTCAAGGATTATCTGCTGAAGGAGGGTATCAGGAAAGACCATATTCTGATTATAGACCTGGAGGACAGGAAGCAAAAGGCTTTCTATGACCCTGATTACCTGCTGGACTGGGTTGATGCTCAAATGAAGGATGATAATCAATACTATATCATCATAGATGAAGTGCAAAAGGTGGAGGATTTCGTGGATATGCTCGGCTCATTGGTATTGAAGGATAATGCAGATGTATATGTCACAGGTTCCAACTCGCATTTCCTTTCAAGTGACATTGCAACAGAGTTTCGTGGGCGTGGTGACGAAATCCATGTATGGCCATTGACTTTCAAGGAGTTTATGACGGTCTACGAGGGCGATATCGTGGATGGATGGCAGGATTATTATACATACGGTGGACTGCCTAAGATTCTTTCAATTAAGGGTGACGACAAGAAGGCGACCTATTTACGAAACCTTTACCGGACAGTATATCTGAGCGACATTTATGAGCGTCACAATATAGAGAACAAAGCTGAATTTGAGGAACTGGTGCGCATACTGGCATCAAGTGTGGGCAGCCCTGTCAATCCGACAAATCTGGCCAATACATTCAAGACCGTAAAGCGATTGAACAACATTACAGATAAAACGATTGAGACCTATCTGGGCTATCTGGAAGATGCCTTTATGATAGAGAAATCTGAGCGATATGACATCAAGGGGAGAAAATATATTGGTACTACACCGAAATACTATTTCAAAGACCTTGGACTGCGTAATGCCATACTGTCCTTCCGCCAGACAGAAGAAAATCATCTGATGGAAAATGTTATCTACAACGAGATGCGCCATCGAGGATTTCTTGTTGACGTGGGCAATGTTAATTTCAGGGTCAAGAATGAGAAAGGTGAATGGCAGCGGGTTACACTCGAAGTTGATTTTGTATGCAACCTTGGCTCTCGTCGGTATTACCTACAGTCGGCCTACAAACTGCCAGATGAGGAGAAGATGCAGCAGGAGAAACGTTCTCTACAACAGATTAGTGACTCATTCAAGAAGATTGTAATTGTTGGTGACCGCATGAAACTACGCAGGGATGAACAAGGCATTGTGCTGATGGGCATCTATGAGTTCCTTTCGGATAAGATTTTATTGGATGCGTAAGACAACGTCTAATTATGTAAGATGAACTTTGGTGACGACGAGACCACGGGAATTATCTCAATTGAAAATGGAAAATTGAAAATTGAAAATGAGGTTGATGTATGGTACGACCTGAACGGTCGCAAGCTCGACGGCAAGCCCATCCAGCGTGGAATATATGTCAATAATGGCAAGAAACTGATGATAAAATAACTTCTCACCGCAAGGTGATGGGCATCTTTGAATGGTTTTAATCTAAACTAATACGAAAACCCCTCTCCGGATTACCGAAGAGGGTTTTTTGTTTCGTTTTTCACCCATTGTTATTTGGCTATGAAAAATAAAAGATGTATTTTTGAAACTTCGTCTCGAAGATAGGCGTCTGGCACTTTTTTTCAATAGTTCAGAAAAATGTTCAATGTTCAATGCTCAATGTTCAATGTTTTTTATATCTTTGCACATAGAAACAATAGAGTATAGCAGTCTATGGCGCCACATGCATACATGTAAGATAGTATGAGCAAGATATCATTCAGGTTTTTCAAGGACCATGAGGTCAGAGCCATTTGGGATGAGGAAAAATCGCAATGGTGGTTCTCCATTGTGGATATTGTGGCAGCTATTACGGAAAGCCCCAATCCTCGTAAATATTGGAGCGTGCTGAAAACAAGGCTAAAGAAAGCTGGAAATGAGTTGACTACACGCTGTAGTCAACTGAAAATGAAATCAGCCGACGGGAAGCATTATGCCACTGACTGCTTCGCACAAGATGATATTATCAAGCTGGTAAGAGTCATTCCAAGTCCTAAGACCGCAGATTTTCTTGATTGGTTCATTTATAGTGATAATACTATCGACGGCCAAAGTAAGAAGAAAGCCTACACGCTTTTGGAGAGCGGTGTGCTTAACAAAATGGTACCAGGAACAGTGAAATGCCTACAGCAGATTCATGCCTACCTCTTTGGAGGACTGTATTATTTTGCCGGAAAGATTCGCACAAAGACAATTTCTAAAGGAAATACGCTATTCTGCTTGGCAGAACATCTGCACCAATATTTAGAAACGGTGGAAGCGATGCCTGATTCTACTTTTGATGAGATAGTAGATAAATACGTGGAGATGAACATGGCCCACCCCTTTATGGAGGGCAACGGACGTTCTACACGCATCTGGTTAGACCTGCTTCTAAAGAAACGAATTGGACGTTGCGTTGATTGGAGTAAGATAGGTAAGTACGACTACTTAAATGCGATTATAGAAAGCGAGATGGACAGCAGCAAGATACGTGAACTGCTCCACGATGCACTCACCGACAATATCGACGATCGTGAGACGTTTATGAAGGGCATTGATTATTCTTACTATTACGAGCAAACCGATTAAGAGAGTGCAAAGCCAAGCGAAAGAGCAGCGAGAGCAGTGTAATGCATTTAATGAAAGAGCTTGAAATTTCGATAGAAACAGAATAAATGATGTGCCATTTGGTGCATCTTTTATTCGTTTTTTCACTTTTTATGCATTTTTCCTGAAAGTTTTTCTAGACTGTACCACGCTGTGGTACAACCCACCGTTAACTTTGCACCGGATTTTTTAATTAAAGAGAAAAATTGCAGAGATTATGAATGAAAAAATGAACGATTTTGCAGAATGGCTTCATGATGCAAAACACGCTTTGGAACGGGAGCGTGAAGAGATGGAAGAGAAAGCTGAGCAGATTAGCTATCGCTTGAATGCGCTGGAGGTAACAAGTGAGCTTCTGGCAGAGTTAGAAACGCTGAAAGAAGATAACGAGAAGCTGAGGTCTCTGCTTCAGGAGGAAAAGGACACACGGGCTAAGCTGGAGATGCAAATGAAGGAGATGAGCAAACTCTCAGCCAGTGTGGCAGGTAAAGCATCGCAAGAGGAGGTGCTGAAGGCGCTGCGCGTATTCGTCAACAAGTCGAAGCGCAAGAAGCTGGACAAGCGCATTGCCGTCAAGGAGATGGTGCTGGAAATGGCTATTGCCAACGGTGTAACGCTGCCCGAGGACTTGGCTGCTACCATAGAGTGCCTGGATGATGAACAGCCGGAGGCAAGGGTGGTGAATGTGGCTGGTAACTATAACGACATCCACGATAACGGTAGTGTAAACAAGATATAAGGCATTTGAGATATGGCAGGGAATACCGTTTATGTGCAAGGAAACTATGTTGATGTGCACGACAATGAGGTGGTGAACCTCTCGATAGATAAAGTAGGAACACTTAAAGTGGAGGATAATGGTGCCAACGTGATTCCTCCGCAGTTAGACACGCCCCATGCCCATGAACTGTGGGAGAAGGCCATAGCACAGGGATGGGTGGATGAACAATGGCATCCGCTGATTTCACGCCCTGATGCTGCTCTGTTGGCTGGCAGAATGGCTGAGGTGCTGAGGATTGACGGATGGAAAGCCTTTGAACAAATGTGGAACAGACGGAATATGCGTCAGGACTACCTTAAGGGCATGGGTAAGCAAAGCATATCAGATTTTCTGGATGAATTGAGAAAGACAATAAGATAACAGACTAATTACATTATACTCTTTTAAGGGGTGTACCCGCTACGCGTAGCCGCTACGTAGCTGGTGCACCTCTTTTTTTGCCCGTACCTTTGCGGTGTCAAACTAAAACGAGTTGACAAGCGCTCTTTGAGGCTACGCCTCGAAAATCGGCTGCGCTTCGGCAAAGCCAAAACAAGCTTTAGCTTTGCGCTCAGCTTGCACGATCTTTGAAATACTGCTACAAACGAAACCACGCAGGTAGGCCTGCGTGGTTACAATTAACAATGAACAACTAACAATTATGGGAGATAGGAGATAGAAGGAGATAGAAGAAAAAACCAATAAACATTATATTATTAACTCTGAGTTGAAGCAGAGGAGGATATCCCCGGGTAAATGCGCAAAGAATCCAAAACTTCTTCTCGCTTAACAACTCAAAATTATGAAAGAAATAAGCATTTATACAAATCAAACAATGACGTCGCTCGAAATTGCCGAGCTGACTGGTAAACAACATTTTCACGTTATGGAAGCCATTCGCAAGATGGAACCTGCGTGGGCAAAAATAGCCGAATCGAATTTTCGATTGGGGTCTTACAAGGATGCTAACGGACAGTTTCGTCCTTGCTACATGCTCACCAAAACCGAGTGCCTCTACATCGCTACGAAGTTTAATGACGAGGCTCGCGCCAAACTGGTATTACGCTGGGAAGAACTGGAGAGAGCTGATGTAAGAAGGAAGATGGCAGATGCAAGATGCCTGCCGGAACCAAAAAAGATTCTGGCACTGGCAGATGAGATTATCGGTGAGGGACTTCGCATGCTGAACGATCCAGCCGAGGATACGCTGACCGCTACGCAAGTGGCTAAGACGTTTAACATGACGGTCGCTGACTTCAATGCTGTGCTCTGCGACATGGGCATCCAGTATCGCCAAGGCGGTCATTGGAACATCAGCGACAATCTGGCCGACCGCGACCTTGTTCGCCTGCGCACCCACGTCTCCTACTCGCTGAAAGGCGAGAAGAAAGTGAAGGTGTACATGACGTGGACCCTCAACGGACTGCGCTACCTTAATTCTAAACTCGGTTATCCTAATTTTTAATACAATGAGCTGTCACATGATATATTACAAGGATGGGGTTAAGATGATGAACCCCATCCTTACACGAGAGGAGTATCTGGCAATCCGCAACGGCGGGGAGCAGAGAGACAGAATGAAGCGCATCCGTGAGGGCGAGGTAGAGCTGAAGCGCAAGTTGGTGCAGATGAACTATAGTTGTCTGCCTAATGAGGACGGGAGTCTGAAAGGTTCCATCCGCATGAGCAATTCCGTAGGCATGGACATCGACCATCTGACAGCCGAGGAGATGCCGAAGGTGAAGGAGCGCATCCTCGCCAAGAAGGACGAACTGGGACTGGGCATGCTGGAGGAGAGTGCTCGAGGCTATGGCTACCACTTGGCGTTTAAGCGTCGCCCAGAGCTGAGCCAGGAGGAGAATCTGAAGTGGGCTTCTGAACTTTTGAATGTGACTTACGATGACGGTGCAAAGGATATTACAAGGGTTTTCTTCACCACTACGGGACAGGAACTGTTTTATCTGAACGATGAGATTTTCGAGGTAAAAGAAACTGTTACGCCGTTACAATGTGACAGTTCAAAATCCGAGAATCCGGAAATCCGTGAATCCGTTGATCCCGTTGTATATGACGAGGAGGCTAAGTATAATGGGTTGCTGTATAAGGACATCATCCGCAAATATTGGGAACTGTTCAATGGTGGCAAGGAGCCTGTGGAGGGCGACCGAAATGCGCTGACCTTCGAGCTGGCCGTAACAATCAGGAGTATCTGTGGCTATTCGTTGGAGAAATTGATGGCGGTAGTTCCAAACTATTGGAAAGCCTCCCCCAGCCCCTCCAAAGGGATGGGAGAAGATTGTTCCGCAGAGGAGCTGGCCGAATGGAAAAAGACGTTGGAGAATGCGCTGAAGGAACCTCGTAAAGGTATGCCGTACCGACTGAAACAGGTGCTGGCGGCATTGAAGGAAACGGCAGTAGTGAAGGCTTGCGGAGGAACGCTGACCACACCGCCACCTATGCCTAAGAAGTTGCCGCCGCTGATTAAACTGCTCGCGAGGAATGTGCCCTGGTTCTACAAGCCCGCTGTAGCCAGTGCCGTATTCCCTGCATTGGGCGCTCACCTGCACGGGGTGAAGTTCCGATACTGGGACAATGTTGAGCACGAGGCGACCTTCATGAACGTGCTCATCGGTAGGCAGAGTATAGGTAAAGGTTCTATAAAGAAGCCCATCGAGTACATTATGGAGGATATCCGTCAGCGCGACATCCCCAACCGTCAGCGCGAAGCAGAGTGGAAGCAGAAGAACCCAGGAGCCAAGCAGAAGAAAGACCCAAGACCCACGGATATCTGCATTCAGATGCTCATTGATAATCTGACGGATGCGGTCTTTAATCAGCGTATCGTAGATGCCCACAACAACGGGGAACGTTACATCTACACCATCGTAGATGAGATAGAGGCGCTGAAGAAGGTGACTTCCAAAGGAACCGTTGATGAGGTGGGTCTGCTTATCCGTAAGGCATTCGATAATTCGCTGGCAGGTCAGGAGCGCGTGGGAGCAGATTCGGTATCGGGCATTGCCCCTTTAAGGTGGAACTTCAACGCCTCGACCACCCCACCTAATGCAAGGAAATTCTTTTACAAGATGGTGAACGATGGTACGGTGAGCCGACTGGACGTTTCCACCATTATCCTGAATAATGACGATGATGACACGGCACCTATTCTTGGTATTTACGACAATTCCTTTGCCCAGGAATTGAAGCCTTACATCGACCGTTTGGAAGCAGCCAATGGGGAGATAGAATGTCCGCAGGCCAAGAAACTGGCATTGGAGATTAAGAAGGAGAATAGCGATGCGGCAAAGCTTTACGAGAGTGAAGCTTACCGTGTGCTCAGCTATCGTGCCAATGTGATTGCTTGGCTGAAAGGTATGGTGCTCTACGTGGCTCACGGCTATAAATGGAGCAAGGAGATTGCCGACTTTGTGCGTTGGAGCGAGCAGTACAACCTATGGTGCAAGATACTTTACTTTGGCAAACAGCTGGAAAAGGAGTTGCGCGATGAACTGGACATTCAGCGTCAGTCGGGCCCTCAGAATCTTCTGGAGCTGCTGCCCGACGAGTTCACCCGTGAGCAATACCAACAAATGCGCCAGAGTCAAGGCAAAAGTGGTGACGGTGACAATACGTTGCGCCAGTGGGTGTGTCGCGGCCACATCGTCATTGACGAGGTGAGCGGCAGGTATTGCAAGACAGAACAATATAAACAAAAGTTTGCAACTTCTGTTTAAGTGAAGAGTTAAGAGTGAAGAGTGAAGAATGAAAATTACCATCGGTAAACATGAAACTTGAAACATGGATCTTGAAACTAAAATGGAAGTGAGCAATACTCAGGAGTGCTTTGTGGAGCTCTGGCTACGGCTGGAGCACACAAGGCGCCTGCTCTGGGTGCAACATAAGCGATTCTGCATCCGTAACGTACTTAAGTCGTGGTTCGGCCTACGGGCTACGAATGACTTTATCTGGGAAGTATGCACAAAGTGTGAAAAGACGGGTTGGGACGAACTGCCTACACCTATGCTCTATCCGCGTAGGCACCGTGAGCTCCTGCGTGCAATAGTGGCGGTAAAGCTTGGCATCAGCTTCTATAGGGTTAACCTGAAAGCCTTGGATGCAGCATACAGCGTGGCTTTCCCAGATTCAACAGTAATAAACATTAACAAAAAACGAAAAGACCCTCTCCCGACCTCCCCCTCTAAGGGGAGGAGGGATTTCACAACCAAAATTAATAACCAAGACTGCCCATGACCCCATTTGCAGTCCCTCCCCATAGAGGGGGAGGTTAGGAGGGGGTCTTCAATTATGGAACCAAGAGGAATTAGGAATAACAATCCATTGAACATTAGATTATCAAGTGATAAGTGGCAGGGATTAAGTACCTTGCAGGAAGACAGGGAGTTCTTTAAGTTTGTAAGTATGGAATATGGGTGGCGAGCCGCATTTGTGATTCTCTGCCGCACGTACTATGGGAAGTATGGGTTGAAGACCATCCGGGACATTGTGTCCCGATGGGCTCCAGCCAAGGAGAACAACATCGAGGCATATATCCGTCATGTTTCGGACTACACGGGTATAGCGCCCAACAAGGTGTTAGGCTCACCCCAAGAGCATCCAACCCAATGGCTACTGATAGGTTACGCCATGGCTGTAGTGGAGAACGGTAAGGCTCTATCGGCGGTGCCGATGATCAAGGGCTACGCCTTAGCCATTGAACATTGAACATTATTCTCTAACCCCAAAACTGCTATCTTACATTTAATTGGGTAGCAGTTTTTTTGCTTTTTATTTTGTATTTCTCTCACTTATTCGTACCTTTGAGACTTTGTCTCGAACTTACTTTCGCTCGGAAATGAAAATAAAACAATTTTTCTTTTGCATTTCTCTCACTTATTCGTAACTTTGTGGCACAAAACTAACAAACAAAACAATCTAAAACATCTATTATGAATAAATTTTTACGCCTTTTCTTCGTTGCCTTCTTGGGCTTGGTAGGCAGCACTTCTTTTGCCGACGACCAAGTCGATGAGTTGGTATGGGATGCTATGGGGCTTGACGGCACCAGCAATAATTATGTTGACTTCTCAGGAATTAAGTTCACTTCACCTGCCGTCTATGCCGGTAACGCCGGTACTGGTACCGGACAGTACATTCAGCTTCGTTCAAAGAACAATAATTCAGGTATTGTGACTACTACGTCTGGCGGCAAACTGAAATCTGTAACTGTTGCTTATAATGAAGCAACTACCGGTAACCGAACCCTTGACATCTATGGCTCCAACACGCCCTATCAGTCTGCTGCTGATTTGTACGGTGATGCAGCGGGTGAGAAAGTCGGCTCCATTGCTTTAGGTGCTGCAGAAATGACCCTGAACGTAGAAGGTGATTATGCGTATGTAGGACTTCGTTCTAATAACGGAGCCATTTACATCGATAAGATTACCGTTGTTTGGGAAGAGGAAGGCGGTGGTGAAACCAAGACGGCAACAGCTATTGAATTTGGTGAATATCTTACTCGCTTTACTCCTGGAAAAGATGGCGATGAGACCAATCTGCCCAATGTTATAGTTACAGCAGGTGATGCCATTGTAGAGGGTGCCGAGGTTAAGTGGAGCCTGAAAATGGGCAACAACTGGATAATGGGCGAAGAAGAACCCAGCACTGGCGACGGCAAGGTTTACATCCCCAACCATAGTTGCGGCGACTTGACCCTCACCGCTAAGTATGAAGGCAATGACCAGTATGAGGGCAGCAGCAAGAGCTACACGCTGAAGGTTTATAAGGGGTACATGAGAATTCAGTCTATCCTGGAAGACTTCCCCGAGGTAGGCGGCGATACTTGGGCTGCCAAGGAAGCTGAATGGAACAAGGGCTATCAGGCTTCTTACTGGCAGGTGGATGAGCAATTTTCTCCCAAGACCGCTATTGTTACCTATGCTAACGGTTCCTATACCTATATTAAAGACGACTACGGCAGCCTCTTGCTTTATGGTAGTGGTTTAGGCTTTAAGAAAGGTGACGAAGTTGCTCTTGACATGGCCCCAAGTATTCCTCCCCATTATTCAGGTGTTTATGGTACCCTGAAGACCTACAACGGTCTGTTGGAGTTGGCTGTAAACAAGGATGATGTGGAGTTGTATGTTAAGTCGAGCGACAATCCCGTTGAGCCTAAGACCATCACGCTGGCTGAGCTGAACCAGACCAACATGAACGAGTTTGTACGCATTGAGAATGCGGAGTTCGTAGAGGCTAACAACAAGAACCTGACCTTCAAGGTAGGCGATGAGACACTGGCCGTTTACAACCAGTTCGGTATTAAAGTAGCTGATGACGAAGGCAAGTCTCTATTGGAACCTGGCACCAAGTACAACTTGGAAGGTATGGGTGATGTTTACTGGAAGAACCAGACGCTTACCAACCAGCTGTACCTCATCAACTTTGAGGAGGCGGTAGAAGAAGTAGCCATCAAGAGCTTCAAGATGACCATTAATTGCGATGGCGAAGAGTTCACAGAGGAATTCCCCGCATCTGATTGGCAGAATAAAGTCATAGAAGGAAAGACCTCTTCCATTAAGATTAAGCAAATAGTGGTAGAAACTGGCAAACCCATGAAGTATGTGGGATTCATTGCTACCATGTATAAGACAGAAGATGGCTGGCAGCATGATGAAGAAGCTTGGCACACCACTAATTTAGAGAAACGTGACAACGGCACTTGGGCTGTTGATCTGGGCGAGGGCTATGAGCTGATACCAGACGTTGACGGCGGAGATGGTAGTAGCTATCAAGAGACCTTCGAGTTCTTCATTTATGCAGAGGACGAGGCAGGCACCCCTATACATTACAATAACGGCGGACAGGACAAAAACTATAAGGTAACCTTCACTCCTCGCGAAGACCCCACTGCTATAGGGAACGTCAACGTTAACGATAACGTCAACACTAAACTTTATAACATGAGCGGTCAGCCTGTAACACGCACTTACAGAGGCATAGTTATTCAGAATGCTCGTAAAGTACTCCGTTAAAAAGACTAAGGCCTTTTCGGAGGAGTTAACTAAAACGAAGACGAAAACGAAAAAATCCCGTGCTAATTTCCATAGTACGGGATTTTTTTGTACCTTCGCACCCGAAATTATCCTAAAAACCAACCAATAATGAAAATTAAGACCTTTTTTCTTGTCTTTTTTATCGCTTTTTCTGCCTCTGCGCAGACGGCAAAAATGGTGAGGGCTCGTAACATCGAGGCAACACAAACCAATTACATTAATAATAAGGCTCCACTGCCTGCCAACCCGTTCCTGAAACTTCCCGTTAACGCTATCACCCCACGCGGTTGGGTGGGCGAGATTCTGCAACGCCAGAAGAACGGCCTGAGCGGAAACTTGGGCGAGATAAGCGACTGGCTGGACAAGAAAGGCAATGCCTGGCTGGAGAGCGGTGGCTCACACGGTTGGGAGGAGGTTCCTTACTGGCTGCGCGGCTACAGCAACCTGGCTTATATCTTAGGGGACAAGGCCATGCTGGACGAAACAAAATTCTGGGTGGAGGCTATCATCAAGAGCGCTCAGCCCGACGGATACTTCGGCCCTGTGAACGAGGACAAGAACGGAAGGCGTGAGCTCTGGGCTAATATGCTTGCCCTACAGATTCTGCAAGATTATTACGACTATAGCGGCGATGAGCGTGTGCTCAGCGTGATGAAGGGTTACTTCCAGTGGGAAATGCAATATCCCAAGGAGAAGTTCCTGCGCGACTACTGGGAGAACTCTCGTGGCGGCGATAACCTGCTATCCGTTATCTGGCTCTACAATCGCACGGGCGAGAGTTGGCTGCTGGACCTCTGCCATAAGATTCATCAGTGTACCGCCAACTGGATGCAGGAGAGCGGTCTGCCCAACTGGCACAATGTGAATGTGGCAGAATGCTTCCGCGAGCCTGCTGAATACTTCCTTGTAACCAAAGACCCCGCTGCCCTTAAGGCTACCTATAATGATTATAGCCTTATCCGTCGTATCTACGGTCAGGTGCCCGGCGGTATGTTCGGAAGCGATGAGAACTGCCGTCATGGCTACATTGACCCTCGCCAAGGTACAGAGACCTGTGGCTTTGTGGAGCAGATGCTCAGCGATGAGATTCTGATGGCGCAGACGGGCGACCTGCTGTGGATGGAGAACTTAGAGGATGTGGCCTTTAACAGCTACCCAGCCAGCATGACCGAGGATATGCGTGCCCTGCGTTATCTGACTTGCCCTAATATGGTGCAGGCCGACTCGAACAACCATCATCCAGGTGTGGACAACGGTGGTCCCTTCTTCTGTATGAATCCTTTCAGCAGTCGTTGTTGTCAGCATAATCATGCCATGGGTTGGCCTTACTACAGCCAGAATTTAGTATTGGCAAGTGCCGATGGCGGAGCAGCCTGCCTGATCTATGCCGATTGCAAGGCTACGCTGAAAATGGCTGATGGTCAGACTGTAACCATCGATGAGCAGACACACTATCCCTTCTCAGAGGACATTCTGCTTACCATAGGAGGTCTGAAGAAAAACCAGACAGTCAGTTTCCCCCTCTACCTGCGCATCCCCACTTGGACGAAGGGTGCACACGTAACGGTGAACGGAAAGACCATTGACTGCCAAGTACACAGCGGACTGCTGCAGATTCAGAACGAGTGGAAGAACGGCGATGAGGTGAAGCTCTTCTTCCCCATGCGACTCACCAAGCGCGTCTGGGCGCTGAACAAGAACAGCGTGAGCATCAACTACGGACCCATCACCATGAGCCTGCAGATTAAGGAGCGTTACGAGCAGAAGGACAGCCGCAAGACGGCCATCGGCGACTCTCATTGGCAGGAAGGTGCTGATGCCAGCAAGTGGCCTACCTTCGAGATTTATGCCGACAGCCCTTGGAACTACGCCCTTGTGGATAATCTGCACGGCATGAAGGTAGAAAAACGTCCTTGGCCTGAGAACAACTATCCCTTTAATCACGAGAACGCCCCCATCCGCATAAAAGCCCGTGGTGCCCGTGTGGAGGGCTGGGGACAGGATGCAACTGGCCTCTGCCAGATTCTGCCCGATGCCCGTGCCCGTCGTGGCAAGGTGGAGGAGATTACCCTTATACCTATGGGAGCGGCGCGCTTGCGCATTAGCGCCTTCCCGCCGATTCATTGAACATTGAACATTGAACATTGAGCATTTTAAATTAACATAACAATGAGAAAAAAGATTTTAACCGCTTGCTTGTTTGCTGCGACAATGGCTTTCGCACAGACTGCAGAGTTTTTTAAGCCTTATGCCAGTACAGACTTGCGTCTGCCTTCTGTGCCTCTGGTAGTGAATGACCCCTATTTTTCTATCTGGTCGCCTTTTGATAAGCTGACCGATGGAACCACCCGTCACTGGACCAACGATGAGAAGCCCATCTTAGGCATCCTGCGTGTTGACGGTACCGCCTATCGCTTTATGGGTGCAGAGCAGACCTATGTGCTCTCTTCTATCGCGCCTATGTCTGACGAGGAGCGCTGGGAAGGTAAGGTAACTTATCAGACACCCGCCGACGGTTGGCAGAAGGAGAACTTCAGCGATTCTGAGTGGCGCACCGAGAAGGCTGCTTGGGGAACCGAGGGTGATAATATCAGCAATCGTCGCTTTGGCCGCCAAGGTTCGGATATCTATATCCGTCGTGAGGTGGAGCTGACTGCTCAGCAGTTGCAGGAAGACCTGTATGTGAAATATTCGCACGACGATGTGTTTGAACTCTATATCAATGGTACCAAGGTAGCCGATACAGGCGAGACTTGGGTCAATAATGTGGTACTGCATCTGGATGGCGACCTGAAGAACCTCTTGCATGCCGGCAAGAACATCATCTCAGCTCACTGCCACAATACCACAGGCGGTGCATACGTCGACTTCGGTCTGTTCAAGAACATCAAGCCTAAGGGTGCCAACGTTCTGGTGGCAGAACAGAAGAGCGTAGACGTTTTGGCTACCAATACCTATTATACATTCGCGTGCGGGCCCGTAGAACTGGACGTTGTCTTCACTGCTCCCATGCTGATTGACGACTACGACCTTATCTCTATGCCCATCAACTACATCTCTTATCAGGTTCGCGCTACTGATGGCAAGAAGCACGACGTGCAGGTGTACATCAGTGCCAACCCCTTGCAGGCTGTGAACACCAACACACAGCCCACCATTACCACTATGGGCAACGAGAAGGGCGTGCAGTACGTTCGTACAGGTACCATCGAGCAGCCCATTCTGGCTAAGTCGGGCGACGGCATCTGCATCGACTGGGGTTACTTCTATATTCCCGCTATCAACGGTCGTGTGATGATGGGTGATGCCTCTGAGATTCAGAACAACTTTGTGGAGACAGGTCGAACCTTCCGTCAGGGTCAGCGTCCACAAGGCGGACAGCGTCCTCAGATGGGTCAGCGTGGCGGCTTTGGTCAGTGGAACCGTCCCATCATTGCCCGTAAGCCTGCCGAGATGCCCGTTTTGGCTTATACCCACGACTTTGGCAGCGTAGAAACCGCCAGCAGTTTTATGATGATGGGTTACGATGAAATAGAGGATATCGAGTACTTCTACAACCGCTACAAAGGCTACTGGGCTCATGGTGGCAGCGTGACTATCTTTGATGCCTTTAAGAATATGCAGAACGGCTACGCCAGCATTATGCAGCGTTGTCGTGCCTTCGATAAGATGATTTACGACGATGGTTTCAAGTCGGGCGGTCAGGAATATGCCGAAATCCTCTCCGGCTCTTACCGTCACGTGATGGCTGCCCACAAACTCTTCCAGGATAAGGACGGCAACCTGCTGTGGTTCTCTAAGGAGAATAACTCCAACGGTTGTGTGAACACCGTCGACCTCACTTACCCCGAGGCTCCGCTGGTTCTTTGCTACAACCCCAATCTGCAGAAGGCCATGATGACCTCTATCTTCGACTATAGCAAGAGCGGTCGTTGGACAAAGCCCTTCGCAGCTCACGACCTCGGTCAGTATCCCTTAGCCAACAAACAGGTGTATGGTGGCGATATGCCTCTGGAGGAGTCTGGTAATATGCTTACCTTGGCAGCCGAAATCTGCAAGTTGGACGGTAACACTGCTTACGCAGATCCTTACTGGGATATGATGACCATCTGGGTAGATTACTTGGTAGAGAACGGCTTGCATCCTGCCAACCAACTCTGTACTGATGACTTCGCTGGCCATTGGGCAGGCAACTGTAACTTGGCACTGAAGGCTATCATGGGTATTGCTGGTTATGCCGAGATGGCAAAGATGAAGGGCTTGGACGATGTTTATCAGAAGTACAACGCTAAGGCCAAGGAGATGGCAGCTGCTTGGGAAAAGGAAACCAAGGTAGGCGACCACTATGAGTTGGCTTACGGCGCAGGCAAGGACACTTGGAGCCAGAAATATAATATGGTATGGGATAAGCTTTGGAACACTGGTGTTATCCCCAACGATGCTATGCAGACAGAAATCAAGTACTACCTGACTAAGCAGAATAAGTATGGTCTGCCCCTGGATTGCCGTAAGGACTACACCAAGAGCGACTGGATTATGTGGACCGCTGCAATGTCTCCCGATGCTGATACCTTCAAGAAGTTTGTCAGCCCCGTCTATAAATACATCAATGAGACCCAGAGCCGTGTACCCATCTCAGACTGGAGCGACACCAAGACGGGTAATATGGTGGGCTTCAAGGCTCGCTCAGTAATCGGTGGCTACTGGTTCCGCGTCCTCATGGATAAGGTGAATCCCGCTCCCGAAGCTCCTGCCAAGGGTAAGAAACGTTAAGATTCAAGTTTCAGGATTCAAGATTCAAGTTTCAGGTTTCAGGTTCAAGGACCTTATCGGTTAGCGGTTAGAGACACTTTGGCTATTAGCCGTTGGCTATTGGCTATTCTATTAAGCTATTAAGCTAAGTGTAGCGAATAAGCTACTAAACCTGGAACCTGAAACTCGAATAAAGGAGGTAAGTTTGTATAAGACTTGCCTCCTTTTTTGCAAAATTTTTACAAGTTTTCTTGGTTAGAATGATAAAATAGTATAATTTTGCAGAAGAAATGGTGATATTTTACCATATCCGCGAACAATAACTTACATTATATAAACCTAATTACAAACCAAATTCCTAACAACAACATGAAGAAAATTACTCTCTTCTTAACGATGCTTCTCGGTTTTGGCTTATCTTCTCAGGCAGAAGGTCTGGAAGACTTGGTCATTGAGGACGGCGTTGTTCAAATCTCCACAGCGGAGGATTTGAGAAACTTTGCTTTGGCAGTCAATGCAGGAAACCTGAACATGGACGCAGTGTTGAACGCAGACGTTGACTATGCCGACTTTGTAAAAATCGGAGATACGGGCGACCACAAGTATGCCGGCACCTTCGATGGTCAGTTCCACTGCATTACTTACAATGCCTCAACCTCTACAGGTAGTTTCGGCCTCTTCGGTGGAGTATCGGGTACCATTAAGAATCTGAAGGTCGATGGTTCCATCACCACCACGATCAACAAGATTGGTGGTATTGTGGGCGAGTGCTTCGGTGGAACTATCCAGAACTGCTACTCATCGGTAGACATTATTTGCGAGGCCGAGTTAGATGCTTGCTTTGCCGGTATTCTGGCACGTGCCAGTGCTTCAGGTGTAAAAGTCATTAACTGTGTTTATGATGGTACGATTGATGCACCCAACGCAGGCAACATGGCCAGTATTATAGGTTGGGCTGGCGACGGTTGCAACACCACCGTTACCAATTGCGTATTCACAGGAACCATCAATGGAAACGCAGAATATCCCAACTCAAACGTCAGCTACACCATTGCTCGTCGTCCGGACGTCATCGCTGTAAGCAACTGCTTCTATGTAAACGAATGGGTAACCTATAACGAGGGTAGTACTCAGGTAACAGAGGAGCAGGTAACCTCAGGCGAACTTTGCTATATGCTGAACGGCGACCAGACGGAAATCACCTGGTGGCAGACTCTGGGCACCGACGCTGTTCCTGTTCCCTTCTCAAACAGTAAGCAGGTGTTTGCTGCAGGTAATTTGGACTGTACTGGACAGAGTGCCGACGGTTCACCCCTTACCTATTCTAACACCAAGACGCAGGACATTCCCGCCCATCAGTACCAGGATGGAATATGTATCATCTGCGGTAAGGTTGACCCCAGCATGGCTGAGCTGATAGACGGATACTATCAGATTGGGAATGCCGACCAGTTTGTTTGGTTTGCCAATCTGGTAAATCAAGGCAACAATACGGCCAATGCCAAACTGCTGGATGACATCGACCTTTCCGGCTACGACTTTACCGTTATCGGTTCAAGCAGCAACCATTACAAGGGCACATTTGATGGTAATTACAAAACTCTGACTATCGACCTTTTGGCTACAGAAAGCAGCTGGGGTCTTTTCCGCCATTTGGACGGAACCATCCAGAATCTGTACCTCACTGGTTCGCTGAATTCACCCTATAATAAGGTTGGCCCCTTGGTAGGAGAAATCTTCGGTGGTCAGGTGCTGAATGTTGTCTGCGATGTAAATATAACCAGCTCCTTCGAGGGCGATGCCGCCATTTCCGGCCTTATCGGTCGTGGTAGTGCCGACGGCTCCCTCATCCAGAACTGTATCTTTGCTGGTAATATTTCTGGTAGTGGCTACAACTGTGCAGCCTTCATAGGTTGGTCAGGTTCTAAGTCCACCCTTACTAACTGTGCCTTCACTGGCAAGATCGACATTGATACCAGTCAGGGCAACGCTTATACCTTTGCTCGTAACCCCGATAACGTAACCTGTACCAACTGTTACTTCGTCAACGAGTTCGGCTCTCATCAGCCCAATACCACTCAAGTTAAGGCAGAAGATGTTACAAGCGGTATGCTCTGTTACATGCTGAACGGCGACCAGTCGGAAATCGTCTGGAACCAGACTTTGGGTGAAGATGAACTGCCCGTCCCCTTCCCCAATCACGAGCGTGTTTATAGGGCTGGCGATGTTTGCGGCAATGCTTATAACGAAGCCACTTTCACTACCTTCTCTAATAATGTTCTCAATACAGAACTGGAGTTCTGCGAGAATGCGTTGGCACAGAAGAGTCTGATTGAAGCCTATCAGGTAGCCCTGAAAAACATTGAGCAGTGCAAGAACATCGACGACTTCCTGGCTGCATGGGACGATATTCAGGAGTTGCGCAACAGTGTATTGTCTTGTGCCGATGCATACGCTGCCTACAAGCAGAAGGTGGAAGAAACCGACAAGTATCTGGAGGAGCACGACGACTTTGAAGGACAGAAGCGTGATGAGCTGGAGGATTACCTGCGTACCAGTCAGGAACCCTGCACCCTCTATCCCAGAGGAACAGCTCTTTACATTTTAGACGAGCGCGAACTCTCGGAAGAAGAAATCCGTTCTGAGACCAAGAAGGTTGACCAAATGCTGGAGGCCGCCATTACCGAAAAGCCCTCAGCAGGTACCGATATGACCAAGTTGATTACCAATCCTGACTTCACTGCCGGCTTCGAAGGATGGGAAGGCAAGGTCGGTACTGGTCATGGTGGTGCAGAAGGCTCCCAGATGCATGCTGCAGAAAGTTGGAACTCTACCATGGATATGTATCAGACCCTCTCAGGCCTTGCCAACGGTATCTACGAGGTACGCATAAACGGTGTTTATCGTCCTTATCCTGGCGAATTGGATTTGCATAACACCAACTATATGGCTACGCTCACTGCCAACGATATGACCAACTACTTCCAGGTTTCCGTTGAGGATGCTATTCCTATGGTCGATGCTGTAGATGGCATCAATTGCAACCTTACCGGTGAATATCCTGATTATGACGTAGAAGATTTCAATGGCGTGGATGGATTTGTTCCTCGTGGCATCGTAGGCTATTGCAGAGCATTCGAAAGTGGTCGTTACGAGAATGCTATTCTGGCTAATGTAACAGACGGAACGCTGAAGATTGGTATCTGCGAAGTCGGATCCGGCTTCGAGAACGATGCCCTTGGTTTCGGTAACGTCCGACTCATCTATCACGGCACCCTGGATCAGGCCGATGCCGCATTGGATAACGTACTGGAGTCACAGTCGGCACGCGCTTACACCATGCTGTATCACTACGAGCCCGACTTCGGTTCCGACTATGCCGTATATCCCAACTTCTCCAATGAGATTAGGGAGAAACTGCAGGCTGCCTTAGATGCTGTAGAAACTGCTGCTGACAACGAGGCTAAGCTGGCTCTCATCCAGCAGTTCTCAGAGCTCTTCGACGAGACCATCCGTTGCAAGAAGGGTTATATCAATGTTGTTCAGGAGTTCGACAAACTGCAGGCTATGGCCGACGATATGGCTGCTCTGTTTACCGATGAGCAGTTGAACGAGATAAATACCCTGATGGAGTCGCTCTCAGGCTACTACGATGGCGAGGCTACCACCGAGGAAGCTTGCAAAGATCATCTGGCTGACCTTACATTCCTGCCCAAGAAGGTAGACGGCGTATACCAGTTGGGTTCACCCGTAGAGCTGATGCTCTTTGGCAGCTATGTGAATGGTGGTGAGACCGACGCCGATGCCGTTCTTACTGCCGACATTGATGTCTCTGCAGTGGAGATGACCATGATTTCTACAGTCGACAACAAGTATGGCGGCACCTTCGATGGTCAGGGGCATACCATCACCTACACCATGTATGCTAATCAGGAGATTGTTGGTCTCTTCCGTGCCCTTACTGGTACTATTAAGAACCTGAATGTGGCAGGAACCATCTATACCTCTTACAAGAAGGCTGGCGGTATCGTAGCCGAAATCTTCGGTGGAACCATCCAGAATTGTGTATCATCAGTAAATATCGATTCCGACTTCAACGACGATGCTGCCTACGCAGGTATTGCCTTCCGTGGTAGCGCCACAGGTTGTGTGGTTAAGGATTGTATCTATACAGGTACCATCAATGCACCTTATGCATTCAACATGGCTGGTATCTTAGGCTTCACAGGCAGCGACTGCAGCTCTACTGTCAGCAACTGTCTGTTCATGGGAACAATCATCGGTGACGACAGGAATACAGATAACCCATCTTACACCATCTCTCGTAACCCAAGTACCTCTACTGTGGTGAACTGCTACTACATGAACGGATTTGGTAATCGCAACGAGGGTTCTACCGAGGTTACTGCCGAGCAGATTGCAAGCGGCGAGATTGCTTTCCTGCTGAATGGCGACCAGAAGGATATCCAGTGGACACAGAATATTCCTGAGGACAGCTATCCTGTTCCATTCCTTACCCGTGGTATTGTATTTGTTAACGGAACACTTAAGTGCGACGGCAAGACTCCTGCAGAAGGAACAACCCTTACATACAGCAATACCCAGAACAGCACCATCGAGCCTC
Source organism: Bacteroidaceae bacterium (assembly GCA_017445925.1). Lineage (GTDB taxonomy): Bacteria > Bacteroidota > Bacteroidia > Bacteroidales > Bacteroidaceae > Physcousia. Next base: position 7,837 of record JAFSRW010000017.1, on the reverse strand, counting down.
ATCAGTTCCAGAATGGCATCTGCGTAGTTTGCGGTGCAGTAGATGCAGGTATGGCCGAGCTGGTCGATGGTTTCTACCAGATTGGTACAGTCGATCAACTGCAGTGGTTCATTGCCAAGGTGAACAATGGTGAGAACAGCATCAACGCCCAGTTGACAGCCGACATCGATATGACCGGAATAGAAACGTTCGTTCCCGTTGGTGCCAGCAACAATCACTATGCAGGTATCTTCGACGGCAAGTACCACACCATTACCATCAATCTTGTGGCCACAGAATCCAGCTACGGTTTCTTCCGTTATCTCGACGGTACTGTTAAGAACCTGTATATCGCCGGTACCTACGAGGCTAACTTCAACAAGACGGGTGTTATCTGTGGTGAAATCTTTGGTGGTGTCATTGAGAACTGTTGGGTTTCCTCTAATATTATGGCTGTCTTTGGTGGCGATGCTGCCACAGCAGGCATCGTGGGTCGTGGAAGCAAGGACGGCAGCATCATCCGTAACTGCCTTGTCTCTGGTAACATTGATCAGGGTGAGACTACTACTTGGAACTGCGCCTCTATCATGGGATGGTCTGGCAGCAAGACCACCATTGAGAACTGCCTCTTCACAGGTAAGATTATCGCTGATGAAAGTCAGGGTAACGCCTGCATCATTGCACGCAACCCAGGTAACCTTACCATCAGCAACTGCTATTTCGTAAACAGCTATGGCACTCAGAACGAGGGAGCAACTCAGGTTACAGAGGAGCAGCTGACGAATGGCGAGGTTTGCGCCCTGTTGAATGAGGGTCAGGTAATTACGCATTGGGTTCAGGAAGCAGAATATCCTATACCATTTGCTACCGAGGATGAAGATGACATACGTTCAATTGACAATGGACAATTTACAATTGACAATGGTTCCGCTATCTACGACCTCAGTGGTCGCAGAATAAACGGTAAACAGTCAACGGTAAACGGTAAACTGAGAAAGGGAATCTACATTGTTAACGGCAAGAAAGTTCTGTTTTAATTAATATCTCTCATTCAGGAGCAGGGGGCAAATAGGTGCTCCTTGCTCCTTTTTTCTAAACAAACAATGCGTAAGCAAGCACTTATATATGTGGTTTTATCCTTCCTGATGTTCTCCAGTGTGCAGGCTCAGGTAACATTCAACCGTCAGCATGGCATCTGCAAGGCTCCCTTTGTTCTTAAGGTGAGCGGGAGTCAGGCAGGCTCTGTTATCAGATATACATTGGATGGAAGCGAACCAACGGCAGAAAGCCCTCAGTTTACTACCAATATGTACATCAAGAATACCACCATCATGCGTGCTGCAGAATTCCAGGATGGCGTCAGAAGTTCCGATATTGCTACCGCCTCTTATATATTTCCAGCCGATGTGCTTGCTCAACCCGCTGTGCCTGAGGGTTATCCTACCACTTGGGGCAAATACATCACTATCAGCGGAACGGCTCAGGCCGATTACGAGATGGACCCGGAACTGACCTCCGACCGCACATACGCCAAGCACATCACGGAGGCCTTCTTTTCCATTCCCGCTCTCTCCATCGTAACAGATAAGGGCAACCTATTCAATAAGGAGAAGAACGAGCAGACGGGCGGCATCTATATCTATACCGGTACCTCGGAGAGCGATGGGCGCGGATGGGAACGCGCAGCTTCCGTTGAGCTGATGGGCAACAATCACGACCTCTCTGTCAACTGTGCCCTGAAGATGCACGGTGGAATGGGGCGTTATGCTGAAAAGAATCCCAAGCATTCCTTCCGCCTCACCTTTAAGGAAGAGTACGGTAAGAAGACCCTCAAGTATCCCGTCTATGGTGAGGAAAACGTGGCTCGTTTCAACTCACTCATTGTGCGTACCTTTTATAATTACTCTTGGACGCACTCCGATGCCACCCAGCGTACCCGTGCCCAGTATGGGCGCGACCTGTGGGCGCGTAGGATGCAGAAGCGTATGGGTTACGATACCTCAGACGGCCTTTATGTGAACGTCTTTATTAACGGACTCTATTGGGGACTTTATAATTTGTCGGAACGCATCGATGATGACTATTGCAAGTACCACTTCGGAGGCTTAAAATCAGATTATGATGTGATAAAACGTGAGGATTATCTGGAGGCTTCAGAGGGCACACTTGATAAGTGGAACCAGCTCATGCGCCTCTCGGAGAAGGCATCCTCGCAGCAGACGTATAGGGTTATCACAGGGCAGGAGCCGCAGTCGGATGGGGAAGAGCCGGAAGTTTTCCTGAATGTGGATAATTTCATAGACTATATGCTCATCAACCAGTATGGCGGGAATGCCGACTGGGACCATCACAACTGGATAGCTGTTACCAATCGCGAAGACCCCGCTGAAGGCTTCTGCTTCATTTGCTGGGACTCCGAGCAGACCCTGCACTCCCAGTCTAATAACGTACTTGATACCAACAACAAGGACTGTCCCACCTATCTCTTCCAGAACCTGATGAAGAATCAGACCTTCAAGCATCGCTTCATAGACCGAGCCTACAAACACCTGGAGGATGATGGCGGTGTATTGCGTCCGCAGGCTACGCAAGAACTATGGGACAGCCTGCAAAGTGTTATCTCGCTGGCCATCTATGCCGAGTCGGCACGCTGGGGCGACTATCGTCGCGATGTACACCCTTACTCCTCTCGTGGCGAGTTGTATCGTGCCGACGTACACCATGCTCAGGAGAACCTTCGCCTTCACGAAAGTTTCTTCCCCCAACGAACCGCCACCCTAATTTCTCAGCTTAAGAAGAAAGGTTGGTATGCCAATGTGCAGGCTCCTGTCTTCCTTGTAAACGGAAAGCCTGTAGCCGATGGCGATACCATCTTCCTTACCGATGAGCTCACCCTTACGCAAGGCTCTTACATCATGTACACCACAGACGGCAGCTATCCTGTAGAATGGGATAATCAGACCACAGGCGAAGCCACCTCTGAGGCTAACCTATATAGCCGGGAGAACATCGCTCCACTCCTTTCTGCTGGCCATAAAACCCTTCGCGCCATTAGCAAAGAGGGTTCCAATTGGAGTGCCACCATCACCCGCACTGTCTTTGTGATAGACGAGGCAGCAGACTATATAAGTGAAGAGTTAAGAGTGAAGAGTGAAGAATCAGATGATGCTGTCTACGACCTTAGTGGAAGAAAAATTAATTTTCAACTTTCAACTTTCAATTCTCAATTTAGAAAGAAGGGGCTTTACATAACTAATGGGAAAAAGACAGCCATTGGCAGAGCACCTGGCAATATTCCTCGTGGGCATCGATGAAGCAGGTGTGGCGCGAGTGCCGGAACAGGTGCCATTGGCTGTGGGGGATATTTTCGTAAAGCGAGGCAGCAACAACGGGCGTGCAAATGTCTCGCGTTCCACTGCAGATGAGGGTTGGCTGAGAAATCTGATTCAGTTTGTCGGTATACTCGAAGTCCTTCAGGCTCCCAAGAGGTTGGTATTCATTGGGTCCCCAGCCATAGAGGTAGGATTCTGTGCCGGCACGCTTAGGACGCTTAAGACATTCGGGTGAGTGTTCATTCACGCTGATGACAAACTGCTCAAAGTAATGGTCGTTGGCTCGCAGATAGGCAGGGTCGTCCCACTTGCCAGTAGCTTCTGCCCGCCTGATTGCTTCCTGATCTTCCTCCGACAAATATTTTATGAGCCTGTGCTGTTCGCTCGCCCACAGACTGCTGGAGGCATGACCTGAAGAAAGGATGAGCGACTCAACCCCCTCAGGCTGATAGTCTATAACATACGCAATGGCCTGCATGGCTCCCCACGACTGCCCGAGTATGTGTACGGTGTCCAGATGCAGATATTCGCGGATGGCGATGAGCTCGTCTATCCAGGTCTTCTGCGTCCACAGTTCGGGGTGACCGTCCAGATAGGAGTTGCCGCAGCCTATCTGGTCGTAGGAGATCACTTGCCTTCCAGTTTCAGCTATGCAGTCTAACACCTCAAAGTAGTTGTGCGTACTGCCAGGACCTCCGTGGAGCAGTAGTAAGGGAGTTTTCTCCGATGGTTCGCCCACTATGCGGTAGTAGGTTTGGTATCCCATAAAAGGCATATAGCCCTCAGTAATTTTGTAGTGCATAATATTGATGGTATTAACGCTGATAATAACTATTTATTCCGCAAATCTAATACTTTTTTTTATAATAGCCGTAATCTAAGGCACATCTTTATTATGATAGACTCTCTTTTTTCCCCCATTTATTTTGTCGGTCTCTCACTTGAGCCAGAATTATATTTTACTTATGCTGATTATCAATATGTTACAGACAGTCGTTTGATACACTGATACCATAATGTTCCCAAGTTATAACACCTATAGCAATTGATTCCCAAGAGATGACTATGAGACTTTTTACTACGGAATGGCAATTTGCAGTTGTTAACAAATCAAATTGCCGTTTTGCTGTTATCACTTTTGAATCTGTTCTTGTGCAACAGTGATTGCATCATTACTAAGTTCATCATCGCCTACCGCATCGAGAATTTTATCTGCTAGCCACAACGTCAGCATTTCCTTCTCGTCCTGATGCAGGTATTCTGCAAGCTTGATTACGTGTTCGCGCTTTGCCCGTCTGTCACCTCGTTCTATCTTGCTGAACATAGGTGTGTCAATCTCTAATAGTGCCGCCAACTGTCGTTGCAGCACTCCTTGCTCGTCTCTGAGCTCTCTTATTTTCTTTCCGAATAACATTATCTGCACTTTTACTAATCAAAGAAAATGAATCCATTTCTCATCACAAGATGATTAAAAGGATTGTTGTCGGCAATCTCCTTCAAAGAGAAATCAGGGTCAAAAACATTGCTTATCTTCAATAAGTCCTTGATGACTCTTGATTTCTCTGCTATTGTTGTAAGTACCTGAATAGCGTAAAATGTATGGCCACAGACATCAGTGCAGCCGATTGTACAACCGAATGGCTCAAAAACGTAGCATCGACAGGAACTGTGACGGTACCATCAGCAGGAATCTGGCCAAGAAACGACATTAATGGTGTCCCAACCGGATGGAATGTTGTTCAGACAGCAAACACTAATAGCACCCTTATAGACTATACAATAGAGAATACCCTCGACTGGTAATCCCCACAGTGGATTATTCAATAAAACCAAAGAAAAGAGCGAAGCACAAATGCCTCGCTCTTTTTTTATTTTCGTTTTTGTTTTCGTTTTTGTTATTGTTCGGTATTATTTTGGGGCAAAAATACGAATAAGTGAGAGAAATACAAAATAAATCACAAAAAAAACTGCTACCTCATTATATGTAAGATAGCAGTCTTTGGTTAGAGAATAGGGGTTAGTGGTTTTATTCAGTTTACCGTTTACGGTTTACAGTTTACCGTTGATAAATTCTTCACTCGTTCCCCCTTAGGGGGTTAGGGGGTCTTTTCACTTGCCAAAGCAAATCCTTTTAGCATTGCCACCGCTGGGAGGGCTTTCCCATTTTCCATCACTGCCATTGCATAGCCTATCAGTAGCCATTGCGTGGGATGCTCCCGCGGGGAACCTAACACCTTGTTGGGCGAGATGCCTGTGTAGTCCGAAACGTGGCGGATGTATGCCTCTGTATTGTTCTCCTTGGCTGGAGCCCATCGGGACACAATGTCCCTGATGGTCTTCAATCCATACTTCCCATAGTATGTGCGGCAGAGAATCACAAATGCAGCTCGCCACCCATATTCCATACTCACAAACTTAAAGAACTCTCTGTCTTCCTGCAAGGTACTTAATCCTTGCCATTTATCCTTAGAACGTCTAATGTTCAATGGATTGTTATTACGTATTCCTCTTGGTTCATTCATAATATTCAATGTTATATTTTTCTAAGTTTAACTTTATTTTTGTTTTTGAAACTGAGATACTGAGATTTGAGATATATACCTACGGTTTTTCCAAATTGCTATCATATGAGCGGCACCACTTATAGGAAGCCCTTGCAACCTTCTCACGCGCTTAGCATCTTCAATGGTAAAGGTATCAGGCAGTAGCTCCAGCAGATTTCTTGGCCCTCTTGTACCTGTACGTTCCGCAGCATTATTGGCCTGCTCAATGGCATCGCCAAAGAATTGCATCTTGCACCACAGATCGTAGTTCAGACTCCAGCGGATGAAGTCCTCGCAGGTCTTGTCCCACTTGTAATCGTTGGCTACAAAGAGCACACAAGCTTTTAGGTAGGCTATCACGTTAGCTCGGAAGGTGAAATTCTCATAGGTACGGCTCTGGCTTAATCTGCTGAACTCCGCACATTCCTCATTCAGCTTCTTCGCCAGGTTGAATGCCTGCGGACAGCCAATCTCACCACGGGCCGCACAGAGACGTTCAATGTAAGGCTTCAGTTCCTCATCGAACTTCTCGTCGTAATCGCCATAGACGGGAATCTCGCTACCTATCTCACGTTCCGGAATGGTACAGAAGTTGATACGACTTAATGGGCCATCCGTCAATACTCGGGCGAAGTATTTCTGCCCCTTCTGGATAGTTGTAGTAGCATTCCAGTTGAAGCGGATACAAACGCGCTCTGTTACGCTCTGTGTTCCGATACGAGTCTGACCGTAGCGGTTGTTAGGGTCGAAGGCCAGACACATAATGCGGAACTGCTGACCGCCGCTTCCATTACCCTTCAGTGCATCAAACTGATCTATCTCGTTCAGCTTCACATAAAGGAAATGTTCGTCAGCTTCTGCCATACGCATCACGAAGGCTGGGTTGGTCATATCAGCGTCAATTTCTTGGATAACCAAACCTTCGGGCCTTTTCTTCTTATCCTTATTGGCACCCTTGGCATTGATTTCATCCTTCCATTCCTTTTCCCGCTTCATGTTCTCCGCATCGCTCTTTCGGATGTCAGCCATGATGTGGTCGATAGGCTCCGAGATACAGTCCTTACCGGCTCCCGTTCCCGCCATCAGCACATTCATCAGCGTGGCTTCGTGCAGTTTGTTATCAATGTACCTGAACCGCGTCCTCCAAAGGTGTGTCGCCAGCGCAGGAAACACCGCATGCGCCACCGCCGCCTTATAAATGTCGGGAGTTCTACTAACCAATAACTGAATCAAATGAGGCAACTTCTTCGGCATCTCTGGGGGAATCTGTTCCCCCTCGCCCACGGGAGAGGGGTCAGGGGTGAGGCTGATTTCCTGGCTTTTAGCGAAGACGCGACGTAGGAACTGAGTCATTTTCTGATGCGGGTCTGTGTACTTCGTGTAGAAGTCGTTCACCAAGTCCTGAATGTTCTTGTCGTTCCAATTATCGGGCATCATTTCGCTCAGCGTTGCATTGAATTCTTCTTTCTTCAGCAACTGAGCCGCTCCAACGCTAAGAATGCTCTTTACCGCTTCATGTCGGGCTCCTTCCACTACGAGCACCTTAGGCTTCAACTCGCATTCCTTCATACAAGCATTAAAGATGTAACGCGTACGAGGCGTAGCGGCCACTTGAACACCTTGAGCCTCTTGAACTTCTTGAACCTTTTGAACTTCTTGAACCTTTTGAACCTTTTGAACCTTTTGAACTTCTCCCGCTTTCAGCGGGCGACCATCTTGGTCCATCCCTCTCTCCAAATACGCTTCCTTGCGCTCTGCCAGCTCTTCTTCGCTCAGCGGTTCCAGCCATTGGGGACTGCGATAGATTTCTTCATCAATGCCCGTGACAAAGATGAAGCGCTCTGGCGTTATACAGCTCTCATCGTAAGGGATATCCGTTTCCTTACAGAAAGCCTGCTGCGCTTCCTCGATGGTCATTCCTTTGGGAATACGGATGTAGATGTGCAGCTTCTTTCTGGCCGAATACTCCATACGGAGGACTTG
>JAFSRW010000016.1 GCA_017445925.1 Bacteroidaceae bacterium | reverse complement strand
GTTCATTGGCTCTTATAGTAGCGCAGAAAGGGATTGTCAGGAAGGTTTCTATATTGATATCCTTGATGCTACACCAGACTGTCAGATTATCAATGCTGACCAGAGAAAAGCCGCAGTAGGTGCACTAAGAGCCTATCTGGTGGCTCCTTGGGACGATCCATACACCCAGGGTCCCACAAAGGGAGTAACAGAAAAGAGGGAAATCGTGCTTCTGGACAATCCCAATGGCATTGAAAGCCTCACCCCAGTCGCTCCGGGAGAGAGGGGAACCATCTACGACCTCAGCGGTCGCAAGGTAAGTTCACAATCCTCAAATTCCCTCCCTACAAGGGAGGGCCAGGGTGGGTCCTTACGGAAGGGCTTATATATAGTGAATGGGAAAAAGATTATGGTTAAATAAAACATTTCTGCGACTTGAAAACATAAATCATAATTATTATGAAAAAGAAAACATTTTTGTTATCGATTATGTTGATTGTGGCTCTAACGGCTGCATCCGACGAATACATCGACCCGCAGACCAATGTCGTCTATACTTATGAGGTTGGTCAAGGCACAGCCTCGGTAAAAGCGGGATATGAGGAGGCGGTGGCTCCTGATTATGGTTATGAAGGAGAAGTGTTCTACTATCCGGGCAGTCCTGATGCTACTGGCGATGTGGTGATTCTTGATAAATTCACCATCGGCACGACAGAGTATGTGGTAACGAGTATCGATGAGTGTGCTTTCTGGTATAACAATAAAATCAAATCTGTCATCATTCCCAATAACGTGACTGATATAGGAGGAGGTGCCTTCGCTCATTGTAATGGTCTGACCTCTGTCACTATTGGCAATGGAATATCCAGTATCGGTATCGGAGCTTTCAATTTCTGCAGCAGACTGGCAAATGTGTATTGTTATGCATACAATGTCCCTGAAACAAGTGGATATGCGTTTATTGATACCCCCATTGCCTCTGCTACGCTTCACGTTCCTGCAGTTTCAGTTGATAAGTACAAAGCAACTGAGCCTTGGAGTGGTTTCGGAAAATATATAGGAGTAGCATCTGATGTTCAGAACAGCGGGTGCATGAGTAGAACACGAGCCAGCAGCAAATCAACAACACAATCTATTTCCTTACTTAAGGAAGGTAACATTCTGACGGTGAACCTACAGAACTATTGGAGCACTTGTGACACTCAGGATTTCGTAGTTACACCCAAAATTAATGATGGTAGTAATGGAGAGCCCTGTTCAGTGTTCATCAACGTATTTCCCATTGAGGGAGAAGAGCCTGTGGATTGTATATGCCCCTACAACATATCTTTCACCGTACATGGTGTAGAGGCTGACAGCTTCTACCTTAATTGCTGGTGGTTCAAAGGACAGGTCAACCTAACAGAAGGTGAACCATTGGCATTGAGCAACGAGTATTACCCTGAAGGAACTAAGTGGACGGAGATTAGACTAGATACCCTGAAGTACGATAGCTGGTATTCAAAGGTGGGTGACGAGTGGGTTCCGAACTTTGAAACAATTGAGTACTATGTGAAAGGAGAATGCAATGGAGGATACAGGGATTATTACAAACTTGTATATACGAATGGGCCAGAATGGTCAGATTCGCTAACTCTTTTAATAAGCGAGAGTCAATACGGAATAGAAGTAAGTGTTGCGGTCTTTGACGAAAATGTAGCATCTTTCCCACCTGGATGGGCATACGGGTTTGGTAATTGGAAAGTAGGAACCACGTTAAGTTACCAAACAATTGATGGAGCAAATACTCCAAGTTTACCCCCAGCTGGCATAAGAGAGTTTGGTACCATAACAGAAATCAAAGAAGCCTACTTTGGCGGAGTTTGTCCGCTAAAATATGTTGATTTGAATGGAACTCGTCTTATTAATGGAATTGGTGTAACAGAATGGAATGATGGAGAGTGTATATTCGGTCCTGTTGACCCGTATTTTTGTTATTATGCCATGTCTTCGGACTTACCTCAGGAACGTCACTACCGCTCTATGCTTGTTCACTTCGAGCGTAACGGAGAGGTGCTGTATAACGTATGGCCAGGAACTCCGGACGATATGGTTACCTTCACCGAAGGCCAGATGGCAACGATAATATTGCCCACAACGCCTGATGCGAGCAAGGGAAAGTATTACAGACTTGACAGACGCGAGGATGGAAAGATTATCTTTGAGGAAGAACCGAACCCCAAGGCTCGCATACCTTATATTATTGTGCCCAATCAGGACTTCACCATCGACCTGGACAAACTGGATTTAGAAAGTCTGCTCAGTGATACCGTTTCCGTAAAGGGTGCTATGTTCATTGGCTCTTATAGTAGCGCTGAAAGGGAGTGTCAGGAAGGTTTCTACATTGATATCCTTGATACCACACCAGACTGTCAGGCTGACGATTCCAACCAGAGGAAAGCTATCGTAGGAGCCTTAAGAGCCTGCCTGATAGTATGTTGGGACGATCCATACACTCAAGGTCCCACAAAAAGTATAACAGAGAAGATGGAAATCATCCTGAAAGACAATCCGAACGGCATTGAAAGCCTCACCCCTAACCCATCTCTGAGAGAGGGAGGAGCTATCTACGACCTGAGTGGAAGAAAAATAGATTCTTCACTCTTCACTCTTCATTCTTCACTTAAAAGGGGCCTCTACATCCAGAACGGCAAAAAGATAATCGTTAAATAATCTCTTACTTTCGAGAGAAATAATTTGGAACAAATACAGAAACGGAGTAATTTTGCAACAAAAACCTATAATAACGTAAACGCATTATTATGAAACATCTTTTCTTTACCCTATTCTCCCTCATGGTCTGTACCATGTTGCGAGCCTATGATGCCAAGATTGATGGTATCTACTATAATATATCGGGAAACAAGGCCACGGTAACCTACAGAGACGCATTTTATGATTCATATAAAGGTGATCTGGTCATCCCTGAATCTATCTCCTACAACGGTAAGACTTACAGCGTGACCAGCATAGGACATTTAGCTATAAGCAATTGTACCAGTCTGAACTCCATCACCATCCCCAAGAGCATAACCACTATTGAAGAAAGTGCCTTTTATTGGTGTCCCAGTCTAACCTCCATCACTATCCCTGGGAGCGTGAAAAGCATCGGCAACCATGCCTTCTATCATTGCACCAACCTCACCTCCGTCACCATCTTAGATGGTTTGACCAGTATCGGCAGTGGGGCTTTCGTGGAATGTGATGCTCTGACCTCCATCATTATCCCTAATAGTGTGACAAGCATTGGAGAATATAACCAAGAAATCAAGGGTGAGACGAACGTGGAGATTATTCCCGTAAGTGCCTGATAGACTGCTGATTTTGTGTATTCCATGTTTCGATGGGCAGGAATGCATATTGTGAAATATGACCATCGTTCCGTTACCAAATCGTTACCAGTCTCGTTACCAAATATTGTGTGGGTAACGAATGAGCCCCCGGATTAGTCGGAGGCTCGGAAAAACATACATATTCGGACACATTTTTCCATACGGAGGACGCTTGTAATTGAGCTAATTTTGCAACCAAATTATAAGCGCGTATGAAAGAAGAAAAATTCAAGGTGCTGCTCTACCTCAAAAAGAGCACGACAGACAAGAAAGGCAAGGCTCCCATCATGGGGCGTATTACCCTCGGAAACTCGATGTCTCAGTTTTCGTGCAAGATTTCTTGCACCCCTGACTTGTGGAATCCCCGTGAAAGCCGTCTGAACGGCAAGGGCAAGGAGGCTGTGGAGGTGAACCGCAAGATTGACCAACTGCTGCTGGCGATCCACAATGCCTACGAGTCCGTAAAGGCACGTCAGTCGGACTTCTGTACCGCTGACGTTAAGGCGGTCTTGCAGGGCAGCATCCAGTCGCAAGTGACGCTGATGCAATATGCACAGCGCATGAAGGACGAATGTCATTCACGCATCGGCGTTGACCGTGCCAAGGGCACCTACTACCACTACAAGGCTTTCTGCGACTACCTGCAAGCCTTCATCTTGAAGAAATTCAAGACTGAGGACATTGCTTTCGGACAACTGACGGAGCAGTTCATCTATGATTTCCAGTCGTACATCTGCGACGAGTGCGGACATGAAGGCTCTGCCCGTCATTTCCTTGCCCTGTTGAAGAAGGCTTGCAAGGGTGCCTTCAAGGAAGGCATTGCCGAACG
>JAFSRW010000015.1 GCA_017445925.1 Bacteroidaceae bacterium | reverse complement strand
TATCAATTTTCAATTTTCAATTTTCAATTAATCCAGCGTTAAGCTGGGATTATCCAAGTCTGGATCCGACATCATGTACAGATATGTGGGCTGAATGGTCAGCCTTATGGTGTAGCGCTTGCTCCTAAGAGCCACGGGTTCAGGGAAGAATAGCTTATTGATATCTATTTCATTCTCTGCTTCGCTGTCCTTGCGGATGAGGTTACCTTCGGGATGTTCATTCGTAGCATTCGTGTCATATATATCATATGTACTCTTCAGCATAAGCTTTGTGATGCTCCTTGGAGCAAAGTAGCAGTCCTTGAGAGTACCGTACGATGTTGTCACCAGTTCGCCTTCTGCCGAGGTGAAGAACGATGACCACTCTTTTGGATCAGCTGTGCCTGTTGGGGTGTACACAATGCTCTCTATGGGATCGATCCCGTCGGTCGTTTTTTTCAGAGTAACCGTTATCTCTGTTTTCAGGGGATATTGTTCGTCACCTGCGAAGGCCTGCAACTCCAGTTTCTTCAGTTTGATGTGGCGCAGGCTGTTGTAGGTATCATCCACCTTGAACTGGAAGCGCACGGCGGAGTATAGGTGGTCAAAGAGTAGGAACACATAGTTGCCGTGAGCCGTTGGAGGGGTGCCGGTGGTGGCTGCTGCTGCCTCATACGAAAAGTCTCCGGGAACCAGGCCTGTCACAGAGTAGTTTTCGTTTTCTTTGTAGTAGGCCTTTCCGTTCTTTGCCCCCACCACCACGCACATGTCATTGGGTGTGGCGGAAGGCTGGTTCCTGAGGGTCAGCACGGCACCCGTGCTGTATGAGGTGTTGTCTGAGGGAGTTGCAGAAGAGGAGATGTCGCAGGTTACACCGCCCTCATGGGGGTAATAGCCATACAGGTAGTAGGGTTCTGCCTGAATATTCTCCACACTGGTGTACCATTTCTCTGTGCTGGTACTATAAACAAAGTAGCCCTGCTTGGGTTCCTTGGTATCCTGTGTGAAGTAGATGCCAATGGATTTGGATTCGGTACCTTCTATCTCAGAGAAGCCGGTAGGAGGCAGCCATGCACGGGTAGGTGCATATTCCTCCTCATAGGGCGTCATGCAAGGCATCACCTCCAAGGGAATCCGCGCCTCCGGTTCAGGCACCTGATCGGAGGAGCAGGCCCCCATAAGCCCCATAAGCCCTATAAGCCCTATAAGCCTTATAACCTTTCCTACTATGGTGTCACTTCTTCTCATTCTTCTTTCTCTAATCTCTCATCTCTAATCTCTAATCTCTAATCTTAAATTATCAATTTTCAATTTTCAATTTTTAATTCAAAACCGCTGGCGGTTTTGACAGTTACCAATTATAAATCTTATGGTCCGTACTGGTCTCCGTCCAGGGGGTGAAGGCCGACTTCACCAAATCAATCTCAACATACAGTACATTACTTACTGTCATCCTCAGCGAATATATCGTATTCCCCAGAAAGTTCTGTGTAATGTCCGTAGACATCGTCACATTACTGCTGGTGGCTTGGTTATAGATAGTCACCGTGAGCTTCATGGGCGTCTGGCTGTAATCTCGCGGGATGATGAGCAAGCCCTTTTCCGTCAGCAAGGTCCAGCCGTCGTTAGGCTCGGTATTATCAAGTTTCCCTATCTGGGAGTGTTGCAGGTCCTGCTCTGTTTCGTTCGTTGTATCCCAGCCCAGCAGTTCCACCTCCATTTCGCCGCTCCGTTCCTCTATCGGCCAGATGGGCTTTTCGGTATCGCTGCCCGTCGGGCTGCTAATGTTCAGCAGTCCCTGGTTATAGAGGGGTGTCAGCTTGATGCTGGTAATCTTTGCTGTTGGTTGTAAGCTCTTATCATCCAGGAGGCCCCAGAAAACCAACTTAGCCATACCGTGGTGGAAGTACCAGTCGATGGTACCGTTGCGGGTATCGGCGGGGTCGTGGTCATTAGGGTTATCGCGCCAGTCACCACTCATCTTGTAGGTGATGTTATTGTAGTGTGAGCCATATTTCTTGTTATCGGGATATACTGGTTCTTCTGGAGGTTCCGGATTATCAGGATAGTATTCGCCTTCCTCCGCACCTGTTGTCTGCACCAGTTTACCTGTTCCCCAGACTGGGTCGTGCTGGGTGCCGTTGTGGTAGTCGTCGGCTTTCACCACTACGGGCAACAGGGGCATGCCCTTATCGTCCGCTGTCAGGTAGCTGGTATAGGGAGCGTATGCACGCAGGGTCAGCTTCTCGGTTGGGTCCACGGGCCAGTATTTGGGAGGGTCATACGTCCAGGAGGCATTCTTCCATTCCACCTTCTGGTTGCGCATCAGCATATATTGGGCATAGTTGCTGATATGAAGTTGTGGAGTGGTGCCTTTGTCATCCGTAAATATCACATTCTTGCTGCCCGTGTACCAGCAGTAGACGCCGAAGCCCAACTCCTTCAGCAGCGGGGTAGTCAGTTCCCCGTCGCCTGGCAGCGTCTCCGCTCTGGTGCCCCCACGGCTGTTGCTTTCGCTCTCCACCGTAGCACGGAACCCAATGGGCATCTCCTCCTGAGGCTCCTCAGGCTCCACTGGCTCCTGCTTCGAGGAGCAAGCCCCCATAAGCCCTATAAGCCCTATAAGCCCTATAAGCCTTATAACCTTTCCTACTATGGTGTCACTTCTTCTCATTTTCTTCTTTTCGTAGTTATCGCTTCGCTCAGGAGTTAACGGCCTTTCGGCCTAGGAGTTATCGGCCTTTCGCCCTAAGGAGTTATCGCCTGCTTCGCTGGCTAAGACATTACTTAAGCCTTCTTGTTAGCATGTGTATAACTATCGTCTTTAACTCCTTTAACTCCTTATCTTCGTTTTTGTTTTCGTTTTTGTTTTCGTTTTCGTTATTTCATTTTTTCATTCTTCACTCTTCATTCTTCACTCTTCACTTCAAAACCGCTAGCGGTTTTGACGGTTACATCACTATCTCATCCACATTTATACCATCCCATTGCACTTGGTCTCCCCAATCCACCACCTGACCGGTGTACTCTATGCTGTTGGCATTAATCTGTACATTTAATATGTAATGGTGATTGGCTTCCCATTCAGTCATATACTGGCTGTGGGAGGTGTACTTCATCTCATTCAGTTTTACGTGGGCATCGTCATTCTTGTAAGTGTAAATGTCCTGTAGAACGGGTTTGCCGTTCGCATCGTATGTATATACACTATTGTAGCCCTTCAGCGTCAGCTCGTAGTCCAGCGTCAGCTCGGCATCATCGTCCAGCTCCTGCGGCATCAGCAGATATACTTTCTTCAGGTCGTTAAGGTTATGTTCATTGTCCACGATGTCGTAGTCGCGTTTACTCAGCTCGCCGGGTGTGCCTGCATCAGAGAGGGCTGTCCATGTGAGGATATTGCCGGAAGACTCTGGAGCCTCGGTGATTTTCAAATCCCCCTTATCCTTTATGTTGGTGATGCTGAGCTTGTTGAGTCTCAGTTGCGCGAAATGCTGACGGATATCCGGGTGAATGGAGATGCGGAACTCCACCTTGGCCAATGCGTGCTTCAACTCAAACCTAACGCGTATAGCGCCTGATTCTCCTCCCACGCTGGCTGATTCTTTGGATACATCGCGCACCAGTTCAGAGATAATGAAGTCAGGCTGCTGGTCCACATCCTTGTTCACAAACTCAAACTTGGGCAGTCCCGGGGTGGTGTTGGTGCTAATTAGTTTTACGCCCGTAGTGGCCTCTAACTCCGAATTCGTATAGGGATAGTAGGCTATGAAGCTCAGGCGGTCATGCTCGTAGTTGGGCCAGTATTTCAGGGGGGAGTAAGCAAAGTACCTGCCATCCTCGGTGCTGGTACATTGCTGGTTGAACATAAAGTCAGGTATGGAGGTTGCCTCGTTGTAGGCACCGGGTGTACTTTCCGTGCCGTTATGGTAGTAAGAGAAGACACCGATGCTGAGCCCTTGCGGAATATAGTTTACAATTTCCGTAGCACGCGTCACCGTCTGCGCCGTATAGGTGCTGAAGCCAATGGGAACAGACTGTACCTCAGGTGCTGGCTCCTGCTCAAAAGAGCAAGCCCCCATAAGCCCCATAAGCCCTATAAGCCCAATAAGCCTTATAACCTTTCCTACTATGGTGTCACTTCTTCTCATTCTTCTTTCTCTAATCTCTAATCTCTAACCTCTAACCTCTAATCTCTAACCTTAACTATTGGCCCCCTCTCCGCTCCCCCTTTGGGTGAGTACTTTTGTTCTGGGAGTTTTTGTTTTAATTATTAATTGTTAATTGTTAATTGTCTTCGTTTTGTTTTTGTTTCGTTATTTTATTTTTGTCGTCAGGTTCTGTGGTGCTCGGCGTACATCCCAAATGTCTTCAATGATTACCACGTTACTAACATCGTCATACCAGTATATAATTTTAAATCGTTTGTTTATGTGGCTGGCGCGGTAAGTCGGGGTCCGTCCCTCCAGTAACGGCTCTCGGTAGCCCAACTCAGGAAAGCGCTCTAACCTGTCTGCTATAGTTTCAATCCTTTCTGCATATTTTTTCGCTGTGAAGTAGCCAAACTTAATGAATCCTTGTAAATAGAGTGTTTTACGAGCAGCCTTAGCTTGATCTGTCCATTTCACTGTAGCCATAAGAATTCTTTTTTTAACTCTTCTCGTACTTCTTTTTCTGTAGATACCTCCCCTCGTAGATATTGCTGATGAGATTTCTCTATGCGGGCATGAAGTTCGTCAAGGGTATATGGCGGTAGGTCGCTGTCGAAGGCATCCCAGTCAACATCATCCTCTACATCTTCAGCATATACCACCTCCTGAGTGATAAAGCTAATCAGACGTTTCTTGTCCTCCGTGCTTAAGTCGTGTATCTGAGTAAGCAGTCCGCTGTTTACCAGATTTTCGCTCATGCCGAAAAATGCTATCGGCTCACATACTTTATTATTATCTTCCATATATTCAACCTTAACTATTGGCCCCCTCTCCGCTCCCCCTTTAGGGGAGTACTTTTGTTCTGGGAGCTTTTGTCTTAATTATTAATTGTTAATTGTTAATTATCTTTGTTTTCGTTTTCGTTTTCGTTTCTCTAACCTCTAATCTCTAATCTCTATTCTCTAATCTCTAACCTCTTATCTCTAACCTCTAACCTCTAACCTATAACCGCTAACCGCTAACCTCCGGATCAATTATCAGGTTCAGCTGATAGGTTCTGTTGCCCTTTAGGGGGTTGGCAATGCTGCTGAGCGGTACTTCCGCCGTGCTATGCCCTTTGTGTACGTTGCCGCTATCATCCATCAGGGTGTAATAGACCGTACAGGTTAGCGGCGACGGACTGGTGTAGGGTATGAAATAGATGTACGCTTTATGAATATCTCTGGTAATGAGTGCATTGGCTGGTACGCCTTTGCCCTCATAGTCCTTCTGCAGGCCATCCGGCTGCCATTTGTATGGCAGGTCATCTATATATCGTATATCCCTGGCTATGATACCATAGGATGCTGGATCGTCTGAATTAAGTATGTTCACCACGCGGGTATGGGTATCTGTTGTCTGTACCGTCCAGGTGGGGTAGATGCCTTTCTCATCTGTGTTGGCATCTGTCAGGTCCAGACGGCCTGTTCGGGCCACTGTTCCTGAGAGTGTTATCTGACTGATGAGCACCTTGGTGTCAGCAGTCTTGTATGTGTTGGCGTCACTCAGTGTCACCCCTACGCTTACGCGTGCCAGGGCATGGTGCATTCTCAGCTGCACGGACTGTACTTCGTTTACTTCCTGGTAGCACCAAAGCAGGTCTACTGTCTCGTCCAGGTCGTCAGAGAGTGTGTAGTCTATATAGGGCTGCTCTGTGTTGCTAGACATTCCGGTAATGCCCGTTGTGCCAGGGTCAAGACCTTCGGGCTTTACTACGTATGGTGCGTAGGCCGAGAAGTACAATGTCTTGGGGACGTTCTTCTGCTCTACATTATTATATTTATAGGGCCAGTATTTGATGGGGCTGTAAGTCCAGTAGCCGTCATAGAGGTCAAAGTCTTCTTTGGTGATGTCGGCAAGAAAGACGTATTCCACCGCTTGGTTCCACATAAAGTTATATTCCGTGGCACCTTCTTCACGGGCGAAGACACCGAACCCCATATAGTACAGGTTCCCGTTTTCTGAGGTGGTATATCCCGGCTTACCGTTGACAGTGCGGGTTTCCCCTTCGTCCAGGGCGGTATGGCAGTCAAAGGCAATGGCTACGGCCTCAGCAGGGATGTCTGGCATCCTTTCCTCCTGTGTGCAGGCTGCCATCAGCAGCAGGCCACCCAGTAATATAAGTCTTATAGGTCTTATAAGTCTCATAAGTCTTATAGGTCTTATAGGTTTTATAGGTCTCATAGGTCCTATAGCTCCTATTTCCCTAATTGCCTTCTTAGTTGTGCGATTTCTTCTTTTAACTTTCGGTTTTCTTCTGTCAGCTGTTTTATTTCAGCATCCTGTTGTTGGCGATAGCCTAAGCGGGCAGCTGTCATCCGCTCGCGGATGCCCCCCTTCTGCACGAAGTCTTTCTCCAAGCTGCTGATGAGTTTTCCCATCATGCTGTCGAACTGGTGGAGCAGGGTAATTACAATATTGGCTATTGCTTCATCACTTCTTTTGTCTATGTCGGTCATGAAGTCGGCAGTCTCTGTGTGTTTTGTGCAGAAGCTGCGTGTTTTCACAGCCCGTTCATCATGGATGTTCCATTGATTGAGGTTTCGCACCCGCAAGTAGTCCTCATAGTCCACGAGCAGTTCTTTCATGCTTGCCCGGGCGACATTCATCAGTTTCAGCTCCGTTTCGGAAGAGGTGGTGCTGGCAGCGCTTCCTTCTGCGATATTCTGCTTGCCGGAACGGGCAGCCTGTACCATCTGGTCCACGGTGCGGTCCTTATGTTCCTGCAGAAATCGGTGGGCAAAGTGGAAGGTCATATCGTATATCACCGTTGCCTTCTTATAGACTGCCAATCCTTCGTACCCACCTCCTTTGGGGAGGAATGTCTTAGGAGCTTCCATAACTTATTATTCCTTATTATTAATTATAGGTCTTATTAGTCCTATAGTTTTTTTCTTAATTGTGGGGGCGGCGGCTTAAAACCGCCCCCTCACAATTATAGAGTTATTTTTCCGTCCTTACGGACTCCAAGTCCGCTCCTTACGGAATTTTTTTCCGCTCCTTACGGAAAAAAAGTTTGCTTACGTATTACTCTTCGTTACGTGGCAGGTCAACATTTGTGCTACCATCAACTTCCCAGTCTGCAACCTCAGCATCCAGCTTAACAGAAGTCAAACCAAGGATCAACTTCAGGTTGTAAGCCTTGTTGTTCATGAAACCACCAATACCAGGAGAGAAAGTGCTTGGAGTATTCAATGTGATCTGCTTGGTGATCTTGTTGTTAACGGTAGATTTGCCGCAATTGAGGGCGGTATCGG
This sequence comes from Bacteroidaceae bacterium, assembly GCA_017445925.1. Taxonomy (GTDB): domain Bacteria; phylum Bacteroidota; class Bacteroidia; order Bacteroidales; family Bacteroidaceae; genus Physcousia. Next base: position 13,248 of record JAFSRW010000015.1, on the reverse strand, counting down.
TGGTAACAACATCATAGTCGATTGTTACATCGAATGTACCAATAGTACCAGGTGTTGGAATCAGCATCAGGTACTGGTCTTTAAGAGGAGTACCAGCCTGAGCAATAACCTTCTTTTCTGTAGTAGTTACGCCAGTGCCAGTTGATTGTAAATCTTCATTCAACTCGTTAGAAGAATCGATTGTAACAGTAAATCGTGTAGCGGTATTTGTTGCAGTCCACAATGCAACGCCTGCACTGGTGTTGTTGAGATTCAGATTACCATAAGTGGGGATTGTAGCTGTTGTATCTCCATCGGCAAGAGTTACACTATTAACAAAAATCTTGGTGTTTGTTTCATCAAGGCTTCCACCAGGAGCAATCTGGTCAACGGCAGCAACAACGGTCATGCCGATACGAGCCAATGCATGCTGGAAGAGGAATTTAATCTTCTGATCCTTGCTGGGCTTAACGAGGTTCTTAAGTGGCAAACCCTGACCTACGCTGATGTTGTTGTTAACTGCTGTGTAGCTCAGACCACCAGCTGGAGCAACACCCCATACAAGGTCAACAGACGTGCTAGGCTTCTTACTTACTGTGTATTGAACCCATGGGTCTGCATCATCCACGTTGTTAGCCATTATTGTATTTATGCCCGCATCTGTACCAGCGGTGGTTGAAGTGGTTGATGCAACATAAGGTGCATAAGCAAAGAAACTCAGCACATCATTCTTGGTAGTTGCTGTTGGTGTTCCAGAATAAGATGCACCGCTTTCTGCATGCATATCCTTTGTGGTCTCATTAGGCCAGTACTTAATAGGAGTATATGTCCAGGCGGTTCCATAAGTAACCTGCTGGTCGTACATGAAATTGGGACCAACTGAGTAGTTGTATGCACCATCAGCAGACGCTGTTCCTTGATTGTGGTAAGCGAATACGCCGAATCCAGGATCACCAAGCAGGGCAGTTGTCATAACGCCAGAAGTGTAAGCACGTGTAGCGGAAGACATGTAAGTGTCGAATGCTACAGCCTGAGGAGATGTCTCAGCGACTTGAGGAACAGTCGCCTCTTCATTTGCACATGCAGCGAACATGAATGCAGTTGCTGCTAAAAATAAATACTTTTTCATAATTTAAATCAAATTTGATTAATAAATAAAATTAATAATAAGAATAATTCTCGTTTTTAGTTAGTTTTCTCTTTTTTCTCTGTTTTTTTTTGTTTTCTCTTTTTGGTTTTAATGTCTCACTTTCTGTTTCTTAGCTAATTAGTTTAAGTTAGTAGTAAGTTTATTTTGTATATTGTTTTATTCAACTTTTGGCCCCCTCTCCGCTCCCCCTCCAACTTTTTTCCACTCACTGATTCCCCTTGTTTCTGACGAGAAGTTGACTCCTATCAGTATTGTGGGGCGAGAGTCTGTGACAAAAGGCAGGTGATAGCCTTTCTCCTGGATTTGCTGGAGGGCGGCGTCTGCCGACTTGTCAATCTTAAACTCTATTATATATATGTATAAGGCTGTCTTAACCACCATATCCATACGCCCACCATTGGCAGGACGCTCGGTCTGAAGGTTGAAGCCTAAAAGCTTGAATATTACCGAAACGGCATTCTGGAAGTAAAGCTCGCGCTTTCCTACTATCCGATAGTCTGTGTCGGCAAAGATGGTCTGCAGACGTTGCATGAATGCCTCTACGTTGCCAGAACGGATGTCGCGTACCAACTGACTGATGGTGGCAGGTCCGTTGTTCTCGTTCATAGGCGTGTAGAAGGGGATAAGGAAGCGGGTGAAGCCGCGTTCCACCTCCTTGTTGGGGTAATCCAGATGGTAGAGCTCAAACTCCTCGTCGTAACCGCTGATAGTCAGATATCCGCTCTGGTAGATGACGGGTATGGGGTTCAGCGATGAGGGGTTTGTGCTGTTGAGCACGTCTGCCGTTACAGGTTCTTGGGTCAGCTGGTCTAAGTTGTAGTTGTTCTGCTGCAGCAGCGTAACCAGATAGGTGGGTGTGCCCGTCTCGAACCAGTAGTCACCGAATGCCAGATTCTTGAATGTGAACAGCAGGCTGAAGGGGTTATAAACGCCTTCTGTCTGGAAACGGTTGAAGCGGTACCCGTCATAGTTCTGACGCAGACGGTTGCAGGCCTCTTCGGTGGTAATGCCATTGTTCTGTGCCAATGCTGCCACCTCCTGCCTGAAGTATTTGTCTGTCTCTTGTTCCGTAAAACCGCAGAGAGTGCCGAATTGCGGACTCATGGAGATATCGAAGAGGTTGTTCAGGTCGCTGAACACGCTAATCTTGCCGAACTTGGTCACACCGGTGAGGAAGGCAAACCGGATGTAGCGGTCTTGTGACTTGAGTACGGAGTAGAATGCCTTCAGCTCGCTGCGGAATGCCTCCTGCAACTCTGCGTTGCCAATAGCATTGAGCATGGGCTTGTCGTACTCGTCTACAAGGATGACAACCTGGTGTCCTTCCTGTTCGGCAGCACGTTGTACAAGGCCGCTGAAACGCTGGGCAAGGGATTTCTCGGAGGAATCCTGGCTGTACTTCCCTTCCAGTGCGGTCAGGAAGATATTGAGGTTTTCCTGCAGACTCTCTAGCGTATCGTATTTGCCTACATTCAGGTCGAGGTGGAATACGGGATACGACTTCCATTCCTGCTCCAACTGTTCCATAGCTAAGCCCTGGAACAATTCCTTGCGGCCTTGGAAGTAGGCTTCCAGCGTACTTGTGAGCAGACTCTTACCAAAACGACGAGGACGGCTCAGGAATAGATAGCTGTATTCATGAACCATCTCATAGATAAGTGCTGTCTTATCTACGTAAAGGTAATTTCCATTGATTACCTTCTCAAACGTCTGTACTCCTATTGGTAACTGTTTCTGCATCGTTTTTTATTCAACCTTAATGTTAACGTCAACGATAACGTCAACGATAACGATAACTATTTATTTTTCACCCCTAATCTCTAATCTCTAACTATTGGCCCCCTCTCCGCTCCCCCTTTGGGTGAGTACTTTTGTTCTGGAAGCTATTGGCCCCCTCTCCGCTCCCCCTTTGGGTGAGTACTTTTGCTTTGGAAGCTTTTCTTTTTGTTGTTAATTGTTAATTGTTAATTGTTATTTATTATTGGTTTTCGTTTTCGTTTCTCTAATCTCTAATCTCTCATCTCTAATCTCTAACCGTTATTTGTTTTTTCGTTTTCGTTTTCGTTTTCGTTATTACATCGGTATATCAATGATCTCCTCATCCCCCCACGGTTCCACATCGGCATCGAAGGCTCCTGTGCCTGATGGCTGTGCGTAGGGTAGGTTGGGCACCTCATCATCATTATAGAACGGCGCATCCACTATCAAGTCCAGCTCCAGCGTTACATCCGACTTGCTGAAATAGAAGCCTCCCCTTGTATTGGAGGGGGTGGAAGGATCCGTATCAGTATTGCGGTATCTGATCATCTTACCTACTGGATAGCGGAAGACATGTCGCGTATCATCAATGAGCGTGAAGCAGAGCGAGAGTACATTGCTTGTAGAGTCACGCTGCTCAATCATTTCGTTGCCATGTGGCAAACCGAAGGTACGGATGGTAGTGGTGATATAGCCCACGCTCTTCAGGCTGTCGGCATCCTCGTAGGTAATGGGCGAACACTGCCAGTTGTCTAACAGGTGATAACCTCTTTGAGGACGACGCCAAGCCTGTGTGAGCAGAAATCCGTTAGCCATACCCGAGATATTGCCAATTACAGAAGCCATGTACTTGATACCTATCACACGAACACGGATGTACATTTCCGTGGTCATGGGATCCACGACCTCTTGGATATTCACGGTATCCACTTGGTCCCCTCCTTTATCTTTCCAGTTGACAAAACGGAAGCGGTCATCCACCATCTCCGGCAGTATGGTAAAGGTATCTACGGCACAACCGATATCCTCTGGTTCGCGCATATAGCTGGTGTTCACATCCCAGAAGTCAGGGCTACGCTGTTGCTGCTGGGCATAAGCGTATGCCTGTTCGAAACTCTTCATCTGATTGAACCCCATTGAACCATACTCACCTGAAGTGCGGTTAAAGATAAGCATCTTATAGTAGCCCGGCTCCAGATCCAGGTCATAGCCATCCACATCGTGGGTAATATCGCTAAAGGTGATGGCATCGCCGTCCTTTGCCAGCATAATGGTCATACCCGATGGGCGCTCGCCAAAGTGTGACATCCAGTCCACATTCACACGCACCTTAGCCTTACCGGTATAGTATTGCTCCAGCTCGTAGCGATCGCAGGAAATAAGTGCCAGCAGCATCAGCAGCATAGGTCCTATTAGTCTCATAGGTCCTATAGGTCCTATAGGTCTTATAAGTCTTATACTCATCTCCTACCTCCTTTCTTCCCTAAGATGTACACTAAGCTAAGCTTCAGCTTGGTGGGAGCTATGAGGTTCTTGGTCTTATTGTATTGGTAAATGAGGTGGGTGTCATCGAACTCTGCCTCGTAATAACGGTAGGGGGTATGTATGAAGCCGCCGGAAGCGGAAAGCTCCAGGTTCCAGTGGCGCCCTATCGTCCAGGAATGGCCGATGGTAATACCGGCTGATACGAACTCACCCTGGCTGCCTTCGGAATTCCACTCCAGATCGTACTTGCCGCCCGCAGCATACAAGCCTATAAAGGTGCCGCTGAGCAGGGGACGATGACCGTTGCAGCGCGGCAACATCCAGTAACGTAGCTCCAGACCGCCCGTGAGCATCTCCAAGGATTTGCGGGTGGGGCGCTGGTCGGGACGCAGGTAGGGATTCACATCCCCGTCGGGGTTGTGGCTGAAACGCCACCAGGGGAACCACATCTCGCCCATGATGCTCCAACGGCTCCAGTTGCCCCTGCGACCCAAGGGAACCTCTATCTCTACATTGGGAACCAAAACGGCATCAAAGAGCAGATTGGTCTTGACTGCCATCAGGGGCTTGTAGCGGTGTACACGGTGCTGGGTGAGCTGAATGGAGGGGCCTTCAGGCATCTGACCTGTCGTAAAAGTGTTGGTGGTAGTGCTGTCGGCAGAGACGTTGGAAGACCGTATTTCCTTCTCCGTCACCTTTACGTATTCTATGCGGTAGTCGGTATGACGCAGGTACACAAAGACGCTGTCCAGCAAAAAGCGGTAGGTCTTGGGGTACTTCTGGGATATCATCTTCAGACGCTCATCGGGATCCTGGGTATTGTCGATGATGGTAAGCAGCGCGTTGCGCTCCGGCAGTGAAGAACCGTCCACATACTTGCGCAGACCTACCCAGTCCTCGGGTTCGTAATCCACGCTGATAATGTCGTCCTCCAGTCCGTAGGTGTCCATGAGGTACTGCTTGAGGCTGTGAACACGGTCGCTTGCCAACTGCAGATTCATGAGGTAGGCACCTTCGGGCGAAGCAAAACCCTTGAGCGAGAGGTGCTTCATGATGACATCCTGCTGACTGAGCAGACTGTCAATGCTATTCTGGATGCGAGCCAGCTCGCGGGGGTTGTTCTGGTAGTTGGGGTCGATCTTGGTGTTCTTCTTGGAGAAACTGATATAGGCACGGCCCTGCAGATACTGTGCCTGCTGGGTGCTGATAATCTTCTGGCGCTCAGCCATAGTAAAGCGCTGCTGATAAGGCAGGTGGTAAGTACGCTGGATAAAGCCTCGCTCATTACCACAACCGTCAACGGCACGTACCACAAACTTGAGCTTGGCGCCCGACATCCACGCCTGGTAGGGTACCTGCTTGGCATAGGCCTGAGGCTGATAGGCTTCACGGTCGCGGTACTCCATCACTTCCTCGTCGGGAGCATCGGGGTAGCGCACATCGTGGTAATAAGCCTTGGAGCCTAACAGACGTACGGAGGGAAAGTCAATAGAGTCGGTAGCAGTATATAGGCGGGGGGTGAGCTCGGTGGCATAAATGCTGGGCTGGCGGACACCTGCCAAAGAGAATAGCATCTGCAGGCAGACCGTAGATTCACCCTGACGGGTTACCTGAACATTCTCGACCAGAACGGAGGTGCCGCCCTTCGCGCTCGTATGATATTGTAATAACATGTGCTCCTGCGCATGCGTACGCGAAAAGACACACCAAAGGCATGTACTCAACAATAGAGTCCATGCCAAGTTACGGTTTGAGTTTCGTTTTTGATGTCCTATTCTTATGTTCGTTCGTTTAGTCATTTTCTGTTTCTTCCACACTTTTGTCCTCGTTTCCATTCCTTCATAGTTGCCAAGGTATGAGAGCTTTAGCTTTTTTAGTCTCCATGGTTTCGGTGTCGGAAATGGTTGTTTTCATATTATTACAAATGCAAAAGTAGGGAAAATAAATTATATACAAGGTACACGCAAGTTAAAAAATGCTAAAAACACCCCCATTTTCTTGATTTATATCAATTCAGGAGGGCAACCTTAACCTTAACGCTAACCTTAACCTTTATCCAATTGAAAGTTGAAAATTGAAAGTTATTCTCCTTTTCCGCTTCGCTCCAAGAAAATCTCCAGCAATCTCCAGCAATTTTTAAAGAGTGGTAGCTTTAGTGTTATGCTAACCGTACTACGTCCGGTTTTGATGCTGCAGCCGTCCACAATTTCTTGTAAGCCAGCTTCCATAAATTCTGTACAACTCCACCATCAGTGCTGTTACCATCACTTAGCACAACACTAAATCGTTATCTATTTTCTTTGAAATCTTAAACGAGGTAAACATCTTCCCTCTGTCATATCCATCACTTAGCATAACACTAAAACTGCGATTGAGCGAGAACAGAGTCAAACTCGTTTGAAATCTGTCAAGCGTGAGCAGTTTCGATTGCAGGTCAAATCCTTTCTATTCTCCATGGGAGAATTAGAAATTAAAGAGTCACGCGGAGGATGCCTTTCCTCATGTCGTATTCCCCAAAGTTTACGAGAAAACCCAATTGTTTGTTCAGAAGGCGGAGGTAGGTTTTGATTTGCTTGAAATAGACAGGCTTTATCTCTTCTGTAGACTTGAGTTCTAATATAATCTGGTCTTCTACAAGTAGGTCTAACCTAAAGTTGCTACTAAGAGTAATCCCTTTGTAGATTATGGGGACAGGTTTTTGCCGCTCAACTTTAAGCCCTCTTTGTTGCAATTCGTAACACAGTGCCTCTTCGTAAATTGATTCCAATAGTCCAGGCCCTAGAACATTATAAACGTCCCATACGGCACCATGTATTTGATAGGCCAATTCTTTTTCTGTCATAACAAATGTTTTTAACACTATAATTAGAACGTGTCTGTCCGGATATTATTGTGTCAAATGCTCCAAATGCTTTGAAAAAAAACAGATTCTTTGTTGAGAGAGTGGAGTTCGTTAGAACGAGTCAGTGGGTTGAAGCGTAGCTGATGGAAGCTCGCTTACAATCAGAAACAATTCAAGCCAATGACGGAAGCACACAAGTGCTGCTCTCTCAACAAAGAATCAAATAATTGCTGTAGATTGCTGTAGATTTTCTTGGCGGGACGCCAAAGGAGAATATATACCTATCACCTATCCACTATCACCTCGCCGAAGAATTGGGGGCAGTGGAAGTCGGGTGTGGGGGTGCCTATGGGATTCCAACTGATGAAGTGGGGAACGGGCAGGTTATCACCACACTTGTAGAAGTTGCCCCTCAACGTCAACCCATCTAACGAGGTGATGCTGTGACGGAAGAATACGGAGTAGGGGATACGCAAAGCTAGTTCCCACTTGGTGGGCTGATTACGTGTCTCAAAAGGGGTGCGACCTAAAGAAGCCCAGCGGTCAATCTGTCGGGTAATTTCCGGCGCTGCCAATTGGCGGTTGTTACGCCCTTCTCCCACACCCAACAACAATGTGCCGGCACAGTTGCATTCTACGTTGTAATAAAGTCCGTCGGCAGCAGGACTGATGAAAAACTCAGCGCAGGAATCCTCCCATACACTGTCGTTGTCCTTCTGAGCAACGGCTCTCACACTCTGTTCCTCCACGCGGTAGTGAATAAGAAAGGCATCCTCGGTGTGGGCAATGCCAAACTCCATCTTGGGGCAGTAGGGGAATGCCTCTGGCCAGTTCACGTTCTCTACTCTGTTGTACACAATGTCATTTTTTTTGAATAGCGCAGGAATCTCCTGAGCACTAATACCAGCCACGCTGATTTTTTTGATGCTAAGTTGCTTCATTTTTCTATATTTATTTTAACGTACAATAATCCAAATTCCTATGTCCCGCAGAAACAAAAACCGAGAAAACCCTTTTTGAGAGTTTTGGCACTTTGTGCCTCTGTTCTGCTATCGTCATGAATCTGGTTGTAAGTAAACTTCCACCATCTTCCTGCCAATACCAGCCCCCGTCCTTCGTCCGTTAAAACTCTCAAAAAGAAAAACCCCGCCCTCCGGGCTAAAAAACAATAATTTGTATTCTCTGAGCATAGGAGAAAATTGTTTTTATTGTTTTTCTTTTGTTCTGGTTGAAATCTTGTAGAGATTGATGACGTGTCTGAGGGCTTTTATCTGGAAGCTTGCTTACAGGTAAAAGAACACAGGCATGACATCAAAGGCAAAGCCTCAACCAGGGCAAAAGGGTTTTCTGGGTTTTCTTTGAAAAACGCTTTCTGCGAATTTCTGCGTATTCTGCGTGACAATAAATCAATTCTCAATTGCGGCGTTGCCGCCTCAATTCTCAATTCTCAAATCCCCCGCTGGGGCCCTTTATCTAAGAACAAATCTATGTGACAGTTCTTCCGAATCGCCTGCATAGAAGTCGATGGTGACGTGCTTCTTGCTGACATTTAATTTGTAGGAGCCCTGCGAACGGGAGTTGGAGTGCTGGCGGATGCCAGGACGGTACTCGTCGAAGAGGGCCGACTCGTCCTTCCAGTTGGCATTCTCCGGCTTCTCCATAGCTTTCTTGCGCAACATACCGTAATCCTCGGCGCCCTCGGAGCGGACGGTGTATTCCTTTTGCTTCTCGGAAGTCCAGACGCTACTCATGGTCATCTGAGTGATGCGTCCCCCATCGCCATACCAGTCCATGAAGTCGGTACAATGGGTGTGCCCGCACAGCACAATGGCGTTACGTTGGGCAAAGGCCTGACGGAAATGGTGGCGGGCCTGCGTCTCTTTCTCGGAGGCTCCTCCGTGGAAGATCCAACGGCAGCTGCTGTCGTCGGAGGGGAAGACAGGACCGTGGGTCATGATAAAGGTGTGGCGTGCCCCCTTGGTATCGTTCAGGAGGTGGTCTATCTCCTCGTCGTCGGGATGATTGAAATCTATGACAATAAAGGCGTCGTCACCTATATTAAAGCCAAAGGTGGTCTTGGTGATGGTTTTGCCCAACTCTTCCGACATACGGGCTGGCATGAAGGAGTGGTATGCCTGGAGTGCATCTGTGCCGCGTATATCGTGGTTGCCCACTACGGTGACGAAAGGCAGGCCACCTAACTCCTGCTTGAAGTGGTTCATGACATCGGAGAGCATCTTCTTGTGTACCTCGCCGTTTCCGCAGTCGCCCTGAATGAGGTCGCCCATCTGCAGCACCATGCGAGTGTCCTTGTCGATCAGCCGGGCTGCCCTTTTCAGGAGGCGGGGACAACGGTCCTTCCACATGGCTCCGTTGCGGGCAAACTCAGCCCGTTGTATCTTGTTGAGCCTCTCGTTCGGCTCATTATAATAAGAATGGTATACGCTGGGCGGGTCGGTATCGAAGTGGGTGTCGCCCAGGATTACGAGGGAGTACGACTTGTCTCCCTTCCCCTTTGCCAGTGCTGATAAAGGGAAGCCGCTGGCGCTGAGGCCAATGATTCCGGTAGCGGATAGCGTTAGAAAATCGCGTCTGTTCATATTGTTTTATTTAAGGAGTTACCGCTTCGCTAAGAAGTTACCGGGGCTTTCGCCCCTCCGAAGTTATCGCTTTGCTAAGAAGTTACCGCTTCGCTAAGAAGTTATCGCCTGCTTCGCCGGCTAGGACATTACTTTAGCCTTCTTGTTAGCACGTGCAGAAGTATCGTCTTTAACTCCTGTCCGAATGGACGAGCGGAGCGATAACTTCTTTAACTCCTTTAACTCCTTTAACTTCTTTATTTTTGTTGCAAAAATAACGATTTATAATGAAAAGCCAAACATTCCGGCCAATTATTTGCCAATGAAAGATAAAAGCATTAATTTTGCAGAAGAAAAAAATGAGAATGGAAGAGATTAAGATATTATATTGTAGAACATAAACATTTACAATTATGGAAGAGAATAAAAAGATAATTCCAGACTTCGGATATGTCAATTTCGACACCGGACGGCCTGTCAGTCTTCCCAAGCCAAAGGTTGTAAAATGTGGAACCAAAAATAGGAATCATGCTCCGATTAAAGTTAAGCGCACCATACGAACAGGTGTACGTGTATATCAGCCTGGAGAATCCGTCGACTGGACAAAAGCTTACGATTGATGCAAAGGTTGACACGGGGGCAGCCGTGTCTATTGTCCCCAAGTCTGTTGTGAATGAGCTTGGACTACCTTCACTAGGTAACTGTTGTTTTACAATGGCTGATGGTACACCACTAATGACAGAGGCACAAATGTGTCGATTGTCTTTCTCAGATGAAGATACTATTGATACTCCTATATATGTTTGTAATTCTGAGTCTGGAGTTGCGTTGTTGGGGATGGATGTTCTTCGTCTATGCAATTTCGCTCAGTGGCATGAGTGGTCTGATGACGAACATTCTGTTTATTTTGAGATGGAGTTGGTAGGTGAAGAGGTAGTGGAAATGATGGAATAGACCTTTTGTACAATGATTATATGAAAAAAGTATTTACCTTATTACTGCTGCTGGCAGTGAGCCTGACCTCTCAGGCGGGCAGAATAGTTACAGACTCCATTGAAAGTAAGGTGTTGGGAGCAAATGTTGTGTTCAACATCTATCTGCCCAATGGATTTGAGCATAGTGCGAAACAGTACCCCGTAGTGTATCTGCTACATGGTCTGAGCGACGACTACCGCGCCTGGCGAGAAAAAGGCCGTATGCAGGATGTGGCTGATGAGTTGATAGAGTCGGGCGAGGCTCGCGAGATGATTATCGTTATGCCCAATGCCGGTGGACCGGATACGCACAACACTTGGAACGGCTATTTCAATATGCCGGGTTGGAACTACGAGGACTTCTTCTTCCAGGAGTTCATTCCTCAGGTAGAAAAGAAGTACCGCGGCGTGGGCGACAAGGGACATCGTGCTGTGATGGGCCTTTCCATGGGCGGTGGCGGTAGTACCGTTTACTGTCAGCGTCACCCCGATATGTTCAGTAGCTGCTATGCCATGAGTGCATGGTTGGACAACCAGAGCAATAATGTGGGTAGCGGTCAGCAGAAGGATAAGCTATACTATGTGTGTGAGGCTGTTAAGGAACATTCTGCCTTGCGTTTCGTGGAGGAGGCAGACGATGAGACTAAGAATCAGCTTCGCACGGTGAAGTGGTTCTTCGACTGTGGTGATGACGACTTCCTCTTCGACTTGAGCGTCCGCCTTCATCAGTTGATGCGCAATGCCCGCATCAAGGATGAACTGCGCATCCGCAATGGTGTTCACAACTGGGAGTACTGGCATCAGGCGCTGAGAATGGCACTCCCCTTCGCCTCCAGAAACTTTGAGAAGTGATAATGTGGTCTCCTACGCCTATCGGCGAGAGATCTCGCAGATCTTTTTAAGTTGATAATTGAAAATTGAAAGTTGAAAATTATTTTAATTTCACACGGAAATCACGGAAATACACGGAAAACGGCGTTTAAGTGAGCGGCGACTGAGGTCTTTAGAGTAGCCACTGAATGTGGCTGCGGCCTCACAAAGGGGAGTGAGTCCCCACTCACGACGGGGGCTGTCTGAGCTTGCTCAAGCTATCCCGAACGATAGCAGTTTCGACCGTAGGTCAAAGTTTTGTTTGTGCCTGATGCTTAGTCTCTCTATCGAGAGCCATTGATGTTTTATTTCCTGCATGAGCTTATAAGAACAAGCTCTTATCGCTCATCCCGTAAATAACCCATCACCGCCTTACAGCGGTTCTGCATCAAACACAATCAAAACGATATCGATTCATTGAGGTCTAATTCTTAATGGGTTAGAGGTTAGTGGTTAGCGGTTAGAGAAAGCTTAGCTCTCCTCTCGCTCAATCGCAGCCTTCCGTGAGACAAAAAAAGTTATCGTTAACGTTATCGTTATCGTTGAAGAAGGATCTGAAAGATCTCTTGCCCGGTAGGGCATAGGAATAATATAAATAAAGAATAATATGAAGAAGATTTGTTTAATGGTTTTGATGGGTGTGTGTTTGGTTTTCCTCTCCTGTGATGGCAAGCAGACGCTGGCAAATGTGGCAGTGGAGGATTCCCTGTGCATAGATACAGTAGCTACGCTGGATGGCGTAGTGCTGACCGATACGCTGGCGGCAGAGCCGGATTCCCTGACAGTGGATTCTGTATTTTGACTTTGGCCATTGGCTATTGGCCATTGGCTTTTTTGCTACTATTTTGCCAACAGCTAATAGCCAACAGCTAAAGTTTATTTTTGCGCAAAGCGACCTGTTTGTGCAAAGTGGAATGCTAAAGATTGTTAAAGTTGTATGTTTTTTAGCATTTTCTCCCCTTTTTAAGATAGGTAATAATGTATTGTGGAAAATAATACGTATCTTTGCACCCCGATTGGCACTAGAGTGTCCGGTCTGTACCAAAATTTGACTATAATACATAATATATAATATAAAAACAAAAACAAAATGCCTACAATTCAACAATTGGTAAGAAAAGGCCGCGTGGTTTTGGAGGACAAGAGCAAGAGCCCCGCGCTGGACAGCTGTCCACAGCGCCGTGGTGTGTGTGTTCGTGTCTACACCACAACCCCGAAGAAGCCTAATTCAGCGATGCGTAAGGTCGCTCGTGTTCGTTTGACCAACTCAAATGAGGTCAACAGTTACATTCCCGGAGAGGGTCACAACCTGCAGGAGCACAGCATTGTGCTGGTTCGTGGCGGTCGTGTAAAAGACCTCCCTGGTGTACGTTATCACATCGTTCGCGGTACATTGGATACTGCCGGAGTAGCTAACAGAACGCAACGTCGTAGCAAGTACGGTGCAAAACGTCCTAAGGCCGCTAAGAAGTAAAAATCATTGAGCATTGACCATTGATCATTGACCATTAAGATTCTCTGGCTACTGCTAAGGGTAAAATAATTCTCAATTCTCAATGTTCAATGTTCAATGTTCAATGTTCAATGTTCAATGTTCAATGTTCAATGTTC
>JAFSRW010000014.1 GCA_017445925.1 Bacteroidaceae bacterium | reverse complement strand
TCTGATTGGAGTTGCCGTACGTGTTCCTGACTCCTCTGTAGGTGTCCTGACCGACATTGACGGTAAGTTCTCAATTACGCTTCCAGCAGGCAAGAAGAGCCTGAACTTTAGTTTTATGGGTATGAAACCCGCCACCCTCACAGCCCGTGATGGCATGAAGGTGCTGATGGAGACTGATACCAAGGCCATGGACGAGGTTATTATTACCGGTTATGGTACTGGTAGAAAGCTCGGTTCTGTAGTTGGTGCCGTTTCAACAATTAGTAGTGCTAAGCTGGAAAAGGCAGTAACACCGAACTTTACAGATGCTTTGGCTGGTCAAGTTTCTGGTTTGAGCGTTTTGTCTTCAAGTGGTGACCCCACCTTGTCTGCAGAAGTCCGCATGCGTGGTGTTAACTCAATCTCTTCCAGTCTTGAACCACTCTACATTCTGGATGGTGCTCCTGTTAACAAGAGTGTTTTTAACACATTGAACCCCGCAGACATTCAGAGCATTACCGTGCTGAAGGATGCTGCGTCTACGGCTATCTATGGTTCGCGTGCTGCCAATGGTGTGATTGTTATCACCAGCCGAAAGGGTAAGTTCAACGAACGTGCCAATCTGACTGTGCGTGCTCAGGCAGGTTTCTCAACTCCCGTTTCTGACGGTATCGAAGTGATGAATTCTGAACAGTACATGCAGTTCCGCGAGTTGATTGGTCAGCCCCTCAGCCAGAACGTAAAGGATGTAATCAACAACTATGGTATCAGCACAAATTGGCGTGACGAGGTGATTCAGTCTGCTCCTACCTACACCTTTGACGCTGCTATGAGTGGTGGTAGCGAAAATATTAATTACTTTATCTCTTTGAACCACCACGACCAGCAGGGTATCATTGAGCATTCTGGAATGCACCGTACTACCTTGCGTTCCAACATTGAGGGCCGTCTGAACAAATGGTTTAAGGCTGGTGTGCAGATCAATTTGGGCACCAACACCTACGATCAGAATGCCGAGGCAAACGCTGTAGCTGACGGTGATGGCATATACCTTACTAGCCCTATGGTGTTTGCTCGTATGGCTATGCCTTATGATTCTCCTTATTACTATACTATTGATGATAATGGTAACATTGTCTATGGAGACCGTGCTCAGAGAATCCCATATTCTGGTATGAATACGCCTTGGTTTGTTAACAGCCAGCGTGAGCAGACCCGCAAGCGTCTGACCCTGAACATCAACGCATTTGAGCAGATTAATCCTGTAGCAGGTCTGACACTCCGCGCTCAGCAGGCTATTGATGGTTATGACTATACACTTTCCAGCGTATATTTCCCCTATGAAAAGATCGTGACTCCTATGGGGTCTACAATTGCAGCTAAGGCTGGTGGCTCTTCAAAAGACAGTTTTACACGTTACGCTTCTTACACCTTTACCCATACTGCTGAGTACAAGCACAATTGGGGTAAGCATGGCTTAACTGCCTTGCTAGGACAGGAGTCTATTTTCACAAGGAGCCGCGGTTTTGGCGTATATGCCAGTGGGCAGACAGACCGTCGTATGATGCGCTTGACAGACGCTACTACTGTTGCCGTAAGTGACTTGTCTGACAGCCGTTACGAAGAGTCTTTCAACTCATTCTTCACCCAATGGAGTTACAATTATGCCCAAAAGTACTTCTTTGATGCTTCTTATCGTGCTGATGGTAGCTCTCGTTTCGCACCCGGTCACCGTTGGGGTCACTTCTACTCTGTTGGAGGTATGTGGGACATCAAGCAGGAAAACTTCATGA
Source organism: Bacteroidaceae bacterium (assembly GCA_017445925.1). Taxonomy (GTDB): domain Bacteria; phylum Bacteroidota; class Bacteroidia; order Bacteroidales; family Bacteroidaceae; genus Physcousia. The sequence goes on along the minus strand of JAFSRW010000014.1, from coordinate 9,105 downwards.
AGGATGTTAAGGTTATTGACATTCTGAAACTACGTGCCAGCTACGGTTTAGTAGGTAATGCTTCCGGTGCCGGTGCTTATGACTATTATGGCACAATCGGAAGGGGTAACTTGTATAACGGTGATAGTTCTCTGGGCGTTGGCAGTCCCAGCAACACTACACTTACATGGGAGAAAGTTGGTTCTCTGAACGTAGGTGTAACCTTAGGTTTATGGGACCGTGTTCTTTTGAATATTGACGCATACCGCAAGAAAACTACTGATATGCTCATGGGAATACCTTATTCTTACACAACTGGTTTCGGTGAAGGTATGGGTAACATTGGTGCTATGGTTAACAAGGGTGTCGATGTTGATGTTAATGTTGACATTATCAAGAATAAGAACGTACACTGGAGTATGAAGGGTAACATGAACTACAACAAAAACGTTGTAACAGAACTCTTTGGTGGACGTGATGAGTACATCATCGCCAATACTGGTTTAAAACTGGAAGTTGGTCATCCTGTTGGTGAGTTCTACAGTGTTCGTTATGCAGGTGTTGACTCTCGTGATGGCAAGCCAATGTGGTTAGATAAGAACGGTAACAAGACCAAGGTTTATAACGAGGAAGAGAACTCTGTATTTACAGGTCAGAATTACTATTCTCCCTGGAGCGGTGGTTTCGGTACCACATTCGAGTGGAAGGGTCTCTCTATTACTATGGACTTCCAGTGGGTTGCCGGCAAGTATATGACCAACAACGACAACTATTTTGTAAAGAATGCCAACTTTGGTGCTTCGTACAACCAGGCTGTTGAAATGTTGAATGTATGGACTACACCTGGTCAGGTTACAGATATCCCAGCCTATGGCGAGCAAGTACAGTTTGACACTCACTTGATTGAGAATGCTTCTTTCCTGCGTATGAAGAACTTGATTGTTCAATACACACTGCCTAAGAAGTGGATGGCAGCCACTAAGGCCATCAAGAATGCCAAGGTATTCTTCGTAGGCCGCAACCTCTTGACTGCTACCAAGTTCTCTGGTTACGATCCTGAGCCGGAAACTAACGTATTCAAGTACAACTACCCCAATACCCGTCAGTTTGTATTTGGTGCAGAGGTTACATTCTAAATTATAATAAGGTATATATTTAAGAAGTAAAAGATATGAAAAAAGTATATATATCATTAATGCTGATGCTCGGTCTTCTCTGCTCCTGCGATATGGACAAGGCACCATATGGTTCTCTTGACGAGACAACAGCTATTCAGAATATGAATGATCTGGCCCGTCTGCGCAATGGCGCATACACCAGACTACGCGGTATGACTGCAGGTACATGGGTTACATACTCTGATATTCAGATGGACCAGTACCATGGTCTTACTACTAATGGTAATCGTGTGGGTGTTATTTCCAACGGCTTGATTACCTCTTCGCAGGAAGATATTGAGGGCTTTTTCAGCAGTTGCTATTCTGTTATTGCCAATATGAACTACTTGATTGAGCAATGTGATAAGTTGGCTGCCACAATGGAAGAGGCTGACCAGATTACCATTGCACGCTATAAGGCAGAAGCTTGCTTTACACGTGCATACGCTTACTTCTATCTGATTGACCACTTCTGCCAGCCCTATGCAAAGGTAGATCCTACAGCTGCCCACACAGGTGTGCAGATTGTTACTAAGTATGAACCTACGGGTGACCTTTCAAAGTATCCCGACCGTAGCACTTTGGCAGACAGCTATACCTTTGTAGAGAATGATCTGGCGACTGCATATAATGGTCTGAAAGCTTATGAGGCCACTGATAACACTTTGGCTTCTCCCAACTCTTCTTACCTCAGTTCTTACGTTGTGGCTGCCATGCAGGCACGTGTAGCATTGACTAAGGGTGACTTTACTACAGCTAAGAAAAAAGCAGATGAGGTGATTGAATCTGGCAAATATGCTCTGACAGAGATTGCCGACTATGCCAAGATGTGGACTAATGATGAGGGTACAGAAGTTCTCTTCCGCCCCTTCATGAGCAATGTCGAGGGTCTGATTTCTACCAATGATGCATATACCTCTGATAAGGCCGAGGAACATGCTGACTACATCGCCACATACGCTACTCTGAGCCTATATGACGACAACGATGTACGTTTCGACTCCTTCTTTAAGGTTTGGACATTGGACCTTGAAGGTAATAAGATTGATTCTTACGTATTTCTGAAGTATCCTGGCAATCCTGCACTACGTACATCAGCTGACAACAACTATATGAATATGACAAAGCCCTTCCGCTTGTCGGAAATGTATCTGGTTGCTGCTGAGGCTGCCGCTATGACCAATGTAGATCCCAGTCCCTACCTGAATGCTTTGATGGCTAAACGTATTACTGGTTATGCAGAAACGGTATATCCCACTGCCACTGCCATGAGTACCATTAAGGCTGAGCGTCAGCGCGAATTGTTAGGTGAAGGCTTCCGTATGAGTGATCTCCGCCGTTGGAACGAGGGCTTCAAACGTGATGGTGCACATCCTGAGAATCCTGCTCTGGAGGATTTCATCGTAGCAGCTGGTGCAAACTTGGGTTATAACCCTGATGACTACCGTTTCACATGGCCTATCCCCAAGACTGAGATGGACTCTAACCCCAACTTGGCAGGTCAGCAGAATCCTGGCTACTAATATCAGGTTTACTTTTAATACAAACAAAGAAATTTTATAAGAATATGAAATTTTCAAAAATATTTTTAACTCTGGCAGTTGCTGCAGCTTTTACAGCCTGTTCCAACAAAACTGAATGGGACATTGAGGGTGATATGAACACCACAGATGCACAAGTTGGTTTTGAAAGCGCTACTGTAGCATACAACGAGAGTGATGGCCTTGTTAAGTTGCCTATCAAGGTTACCGGTGAACGTAATGGAAACATTAAGATTAAAGTTGAGGCAACTGATGGTACCGCTGTACAAGAGCAGCATTACATCATGACTAGTGGTGATTTGACCATCCCCGCAGAAGAAGTGGTATCTTTAGAGTTCCGTCTTCTTGACGATGGACAGGAAGAGAATGACGCTCGTGAATTCACTCTTACCATTACCAGTGTAGAGGGTGCAGCCCTTTCTGAGATTAGCACTTGTAAGGTAACACTGAAGGACGTGGATGCTAATCCATTCTTCAAGCTGTTTGGTACTTACGTAGCTGAAGCATTTGACTTGGAAGGCAATCCATGTAACTTCACAGTAACTATCGATGATGAAGCAGAGGCCACAGAGAAGTATCTGTATGCTGCTGGTCAGCCTGATGGTTTCTACGGCTTTGATACCAAGTGGATTTTAGCTTATTCTGATGATGGTACGCTGACATTCGAGTATGGTTACTGGGATGGCCTCTATAACTTCGGCTCTTTCACAGGTGTCGTTACCCTTATGCCATTCTTCTACAATGCAGCAACAGAGAAGTGGGTTCCTGCAGAAAGTGCTTCTGCAACATATAACGAAACATATGACACTATTACCTTCGAAGAGGGTATGGCCGTAGGAACTGGAGTTTATGTATATGAAAACAGCCAGATTACATCCTATGCCGGCCGATATGACGGCCCTGTCTATGTAACTAAGTTCACCAAGGCAGTTCTTGGAGATCAGTAAGATATTCCTAATCTATAATCTAGAGGGTGAGTCCGCAGAAAACGAGCTCACCCTCTTATTTGCAAAATATCTTTTTTGCTCATATTCATTATTACATATATGATTGTATACGTAAAAAAACTTTACCTCTTTTCTCTGTTCCTATTTATAGCATCAGGTATTCAGGCAGACAGAGCCATGAAAGGTATCTGGGAAACCATTACCCTTACTAACGGCACACAAGTGCGTGCAGAACTACAAGGCGATGAGCATTTCCACTATTGGCAGTTAGCAAGTGGCGAGAAACTCATGCTCTCGGGAGGGAAATATAAACTGACATCCTATGAGGAGATAACGAAACAAGCCATCGCCTCATATACAAATTATCTTCAAAAAGATGCCCATAGTCGGATGAAGGCACCTCTAAAGAAAGCCAAGTCGCACATATTAGGCCACAAAAAAGGGCTTATCATTCTGGTTGAATTCTCGGACCGGAGCTTCAGCATGGAAAATCCATCGGACTTCTTTACCCGTATGGCTAACCAGGAAGGCTTTATCTCAGGCTCCCAAAAAGGCAGTTTGCGAGACTACTTCATTGATCAAAGTAACGGTAAGTTCATATTGGACTTTGATGTGGTTGGGCCCTATAAACTGTTGCAGCCTTATAGCTATTATGGCAAAGATGAAGACGGCAATACAGACGTCAATGCCATACAGATGATTATGCAGGCTATTGGTATGGCTGGTAAAGATGTTAACTATAAAGATTACGACTGGGATGATGACAATGAGGTGGAGCAAGTATACGTCATTTATGCAGGTAATGGACAGTCTACTGGTGGTGGCTCCGATACGGTGTGGCCACACAAGTCGGCCATTTCCTCTTGGCTAACAAGTGGATACAAGCCCATGACAATGAATGGTGTAACCATAGACACATACGCCTGCTCCAACGAATTGTACGGAAGTAAACCCGCTGGTATAGGTACCATCTGTCATGAATTCAGCCATTGCCTTGGTTACCCCGACATGTATGATGTCAGACACAATTCAGGCGAAAGGAACACATTCTACGGAATGGGAACCTGGGACCTTATGAACAGCGGGAGCCATAATGCAAATGGTTACTGCCCTGCAGGTTATACAGGTTGGGAGAAATGGCAGGCTGGATGGATTGAACCTGTTGTATTGAATGAAGACAAGATTGTAGAAGGTATGCAATCCCAGATAGAACATGGCGAATCATATATCATCTATAATGCAGGAAATCCCAATGAATATTACATCCTTGACAATCGTCAGAAAATAGGATGGGACAGAGCATTGGCAGGAGCCGGTTTACTGATCACACACGTAGATTATGATCCTAAAAGATTTGTTGTACATGGACAACCCAACACACCCATCGACGAAAATGACCACCAACATATTACCATCATTCACGCAGATAACAAGTGGGGGGATGACGATGAGGAGGGAGATCCCTATCCCTTTGGTAATAACAATTCGCTTTCAAACATCACTACGCCTGCTGCAACTGTTTACAACAAGAATACTGACGGCAGCAATTTTATGAACATTAAGATTAGTGAGATAACACAGCATGAAGACGGAACTATTTCTTTTGTCTTTGGAGATAAGGCTAAAGCCGATAAGAGCATCCTACTGAGCGAGACTTTTGACAACTGCAAAGGCACGGGTGGCAATGATGGTGTATGGCTGACTATGCGTACTGCTGTGGGAGAATTCAAACCCGATAACGAAAGTTGGGTTGCAGAATATATCAGAGGAGGTTATCTATGTGCCCGTGTTGGAGATAAGGTCTCCAATGCAAAAGTACAGTTCCCCATTCTGAATCTGCAAGATAAAACCGTTCTCACCTTCTATGCGGCTCCTTTTGCGCAAGAAGGAACAATGACACTAAATGTAACTTCAGACAACCCTAACATCAAGGTTTTAACACCCTCATTTTCATTAACGCCCAAGGAGTTCGTTGTCTGTGAGACTGAAATTGAGGGAACAGGAACATCACATATCATCTTAGAGGCTGATTGTCGTTTTTATTTAGACAACGTGGTGGTAAAGATAGATCAGACAGACGTCATAGACTGCCCAATCTCTCACCCATCAACTTCCAGCTCTCAACAAATTTACGACCTTTCAGGAAGAAAAATTAATTCTTCAATTTTCACTCTTCATTCTTCACTTAAGCATAAGGGAATCTACATTAAGGGTGGTAAAAAGGTGGTGGTGAATTGACATTTTAGACGTAAGGATTGGGACTTTTAAGATAATGGGATGTGCTAAAGCAGGCACATCCCATTATTTATGGATATATGTAGCCCATTTAATATTTTTTGGTTTGTTTGTTTGCCATTTCTCTTTCCATTATTCTTGTGAGATTTATGTAATGCATGTAACTTTGCACTCGTTTAAAAAATAAATAACAAATTATGAGAAATACATTCATTATTGAGAACAAGACAAGATGGATTAGGTCTATTCGACCTGGTGAGACGAAAACTGGTTATGTTAAGAAACACAGTGAGCTGGACAGCCTATGCACATTAGTCAGCAGGTTTAACAGAGGGTATGGAAGAGAACTTGGTCTTTACATCAGATCCAATCGATGCTGGGAAGAAAAATCATTTACAATATCTTGCTACAAAAAAGAAGAACCCTAAATTTATGAACAATGAAGTTTTTGAATTAGTACGTCGGTCTGTATCTAATCATTCCATTACAGAAGATGACCGTATGCTGGAACAACTGCGTATTACATGCGAGAAAGACATTCCTCCTATGCGCTTTCTGTTTCGCATCTTTGCCAAACCCTGTTTCCCACGTGGTGAACTGGTAGCTATTACGGGTAAGGCCAAGAGTGGAAAAACATTGTTTAACTCCATATTGATGGCGAGTTGTGTACGTGAAAATGTCCTTCATGTGCAGCGTCCTTTAGAAGGTGAAAACAACATTTGGCAAAATCCGCCCATCAAGTGTCTTTGGTTCGATACAGAACAAAGTGAACAATCTACCCAAGACATCCTCAAGCATAGAATTCTCAGGATGATTGAAAACGAAGAGGATCTTTCTGAGTGTTTTGACATCTTCAATGTCCGCACCCTTCAGTATCAGGAACGCTTGCGGCTGTTCGAGATGGCGGTGCACAAATTCCGTCCAGACCTCGTGATGCTCGACGGAATACGCGATCTCTTAGCTGACATCAATGATGCTATTATGGCGCAGGAGATTATTGAACGACTGATGAAACTGGCGCAGGAAACAGACTGTTGCCTGGTTTGTGTGCTCCACCAGAATAAGGGAGCGGAAGACCGTAACTTGCGCGGTTGGATTGGTACCGAACTGATGAATAAAGCTTTTGAAGTATATTCGTGCGAAAAGGTAAAACCCGAAAACATCTTCGTGGTAGAGCAAACACATACCCGTAAGTACGACCTTGGCGATATGATGTTTTTCCGCATGGATGCAGAAACAGAACTGCCAGTGACGTGCAATGCCCCTACCCGCTTTGCAGCACCGATGAACAGTTATATCACAACTCAACAGCCGAAAGAGGCCTTACCTCTCATGAACCGTGAATGGCTTTGGTTTGACGAGAACAATAAGCCGCATCCTAAGACGGATGAACTTTTCTACGAGGCCCTAAAGACCGGCCCCTTGTTTTACAGTGACTTACAGGCCAAAATCCTGTCGTTACTCAATTGTGGCACAGAGATGTGGAATAACATGTTTCGAGAAATGCGAGATAAAGGCGCTATTGTCCGTACCAAGAATAAAGAAGGGAAATCTATATGGCAATTACCTGTCCAGAATCCTTCAGAACCTGTTCAAACTAGTTTTCTGAGCCAGTTGCAGCCGACTTAGGTGACAGCCCCTCCTCTTAGGCCCCCTATATAAGGGGGGCCCTAGAGGGGGGCTTAGCCTCCTTAATGACGAGAATGTTTATGAAGACATTAGAAGAATTGTTGGAACGCTGTTCATTCAAGACTGTAGGACGTAGTATGAATCTTGATGTATCTCTCATCAATGGGGAACTCTATATCAGCCCTCTAACCACAGATATCAACCATCATCTTGACTTCGCCCTTCCCTCCATGAAGATGGTTGAGGCATGTAGGGCAGACGATTTCGATTTCTTCCAGCCCTTCATAAGTGCCGGTAAACTAACAGCAGAGAATATGCACCACGCCGCAGAGCGCTATTATTTAGGCAAGACCAGAAGCGGCAGACCCATCTACTGGATGATAGACGAGACGCTGGACCCACAGGATGCCCGCATAGTGAACCCAGATAACTCCGACACCTGGATGTCAACACTTCTAAAAGCCCGCGAGCCCTTCATCCAGTATTGGTGCCCCACACACTGCCTGTTTGGCTTGCATCAACTATCAACTGTCAACTATCAACTGTCAACTAATATTTCCATCGTAGAGAGCGAACAGGCTGCCGTGGTGCTGAGTGAGTTGTTTCCCGAAAGTATCTGGATGGCGTATGCTACGGTGGCACATTTGCAGGTCGACCTCTTTGCCCCATTAGAAGGACGCACCGTGACGCTATTTCCCTGTACTGACCCCTATATGTCCAACTATCTTTTCTTCAGTGACCTTGCAGCAGCGGTTCACAAGCAGTATCCCTCCATCCATATCACCGTGGATCCCATTCTGGAGGATAATGCCACAGACGAACAAAAGTCCCGCTGCATAGATCTCGTAGAGTTCCTCTGTGAAAAAATGAAAGAATAAAAAAATGAAAGAATGTAAAGTGGTTATGGTTTAGGTTAGCGTTAAAAAAACAACTTAGAAAATTAATTATTTAACTTAATTAGCAGCAACAATCAACTTGATTATGTTTAAGATTCAAACTTACGGCAAATCGGAACTTGCTCTAATGTATTTTCCAAATGCTCAGACGTCAAAAGGCGCTTTAAATAATCTGAACTTATGGATTGACACCAAGCCTGGACTCCGTATGCAACTTCGTGAAATATGTATATCCAAGAAGGCTCACCATTATACTCCATTAGAAGTTGAACTTATTGTAGAATCCATTGGTGTACCCAATAAATATTGTGATCAATAAGAATTGTTCATCGTTTTGTACGTAAATCCACATATGTTCCCATAAGTCCACAGCTCCCCTTCCCCAATGTTGTACCTTTGCATCGTCAATGAAACACATTGATAGAGTTTCAAATGAAGGCCAGCGCGCAGCCCAACTCTCAACTTTCAATTTTCAACTTTCAATTTTCAACTTTACAAAAAAATGGTCCGTTACATTCTCAAACAAATCAAGATTGCTTCAAGCCGTGCATACGGCAAGTGGTTTGCCAAGAACGTGGTTGAGGAAACCATCGACCTGGATGGTCTTGCCGAACACATGAGTAACCACAACAGTCCCTACAGCAAGGGCGTTATCAAAGGTCTGCTGACCGACATGATTGGCTGTATCAAGGAACTCCTCTTGGAGGGTAAGAACGTCAAG
>JAFSRW010000013.1 GCA_017445925.1 Bacteroidaceae bacterium | reverse complement strand
TTTTCGTAACTTTGCGATTATAAGTCGCGAAGCTACTCCGTCTCGGCAAAAAAAAGAACGAGTTTCTTTTGTTTTGCTCTCGACTTTTCGTAACTTTGCAATAATTAAAGTGTATTGAAACCAATAACCAAAGAACTTATGAAAGGAAAACTATTAAGATTCCTACCTATTGCAGCAGTCTTGCTGACAGCATCATGCACGGACAAACAGTATGATCTCTCTGACATTGATACAGAATCAAGGTTTACGGCCAAAGGATTGGTTATTCCCTTGAGAATGGAACCTATCAAGTTAGATGCCATCATCAGCATTGAAGACGATAGTGATATAAAAAAAGATGAACAAGGGAACTATTATTTCTGGAAGAAATGTACTAACCCCTTCAGGTCCAATGATGTAAATGTAGAGAAGATAACCATTGCCCGTCCTGCAGAGATTTCTGAAAAAATTGTCGTGAATATAGCTCCACCAGGATTCATAAATAAAGTAGAGCAAAACCAACTCGGCAACAAAACAATTGGGGAAATCTTAAATGATCCTTCCCTCAGCAACCTTTTAGGTATTGATCTCAGTTCAATAATATATAATGTTGTTATAAATGACACAAGGGACATCAACCTAAGAGCCAACAATATTGACGCTCGCATTACCAGACTGGAGAAATTGGGTATTGATCCACTAACAGTAAGTATAGATGTGAGACTTGAAGAACTGATGAATCTGGTAAACACTTTCAGCATTAAGAATCTGACGATTCCACTCCCTTGCGGATTTACCGTTACAAATATCTCAAACAATGGCAATTACGATACAGAAACCGGTATATTGTCCTTTGCAGAACTTAACATTAACAACGGCAAAACAAACATACAAGGTACTGTTACAGGTCTTACTTATGCACCAATGGAAAAAGACCACGCAAAATTTGATCCCCAAAAACATACCTTTGAATATATAAAGCATTGTAACATAAACGGTACTGCTGGAATAGGAGTCAGCCTACTTAACCCTAAAGCGAAATTGCAAGATATAATAGATGTAACAAAAGTCACTTATAGTTGTGATGTCAAATTCAGTGATGCTCTGGTAGTGAATTCTTTCAGCGGGGGTGTTAACTATGAGTTAGAAGATGTTACCGTTGACCCCGTGAACATTCGCAATCTACCTGAGATGCTTAGAGAATCGGGCACCAACATTGAACTGGAAAACCCTCAGCTCTATCTGGATGTCAGCAATCCTTTCTTTAAAAACAACATCTCTATTACTGCGGGACTGCTCATTATAGGTAATGATTCTGTTCCCAAAAAGAAAGAAGGACATAGGCTGACTTTCGAAGAGGAACGTAACAAGAAAGTCCTGTCACCAAAAGATGATGATTTGTTTATGAGGGGCTATAAACATGAATCATTTACAAAACTGAAGTACTTGCTGAGTGGAGATAAGGTTCCTGAGAAACTTGACATTAAGATTGTGAATCCCGTACTGGATGTGGACAATGTGAAGGACTTTGAACTTGGCAAGAACCACGCGGGCATTACCGGTACATGGGAATTCTATACTAAACTGTGCCTTACAGATAGTACCAAAATTAAGTACTCAAAAGAGTGGGACGACTGGGGAAGTAAAGATTTGGACAAACTAACGATAGAGAAAGTAACCATTTCATGTGAGGTAAAGAAAGATATTGAATTAGATGCCGATAATCTTGAATTTACCCTCATAGGACGCGATGGGAAGACCCTTACAGGAAAGACCAAACTACATGGTAACGAGGAACAATCCATTGAAATTCAATTGGAAGGCAGCCCGGTTAAAAACATCTATGGTGGAAAAGTAAATGTAAACTTGAGAGGCCGGGGTAACAATCTTAACAAAAATCATACAGTTGAAATCAGCAACCTGCGCTTAACTGTTGACGGCTACTATGATACAGATTTTTAACTAAGATGCTAACGAACTAAGATTCAGTACACTTATGAGAAAGATATATACAAAGATAGCTGCCTGTGCAATAGTTTTGGCCCCTGTTACCGCAATCGCCCAAAACCTGGAATCCGGATTCTTTACAGACGGATACCTGTATAGGCACGAGATGAATCCCGCGATAGAAAACAGCCGCAATTACATAGCTATGCCTCTGATAGGAAACATAAATATGGGTATGTCCGGCAACTTAGGTATAAAAGATGTGCTATTCTACAGAAATGGGAAAACAGTTCTATATACCAACCCACTAGTTTCAGCCGATGAAGTAATGAACGGCATCAGCAACCGTAACCGTATCAATACCGATTTCAAGATTCAGATATTAGGCGCCGGTTTCAAGGCTTGGGGCGGTTACAACACTATAGGAATTAATGTACGCGGAAACGAAAGCACGATTATTCCAAAGTCATTGTTCGACATTACAAAAAACGGCCTACAAAACCAGATTTATGACATTAGCGATTTGAACGCACACGCTCACTCTTATGTGGAAATTGCACTGGGCCACAGCCGCAAAATAAATGATAAATGGCGTGTGGGCGGTAAATTCAAATTTCTTTTAGGAGCCGGCAACATGGATGCCAATGTCACCAATGGAACCATAAATCTGAGTCCTGATGGTTATGTGGCCAACATTGATGCAGAGCTAAAAGGTAATATTACAGGCCTAAGTTATAAAACTAAATTAAGCGAACACAATCCAGGCAGAAGAATTGTTGATGGCATGGATATATCAGGATACAAAATAAGTGGATTTGGTGCCGCCTTTGATTTAGGTGCCGAATTCAAAATTAATGATGACTGGAAGGTTATGGCTTCATTAATCGACCTCGGTTTCATTCAATGGAAGAACACCATGCTGGCAGCTACACACGGTACAATAAATACCAACGACTACATCTTTAATGTGGATGACGATGAAGAGCATTCCTTCAGCAACGAATCTGAAAGACTTGGCGATCAGTTAGCAACCATCTATGAATTGGAAGATAAAGGTGATACAGGTAAACGAACCACTATGCTGGGTGCAACTATGAACATAGGTGGTGAGTACGTGGCACCATTCTACCGTAAACTAACCTTCGGCCTGTTGAATACTACACGCATCAACGGCAAGTATTCATGGACAAACTTCCGCCTCTCCGCAAACGTAGCACCTGCTAAATGCTTCTCTGCTGGCGTAAACTTTGCCTATGGTACCTTCGGTCCCAGCTTCGGATGGATTATGAGTGTTCATCCCAAGGGCTTCAACCTATTCATAGGTATGGACCACATGTTTGGTAAACTTGCCAAACAAGGAATTCCTTTGTCAAGCAATACCGAGTTAAGTATGGGTATTAACTTCCCATTCTAAGCATCAAAAAAGACGGCCTTTTAGGGTATGCCCAAAATGGCTCGAGCCATTTCCCTTTTTGGCTAGAGCCAATGCCCTATTTGGCTCTAGCCAGCTTTTTTAGGGTCTTTTGGCGACGAAAAATTTCATACTCAAAAGGGTTGGCTTAAATTTTTCCATTCGAGTTATCGTAAATAGGATTAATTTTGTATTTTTGCAAGAAAAAACAATCATAAAAAAAAGAAGGATATGAATACAAACGAAGGCAAAAAAGCTATCATTGTTGGCACATGTCTGAAAATCATTCTCATCTGCTTCATGTGTATATTCAAAGCACAAGCACAACCAAGAGGTTTTGAGATTCGGCACGATGTTCCCCTAGACTCCATACGTCTGAGCGACCCTTCCATACTTACAGACCAGAAGACAAAGATGTACTACATGACCGGCACAGGCGGAATGATGTGGCGCAGCCACGACTTGAAGTTATGGGAAGGACCATACCGTGTAACTGAGTTTGACAAAGACTCTTGGATGGGACAACATCCGATGATTTGGGCTGCAGAACTTCATCAAACAGGTGATGGGTGGTATTATTATTTTGCCACTTTTACTAACCGTGAGGTGAAAATAGACACTGTTCGGGGTAATGTCATTGAACGCAGAGCCTGCCAAGTGCTGCGTGCCGATAATCCCATGGGACCATATCGCACATTTGGTGATGCTACCTATCTGCCAGCCAACCGTCCTACGCTTGACGGCACTTTTTGGCGTGACACGGATGGCAAACCTTATATGGTTTTCTGTGGCGAATGGCTTCAGAACTGGAATGGAACCATCGAGAAGATAGAGCTAAAGCCCGACTTCAGCGGAACCGTTGGCGAACCGAAGATTCTCTTCCGCGCAAGCGATTCACCTTGGAGTCGAGAGAAAGACAATCAGGGTAATACCACATGGAACAAGGTTACTGACGGACCTTGGCTTTTCCGCACCGGAACAGGCCGACTGGGCATGCTTTGGACATCATGGGTGTTTGGCGATTATACTCAGGGGGTGGCCTATTCAGAAAGCGGAACACTTGATGGCCCTTGGATTCAGGAGCCCAATCCCATTACGCCTCCAAACTTTGGTCATTCTATGCTTTTCCAACGATTTGATGGTCAATGGATGATGTCCGTACATAGCCACGCCAGCGACTCCCGAGGAAGAACAGTGCGTATTCCACACCTTTTTGAGGTTGACCTGTATGGTGACAAACTAAAAGTATTTACTGAGGGGATAAAAAAATAAAGATTCAATATCATCACTGACCTTGAATCTTTCCTTAAAAATCTAATACCATGAAAAACACTTTTTGCTATGTGGCGGTGCGTACGAGGCTCGAACTCGTGACCCCATGCGTGACAGGCATGTATTCTAACCAGACTGAACTAACGCACCATTTTCACGATTGCAGACGCAAAATTACAAGTTTTTTGGGAATGGCGCAAATTTTTAGCGCATTTTTTTGTGATTTTTGTGAGATTTTTTGAGTTTTATTAGATCTCAATCTATATGTACAAGGAATAAAACGAATGATTTTTGTGATTTTTCACCTTTTTCTCACCTTCGCTTACAACTCCTGAGCCTCTGCAATCTTTTTTACCGTCTTTACGATCTTCTTACTCATTACGCTGTTGAGGAACATGTCCAGCTGGTTTATCGAGTGTGTATCCGTACCACAATAATCGTACATACCCTCCTTGAGCAGCCACTCTGCTTTCCACTGCACCTCTGGCCCGTATGCTCCTACTAACGATGGAAGATTCAGTTGCAGCAGTACCCCGCGTTGTTTCCACATCTTATAGTCACGCTTGTCCATATATTGATAACGCTCAGGATGAGCCAAAATGGGATCATAGCATTTGGTTTTTATTCTTTCTATTATATCAGCCATATTCATCGGAGGGGTATAGTACGATGTCTCCACTAACAGCTTATCACCGTCTCTCCCTATTGGCATCACTTCATTCTCCTCCAAGCGTTTTACAAATAATCCGTCCATCATGTGTTCCGCTGCCAAGTGAATTTCGATTTTAAGGTCATCGTTTTTTTCTAACCCTGTACCTGTATCCTTGAACTTTTCCCTAAGTTCCTCTGGCTTATTGGGAATGTCCTCCATAATGTGCGGTGTAAACCACACTTCCTTCAATCCACAAAGTTCCCATTCTTTTAGGATTTGGACTGTTTCATCAAATTCTTTTACCCCATCATCTACTCCTGGCAACAGATGGCAGTGACAGTCGCGGAAGCCTTCCAACAGTCCAGATTCCCTAACCAATATTTTATTTGATATGAACCACATATTTTAAACTTTAACCTTAACGATAATAACAAAAAAAAAAGATTCAATATCATCACTGACCTTGAATCTTACCTTAAAAATTTAATACCATGAAAAACACTTTTTGCTATGTGGCGGTGCGTACGAGGCTCGAACTCGTGACCCCATGCGTGACAGGCATGTATTCTAACCAAACTGAACTAACGCACCAACATTTTTTATGAGCGGAAAACGAGACTCGACGCTGTAAAACCTTGAGCTCGTTTGCTCAAAATATTGAGCGGAAAACGAGACTCGAACTCGCGACCCCAACCTTGGCAAGGTTGTGCTCTACCAACTGAGCTATTTCCGCAAACCTTACATTGTGTGGGCAGGGACAGATTCGAACTGCCGAAGCCGTGAGGCAACAGATTTACAGTCTGCCCGTTTTAACCACTTACCTACCTACCCGTCCACAGACCTCTGTCAGGTGGTGACTCCTGCAGGATTCAAACCTGCAACCTTTTGATCCGTAGTCAAATGCTCTATTCAGTTGAGCTAAGGAGCCATGTAAAGTATTGTGGGCGTTGACGGATTCGAACCGCCGACCCTCTGCTTGTAAGGCAGATGCTCTGAACCAGCTGAGCTAAACGCCCTTGCATAATCGGGGACACTTTTTACCGCGCTCGGCATAGCCATTTCCGAATTGCGAGTGCAAAGGTACAGTATTTTTCAATACCCACCAAGCTTTTCCGTCATTTTTTGAAAAAAAAGTTGTCCTCTTCCCTCTTACACATTATATTATATATATATCTGGAAAAAAAAACATGTGAAATGCTTGGTATGACAAAAAAAAAATGTACCTTTGTGCCCGCGTTTATTAACATTAGTATTAACATTTAATTAATCTGTATGGCAGATTTGAAAAACGTTGCACCACTGGAAGACTTCGATTGGGAAGCATACGCCAATGGTGACAGCAAAGCAGAAACGAGCCGCGAGGCTCAGGAAGAGGCCTATAATGGTTCTCTGAACAAGGTAAATGACCACGATGTAGTTGATGGTACTGTAATCGCGATGAACAAGCGCGAGGTTGTAGTAAACATCGGCTTCAAGAGCGATGGTATCATACCTGCAAGTGAATTCCGTTACAATCCTGATTTGAAGGTAGGTGACACCGTAGAGGTTTACATCGAGAATCAGGAAGATAAGAAGGGTCAGCTGATTCTTTCTCACAAGAAAGCTCGCGCAAGCCGTAGCTGGGATCGTGTAAACGAGGCTCTGGAGAAGGAAGAGGTTGTTAAGGGTTACGTTAAGTGCCGCACTAAGGGTGGTATGATTGTTGATGTATTCGGCATCGAGGCCTTCCTGCCCGGCTCTCAGATTGACGTTAAGCCCATCCGCGACTACGATATCTTCGTAGGCAAGACTATGGAGTTCAAGATTGTTAAGATCAATCAGGACTACAAGAACGTTGTTGTTAGCCACAAGGCTCTCATTGAGGCAGAGCTGGAGGCTCAGAAGCAGGAAATCATTGGTCGTCTCGAGAAGGGTCAGGTACTTGAAGGTACCGTTAAGAACATTACCTCTTACGGTGTATTCATCGACCTGGGTGGCGTAGACGGTCTTATCCACATTACAGACCTCAGCTGGGGTCGTGTTAATGATCCTAAGGAAATTGTTGAGTTGGACCAGAAGATCAACGTTGTTATTCTGGACTTCGACAACGAGAAGAAGCGTATCGCTCTTGGTCTGAAGCAGTTGACTCCTCACCCATGGGATGCTTTGGATGCTGACCTGAAGGTTGGTGACCACGTTAAGGGTAAGGTAGTTGTTATGGCCGACTACGGAGCATTCGTTGAAATCGCTCCTGGCGTAGAGGGTCTGATCCACGTCTCAGAAATGAGTTGGAGCCAGCATCTGCGCAGCGCTCAGGACTTCATGAAGGTTGGCGACGAGGTAGAGGCAGTTATCCTGACTCTGGATCGCGAAGAACGCAAGATGTCTCTGGGTATCAAGCAGCTGAAGGACGATCCTTGGGAGAATATTGAGGAGAGATATCCTATCGGCAGCAAGCACACTGCAAAGGTTCGCAACTTCACCAACTTTGGTGTATTTGTTGAGATTGAGGAAGGTGTTGACGGTCTTATCCACATCAGCGACCTCAGCTGGACAAAGAAGATTAAGCACCCCAGCGAGTTCACTCAGATTGGTGCTGAAATCGAAGTTTGTGTATTGGAAATTGACAAGACTAACCGTCGTCTCTCTCTGGGTCACAAGCAGTTGGAGGAGAATCCTTGGGATGTATTCGAGACAGTATTCACTCAGGACAGCGTACACGAGGGTACTATTGTTGAGATGCTCGACAAGGGTGCCGTTATCCAGTTGGAATATGGCGTAGAAGGCTTTGCTACTCCTAAGCACCTTGTTAAGGAAGACGGTAGCCAGGCTCAGCTCAACGAGAAGCTGCAGTTCAAGGTTATCGAGTTCAATAAAGAGAGCAAGCGCATCATCCTTAGCCACAGCCGCATCTATGAAGATGCTCAGCGTGCCGAGGCTCGCGAGGCCAAGAAGGCTACCAAGCGTACTGCTACCCGCAAGGAGGAAGCACCTGCTATTCAGAACCAGGCTGCCAGCACAACTCTGGGTGACCTGGATGCATTAGCAGCTCTGAAGGCTAAAATGCAGTCTGGCGAGTAATACTTGCTAAAACTGCAAACCATAACAGAAAAGGGGCAGCAAAACGGCTGTCCCTTTTTTCTAATTTTCAACAGATAACGGAATGGAGATATTCGAAGTAAACATATTAGGATGCGGATCGGCCAAGCCAACTCTCAGACATCTGCCCACCTCCCAGATTGTAAATATCAGAGGCAAATACTATATGATAGACTGCGGAGAAGGGGCACAGATTCAGATGCAGAAGATGGGTTTGCCCATGGCCCGCGTAGGACATATCTTCATCTCCCATAACCACGGTGACCACGTGTTTGGCCTGCCTGGACTTATCAGCACAATGGCTCTGCTGGGCCGAACAGCGGAGTTGCACATTCACGGCCCACAGCAACTACAGGAATTTCTGGTTAATATCATCCGGATTTACTGCGAGGGTATCACCTTTCAGATAATCTTCCATCCCATTGATACGCGCGTACATAATATTATATATAAGGATCGGAGCGTAACCGTTTGGAGTATTCCACTCCAGCACAGAATTCCCTGCTCTGGGTTTCTCTTCCAAGAGACACCTCCCCTTCCCCACATCAGGCGCGAGATGATAGAAGCCTTCAACATCCCATTCTCGCAAATCAACAATATTAAGGCCGGAGCTGACTGGACAACAGAAGACGGAACGTTTATCCCCAACGACAGACTGGTAACACCAGCAGCCAAAGCACGTTCATACGCCTACTGTTCTGATACAGCCTTCCAGCCCAAATTGACGGAAATGCTACAAGACGTTACCCTACTCTACCACGAGGCTACGTACCCCGAGGAATTGCTGAAACGAGCACAGGAAACCCTGCACTCAACTGCCTCGCAAGCTGCCACTATTGCCAAGGAAGCACATGTGGGAAAACTATGCATCGGGCACTTCAGTGCCAGAATAAAAGACGAAGAAGCTTTATTGGCAGAAGCAACAGCCATTTTTCCCCAAACAAGCCTCGCTTTTGAAGGTTTAAACCTTAAAATATAGAAAAAAGTGACAAAAATTGTCATTTTATAGCAAAAAAATTTGTGGCAATAAAATAAAAGCCATAACTTTGCGATGAGAATGCAAAAGAATATGAAGAAGATTGTACTTATATTATTGCCCTTGGTGCTGGTTTTCACTCCAGCATTTGCAACGGAAATAACAGATAACGAAGGCATTGAGGCCAGCGTATCTTCTGTTTCCATTGTTGCAAGCGGAAATACCGTTAAGATTTCCGGAGCCAACGGCGAGGACATAGAAATCTTCAACCTTACCGGTACTAAAATTACTACCATAAAGACAGATACAACCGGAAAGACATATTCTGTTAATTTGCAGAAGGGTTGCTACCTGGTAAAAATAGGCAAGGTAGTGCGTAAGATTTCTATTCGATGAAACTTATTCTCCCTAAGCATCTCCTCATCATTATCCTCCTTTTTGTCACCCTCATATCTTGCCAGGAAAATGGCAGGCATGAACAGTTTGTATTCATGCAAGATATACAAGAGTGGAACCTTCCGGAATACAGTCTGAAAAGTCGGCAAATACGCAACGAGATTGAACAGCTCACACAAGGAGAGCCAAAAATGTATGCCGACGCTTTTACCAAGAAATACTACACAGGAAAGGGACACTTCATCTGGATAACCAGACACGGCATAGGAGGAAACGCCGACACGCTGCTCGCCTATCTGAGGAACGTAGAAGAAGATGCACTGAAGCCATCCAGTTTCCTTGTTCCTATAATAGAAAAGAACTTACAGCAACTAAGAGCGAGAGAAAACAGCAAGGAGGATGTGAACAAACTGGCGGGCAAACTGGAATTCCAGCTGACAAGAGCATTCCTAAGATACGCTGCAGGCCAACGATACGGATATACACACCCCTCACAACTGCTGAACAACATAGAATCGGAAAAGTCATATCCAGAACCTTCACAGCGACACCATTTCGGCATTCACATAGAGGCTGCAACAGACAGCTTCTACCTGCATGCACTCAAAGAAGCGCAGGCAGGAAACCTGGGGAAGTTCTTTAACGAGATAAAGCCACAGATTCCCCTTTACAAGACATTGAAGCGAGATTATCTTGCAGCAAAAAAGGACACAAACGAAGAACGTGCCCGCTTGGCACGCATCAACATGGAGAGGGCCAGATGGCGCTATCCACGTCCGCAGGGAAAATACATCTGGGTTAATCTGGCAGGCTTTGAGCTTACCGCCGTTAATGAGGAAAAAGACAGTATATTACAAATGCGTATCTGCGGAGGTGCCATAGCACACAAGTCTCCTTTGCTGGTGAGCAAGATAGCCAGATTGGAACTGAATCCCTATTGGAATATTCCCCCCAGCATTATACGCCATGAGATAGCCCCCCTTCATACTGGCGACACCACCTACTTCAACCGTCACCGCTACCGTATTATTGACAAGAGAACGCAACAATCCGTTAATCCTTTGGCATTAAGTGCTTCCCAACTGAACAGCGGACAGTATGTTATCAGACAGGAGAATGGCGGCGGGAACTCACTGGGACGTATTATCTTCCGCTTCCCCAACGATTATTCTGTGTATCTGCATGATACCAACACCCCATCTGCTTTCAGACTTAAGACAAGAGCCGTCAGTCATGGGTGCATCCGATTAGAGAAACCATTGGATCTGGCATTCTTCATCATGGAGAACCTCGACAGCATTCAGCAAGACAGGATTCGTATGGAGGTAGGTAAGGCTCCTCTGACAGAATGGGGAAAGAAATACAGAGCAGAGAATCCGCCAACAGGAGAACGCCCCAAGAACAGGACTTACCCTGTGGAGACTAACTACGCAGTCTTCTTAGACTACTACACCCTCTACCCCAACCGTGAAGGAATACTGGAGGAACACCCAGACAATTACCATTACGATGCAATTATTGAAAATGCTTTGGATTGTTTTTAAACCAAAGTCCCCTTTCTGTGTCTAAAGATTGAGAGATGATTGACGAAGCACGCATCATAGCCCAGTTGAAAGACGATTCGCAGAAAGAAAAAGCCTTTAACACCTTGGTACACGAGTATCAAGAAGTACTTTATTGGCAAATTCGCAGACTAGTTCTTACCCACGAAGATGCTGACGATGTGCTACAAAACACTTTCCTTAAAGCCTGGATGGCGCTGAATGATTTTCGTGCCGAATCTAAAATCAGCACATGGCTCTTCCGCATTGCCATCAATGAGTCCCTGAGTTTCCTTGAGAAGAAGAAAAAGAGCTCAGACATTATGTCGGGCACAGATGATTTTATCACCAACCAACTTCTTGCCGACCCTTATTTCGACGGGGATGAAACACAGGCACTATTTCAGGAAGCCATAGCCCAGTTGCCCGATAAACAGAAAGCCGTCTTTAATCTGAAATATTTTCAGGAGATGAAATACGAGGATATGAGCCAGATGCTGGGAACCAGTATAGGAGCCCTGAAAGCGTCGTATCATCATGCCGTAAAAAAAATAACTGAATTTTTTCAGCAGAATGATTAAACCATTTCATTTTTAACAAATCATATAAACAGATAAGCTAAAATGAATAAAACAATGAATGAGGAAAAACTTATAATGGATAGATTTGGAAACGAGAATCCTTTTCGTGTTCCAAAGGACTACTTCAATGAATTTCCTCAGCGTATAATGAAACGCATTGAGCGTCAGAGAAGACGTAGGAGGATCATACGTTGGAGTATTGCTGCTATGATGACAGGATGCATACTTGGCGCCACATTTGTCTTTAATAATTTCAAACAGCAAAACCTTCCACTTGAGGCTGATAACAGTCAGTACATCGAGGACGCACTTGATTACAGTATGATTAACAATATGGAAATTGCAACATATCTGACGGAGGCAGAATAAAGAAAAGACATGAAGAAAATATTTATACTTATACTATTCCAACTCTGTGCAAGCCTCTCCATGATGGCTCAACAAGAGAGACGGAATTTTAATCCTGAGGAATTCCGTGCCAAACTGGAAGAATTCATTACCCAGAAAGCAGAATTCACCAGCACAGAAGCGCAAACATTCTTCCCCATCTTTCACCAAATGAAGGAGGAACAGCGCAACTTGCAGAAAGAAATCTTCACGCTGAAGAGAATCCCCAAAGAGGCTACTCCATCTGAAAAGGATTATGCAAGCAAAATACAGCGAATCTGTGAGCTAAACATTAAAATGGCAGAGGTTCAGGAAAACTACTACAAGAAACTGTCAAGAGCTGTTCCTGCACAGAAAGTTTACAAAGCAATGATAGCAGAAGACATCTACCACCGCATGATGCTCAGGCAGTTCGACCAAAGAAGAAGAAATAATAACCATCAAAAGAAATAAACAGGCTTGGCCTCATCGCTTTTTTACCAACCAATCATTCAAGTTACATTATGATGGGAAGAGGGTGTGCATTACTAACATACCCTCTTTTTCATTTATCACTGTCTCTCACCCTGCTTGGCTTCATTCCAAAGTTCATCCATCTGAGCCAATGTCATATTCTGCAATTGCAGTCCCATTTCCTTGGCCTTTTGCTCCACGTAATTAAAACGGCGGATAAACTTCTGGTTCGTATGTTCCAAGGCATTGTCGGGATTCAGATGATACAGGCGGGCTGCATTTATAATGCTGAATAGGAAATCGCCCAACTCTGCCGTTTGTTTCGCCTTATTATCTTCCTGTCTGAGTTCGGCCTCCAACTCACCCAACTCCTCGCGCACCTTCTCCCATACATCCTCTTTCTTATCCCAATCGAACCCTACGTTCCTGGCCTTATCTTGTATGCGATAAGCCTTAATCAATGAGGGCAAAGCATCAGGCACACCAGACAGAACAGTCTTGTTTCCATCCTTCTCGCGTTGCTTTATTTTCTCCCAATTCTCCACCACATCTCCTGCAGTCTTGGCTACGGCATCACCATAAACATGTGGATGACGGAATATCAATTTGTCGCAAAGCTTATTGCATACATCGGCAATATCAAAAGACTCGCTCTCACTGCCTATCTTAGCGTAGAACACCACATGTAACAATACATCGCCCAACTCCTTACAGATATTCTTTTCATCGTGCTTTAACAAAGCATCACAAAGTTCGAATGTTTCTTCTATTGTATTGGGGCGTAAACTCTCATACGTCTGTTTCCTATCCCAAGGACATTTCTCCCTCAGGTCGTCCATCACATCCAGCAATCTGCCAAATGCTGCCAGTTTCTCCTCTTTTGAATGCATTATTCTTATTTCAAATGTTTGGGTGCAAAGATACAATTTTTTATCCACGTGAGCCTCAACTTCAAATATTTTTTGTAACTTTGCAGCCAATTAAAAAGACATATACATAATAATATGGAATTAGCAACTAAATATGCTCCTAACGAGGTAGAAGCCAAGTGGTACCAGTACTGGCTTGACCATAAATTATTCAGCAGCAAGCCTGATGGTCGTGAACCCTATACAATAGTTATTCCTCCACCAAACGTTACTGGTGTGCTCCACATGGGCCACATGCTGAACAATACCATTCAGGATATCCTTGTCCGCAAGGCACGTTTGGATGGTAAGAATGCATGCTGGGTACCCGGCACCGACCATGCCTCTATTGCTACTGAGGCAAAGGTGGTAAACAAACTGGCTGCACAGGGTATCAAGAAACGCGACCTTACCCGTGAACAATTCCTGGAACATGCATGGGAATGGACACATGAGCACGGAGGCATCATCCTGAAGCAACTCCGTCGTTTGGGTGCATCTTGCGATTGGGATCGTACGGCCTTTACTATGGATGAACTTCGTAGTGAATCTGTACTGAAGGTGTTCTGCGACCTTTACGATAAGGGCCTTATTTATCGTGGACTACGTATGGTAAACTGGGACCCCAAGGCTCAGACCGTACTTTCTACAGAAGAGGTTATCTATCGTGATGAAAAGAGCCACCTCTACCATTTGAAGTATTACGTGGCAGATCCGGAAAATCTGGAAATTCCGGAAAATCCGGAAGCCTCTGGCAACATCATCCACAAAGATGCCAAGGGCTTTTACGCTGTAGTGGCTACCACACGTCCTGAGACTATCATGGGCGATACCGCTATGTGTATCAACCCCAAAGACCCCAAGAACCAGTGGCTACGCGGTCATAAGGTAATCGTTCCTTTGGTAAACAGGGTTATTCCCGTTATTGAGGACCGTTACGTAGATGTAGAATTCGGAACTGGCTGTCTGAAGGTTACCCCTGCACATGATGTAAACGACTACCAGTTGGGTAAAACTCACAACCTGGAAACCATAGATATCTTTAATCCAGATGGCACCATCTCTGATCAGAGTCCACTCTACGTAGGTATGGACCGCATGGAGGTTCGTAAGCAGATTACCAAGGATCTGCAGGAAGCCGGCCTGATGGAGAAGATTGAAGATTACGAGAACAAGGTTGGTTATAGCGAGCGTAACCAGGATACTGCCGTAGAGCCTCGCCTCTGCAAGCAGTGGTTCCTCTCTATGAAACACATGGCAGACATCGCACTGCCTCCCGTACTCGAGGGCAAGATTAAGTTCTATCCCACCAAGTACGTTACTACTTACCGCAATTGGTTAGAGAACATTCAGGACTGGTGTATCTCTCGCCAGTTATGGTGGGGTCATCGTATTCCCGCATACTTCATAAGTGGGAACGAAGATGAAGAGGAGCGCTTTGTTGTAGCCCTCTCTAAGGAAGAAGCCTTACAGAAGGCTCAGGCAAAATACGGCAAGGATATAACCATAGATATGCTCTCTCAGGACGAAGATGCACTGGACACATGGTTCTCCAGTTGGTTGTGGCCTATATCTCTGTTCGACGGCATCAACAACCCTGGCAACGAAGAGATAAACTACTACTACCCCACCAGTGTACTTGTAACAGGCCCAGATATTATCTTCTTCTGGGTTGCCCGTATGATTATGGCCGGAGAGGAATACCTGAAGGATGTTCCCTTCCGCAGCGTATATTTCACAGGTATTGTGCGCGATGAGATTGGTCGTAAGATGTCAAAGAGTCTTGGCAACAGCCCCGATCCCATAGGCCTTATCGAGAAGTATGGAGCTGATGGTGTACGTATGGGTATGCTACTTGCAGCTCCTGCGGGTAACGACATTCTCTTTAAGGAAGACCTCTGCCAGCAAGGTGCAGCTTTCTGCAACAAAATATGGAATGCCTTCCGCTTGGTTAAGGGATGGGAAAAGGCAGATATTGCACAACCTGAAGCCAACCAGAAGGCCATCGCATGGATGCAGGCTACCATTCGCACAGCAGTAGCAGAAATCAACGATCTCTATAGCAAGTATCGTCTTAATGAGGCGCTGATGACAGCCTTCAAACTCTTCACCGACGAGTTCTCTGGCTGGTATCTGGAGATGATTAAGCCCGCTTATCAGGCTCCCATAGATGCTGCCACGCTGCAGGCTACGCTGGATATCTTTGAGCAGCTTATGAAGATTATTCACCCCTTCATGCCTTTTATCACAGAAGAGTTGTACCAGCATATTGCTGAGCGCAAGGAGGGAGAAAGTATTATGGTTAGCACGTTAGAGCTTGCTGCTCCATCCGAGGCTGATGCCCAGCTTATTGCTCAGTTTGAACACGCCAAGCAGGTTATCTCTGGGGTTCGTGCTATCCGTCAGAGCAAGAACATCTCACCCCGCGAGCCACTTAAACTGGAAGCTCCTGCAGGTGTCGACAATACCACATGGGCTGATACCATCCAGAAGTTGGCAGGCCTCTCTGAGATTGCCGTTGTTGAGAAGAAGAGCGAAGGTACACAGTCGTTCCTCATTGGCACAGAAGAATATGCCGTTCCTCTGGGCAACTTGATAGATGCTGCAGCTGAGATTGAGAAGGCCGAGACTGAGATTAAGCGTCTGCAAGGCTTCATGATGGGCATCCAGAAGAAGCTTCAGAACGAGCGTTTTGTTCAGAATGCTCCTGCTCAGGTTGTAGAACTAGAGCGTAAGAAGCTCTCAGACGCAGAGAGTAAAATTGCTGCTCTGCAAGAGACCATCAATGCTTTGAAATAAGTAAGATCCATAACACAAGAAAGGGGCCGCTTCAAAATAAAGATATACCCTAGATAAGTATAGTCCGTAAGGGACGGACACCGAGTCCGCACGGGACGGACAAAGAGTTCGCACGGGACGGACAAAAACCTTTCAGGTAATCTCTTTATTTTGAAGCGGCTCCTTTCTTGTTGTTTATTTCTGGATTAAAAGAGACTGGCAGGAATCTTAGCCTTGGCGTTCTCGAAGTCTTCTATGGTATCCAACTCACAAGAGAAGAGTTCTGTAACGTCCAACACCTGATACGTATGCCCCTGAAGGATAAGACGTTCGAAGGCACGCTCGTAGAAGACATTCTCCAAATGCTCCTCGTTCATCATGGGTTCCAACTCGTTGTATAAGGCCATTGTATAGTCCTTACCCATCTTCTCAATTCCCAGACTTTCACCTGCAGCATCAGCAGGATTGCAGGTCTTACTGATTTCCTTTATACTACCCTGTGCGTCAGTTACCACCTTCATCTCCTCTTCTCCCAGATCATGCCTGATAAGCGTGAGCACATTAGGAGCATTAGTAGCTAATACACGTGTCACTATCTGAGGGTCATAGAGCAAGTCGCTATCCAACAGCAACACTTCCTGTCCCTCAGCAAAAGGGCGAGCCAACCACAAGGAATAGATATTGTTAGTGGTTTCATATACCTTATTATATATAAAGATAACCTTTATACTATCGGCATACTGTTCCTTCACAAAATCCTCAATCATTTCGTGCAGGTAGCCGGTAACAATACAAAATTCCTTTACGCCATTGGCTATAAGGGCATCCATACTGCGCTGCAAAAGAGAACGTTCACCCACCTTCAGCAGGCTCTTAGGAGTGGTAAGAGTAAGCGGGCGTAGCCTTGAAGCCATGCCCGCTGCCAATATAATTGCTTTCATTAATATCTTTACTTAATGCTTATCTGTTCTGGTAAACCTTCTTGATGGTGTCAACCACCACCTGAATCTGCTCCTTACGTCCAAGAGTAATACGCAAGCAATCCTCCAAGCCCTTATCTGTCATGTACTTAATCTTGTAGTTCTGGTCGACCAAAGCTTTCTGCAGAGCTTCCTTCATTTCTACAGGATACTTGATAAGGATAAAGTTGGCCACACTCTTATATACCTTGAAACCTGGTAAATTACCCAATTCCTTCTTAAAGAGCTGACGGTCCCATTCCATCTCATCTGCTACACGACGGTAGTGTTCATCACTCTCCAAAGCTGCCAAAGCTACAGCCTCTGAGAAGCGGTTAAAACCCAGATACTTGTTGCTGTACGACAAGAACTGGTCATGTCCGGCACCAATGAAGGCAAAGCCAACACGCAGACCAGGCAAACCGTAGAACTTAGAGAGTGTACGCGAGATAATAAGGTTGTTATACTTGTTTACCAGAGGAGCTATGTAATCAACATCTGTAGTGATAAAGCTTGCGTAAGCCTCATCCACCAAAACCATGGTGTCGGCAGGAATGTTCTCCATAATCTTGCCAATTTCCTCGCTGCTCAGGCTGTTTCCTGTAGGATTGTTGGGCGAAGCCAGCAACAGCATACGGGGATGAACGCGGTTGGTATATTCTATCACCTCATCTACATCATAGGCAAAGGTATCGCCCGTCTCATGCAAGGGATACATCTCAAAGTTACCACCACACTCTCCGGCTACACGGTTATAATACCACCAAGAAAATTCAGGAATCAAAATGGTCTTATTATCACCCTCCATCAGGAAGTAATGAATGGCATTCTTCAGCATTTCCTCGCCACCATAACCCAGCAGCACCTGCTCTTCTGGTACATTATAGATTTCAGAAAGTCGAACAGATATCACACTTTTTTTACCCTGATCATAGATTCGGGTATAAAAACAAAGCGTTTCAGGCTTAAAGTTTTTTATCGCTTCTACCACCTTCTCAGACGGCTGGAAGTTAAATTCATTTCTATCAAGATAATTCATATTCTTTGTAAGTCTTTTTCTTTCTTTTGTAAATATTGGTGCAAAGGTACGCAGAAATAGCGGGATAACAAAATACTTTCCCCGATTATTTTGCTATCTAGTTTTTTTGGCGTAATTTTGCAGGCTGAAAAACGACATTGGTCAGGAAATATGAAAGAAAAAGTATTATCAACATTAAAATCCTCTGAAACCGACGATTGGTTGGACATCCGCGTTGTCCGCCCCCTTGCATACTATTGCGCACTTGGGTTCGCAAAATTTGACATTCACCCCAATACAGTCACTATTCTTTCCATGATTATCGGTGCAGCAAGCTGTATCTTCTTTGCCCATGGATGTTATTATTACGAGGGAATGAGCGGCCTTGGGTATAACCTACTTGCTATTTTCCTGCTCATCTGGGCCGATGTGTACGACTGTACCGACGGGCAGTTAGCTCGTATGACAGGGAAGTCATCACGTATGGGCCGAATCCTCGACGGATTGGCTGGTCCCACTTGGTTTGTTCCCATTTACATTGCTCTTACCTATCGTTTCTATTGTCATCACAGCCTGGAGTTCAACTTCTTTGGCATTGCTGATACGCCCACTAATGCGCTTATTGCCACAGGTATTCTGTTTGTCTTTGTCCTTATTTCCGGCTTCTACAGCATGAGCGGACAGCAGCGCATTGCCGACTACTACATCCAGACGCACCTCTTCTTCCTGAAGGGTGAGAAGGGAAGTGAACTGGTGAGCTCTGAGCAGCAACAACAGGAATATGATGCTACTCCCAACAAGGGTAACCGCCTCTGGAAGACGTTCCTAAAATCTTACATTACATATACCCGTCAGCAGGAGAAGGCAACGCCCCAGTTCCAACGTCTGCTACGTGTGATGAAAGAGAAATTCGGTTCTGCCAACAATATGCCAGCAGAAATCCGTGAGGAATTGCACGCCGAATCCTTGAAGTTGATGAAGTGGAACGGTATGCTTACCTTCAACTTCCGCACGGCGTTCTTTATCCTCTTCTGCCTAATCGACCTACCATCGGTTTACTTCATTGTATTTGAGGTGACCTGCATGGAAATCTTCTGCCGTTGGATCAGACGTCGTCACGAGGGTTTCTGCAAACGAGTAGCTGATAGATTATAACGATAACGTCAACGATAACGTCAACATGCAACAGTCGGCAAGAAATTTTCATAACTATAAAGTGTGGCAAGATGCCGTGGATTTTGCTACTCTAGTATATAATACAACATCCAAATTACCCTGGTTTGAGAAAAAAGGCCTGTGCGACCAACTACAGCGTGCAGTAGTCAGTATCTCTTCAAATATTGCCGAGGGGGCAGGTAGACCCACAGACGCTGATTTTGCACATTTTCTTGACCAATCATTAGGTTCTGCCAATGAAGTAGAGACTCAACTCCTCATTTCAAAAAACCTAAGATACATATCAGAAGAGCAATTTTGCCAGTTGACAAACAACCTTACAAACATTCAAAAACAATTAACTGGCTTAATCGCATCAATACGAAGCAATAACAAGTAATAACGAATTGTTGACGTTGACGTTATCGTTGACGTTATTTTTAATTCCAATTAAAAATTATGCAGTGGACAAAAAAACGCGTCAATAACCTCCTCTTCCTTGTTGGAGTTGTCTTTGTGGTGGGGATGATATTCACCTTCAAAGTCAGCTTCCAAGAGCTATGGCAATACATCTGCCATACTGGTTACTGGATGATAGCCATTGTGGGCGTATGGTTCTTCGTTTACGGCATCAATGCCCTCTCATGGCGTCAGGTTATACGTGGCAACAGCAAGGATGCCGACAAAGTCAGTTTCTGGCGCATCTTCAAACTTACCATAACTGGTTATGCCCTCAACTATGCCACACCCGTAGGCGGTTTAGGAGGCGAACCTTACCGCATTATGGAGCTTTCCCGCGACATCAACAAGCAAGAGGCCACCTCCAGCGTCATTCTCTATGCCATGATGCACATCTTTGCCCACTTCTGGCTTTGGTTCACCAGCATCTTCATCTGGTTAGGCCTTGTTGCGTATGGCGACCCCGATGTGAAGCTTACCCCCCTATATGGCACCCTTCTTGGCATTGCCTTCGTTTTCTGCCTCATTGCTTTCTATCTATTCTCACGTGGTTACAAAAACGGCTTGGTCATTAAGACCCTCCGTCTAATTGGCAAGATACCCGGCCTTAAGGGTTGGAGCCAGCGTTTTTTAGAGAAGCATTCAGAAGCCCTGCAGAACGTCGACCGTCAGATAGCAGCCCTGCATAAGCAGGACAAAAAAGCGTTTTATAGCAGCTTCCTACTGGAATACCTCTCACGCATCGTACAGAGCCTCGAGATTATGTTCATGCTCCTGTGCATCGGCATCAACTGCGGCGGAGGCGTCGAGGGCTACACCCTTACCTTCCTGCACAGCATACTCATTCTGGCCTTCACCTCCCTCTTTGCCAACCTCATAGGCTTCCTGCCCCTACAGTTGGGCGTTCAGGAAAGCGGCTTCATGCTCTCCATTGCAGCATTGGGGCTTTCGGGAGCCACAGGATTATTTGTCAGCATTATCTGTCGAGTCAGGGAGATTATCTGGATTGCCATCGGCCTGCTGCTGATGAAGATAGAATAACCATTTTTGTTATCTTTTTGTTCCGCATTTCTTGTTTTATTTGTCAAGAAGACGTATCTTTGCGCCGTTTTTCAGACAAAGTGACAAATTAAGCTAAAGAAAATAACAAATAACCCATTATTGATATGTGCGGAATTGTAGGTTACATCGGCACCAAGCGTGCCTATCCCATTCTGATTAAAGGATTACAACGACTGGAATACCGTGGCTATGACAGTGCCGGAGTGGCAATGATTAGCGAGACGGGCAGTCTGAATGTATATAAGGCAAAGGGCAAGGTAAGCGACCTTGAGGCTTTCTGCCAAGAGAAGGACATCACGGGCTGCGCTGGCATTGCCCATACTCGTTGGGCTACGCATGGCGAGCCTAACAGCACCAACGCCCACCCCCATTACTCGGCCTCAGGTAGGCTGGCCCTCATTCACAACGGTATCATTGAAAACTACCTGACGCTGAAAGAGAAGCTGATTGAACGCGGTATCCAGTTCAGGAGTGTTACCGACTCCGAGGTGCTGGTGCAACTGGTGGAATACATCATGCAGAACAATGGCATAGAACTTCTGGAAGCTGTTCAGGTGGCCCTGCATCAGGTAATTGGCGCCTATGCCATTGCCATTCTGGATCGTGAGCACCCCGACACCATAATCTGTGCCCGTCAGAGTTCTCCCCTGGTAGTAGGCTTGGGCGATGACGGAGCCTTCTACTTAGCTTCCGATGCCAGTCCTATTGCTGAATATACCGATAAGGTGGTTTATCTGAACGATGGCGATATAGCCGTACTGCAGTTAGGTAAAGAGCTGAAAGTGGTTAATATGGACAACGAGACGCAGCATCCCAAGGTTAAGCAAATTGATGTCACGCTGGGCCAGTTGGAGAAGGGCGGCTACCCTTATTTCATGCTCAAGGAAATCTTTGAACAGCCCGGTTGTCTGCGCGACTGTATGCGTGGGCGTATCAATGTAGATGCCGACCGTATTACCCTCTCGGCTGTTATCGACTATCGCGAGAAGTTGGTCAGCGCCCGCAGAATTATTATTGTGGCCTGCGGAACCAGTTGGCATGCAGGTCTTATTGGAAAGCAGTTGTTCGAGAGCCTCTGTCGCATTCCCGTCGAGGTAGAGTACGCCTCCGAGTTCCGTTATCGCGACCCCGTCATCTACCCTGATGATGTGGTGGTTGCCATCTCGCAGAGCGGTGAGACCGCCGACACCCTGGCAGCTATCGAGTTGGCTCGCAAAGCTGGAGCCTTCGTCTTTGGTGTCTGCAACGCCATAGGTGCCAGCATCCCGCGTCAGACCTCTACAGGCGTATATATTCACGTAGGGCCCGAGATTGGTGTGGCCAGTACCAAAGCCTTCACAGGTCAGGTAACCGTGCTCTCTATGCTGGCGCTGTGTATTGCCAACGAGCGTCGCACCATTCCTGGCGAACAGTACAAGGAGATGGTAAAGGAGCTCACGCAGATTCCAGATAAGATGGAGCAGGCCCTGAAGACCAATGAGCAGATAGAACGTTTGGCACCCATCTTCACCTACGCCAAGAACTGCCTCTACTTAGGTCGCGGTTACAATTTCCCCGTTGCACTGGAAGGGGCACTGAAGCTAAAGGAAATCTCATATATTCATGCTGAGGGCTACCCTGCCGCAGAGATGAAGCACGGCCCCATTGCCCTTATCGACAGCGAGATGCCCGTCTTTGTCATTGCCACTCGCGACCGTCTGTACGAGAAGGTCATCAGCAATATACAAGAGGTGCGTGCCCGTGGTGGTCGTGTAACCGCTCTGGTTACTGAAGGGGATACGCAAATCCAGAAATTTGCCGACCATATCATCACCCTACCGGACACACTCGAATGTTTCCAGCCTCTCATAGCCAGCATCCCCTTACAGCTCTTAGCATACCACATTGCCGTCTGCAAGGGTAAAGACGTAGATCGTCCTCGCAATCTGGCCAAGAGCGTAACGGTAGAATAAAGACAAAAGAAAAAAAGGTGGTCTAACGAACCACCTTTTTTCCATTTATAATGTAAACACCCTTGCTGGGAGTTTGAACCCTGCGCCCTGAGAGATCATAAGCCTCATTGGACTCATAGGTCCCATAATCACGCCCTACCCCTGTAATAGATTCGGTGACAGTAAAGTTGTGCCTTGTACTGCTGTTAGGTACCCATGCACCAACGGTATTGTCTCTAATCAGACAATAGTAGCTACCAGGGGGAAGGTCCATGATTCCGCTAATCTTAATATGGTTTTGCTTGTTGGCAGTAATTCGGCAAGCCACAGGACCTAACACACCAAGAGAATACACAGTACCACTTGCACTTGTTGGGAACATATATGCCGCAAAATTATGCTCTGTATAACCTCCATTATTGGTAACATCCATCGTAATGTCAACTGGAGCTCCTTCCTCCACTCGGGCACCAAAGAACTTAGCGTTAGAATACGCAAGCTTAGCTGCAGCAGGTGCTGGATTCACAACAAAGTTGGTGGATTTAGTACTTACCTTATTATAATTATTATAATACCCATATACAAGGTTTGCCTTATATGAACCTGCTGTCAAGTTACTGGCCTCTACCCTGAAATAAAAATCTGTAGTGCTGCCACCGGGCATTATCTTACAGTCATATCCCGTACCATAAACTACACCTTTGGAGTTCGTTATTTCCACACCAATCAGATTATTGAATTCTGCGGCTCCCTCCTCGTTCTTCACCTTAACATTGAAGTAAAGGGGATAGCCAGGGAATGCCAAACCGTCTAAGGCAAGAGTAACCTGCGAGAGTTTTGATACACCTTCCGGCTCCTCTACCGTTAACGCACCGTTTTTGCAAGTTATGGCAAGACGATCAGCCTCGTATACAGGAGCTTTGAGTTTTACATAGTTTCCGCTTGCATCCTTGTATGCAGGATATACGTAGCATTTATTTCCCTCACCTATCTGGCTGGCTGTCAGTTCCAGATCATCCCAGGTGTAGTAAAGTTGCCTTCCGTCTATTATGGAAATTTTATTTTCACCCGTAAAGTTATCCATAGCATGAGCAATAACCACGCCATCCTTCTCTACTATAATGCCCGCCTCTCCAGAAAATGGTATCAAGCTGTTGTTCATAATTCCAGTGTGGAATTCTTTATTATTCTTGAACGTAAGGCCATTCAGGGCAAACATATTCAGCGTGTACTCTGTGTTACCTTCCCTATCTGGATACAAATCTGCAAGGATGGCTTGTTCTGCCACATACCCTCCGCTACTGCCACCGATACCCTGGTAATCTGGACTCATGAAGTTCACATCAAAGTAACCATTGCTGGTGCCTCCCCACCCCCAGTTTACGTGGTAGAGACCATTTGCATTATAACCGTCCAGCACAAACTCATGGCCGACTAACTCCATATAGTTAATACCACTCATCAGAACGGGACGACTTTCTGACAATTCACCTTTGATAATACTATTCCACTCTTCAGAACTGAAATAACACCTCTCTAAGTATTTCAAGCCCTTGTTGTAATAGAAATAGTTTGCAAAAGCTATCGGAACTCTTTGTGCCGAAGTACCACTCGATGGACCATAGTTCATCTGTACAGAGATGCCCACATCACTCATCAACTTGGCTACAGCATCAGCTTCCTCATCGGTGTATTCACCGTCGTACCGGTTAAGCATAGATTTCCACTCGTATGTTGACTGGCTGAAGTCGGCACTAAGATCTATTTCGTAGGTCCTGGTTGTATATGATACTTCTCCTGTTCCGTGTATAGGCCATTCCCAGTATTTCATTAACGTAGCCATAGCCGTTGCAACGCAACCGGTAGCACATCTTGTTCCCTGTACATACGGACAAAGTCTGTTGTAAGGGACACCTTGATTCCATGCTATGGTTTCCAACAGCGGTGATACGGTTTGGGGCAGATTGGCACGTATTGCCCTGCTGCGGAATGCACCCTGCCTGTTGTCTTCCTTCAACGTTGCTTCCGGTTGGTTGGCAACCCATGTCAGCGCATTGGTGCAATCACCCACCCACGCCTTGAACGAAGGGATGGCAAGAGCCTCTCTGAACGTTCCATTGCCTGTATAGCCTAATACAGCATTGGCGTTATCGTTGGCAGAGGCTATCAGGAATCCTCCCTCTGTTGTTTCAAAAACGTAGAACAACGTCTTTTCACCAGACTTCTGCGTGTATATCAGATGCAGGTTGGCACCATCCTGTAGTATCTCTTTGGCTTCAGCATCGTTTTCAAGTGCCATAAGAGCATTCAGCAATGCTTCGGTGGGTGCAATCTCGCGAGCTGTGGCACTGAGGAAGCCCACCAGTGCTAACCACACATAAAGTAACGTTCTTTTCATTCCAGTATAATACCTTATTTTAATATTTGGGTGCAAAGTTACGATTAAGTGAGCGAAATACCAAATTTATTTGAGTATTTCCGAACGTGAGTAAGTTCGAGACGAAGTCTCAAAGTTATATCTTTTTTTCCTTATGGCAAAAGAAAAGAGGATGATATGCATCCTTTCGTGCATACCATCCTCTAAAGATAGTATTAATAGATAATAATTCTATTATTGAGCGTTCTTTTCTTTCCAGGGTCTTCTGAGCCACTCGGTAACATCATACGTCTGATAGTTCTCACCGAATGAACCGGCTGATACGGTAATCTTCCATACCCAGTAGAACTCATTCACAGGTTGTCCTGTCTCTTCATCTACAAACTCATCATAACCCATATCATAGCCCTCGTTAACAGTAGCGGTCATTTCACCGTATGAAGGATGGATATAGCCGGTACTGAACTTGGTGATATGATTACCACTTGCATCGGTGAAGTAGAACTCCTGATTACCTTCAGCATCCATATCGAAGTGGAAGTAAATGTGAGTACCTGAAGCAATCAAGTCTGGGAAGCGATAGAGATTAAGGAAATTTGAGAACTCTAGGTCATTCTCCCATGAACTCTTCCACGCAACGGTAGAAGTGAACACACCCTTAGCTACAGTAGCAAAATCTTCCTTGGTGATAGTGAAGCTGTAAACAGGAGAGCCTGAATCTACATCATAAGGCTGTGTGTACTCCTCAGGAATGCTGATTTTAATCAAATACTTGGTAAAGGCCTCCATACCCTCGCCAATAGTCAACTTAATTGTGGTCTTGTCCTCGCCAGCTGCGAAAGTAGCAGTTTCAGGAACAGTTACAAAGTCAGGAGCAGTGTTAACAATCAGGGGAACAGTCAGTTCACCTTCGGTATTAACACGATTCAGGGTAATCTCTACTTCATTGTCAGCAAGAGCCAAAGTCAGGTTCTCCTCATCATCGAAGTACAGAGCCAAATTATCTGTTGCTGCCTCCTTACCAGGTTCATATTCATAATCGTTCTTGTTACAAGCTGTAAAACCAAGAACCAGTGCCAAAGACACTAATGCGAACTTTATCTTATTCATAATAATAATCTTTTATATTTTAGTTTCACATTATTCTGTCCATTGAGTGTACTTGCCTGTAGGATCGGGATTGTTCATACCTTCCAAAGCGTGGTTGTTGTTAGACTCTGTACGAACCATTACAATGTTCATCCATGCAGGACGGCCATTGGTGTTCAGTTTGCACCTGTCATCGGTACAGTTGGTACCAGCGTAACCACGAGTTACAGACATATCCAGACGCTTGATATCGAAGAAGGTCTGACCCTCACCCCACAGCTCAACACGCTTCTGGAAGACAATTTCCTCAACAGCGCCAAAGCCTTGGTCTGTGAATGTATAGTTGGGATCGCGATACTGCTTCATGAAAGTAGTCAGTAATGCGGCACCGGCACCATTAGAGATGTGCTCTGCAGCCTCAGCCTCGATGAAGTACATTTCCTCAACACGCATAACGGGAACAGCAGTAGCAGCGCCAATGTTGGAGTCGTCAGAGTTACCCTGACCAGGACGGAACTTAACACTGGTGTAAGGCGTAGTAAGATAAGGAGCCAACGAGCCCACTTCACCGGAAACAACATGCTGAATCTGATCGTTCAGAGGGCTTCCAGCTGGGCCAATCCACTGAAGCTTACGCCAGTCAGTATCAGAGATACGCTCGTACATTCTCTTGTCAATAACAGTGAACAGATTTGTAGCAGGACCTGTGTAGGCGAATGTACACTGGTTGCTAACCCATGATGTCCAGTTAATGATACCAGTCTGTACAGCACCTGTCTCTGAGTTCTGCTGCATAGCCCACATGAAGTCACTTGCAATATTGTAACCGCTACTGGGGTTCAGAGCATTTTCCTTGGTAAGAGGACCAACCTTAGCTGCGTCGATAGCCTTGCGAGCATACTCCTTAGCCTTAGGATAGTCTTCAACCCACATGTACAGACGAGCTTTCAGACCATATACACAAGCCAAATCAGGCATGGTACCACCATTGGTAGTAGTCTGGAACTGAATGTACTGCTCAGCAGCATTCAGGTCGCTCTCAATGAACTTGAACATTTCCTCACGAGTAGCACGGGGGTTGTTAGAAGCCTGCTCAGGAGTAGTCTTTTCAGTTACAATGGGTACAGTCAGGTTCAATACGACGTTACCATCGTTGTTCTTACCATCGGGGAACTTCTCGTTGGGAAGGAACTCGTACATACGAGCCAAATCCAGATAAGCCAGAGCACGGAATGCGTATGCAGCACCCAGCAAGCCCTTCTGCTGGTCGGTAGCGTTATCAGGATCTACGGCACCAACTACCTGGTTGATACCCAGAAGCCACCACAGATAGTGGAAGTTCCAGTGGAACTGTGTCTTCAGATAACCATCGCCCATAGCAGTATTACGGGCCCAAGAAATAAAGTGGCTGTAGCCTACCTCACCAGTGTGATAGTAGTCACCAGTAAGCATGTCGCGGAAAATCATTTCAGCAGGATAGCCAAAATAGCAGTGACCATCGTCTTCCCAATGAACGCTCACCATAGCGGCAGGCATACCATCAGCCAAGGCCTGGGTAGCTGCAGGAGACTGCTGAACCTGCTCCTCTGTTGCGGTACTGCCCATAGGAAAAGTCTCTTTGATACATCCCGTCAAAGCGGCCATGCACATAAGAACGGCAATACCTTTTATAGATTTATTAATATTTTTCATAAATTCTTTCTTTAATTAATCTTTAACAGTAAAATGTATCTAAATTAGAAACCAATCTGAACACCACCGCTGACTGTACGGATGAGGCTGTAGTTAAGACCAGTACTTTCACCCGTGGGGAACATGCTGGGGTTCAAACCCTTGCGAGCTGACCAGGTGTACAGGTTGTCGCCTACTACGTACAGGCGTACCTTATTAATACCTATTCTACCAAGCCAGTTCTTAGGCAGTGTATAACCGAAGGTTACGTTGCCCAGTGTCAGACAGCTTGCGCTGGTAAGGAAACGGTCGCAACCAGTTGCATTGTATGCATCGTTAACATTCAGACGAGGAATGTTGCTGCTGCTGTTCTCAGGAGTCCATGCATTCAGCAGGTCTACGTGGTAGCCATAACCGTCTCTGAAAGCCATCAGGCTCTGGTACTCGCTATCGAATACCTTACCACCCAACTGATACTGGAAGTCAACACTCAGGTCGAAACCCTTATAAGAAAGGCTTGTACCGAAACCACCATATACGCGAGGCAGTACATTACCGCTTACATAGAAGTCACCTTCTGAACCGTTCAGGGTAGCTACAGTACCAGTTACGTTACCGTCAGCATCCTTTACATTCTTCCAGTACATAGCCTGACCACCCTTAGATGGATCGTATGAAGTATCACCGGTCTTAGAGTATGTATCCTCGTTGTAAATACCAGCAAAACGCTTTGTGTAGTAAGTGTAACGGCTCAGACCCTCTGAATAGAAGTAAGAACTGCTGCTGTAGCCCTGGTACTCCTTAATGAGGTTACCTTCAGAGTCAACGTCCCAAACCTTCTGAGTCTTGCGAGCATCAGCAAGTTCGGTAATCTTGTTGTGGTTGCTAGTTACGTTAGCATAGATAGTCCACTCCAGATCCTTGGTGCGAACAGGTACACCGTGCAGGTCAAGTTCAACACCCTGGTTGCTCATGTTACCGATATTGTCATAGAAGCTTGAGTAACCGAATGAGGGAGCGTATGGTACAGAGCTAATCAGACCGATAGTACGGTTGTTATAATACTCGATACCTCCGTACAAGCGATCCTTGAACAGGCTGAAGTCGAAACCAGTATTGAACTTACCGCTCTTCTCCCAAGAGAAGTTCTCGTTCTTACCCAGAGAAGAGGGAGACAGAGATACAGCATTGTTAGAGTTAACAATGCCATAGCGGTTGGTGTAGTAGTAACCATTCAAGCTGGCATCGTTACCGTTCTCACCGTAGCTCACCTTGAACTTCAAGTCGTCAATCCACTTAACCTTGAACCAGTCTTCCTTAGAAATCATCCAACCGAAGCTGGCGCTCCAGAAGGTACCCCAACGGTGATCGGGATGGAAAGCTGAAGAAGCCTGAGTCATTACAGAAGCCTGTGCATAGTAACGGTCAGCATAGCTGTACATAGCACGGAACAGCCAAGACTCTGTGTTGTACTCACCTACGCTACTACCAGCCTGATCCAGAATAACGGCACCGTTCAACTCCTTGTTCTGCTGAGAGAACATATTGTGCTTCTGGCCATCCAAATCATAAGTCTTGTAGCGATAGTACTCGTGAGCAGCCATAGCCTCAACATCATGCTTACCGAACTTCTCGTGCCAGTTCAGACGCTGCTGGAAGTTGGTACTCAGGAAGCGATAGTGCTCCTTATAAACAGTACCGTTGTTAGCCTTGTACTGACCGAAGTAGGGATTAGTTACGTTGGTGTAACGATACTCATTCAGGAATACATTGTTGATAGAGGTGAATGTGAAGCCCTTGGGCAGGTACAAGTCGAAGTTGAAGCTACCGTTGAAGGTATTAGCCTCTCGGTGACGAGTATCAACCAACAGGTCGCTGGCAGGGTTACTCTGGCCCAGATAAGGACGGCTCAGACCCAGAATAGAAGTTGCTTCACCATAGTCGTACATAGGAATGCCAGAAGCCTGGTGCCACATAACGTTACCCAATGCATCGCGGATGAACATAGGATATATAGGAGAGTTATTGTACAGAGCAAACAAGTTACCTGAATCGTTGTTACCCTCGTTACCTAAGTTGTTACGGTCGTTATGGTTGTAGCTCATGTTAGTGCTGAACTTCAACCACTTCTTCAGCATATAGTCAGCCTTCAAACGAGTGGTCAGACGTGTATAGTCGCTGGCCGTGGTGATACCCTCGTTGCTCAGGTAGTCAGCACTTGCAAAATAAGTACCTTTATCACTGGCACCGCTTGCAGAAATGGTGTACTGCTGACGCAGACCCTTATGGAAAATTTCATCGCCCCAGTTGTCGGGAGTCAGGTAGAACTGTGTAACACCGTCAGAACCGGTTACCAAGTTACCTAATGTTGCATTGGGGTTAACCTTACCGTTGGTACCGATGAATGCCTCACCACCAGGTACATCATAAACCTGATAACCCAGACCGAAACCTGCAGAACGGTCAATAGTATTCAGGTTAGCCCAACGCCAAGCTGCATCAGAGCTAAGTCCCAATCCGTTAGTTGCATAGTTGTAAAGACCCTGATAGTAAGTCTCGTAGTAACCACGTGGATCCTTAATCTGGTCGTAGTCGCGGCTACCCTTCATGTTGCTACCCCACTTAGCCTCGAAGTTAATCTCAGCATCCTTGGTACGCTTACCAGTCTTGGTTGTGATGATGATAACACCATTACCACCACGGGCACCGTACAGTGCGGTAGAAGCAGCATCCTTCAGAACGGTCATGCTCTCTACGTCACCAGGGTTGATGTCGTTCAGTGAACCATCGAAGGGGCTACCGTCCAACACAATCAGAGGAGACTGGCCGGCAATCAGTGAGTTGAAACCACGGATACGGATGGTAGGAGTAGTACCAGGCTGGCCAGAACCAGAGTAGATCTGCACACCGGCAGCCTTACCCTTGATAGCGTCAACGGCGTTAGTAGCCTGAATCTTACCAATCTCGTCGGCACCAACTACAGCAGCAGAACCGGTGAAAGCACTCTTCTTCTGCTGACCGTAAGCTACAACGATAACCTCGTCCATAGCCTTTGTGTCAGTCTCCATGAACACCTTCATGCCTTCACGGGCAGTGAGGGTGGCGGGTTTCATACCCATAAAACTAAAGTTCAGGCTCTTCTTGCCTGCTGGAAGCGTAATTGAGAACTTACCGTCAATGTCGGTCAGGACACCTACAGAGGAGTCAGGAACACGTACGGCAACTCCAATCAGA
>JAFSRW010000012.1 GCA_017445925.1 Bacteroidaceae bacterium | reverse complement strand
TTTTAGCTGAAGCTTTACAAACCTGCCTAACACCCAGAGGGCAAAGCTGTTGCAGAACTCGTGCCTTATGCAATCCAAACCGCTGTGACGCTCAGCTTCCAAGACCATGCAACGGGCTGTATCGAGGTTCAGATAGCCACGGTCCAACTGGTACTTGGTTGACCAGAAGACGAGCTGCACGACGTTGGGATTCGGATGCTCGAACTCCCAGTTTACGGCAAAGCGATGCTGGTTGAGGAAATGCTTGTCGAGTGAACGGATAAGGTTCTCGTAAAGCATCTCGTTAAGGTAACTCCAACGCAAATAAGCACTATCGGGCTGACTTACGCAGGCCGTATCTGTGCCAAAGACGGTGTTTTGTTCGGGTGCTACCTGAAAGACGCTGTCCTGCTTCATCTGAGCTACAGAGGGCGAGAGCAGCAAGCCTTGGCTCTGGAACTTATAGGCTGTGAGGGAGTCCGTAACGGTGCGATGGGAGCCGCGCTGGAGGTCGGAGCCCGTATCTTGGAAGAAGAATTCATACTCGCTAAAGCATGGTTCCTGCTGATAGATTTCCTCTCGTTTCTGGATAAAAAGTTTTAGCTTCTGTCTTATCCACGCAGGCTCTTCGGCCTTTATCAGAACCTCCTGTAGGGTGCGTACGCGGGCTATCTGAAAGGTGGTGTCATCTTCTTGTGTAACAGCCCAAAGAGGCCACAGAAGCACGAGGCAAAGGGTTAATTGTTTCATTTGTGTATGTTCTTTTCGTAAATTCGACAGCAAAAGTAGGAATATTTCTGCAACCCCAGCTCCCTGCTTCGTTAAACAATCATAATGGAATGTTAAGAGTAAACAAGAAGTTTTTATGGGAGTTAAAATTAACGAATTTTGTCTGAAAATAAATATAAAGATGTAAAAAATGCTTATCTTTGCTCCACGAAAACGGTTATCGTACAATGGTTATCGGTTATCGAATATATAACGAAGATGAAAAATGAATAAAAATTTCATGAAAAAGATGAGGCTGAAAGTGCCTGATAGAATGAAGGACGTGAACACTATGACGGGCCAGTTTGTGTTATCGTTCCTTGCTACCACCATATCCATTGCCCTGACCTTTGGTTCGGCTCACATCGTAGAGCAGAGAAAGAAG
Source organism: Bacteroidaceae bacterium (assembly GCA_017445925.1). Lineage (GTDB taxonomy): Bacteria > Bacteroidota > Bacteroidia > Bacteroidales > Bacteroidaceae > Physcousia. Next base: position 43,511 of record JAFSRW010000012.1, on the reverse strand, counting down.
AATAAAGAGAAGCGCGAGATAGTGATGATGCTGATGTACGATATGCAGTCAACCATTAGGATGGTGGATGAATGCGACTCGTGCCTGAACGGCTTCTTTGATAAACAGGTGGAGATTCTGGAAAATCCTGAAACGTTCAATGAGGGAAGAATGGATTTGGCCCAGCTAACGCCACGCATGGATTATCCGACTACGCTGGAGAATATCTTCACGTCGAGCATCGAAACCATCAATACCGTCGGCAACACGGTCTTCGTAGAAAGGGTGTCGATATTCTATGATATCCGAAGCAAATACAAGCATGACGTTTTTGACGACTTCATGCAGAATATGCAAGGCTGCATTGAGAATATAGAGAGTCTGGCTGCCTTCCGCGAAACCTCAGAGTATCCTCTCATAAGCGGGATGTACGTAATGGACCTGAAGATGTTATTTGAACAATGTAAGGAGATGATGTATGTGAGCGACGAAGAATTGCAGGCCTTTGTGGACGAGAGAAACAAACTGGACGGGGCACACGATGCCTCCGTTGTAGACATGTATCATCAGGCTTTTAAGGAGAACGAGGAACGCTTGGAGAGGTTTAATGAGGCTTTGGAGAAATTAGGAAAAGCAAACAAATAAAAAATCAATTAAGTTATGAAAAAAATGCTGGCAATGGGGCTCATAGTAGCCTCGGTATTAAGTGGTTGTACGCCCAGGGACAAGTACACCTTGAGAGTTAAAATGGATGTGAAGGGCTTTGGCGACACGGTAATGGTTTACGGAGGCCCCGAAAAGCTGCAGTTCGTAGGCAAAGACGGCAAGTTCGACTTCGAGGTTCAGGTGGATACCCCGTATACGGCTCTGCTGTATCAGCCCAAGTTGGACCGTGGTGAGATGGATGATATCATGTTCTATCATGTTCCCTTTGTGGGCGGTGAGGAAGTGCGTATTTGGCAAACTGTCCCCGAACGCTACGATGTGGACGGAACAGGTTTCTATGCCGAATATCACCAGATAGACCTCTTTGTGGAGGAAGCAGGCAAGGAAATGCAGGAGGTGAGTAGGAAATACAGAGAAATGGATGAGGATGAATCTATCAGCGAAAAGGAAAAAGAAGAATTCTTCGAGAAAACAGTTGTACCCGCTAACCAGGCTTTCTGGCAGACCTTGGTAGATTATGCTAAGGAACATCCCAAGCAGGAAGCTATTGTTCCCTTCCTTGACCGCATGGTGGGCGACGGTGAAATGTATAAGGAGGCCTTCGAGAGCATGGATGCCTCTGTTCGTGAGGGTCGTATGAAAGTGTTTTACGATAGATGGCAAAAGAAGGTTGAAGAGCGTGCCGCTCAGGCAGGAAAGGAAGCCGAAGCTGCCAAGAAGCAGCAGCCTGGCTTGGAGGCTCCAGACTTCACGCTGACTGATATTAACGGGAAGCCGCTCTCACTCTCTTCCTTACGCGGCAAGTACGTGATTCTGGACTTCTGGGGTTCGTGGTGCGGATGGTGCATTAAGGGCTTCCCCAAGATGAAGGAGTACTATGCCAAGTATGAAGGCAAGTTCGAGATTCTGGGTATCGACTGCAACGATACGGAGGAGAAGTGGAAGGCTGCCGTCAAGAAGCACGAGGTGCCCTGGTTGCACGTTTACTGCCCTGAGGATGCAACCGTTGAGTCCGACTATGGTATTACGGGTTATCCCACAAAGATTATTGTTGGCCCAGACGGCAAGATTGTAAAGAGCATTGTGGGTGAAGACCCTGCGTTCTACACGTTGCTGGATGAGCTCTTTGGCAAATAAGAGATTTTCATTCATTGCCAAATAATAATGAAAGGGGGAATACCTGATTTTTCAGGCGTTCCCCCTCTTTCGTATAGTAAGAAATTTATTGAGATTACAAACCCAGTTTCTTCTTAGCTTCCTCGGCACCCTTGTCGATAGCCTTGTTAGCTTCGGTCTTGCCTGCCTCTACTGTCTCGTTAGCTTTAGCCTTAGCAGCATCTGCCACGTCCTTAGCAGCGTCCTTTACAGTCTGCTCCAGGCTCTTTGCCTCTTCGGTAGCAGCCTCAGCAGCAGCATCTACAGCTTCTTCTGCCTTCTCGCAAGCCTTGTCACAAGCTTTGTCGCACTCCTTCTCACAAGCCTTATCGCACTCTTCGGTAGCGCAAGCATCCTTCTGACCACACTCGCAGGGTTCGCACTTACATGTGTCGCATTCACAACCTTCGGCGGTCTTCTCACACTTGTTGCAGCATGATGCAAATGAAATGGCAGCAACGGCCATTACCATAAAGAATAACTTTTTCATTGCCTTAAATAATTAATCAGTTAAACATTTATTACTTTCTCTAAAAAAAACTTTCTTCCATATCAATCCATTGGCGGCATGGTGGTGGATTTTGTTCCCGTCCAACTTGCTACTGCGGAGGCTTCTGCTCCAATATAGTACAACCCGTCCACCTTTACACCGCGAGATTTGGACCCCGTGTTGGCAACTTTTAATGTGCCGGCTGTGATGGCCATGTTCTTGGCTACCTTGATACCCATACAGCGGGTTTCCTCCTCGGTTTCTTCATCCTCATATATTCCTCCTGTTGCCCTGATCTGCATATTGGTGGTTGCATCATCTTGGTTGATGAGCAGATGTTTGGCAACAGAGATGCCTTTACTTCCCTTGCCTGAAGCCAGGATGGTAAAGGTTCCACCAGTAACGGTCATCTTATCTGCCGACTTAATGGCTTTCTTGTCATTCGCTGCAGCAGTAACATTGAGGGTACCACCCTTGATAAAGATCTGTCCGTTGAACTCCTTATCGGGGTTGGGTGTAACATCGTCATCGAGGGTCAGAATCTCCGTCTGAATACCATCGCCCTTCTGACCGCTAACGGTTACTGTACCACCCTTCATCAGGAAGTACTGTCCAGCGTGAATACCATCGCTTTCAGCTCCGTTGACGGTGATGCTGCCCACGCTCTTCTTAATCTCCAGGTATTCCTTTGTACAGATGCCGTGACGGGTTTTACCTGTAACGGTAAGACTTCCGCCTCCCTCTACCTCAAGGTGTCCCTTACAGTATAGAGCCGCCTTCTGTGATCCGTTGGCTGCATCTACAAGGACATTATCGGTTCCTTCGTTCAGAATTAAATCAATACGCTTTCCGCACAGAATCTCCAATGCGGCACCTTTCTGCGAGGTAAGGTTCAGCCCGTTCAGATAGAACTTGCACTTATAGGTTCCGTTATAGGTAAGCGAGCCGTTGGTGCTGGAACCTTGCAGAACAAACTCTAGCTCGTTGTGGATATTGGTGCTGGTGATAACAACGTGGGCACCTTCTACTGTGTAGTCAATGCCTAACACATTGCCTTTCTCCACGTTAGCCTGAGCACCATCCCAAGTTACAGTTATGATGTGGACGAACGTAATGCTGTCCACTTGGCTGGTTTGGTACGTCTGGCCTTCGGCTGTAAAGGATGTTCCGTCTTCGGCAAAGGTAACTTCAGAGAGAGGCACCTTAACGTTTTCACCGTTCTGCCAAATTCGCATATACTCCTGAGCCGATGCCACAGAGCAAGCTGCCAAGAGCAAAAGAAGTGAAAAAATCTTCTTCACCTGATAAATTTCTTAAGTGGTTATTTGGTTATTTTGATGGTCTTGTCGCCCATATTAACAATGTACAGGCCTGACTTCAGGTTGCTTAGGTTAATGTTGGCACCTTTCTTTACGTTGGCCAACTGCACCAGGGCACCATTAGAGCTGTAGATGCGCAACATACCGTCGCCCTCAACTTTCAGCTTGCCATTCTTGTACTTCAGATTCTCTGCCTCTTGGGGGAGAGCCTCAATAGCTGTGGGGTCGTCCACAGAGAAGTACATTTTCTTTATCTCGTTCAAGGGATAAGTATAATCACCGTTAGTAGTTGTAACCACGCAGTTACCATCAGAGAACGTAATCTTCTGGATGGTTGGCAGAGAGATGTATTCCTCGCCAGTAGAAGATACAGTCAGGAAGTTGTAATTATCTGCCCACATTGTGGTGCTTGCCATCAGCAGGATGGCCGTCAAGAGATGCTTCATATTCATATTCTTAAGTTTGATTTTTGTTTCAGAATTTATAGTTATAGCCGATGCTTACGGCATGTATTCGGTTGTTGTATGTAATCTTATCGCTCAACTCGTCATCATCGTTAAAGACGAATGTGAGGATGTAAGCCAACGAAACTTCGTGGTTCTTGTTAATCTTATAACCCGTTCCTATGGCCGTTCTTACCTTATCTATATTCATGTGGTCGCCTACGCGAACGCTGTTGCATAGCTCGGCAGAGACGAAGGGTGAGAAGTCCCACCGCTTCTTGTCCACCTCCAGCTTCAGACGGCTACGGAGCAACTGTGTGGTAAGGGCGGCTTTGGTCTTTAGCTCAACGGTTTCCTCCCAACTTTCTATGGGATTCCAGTCCTCGTCGAAATCAATGACCTTGTTATATTCCGTCTTCTCGTAATTCTTTTCAGGACGGTATGTTAGCTGGTATCGCTCACGTAGGGAGATACGCAACCACTTCCAGAACCTTTTGTCGGCTGTTGCCTCCACAATGAATCTGTGGCGAGGATAAGCGTATGCGGGCCTGATGCTGTATTCGTCGTCAACAGCAGGGTCGCCATTCTGCTTTGCCTTCTTTCTATTGTATATAAGGGTGTAGCCAGCGCCGAACTTGATGTACTTGTTCAGCTTGTAGCCTGCATCCACACCAAGGGCCCAACGTGAATTCTCCTGCGCACGGTACTCTGCCTCCAAACCTATGCTCCACCTGGTGCCCAGGTTCTTCTTAGCACCCAGTTCCAGCCAAGTGCCATACTCGTCTGTCCACTGTGCATGAAGCATAGCGGGAACCAGAAAAACTGCTATCAAGAGAAACTTCTTCATATATTAACGGGGCATTTTCATTACTCCTTCGATGCTGTTGCCGCGATCCTTTGGCTCATCGTAGAAGATACGGATGAGGCAGCTGTCCTTCAGGTAGTCTATCATTCCCACTTCTAAGCGTATGATTCTCAAACCTGTGCGCTTCTCCAGATCAGCCTTCAACTCCTCGCGCTTATCAGGTGTAATCAGCGCTACGTTATCGTACTTGATGTACTTGCTGCACAGCGTGCTGACTAACTTGCTGCTCTCGAACAGCCAAGCCATGCCAACGAACACCACATTGACAAAGATAATGGTAACCAGTCCGAAGCCGTCCCAGTAGTCGGCCTTGGGGTGATACTCTGCCTTACCCAACGCGTTTACCACACTCACGGCAATGAGCATGAACAGGTAAGTCATCTCACGGATGGGCACTGCCTCTGTGCGGAAACGCATAATGCCGAAGATGGCAAACAGACCCATTGCAGCGCCCAGATTCATACCATCGCCCTCCATCAGCGATACCAACAAGAAAATGCTGGCGGACATGAGGATAAAAATGAACATGTAGTCGCGACGATGACTGCGAGGGAAATAAAAGCAGCGTGCGATAAAGCAAACTACTCCCAGATTAATGGCGAAGCGCATTACCAGCGAAATGAAATGCTGGGGGTCGAACAGGGTTAACCCGATAAGATTACCAAGTTGGTAGTTAATGTCGTTAAAGAAATCCATATTGTTTTGTTAGTTATTTTAGTTCAATTTTGTATTAGCCAATTTGCTAAGGGTTACCATTTTTGCCTTGAAGATATTCTGCTTCAGGTTCTTATTGGTCATCACGCTGCCTATGCAGTACTTGCTGAATCCCGATGGCTTGATGCGCAGGATGCGCAGAATCTCCAGCACAGGGCTGTAAACGTTTCCGTCGCGTTTCAGTTCGATGATTACCAACGGTCCCGTCTCAGCATCCTTACCTGTTTCCATGTTATGGAAGTGAACATCGTAATCGATGGTCAGACGTTCCGTCTTATCGTAGTTCACCAACGTGATGCGATGAAACTGATTGCGGACCGTGGGATGCATTTCTGTAAGTCCCTGATGTACAAGTCCCTCTACAAATTCTCCGTTGGCACCCTGTACCTCAATCTCCTGCGAGGGAACCTCAACACGTTTCTTCTTGGTCCGACCGTGATTGTTCTTGGTCTTTACCTCCAAGAACGTTAAATCACTATCCATATAGGTGCGTACCCGAACCTTCTGGCGGGGAGCACGTCCGTTATGATGTTCCAGGAAGAAACGATGATTGTCCGTATCCCAGTAAGTAGTCATATAGTTGGCTATCTTGCTGTCGTTGTTAAACTGCGCATAATACTTGCCTTGAGCCAGTTCCAACAGTTGGGCCAATTTCTCCTTACTGGTAACAAATTTGGTGTCCGTCCGATTCATCAGACGAATACTGGACATCTGTTCCAACGTTATGGGCTCCAAATGCTGCAACAATTCGTTAATACGAGCGTCAATTTCCATTATATTGCACAATAAACGGCACAAATATAGGAAAAAATATACATTTAAGTGTGCTGCAACTTGTTTTTTTCAAATAATTAACCTACTTTTGCTTCATAATTGTGGCAAAGTAATTAAGAACCAAAGTAAATAAGACCTATTATGATTGATGTTAAGGAAACATTGGCATTAGCCGAGGAGAAAATGGAAGAAGCCGTTATGTATCTGGATGATTCATTGGCACGCATTCGTGCAGGAAAGGCCAATATTAAGATATTGGACGGCATTCGCGTTGACAGTTACGGAAGTATGGTTCCCCTGAACAATGTGGCAGCCATCAATACTCCAGATCCGCGCACCATTGCCATCAAGCCTTGGGACAAAACTATGTTCAAGGCTATTGAGAAGGCTATCATTAATAGTGAAGTGGGCATCATGCCCGATAACAACGGCGAGATTATCCGTCTGAACATTCCTCCTTTGACTGAGGAACGCCGTAAGCAGCTGGTTAAGCAGTGCGGCAAGGAAGAGGAGCAGGCTAAGATTAGCGTTCGTAATGCACGCAGGGATATTCTGGAGAAGCTGAAGAAGGGTATCAAGGACGGTTTGGCTGAGGATGCCGAGAAGGATGCCGAGGATAAACTGCAGAAGATGCACGACAAGTACATCAAGCAGATTGAGGCCCTGATGGCTGCCAAGGAAAAGGAAATCATGACGGTTTAGTATACTCTAGACCCTTGACCCTAGCCTCTAGACTCTTGCCCCTAGACTTTATACCTTAGACTTTAGCTAACATTGACTGGATTAGTCATTAAGAATACGGGAAGCTGGTACGTTGTCAGAACTGACGACGGCCAGTTTTTTGATTGTAAGGTAAAGGGGAACTTCCGCCTGAAAGGTATTCGTAGCACCAATCCTGTAGCCGTTGGCGACAGGGTGATCATCACACCTGGGACAGATGGGAAGACGGCGCTAATTGATACTCTGGAGGACCGAAAGAACTACATCATCCGCAAGGCCAGCAACCTCAGTAAGCAGAGCCATATTATAGCCGCCAACGTAGATCAGGCTGCTCTCATTGTCACCATCTCGCATCCAGAGACTAGCACTACATTCATAGACCGTTTCTTGGCCAGTGCCGAAGCCTACCGAGTGCCTGTGGTGCTTATTTTCAATAAGACGGACATTTACTCAGAAGACGAGTTTCGCTATTTGCAAGCTATAACGGCACTTTATGAATCCTTGGGTTATCCCTGCTTATCTTGCAGCGCATCTACTGGCGAAGGTATAGAAGCCATCTATCAGGCTTTTGTCGGCAAGACTACCTTGCTGAGCGGCAACAGCGGAGTGGGGAAGAGCACCATACTGAACCAACTCATCCCAGACGCTAACGTCAAGACTGCCGAAATCAGCTCTGCCCACGATACGGGTATGCACACCACCACCTTCTCCGAGATGTATAGCCTTCTGCCAATGGCCAATAGCCAACAGCCAATGTTCAAAGGAGCCATTATCGACACTCCAGGCATCAAGGGGTTTGGTACCTTCGATATGGAAAGAACCGAGGTGTCGCATTACTTCCGAGAAATATTTCAGATTGGGCAGGAATGTCGTTTTGGTGACTGTACACATACCAATGAGCCTGGCTGTGCTGTGCTTCAGGCAGTGGAGGAACATCGCATTGCACAAAGCCGGTACACCAGCTATCTTTCTATGTTGGAAGACAAGGACGCAGAAAAGTATCGCAAGTAATCCCCTTTTTGTTATACATTATTGTATATATAGGATAATAATGCCATCATTTTAACACAAGGATATAAAAAAACTTTCTTGATACCTTCTTATAAAAAAATAAAGATGTATATTTGCAGCAACGTGAATATATGTTTTAACCAAAAACCAAAAGTAGACACAAATATTAAACGTAACAAAATACAAATGAAATAGACGGCAATCTTATTTTCAGCATTGTTTTCCGAACATGAGCGAGTTCTAATATATGTTTAACCCCAAAAAGAGAAAATGTATGAAAAAGTATGTTTGTGACGTATGTGGTTATGAGTATGACCCTGAAGTAGGCGATCCTGATAATGGTATCCCCGCTGGTACTGCTTTTGAGGATCTTCCAGAAGATTGGGTTTGCCCACTATGCAGTGTAGGCAAGGATGAATTCAGTCCCGCTTAACAGCATAACCAAAAAAGTCAAGTAGGCCTGTTAGGTTTTTTGGGAAATTTTCTTTGGATTCTACCCAACAAGTGTGTCCGCCATGTCTGTGATTAAGTGGGTTTCAAAGCCTCGGGATAAGGCATGGCGGATTAGTTTGCTCTTGCGGATGTAGGGATCGGCATCCTTGAGTTGTTTGTTCTTTTGCTCCAGAACGTGCTGGAGGACCTCCTGGTATTCTTCTTCTGGGATAGCATCCAAGCCTTCGTTGATATCTTTACTGTCCAATTCTAACATGCGAAGCATCTGACTTATCTTGATGCGGCCCCAATGGTTATAGCGAAACTTATCCAGACAGTAGGCACGACAGAAGCGCATATTGTCAATATATTTCTCTTCCATAAGCCATTCGATGGCTTTCTCTGCCAGAGTCAGGGAAAGACCCCAAAGGAGCAGTTTCTTGCGTATTTCTGAACTGCAATGTTCGCTTCTGCTACAAAGGGCAGCAGCACGAGAGAGGGCTTGTTCGTATGTTAACGGTTTCATTCTTTATGAGCTGAGATGATTCTTGATTTTCCAAAACAATCGGGATGAACTTCTATTTGGCAAAAACCCATCTTTTCCAACAAAGATGCGGTCTCAGTTGGGTATGCCTGATTAATCTCGAAGTACAGATGACCTTTTGCCTTCAGGTGTTCAAGCGCATAATGGGCAATAGCACGATAGAAGAGCAAAGGGTCAGTATCTGGAACAAAAAGCGCCACATGAGGCTCGTAATCCAATACATTACTATCCATTTGCGCGGCTTCTTTCTGACAGATATAAGGAGGGTTGCTGGCAATAACATCCCATTGCTGCTGAGTGGGTGTGGGATGTAAAATATCTTCCTGATAGAAATCTACCTTGGCCTGCAACCTTTTGGCATTCTCTTCGGCAATCCGCAGCGCTTCAGGGGAAATGTCGAAAGCTGTTACCTGATGCCCCATCAGAGCTAAAGAAACGGCAATGCAACCGCTACCTGTTCCAATATCCAGAATGGAGCAAGGGGTGGGGGATTGCTGGCTGATGAGATTGACAAGTTTTTCTGTCTCGGGCCTGGGAATCAATACACCAGGCTCTACGTGAAAAGTATGTCCGCAGAAGTCGGCTTGCCCCAAAATATACTGCACAGGTTCTTTTCTGAGAAGTCTGTCGATAATATTTTGCAGTAAAGCCTGTTTATCTAAAGATAATTCTTTATCTTTGCCCGTCAAAACCTGTGTGGGAGTCAGACCAAAGGCGACTTCCATAACCAGCATGTAAAGGGCGCGGGCCTCGCGTTGCGGATAGACGGATAAAAGTCTCTGCATATGATTCATGCTGCAAAAGTATAAAATAAAGTTGAAAATTGAAAATTGAAAGTTGAACAAATTTTATGGAATATGAAGTGAAATACATGTGGCGTTGCATTCAGTTGGCAAGGTGTGGAGCCGTGGGGGCTCCTCCCAATCCTATGGTAGGCGCTGTGATAGTACACAAAGGAAAAATCATTGGTGAGGGCTATCACAGAAGATGCGGTGGGCCTCATGCTGAGGTGAATGCTATCCGAAGCGTTCGGGATGAGTCGTTGCTAAATGAAAGCACCATCTATGTAAGCTTGGAACCTTGCTCACATTTCGGAAAGACGCCGCCTTGTGCCGACTTGATAATAGAAAAGCAGATTCCCCACGTGGTGATTGGCTGCATGGATCCTTTTGCTGAGGTGAACGGTAAGGGAATCAATAAGCTACGCGATGCCGGAATAGAAGTGGTAGTGGGCGTTCTGGAAAAAGAATGCCTGGAGTTGAACAAGCGCTTTATCACCTTTCATCAGCAACACCGACCTTTTGTAACGCTGAAATGGGCGCAAAGCGAAGACGGATTCATGGATGCAGAACGGAAACAGGGTGAGGAGCCGGTTAAGTTCTCATCGCGTTTTACCCAAACGCTTGTTCACCAGATGCGAGCTATGCATCAGGCTATCATGGTGGGTACTAAAACGGGTTTGATGGACAACCCCACACTGACAACACGATTTTGGGAGGGGCCCAATCCACTTAGGATTACCATCGACCGCAATGGCGTGTTGCCCGAAACCGTTCACTTGAAAGATGGTAAGGTGCCGACGGTTATTTATAACACAGGAGATTTGGACCAGATACTTGCTGATTTGTACAAACGAGGTGTTCAGTCATTATTGGTGGAAGGTGGTGCCCAATTGTTACAGCATTTCATAGAAGTTGGTCTGTGGGACGAGGCTCGTGTGGAAATTGCTCCGTTTGTCTTAGGAAATGGCATTCCGGCACCTAAAATGAAAGGAGAGAATCTGAAAACGGAACAGTCAGTAGATAATAGAAAAATCCTTAACTATCGGTATGAAATGTAAAAAATCAGGCAAAAACGGCCACTTTAGGTCGGATAAACCCTAATTTTACTTAATTCCAAGGCATAATATGATGTTATGTCAAATAATAACTATACCTTTGCACTCTGGTTAAATATACCCTATTAAATGTGCGCGCATAAGAGAATGAAGAAATATATGATGTTGCTGCTGGCAACAATACCTTTTTTGGTCGGTTCCTGTATATCCGACAAGGAGGTTGTGTATGATGATTATTGTTATATCTCGGAGGTGAAGTTGGGCTCGATTAAACGTGAAGTCCACATGTTAGACAGCTTAGGTAAAGATACTGTAATCAAGACTTCATACACGGGAAGTAATTATGATATGACCATCAACCAACGTTCGCTGACAATAGAGAACAAAGACTCACTGTTGTACGGCTCCCTTTTGCATGCCGTACTGGTTGATATTACTTATGCTGGTGCTAGGTTGGCATATCGCATCAAAGAAGATGAGGACAGCACTTGGTTGGCTTATAGTGCGGAGGACAGTATGGATTTGCGTTGGCCTATAGAGTTGTTGCTTATTGCTAACGATGGTCTCAGTACTCGGAAATACACTCTAACATTGAATGTTCACCAACTGGAAGGAGACTCGCTCTATTGGGACAAGGTGAGCGAAGCAGAACCCTTGTTGCAAGGTATGAGTCAGGCGCGTTCCCTCATATTACAGGGCAGTTTGTCTGTTCTAGGCAAAAGGGGTGATGCCATAGTATTGGTGGAAAATTCCACAGACGGTGCATGGAATGAATCACCGACAAATTTGCCTGCAGAAGCTAATGTGGAAACGATGGTTAAGCGGGGAAATGCGTTTGTGGTTAGCACTATGGATGGTGATATTTACACTACTACAGACGGTAAAGACTGGCAGAAACTGAATACGCCCCAGCATCCTGGCTTGGTGCTGGCAGGTTCAACCTCTGATTTTCTTTATGCCCTGATGGACGGCGAATTGTACAGATGTTCCGAGAACGAGCAAGGAGAGTGGGATTTCCATGCAGAAGGTCTGGACGAAAGTTCTACTTATTTGCCCTCGAAGGATGTAAGAGCGTTGCAGATGAGTCAGAAAAACGGCAGTAATCGTTTGGTAATGGTTGGAAACAGAACTGACGAGACCGATGAAACATCTGTTGTATGGAATAAGATGTGGAATGAGGATATTCCTGAAAACGAGGCCGTTTGGATGTATATGAACCAAACAGACGAAAATAAGTGCACACTGCCCCAGTTGAAATACCTGAACCTGATACAATACGACGAGAAGTGTCTGGCTTTTGGCGGCCCTTCAGTAACAGGAAAGGGCACACATCAGGCAATGGATGCGTTGTATGTAAGTCAGGACTACGGCATTTCATGGCGTACAGACTCGGAATGGCATCTGCCTAAAGAGTTGAAAGGTGTAAGTGGCCCCATATGTAGTGTGGTGGATGAGAATAACGTATTATGGATAATTGCCAACGGTGAGCTATGGCGAGGAAAACTGAACAGACTGGACTTTGTGCGTCAATAGCTTTGCTCTTCCTGTTGTGTTTCTTTCCTGCCCGGCTGAATGCTGAGGAACTGGAATACAAGATGGATTTGGGAGCTGCCATAGGAACATGCTTCTATCTGGGAGACGCTAACAGTACCCCGTATGCCCACATGGGCTTTATGGGTGGCGTTACTGCCAGGCGCATCTTAAACCCCAGAATGGCTGTGAAGATGAATATAGCAATGGGCCATCTTAGCGGAAGTGTTGACGGTTTTATTCCTCTGGATCCATTAAGCGGGACTATAGAGGGCGGCACACCGGTAAAGATAGATTTCTCGCGCAATGTGCTGGATATTGGAGCTCAGTTTGAAATGAATTTCTGGGGCTTCGGTATGGGAGCAGGTTATAAGGATTTGAAACGAATTACGCCATACGCATTGGCCGGTATAGGTATGACGGTAGGTATGGGAGGTGGAGCCAGTGCATGCGCTGCCTTGTGCTTGCCTGTGGGAGTGGGAGTAAAATACAAACTGAAACCACGTCTGAACATTGGTTTTGAGTGGACCATGCGCTTTACTACAAGCGACAGGCTGGATGCTACGCCAGAGGGAACAACTCAGTTGGCACATCCATACGGAATAAAGAGTATTGGTCTGAAGAATAAAGACTGCTACAACTTTACGATGGTGTACTTGACGTATGAGTTCATGCCTAAGTTGAGAAAGTGCAATAATTAGAAAAAGTTGACAAGTTGATAATAAAATAAGTTCGATGGGAAAAAAGATAGAACTCGACATGAATAATATTCCTGAGTCTATAGCCATTATTATGGATGGTAATGGACGATGGGCAAAGGAGAAAGGATTGCCTCGCTCGGCAGGACATGTTGAGGGAGTGGAGACCGTTACTCGCATTACATCGGAATGTGCACGTTTGGGTGTTAAATACCTGACAATGTACACCTTTTCTACGGAAAACTGGAACAGGCCTGAGCCTGAGGTTGAGGCACTGATGAACCTTATAGCCACTAAGTTGGAAGACGAGATATTTATGAAGAATAATGTACGTTTCCGCTTAATTGGTGATATTACACGTCTGCCTCAGCATGCCAGAACTCGTCTGGAAGAGTGTATGGAGCATACGGCCAAAAATACCCGAATGACTGCTGTTACGGCTCTAAACTATAGCAGTCGGTGGGAACTGACCAAGACCATGCAACAGGTAGCAAGAGATGCTGCTGCTGGAAAGGTCAAGGCGGAGGAGATAGATGAAAAATATGTATCAGACCATTTGGAGACAAGCTTTATGACAGATCCTGATTTGCTTATCCGCACGGGAGGCGAACTCAGAATCAGTAACTATCTTTTGTGGCAATGTGCCTACAGCGAGTTTTATTTCTGTGACACCTACTGGCCTGATTTCAAGGAAGAGGATTTGCATAAAGCGATTGCCGAATACCAAAGACGTCAGCGCAGATTTGGTAAGACAGGTGAACAAGTGGAAGAGGAAAAGAAGTAAACAAAAAGAGACAGACTTAAGGTAATAATTGTGAAAAGAATATACCTTGTTATATTATTATTCATTACGCTGCTGCCGGATGTATTTGGACAGGTTGGGCAGCGTGAGATAAATCCGACAATAGACTATAGTCGCACCCCGCGCACTTATTATATAGGAAATATTACTGTGGATGGCGTCAAGAATTATGATGATTATCTGCTGATAGGACTAAGTGGTTTAACGGTCGGCCAGTCGATAACTATACCTGGCGAGGAGATTACAAAGGCGGTCAAGCGCTATTGGAGAAATGGATTGTTCAGCAATGTTTCCATCAGTGTGGACAGTCTGGTAAACGATTCGGTGTATTTGCATATACAACTGGTTCAAAGACCAAGAATATCTGAGATAAACTATAATGGTGTAAGAAAAAGTGAGCGTGATGACTTGCAGGAGAAGCTGGGACTGATAAAAGAGAACCAGTTAACCCCAAATATGTTAGACCGTGCGAAACTGTTGTGCAAAAGATACTTCGACGAGAAGGGTTTCAAGAATGCTGAGGTTAGTATCATGCAGCGTGATGATGCCAGTCAGCCGGATAAGGTGATTTTGGATGTCAACGTCGATAAGAAGGATAAAGTAAAGGTTCATAAAATCTATATTTCTGGAAACCAGAATCTGGCAACTGCAAAGATTAAAGGTAACTTGATAAAACCTGGTGTCCTGAAGAAAATTCATGAAAAAGGATCTATGGCGGGCTGGTTCCGCAACAAGAAGTTTACAGATGCAAAATATAAGGAGGCGAAAGAGAATCTGATGGAAAAATATGGGGAGCTGGGTTACATGGACGCCATATTGGTATCAGACAGTATAGCCCCCTTTGGTAATAATGTCGATATTTATCTGACGGTAGAAGAGGGACAGAAATATTATGTTCGAAACATAGAATGGGTGGGTAATACACTATATCCTACAGAGGGCCTTAGCGAAGAACTGCGAATGAAGAAGGGTGACGTGTATAATCAGAAACATCTGAATGACAGACTTGTTGCCGATAATGACGCCATTGGAAATTTGTATTATAATAATGGTTACGTTTTCTACAAGTTAGACCCCGTTGTTGTTAATGTGGTAGAGGATTCCGTAGATTTGGAAATGCGAATTTATGAAGGTCCTCAGGCTCACATCAGCCATGTCAGAATAACAGGAAACGACCGTGTTTACGAGAATGTAATACGTCGCGAATTGAAAAACAAGCCTGGCGACCTGTTCTCTAAGGATGCATTGATGCGTTCATATCGTGAGATTGCATCATTGGGCCATTTCGATGCCGAAAGCGTTAATCCGGATATTCAACCGGATGCTACCAATGGTACAGTGGATATAAACTGGGGTTTGACCTCCAAGAGTAGCGACCAGATTGAATTCTCTTTGGGATATGGTCAAACAGGTGTAGTAGGAAGAATTGGTTTGAAGTTTACCAATTTCTGCATGGCCAACCTATTTAAGAAAAATGGCATGAGACGTGGTCTTTTGCCTCAGGGTAACGGAGAGACATTCAGTATCAGCGGTCAGACTAACGGTAGGTATTTCCAGAGTTACAGTGTTAGCTATATTAATCCTTGGTTTGGCGGCAAACGTCCTAATACATTAAGTATTGGAGCTTCATTCAGTAAGCAGACAGATATTAGTGACAACTACTATAACTCGGCCTATTACAACAACTATTACAGCAGTTTCTTGTATGGTATGGGTACCGGATACGGCTATAATTATTACGAGAATTATTATGATCCAGACAAATCGTTCATGACCTTCAGCCTGAGTGTGGGTTGGGGAAAGCGTTTGCGTTGGCCTGATGACTACTTCAATCTTACTGCAGAGCTCAGCTATATTCGCTACATGATGAAGGATTGGCAATACTTTATTATAAATAACGGTAATTGTAACAACATCAGTTTGGGGTTGACGCTGAGTAGAAACAATACGGATAATCCCATATATCCCCGTAGCGGTTCTGAGTTCATAATGAGTGTGTCACTGACTCCTCCTTATAGCCTGTTTGATAAGAAAGACTATTCAAAACTTGGGAACGATATTTATAGCGAGACCTATCAACAGGAGATGCAAGAGAAACATAAATGGGTGGAGTATCATAAGTGGAAATTCAGAAATCGCACCTATACAGCTCTCTCTGGTGGCAACAAGTGTTTTGTTCTCTCTACTCGCGTAGAGTTCGGATTGCTTGGTCATTATAATAAGAACAAACGTTCTCCGTTTGAGACCTTCTATGTTGGAGGTGATGGTATGAGCGGATACAGTTATACTTATGCAACAGAAACTATCGGTTTGCGCGGATATGACAATGGCTCTCTTACGCCGAATGGTTATGCCGGTTATGCATACGACCGTTTTTCTGTAGAGTTACGTTATCCCTTTATACTGGGAGCTAGCACGAACATCTATGGCTTGGCCTTCTTAGAAGGCGGTAACGCGTGGAACGAAGTGAAGAAGTTTAATCCCTTCGATATGAAGAAGTCTGCCGGCTTGGGCGTACGTATCTTCTTGCCTATGGTAGGTATGTTGGGTATAGACTGGGCATACGGTTTTGACTCTGTCTTCGGAAGCAAGACATATAGCGGAAGTCACTTCCACTTTGTATTGGGACAAGAATTTTAATAATAACATATCATAAGTTTACGCATATGAAGAAGCTATTTTTGATTTTAATGGTTATGGCAAGTGCTAATGCCATGGGCCAGAAGTTTGCCTTGATAGATATGGAATACATATTGAAGAATGTTCCTGCTTATGAACGTGCAAATGAACAGTTAAATCAGGTAAGCAAAAAATGGCAAGCTGAGGTAGATGCTCTGACACAAGAGGCGCAGACATTGTATAAAAACTATCAGTCTGAGGCTGTTTTCCTGAGCAATGAACAGAAAACCCAACGTGAGGAGGCCATCGTAGCAAAGGAAAAGGAAGCTGCAGAGCTTAAGAGAAAATATTTTGGCCCTGAAGGTGAACTTTATAAGAAACGTGAGAGTCTGATGGCACCTATTCAGGATGAGATATACAATGCTGTGAAAGATATCTCTGACCTAAAAGGATACAGCTTGATTTTAGACCGCGCCAGTGATGCTGGCATTATATACGCAAACCCAAAGATAGATATCTCTAATGAGGTGCTTACCAAGTTGGGGTATAATTAAATGAAAACGATAACGAAAACAATAACAATAAAATAAATAAAAGATTATGAAAAGATTTATGATTGCTATCATGATGATAGCTCCCTTGAGTTTAAGTGCCCAGAAGTTTGCTCATTTCAATAGCGCTGACATTCTTCCGAATATGAAGGAGTATGTAACTGCCACTGAGGAAATTCAGGCTATGGCAAAGCAGTATGAGGACGATATGAAACTGATGCAGGAAGAACTTCAGAAGAAAGGTGATGAATATCAGAAAGAGCAGGCTAACCTTTTGGAGAATGTACGCCAGCGCCGTGAGCAGGAGTTACAGGACCTTTACCAGCGTCTGCAGCAGTCATACCAGGACAATCAGCAAGCATTAGAGAAGGCTCGCCAGGAAAAACTGGGTGCTATTAACGAGAAGGTTATGGCTGCCGTAAAGAAAATAGGTGAAGCTGGTGGCTATGTATACGTTGTTGACCTCAACATAGGTGCAATACCATTTGTTAATACTCAGTTGAGTACTGACATCTCAGATCAGATCAAGAAAGAGGTTGGTATTCAGTAATAAATAAAAAAAGGAATATGAAACGCCTATTTTTATTCCTCTTTGTCCTACTCCCTGTAATTGCTTCGGCACAAATTCAGTTTGGCTATTTGAGCTATCAGCAGGTAATTAAGGAAATGCCTGAGTATACGCAGGCTATGCAGGAACTGCAAACCCTGAAAGCCAAGTATGATGAGGAGGCGGCCAGAGGAGAAGCTGAGTTCCAGAAGAAATTTGTGGATTTCTTGCAGGGGCAAAAGGACTTTCCTCAGACTATTATGCAGAAGCGTCAGGCAGAACTTCAGACACTGATGGACAATGGCGTTGCCTTCCGTGTACAAGTGCAAGGCCTATTGGCTCAGGCAGAGAAGGACCTGATTGCTGAGGTTCAGAAGAAACTGAACCGAGTGCTTCTGGAAGTTGGTGTAGAGTATGGATATGGTTTTATCCTAAATACAGACGACAACGCTTGCCCGTATATTAATCCCGTGGTGGGTGTGGACGTAACAGAAATTGTACGCCAGAAGCTTGGGGTTGCAGAGTCATCTCAAGATGAACAAAACGAATAAATTTCCACAAAATCCCGGTCCGATAGGAATTTTTGACTCGGGCTATGGTGGTTTAACTATACTGCGGCAGATACGTTCGTTAATGCCGCAGTATGATTATTTGTATCTTGGGGACAACGCTCGTGCTCCATACGGCACACGTTCTTTTGATATTGTATATGAATTTACGTTGCAAGCGGTCCGGTATCTCTTTGAGCAGGGATGTCATTTGGTAATATTGGGTTGTAATACAGCTTCCGCCAAAGCCCTACGTAGCATTCAACAAAACGACCTTCCGCAAATGGATTCACAACGTCGCGTATTAGGAGTGATTCGACCTACGGTTGAGGTTGTGGGGGATATTTCCCATAGTCGTCATGTGGGTATTATGGCAACAATGGGTACCATACGCAGTGCAACTTACGATTTGGAAATAGCTAAGTTACACCCCGATATAAAAGTCACAGGTGAAGCCTGCCCAATGTGGGTGCCATTGGTGGAGAATGATGAGTATGATGGACCGGGTGCCGACTACTTTGTCAAAAAGAATATCGATAGCCTGCTCACTCGTGATCCGCAGATTGACAGCGTTATTCTGGGTTGTACACATTATCCGTTATTGCTGAACAAGATTCGCAAATACATGCCATCAGGTGTGCATGTTATAGAGCAGGGTTTTTATGTGGCAAACAGTTTGCAGGACTATTTGAAAAGACATCAAGAGATGGCTGAGCGAATTACTTGCGGAGGCTCCACGCGTTTCCTGACTACAGAACAGGCAGAGACATTTCAATGTAAAGCCACAGCTTTTATGGGTGAATCGCTCACGGCAAAAAGAGTCTACTTAGAATAAAAAATGGGAAAAGCAAAGGAAATTATTAACCATACTGAGACGCGGCAATTCATACGTTTCTGCATCGTGGGTGGCACGTGTGCCATTATTGATGCAATAGTATTCTATATTGTACGCCTTTTTGCCCCTTATCAGGTTGCCCTTGTTTCTGGCTACCTTATCTCACTTTGTGCCAATTATTTTCTTACCATTTACTGGACGTTTAAGACTTCTCCTTCTGCGCACAACTTTGTAGGAATTATAGGTGCCCACATGTTTAACCTCTTTGTGGTACGAATGGGTTTGATGTGGTTGTTTGTTGAAGTCTTCGAATGGGACGATTCCATAGCTTATATACCTATGGCCATTATCAGCGCCGTTACAAACTTTTTGGTGATACGCACTGTGGTAAAATTCTCTAAGAAAAAGTCAAACGGTTAGTCTAGACTTTTTCTCGTGTTTTCTTCTTGCGTCATTCTCTCGTATATCAGCATACGTTGGTTTACGGTAACAGGTTCCATAACATATTTAAGCAACACACGAGGGTAGGTGAGATTCCACAGGAACTTGTGTGGTGTAGTTATTAAACGGTAGCGGAATAACTCTTCCTCGTCATATATACAACGGTAGTTGTCTGGTATAGGAGTATCATAGTACTCATGGCAGGTTATGATAGCACCAATTTCGCGTACCAGGTAGCGCACTTTACCTGAGGCAACCCAATCTGCTTGTTCCTTTCGGATCTCTGGGTCAAGAATGCTCGACATAAAGAAATTCTTATTTGGTGGCAAGTGATGTGTGTGCTGATAAATGCCTGTGTCGTAAGAACTAAAAGTAAGCACTTCGCTATCTTCGCTTTTGTCGGCATTTATTATTTCAGCCATCTCGAGAACACGCTGAGGAAATGTCCCGTTCAGGAGTGTAACAATATTCCAGTTGGTAGCAGCAGATGCTGTGCCTATGAGTGCAATCACTAAATAAGTCCGTACGGATGGCGTATGATTCCGGAAGAAATAGATAACAAGCGGAGAGAAAACGTACATCAACAGAAAATAATAGAATTGTACCGTCATTGTGGCAAATGAAAACAAAAGAACACTGTATGTTCCAAATATCAGTAATTTTACTTCCCAACGTGCTTTTGCAAGGAAAATAGGAAGCGTGCACACTGCCCAGATAGCAAGTTTCATGAGTGGGAACCACCAAAAGTCTGGCTCGCCATTAGTGGCTGTCCCATGATATTGGAAAATGTTAACCATAAAGTATGCTTCAAAGAGTGCATTAACTGTTCCGTGTGCTATGAAATATGCCAAGACAGGAATTGTTGCTAAAACAAAACCAAAAGATACAAATCGTATAGTGTGCAGCAACTCCTTAAACTGTTGATGTCTCCAGGCAATAAAGGTAAGTGCCATGGCGCCTCCAATATAGAAAAACAAAATGTTGAACTTAGTCCAAAAGATAAGGCCTAAACCTACTCCCATGATAAGCGCCTGCCACCAAAGCGGAGTTTGGCGGTTTCTGGCAAATCGGAGCATAAAGTACAGACAGTGAGCCAGAATGGGCAAGGAGAATTCTTCAACACTGTCTCCATAATAGAACAGATCGGAAGACAAGGTAAGCCAACCCAAAAGAAATGTGAGTGGCAAAGCAACTTTTGAGGAGGTGAAGAGACGCATAGTACGCAGCGAATACCACATAAAGATAAAGCTGCAAAAGATTTCTACCAGATATATTCCCACAAAGCTGTCGCGTGACAATATAGCCGCTATTTCGTGCATGAGATATAGCACGGGCCCTTTATGGTCGAAGATATCAACATAAAGTTCTCTGCCGCTGAGCATAGCATTGCCAATGGTCATATATACGTTAGCATCATCCCATGGATTCAGTGGATATAGAAAAGAGCATGTACTGAACAATGTGGTAATGAGTACAGCGAAGAGGAAAAGAAATAGAGGCTCCCGATATTCCGTTTGCTTCATAATAACATCGTAATTAATTTGCCAACAAATGTACATTATTATTCTGATTCAATCGTTTTTTCTGTTAAAAAAAAACAACAAAACTAGAAGTTTCGCGCTTCGTCTTTGTCATTCTTGAAAAAAAAGTTACCTTTGTGGGTGAGAATGAAAAGGTCGGCAGAACAGGCCAGATATAACTATACGGAATAGATATGCGTGTTTTATTCATTTTAGTGTTGTTATCATGCCTTATCTCTTGTACGTCAGGGGATAAGAAGGTCAGAATTGTGGCATCAAAAGGGTTGCCGAGCGAGCTCCTTTTGGTTGTGGACGACAAAGTATGGAACAGTGATATTGCTGATTCGCTTAAAGCTATTACACAGGGTCCTGTTCCCGGCCTTATGCAGGAAGAACCATTTTTCAAGACGGTTAGGATATCTTCGCGTCATTATAGTCAGACATATACTACATTTCATAGTAAACTGTTTGTTCATCTGGATGCTGATTTGAAGTGCGCAATTGTGGGTGTTGCAAGAGATGTGGTGGCAAAACCTCAAATAGAAGTAACAGTGGCAGCTCCTAATCTAGATTCGCTTCGCAAATTCCTTTCAGAGAAGGCTATGTATATTCGCGGGCTTATAGATGATGCACAGATAGAAATGCGTGCGGATGAATTGCGCAAACATTATAATAGAGACTTGAGTCAGAAGATTGCCTCTACAGTTGGGTATAGCTTGAATGTTCCCAAACAAGTTAGGGCGAGCAAGAAGGGAAAAGACTTTGTATGGGTTGGCACAAATCTCAACGAAAAGGACCTTAACATTGTGCTATACACATTACCTTGGGACGGCAGGGATTATACCGATGTAGAGAAATTTGTGTTATGCCGTGATTCTGTGATGCACGAAAATATTCCAGGAAGTAATCCTGATCAGTGGATGCAGACAACAAAGATTGATGGCTCTCCTATACTGTTCTCCCGTTTGCGTGACGTAGAAGGCGAAAAAGTTTTCGAAGTGCGCGGATTATGGGAGATGAGGAATGGTGCTCTAGGCGGGTCATTTGTCTCGCTATCAAGAGTAGATACCGTGAACAATAAACTCATTGTGACTGAAGGATTTGTTTATTCTCCATCAACAGATAAACGCGACCTGTTACGCACGGTGGAAGCTTCTTTATGGACACTATATAATGCTAATAAACGGAAATGAGATTAATATATATCATCCTTTTATGCTTGATTAGTACAGGCGTGCTACATGCTCAGCCCCGTTTTGTTCCCGACATGGAAATAAAAAAAATGGGCGAGGTGGAATTCCAACAACCCAAAAGAGTTGTTTTTGGGTTTGTCAATAAAGGTAATCAACCGCTGAGTATTTCTTCGGCTAAGGCTTCTTGTGGCTGTATGGATGTTTCTTATCCCAAAGAATCTATTCCTGCAGGTGAGAAGGGTGAGATTGTTGTGGTCTATGATGCAGCTACTTTAGGCACTTTCTATAAAGAGGTGGAGGTAATTTCGAATGAATCCGAAACTCCCGTCTATTTGGGAATGCAAGGAACAGTTGTAGTGGAAGTTGTGAATGTTGACGAGGATTACCCGATAGATTTGGGGAATGTTCAGATTCAGACCAACTATCTGGAGTTTGATGATGTTAATAAAGGCGAGCACCCTGTTGTGGAGCTGTCGTTAATCAACAAGGAACATACCGCTTTTCGGCCTGAGCTTATGCACATGCCAGCGTATCTTTCAGCTCAGTATATTCCGGAAAATGTTCCGGCAGGTAAAAAAGGTATCATACGATTGACATTAGACAGCGACAAATTGCAACAATTGGGCTTAAATAACACATCCGTATATCTTTCACGATATATGGGTGATAAAATCAGTGAAGACAATGAGATTCAGATTTCAGCTATTCTTCTTCCCGATTTCTCTAAAATGACTGAGGAGGAGAAAGAGAATGCGCCAGAATTATTTCTTGCAGAATCTTCTGTAGACTTTGGTTCCCTAAAAGAAAAGTCAAAAGCTACTCATACTATTATTGTTACTAATAAAGGAAAGAGCAATTTGCTATTTGAACAGGTACAGGTCTTTAACAAAGCTGTTTCCGTAAGTTTAGGCAATAGGGTGCTGAAACCAGGTGCAAGTACGAAACTGAAGATAAGTGTAACTCCTAAATATCTAAAACGCGAGAAAGGCCGTCCCCGCGTCCTTCTGATTACCAATGATCCCTCACAACCAAAAACAGTTATTAATATTGATGTAAAACAATAATAAAATATGGAGCATCCCGAGAACAGTGCAGAATTTGAAGGCCTGACAGTTAATAGCGGAGTTGGACCTGTTTCTATAGTTAATCCTTATCTGAAACGTGGTCGTTTTGCCCGACACCAACTTACTGCAGGAGATTATGTGGAAGGAATTTTACGTGGCAACGTTTCCATATTGGGACAGGCTGTGACGTTGGTTGAAAGCACGAATCCTGCTCATCAGGCTATTGCCCAAGAGGTGATAGAAAAATGTTTGCCTTATTCTGGGAATAGTGTCAGAGTAGGTATCAGTGGCGTTCCTGGAGCAGGAAAGAGTACCAGTATTGACGAATTTGGCATACACGTATTAAAGGAGTATGGCGGCAGGCTGGCTGTGCTGGCCATTGACCCCAGTAGCGAACGTTCGAAGGGTAGTATCTTGGGAGATAAAACCAGAATGGAGAAACTTTCCGTTCATCCAGATTCCTTTATTCGCCCTAGCCCCTCTGCTGGCAGTTTGGGAGGTGTGGCCAGAAAAACACGTGAAACAATCATCCTTTGTGAGGCTGCAGGTTTTGATAAGATCTTTGTTGAGACAGTTGGAGTGGGTCAGAGTGAAACTGCGTGCCATTCAATGGTCGATTTCTTCCTCCTTATCCAACTGGCTGGCACAGGCGATGAATTACAGGGAATTAAACGTGGAATTATGGAAATGGCAGACGGCATTGTAATAAACAAATGCGATGGGAACAATGTAGATAAATGTCAATTGGCTGCCACGCATTTCCGAAACGCTCTGCAATTATTCCCCATGCCTGAAAGCGGATGGCAACCAAGAGTTCTTACATATAGCGGGTTCTATGCTTTGGGAATCAAGGAAATCTGGGATATGATATATGAGTATGTAGATTTTGTTAAGAAAAACGGGTATTTTGAATACCGTCGTGCAGAACAGTCTAAGTATTGGATGTATGAGAGTATAAACGAGCATCTGCGTAACAATTTCTATCAGAATCCTACAATAGCAGATATGCTACAAGCGGCAGAAAAGAGTGTGCTGGAAGGCCAGCGTTCATCATTTGTTGCAGCAAAGCAACTCCTCGATTCTTATTTTGCACTCCTCCATTAGCCATTTGGGAGTGCTTGTTGCTCCACATATGCCAATGGAATTACAGTCTTGCAGCCAACGAAGGTCAATTTCGTTGGCTGTATCTATCATATATGATTGCGGATTGGCGTCTTTGCATTCCTTGAACAACACTCTTCCGTTACTGCTTTTCTTGCCACAAACAAACAGAATAACATCATGTTTGTTGGCAAATTCCCTGATGTTAGGCATCCGGTTAGCTACCTGTCGGCAGATGGTGTCATAGAATGTAAACGTGGCATCCTTGCCTATGTGTTTTTTTATGTATTCAACAATGCGCCTGAATTCATCCAGGGGCTTGGTAGTTTGTGAATATAGGCAAATGTCTTTATGATAATTCAGTTTATGAAGGTCTTCTATTGATTCGATGACAATGGCTGTGCCTTCTGTCTGGCCTACCAGACCAAGAACTTCTGCGTGACCGTTTTTCCCAAAGATTACAATCTGTTTTTTATGCTCGGTATCGGCATCATATTCTTTTTTTATGCGTTCCTGCAAATGAAGTACAACAGGACAAGTGGCATCAATAACTTCAATTTTGTTTTTTTGGGCAAGGAGATATGTCGATGGCGGCTCGCCATGTGCCCTCAGCAAGACTTTTGATTTATGAATGCCTTCCAGTTCTTCATGATTGATGGTGGTGAGTCCTAAGCGTTGCAGGCGGTCGCATTCTTTTCCGTTATGGACAATGTCGCCCAAACAGAACAAATGTCCGTCCTTGTTAAGTTCTTCCTCAGCTTTTCCTATGGCACGGGTTACACCAAAGCAGAAGCCCGATCCTTGGTCAATCTCTATATTCATCCAGCTGTTACACGTTGGAATTGTGCTAAGAGCCATTCCTTTTGTTCAGGAATGGTCATGTGGCTGTTATCTAAAACGATAGCGTCATCTGCTTTCCTGAGTGGGCTGACGGCGCGAGTACTGTCTATTCTGTCGCGTTCGCGTATATTTGCAAGGATATCTTCTATGTTGCATTTCTCCCCCTTGGCAATGAGTTCGTCATATCTTCTTTGGGCACGAATCTCATCGCTGGCAGTAACAAATATCTTAAGTTCTGCATTGGGGAATACAACAGTACCAATGTCTCTTCCGTCCATAATGACACCTTTTGCCTCGCCCATTAATCTTTGAAGGTCAACCATTGCTTCTCTGACAAAGTCCAAAGCTGCAACATAGCTTACTTTACTTGATACTTCTAGGGTGCGGATCTTATCTTCAACGCATATCCCGTTTAGATATGTATCAGGCTTTCCTGTTGTCGGATTCAGTTGGAAGGTAATGGAGATGTCGTTCATGTGCTTTCTTAACTCATCGGTCTCGATTTTCTCGTCCTTGATGAGTCCGTTTTGAAGGCAGAAAAGCGTTACAGCCCTGTACATGGCTCCTGTGTCTATGTAAACATATCCAATTTCTCGTGCTAAATCTTTTGCCATTGTGCTTTTGCCGCACGAGGAGTGTCCGTCGATGGCTATTGTTATCTTATTCATATCTGATATGTGAGTTATTCTTTAGATGATTTCTGAAAACTATATGAAAGGTTCAGTGAAAGCGTGGGAGCCCCGATGTGATATTTTGCATAGGCAATTCCTACTTTCAGTTTCTTTAGGTTGGCACCTGCTCCAAATGAAAGACCTGCAGCATGCGAACTTCCAGCGGCCTTCATTTCAAATGCGCGACGGAAATTAAAGCCGGCACATACATATATAATAGGAATAGGGTAGGCATCCACACCGATTTCAAAATGATTGGTGAAAATTCTTCCTCCGCTAACTTCTCCGTCAGTAGAGAAATAATCACTTTGGCTCCAATGGGTAAGGTCCACCATTGTTACGGATATGTCAATGGGAGCATGTCCAAGTCCTTTGGTAAAACCTATTCGCATATCAAAGGGGAGGCGTTCTCCATGATCGCCGAACCTCTTTACTTGTCCGCCAATATTTCTGGCAACGACTGACAGGGAGAGGTTCTTCTCTTCCCAATAATAATTTAAGCCCAAATCAACAGCCAAGGCACAAGAAGAGAATTCTCCGTAATGTGAGTACACAATCTTTCCTGTGGCTCCTCCTGATAGCCTGTCTGTAAGCATGTAACTGTATTGCCCGCCTATGCAGAAATCCAGGGGCTTCATTTCTCCAAGGATTTCTCCAGCTAAATCTGTCTCTTTCATGGAGCCGTAGCCGACAAACTGGGTGTAAACGCCCCATGTGCCTCTGCTGCCTGCAGTTTGAGCGTAAGCAGCGCCACCGGCCTTGCAACCTTGCATGTAAGACATAAAATTGACTCCAATACTCTTGTCGCTAATATTTGAAAGTAATGCAGGATTTGTAACTGCCGTTTGGATTTCGTCTTGTACCAATGAAATGTTTTTGCCTCCCAAACCTACTAAGTGTGAAGAGTTGGGGAGACTCAAAAAATTGAAAATGCTGGTACTCTCTTGACAGAATGATTCAGTTTGCACTAATAATAATGCCAAAATAAGTGGAAGTATATGCTTCTTTGTCATTGTTTCTGCTAATTTGCGTCCAAAGTTAGTGCATTTTCTGTCAATATTGTCCAATAATCGCACAAAAATTAAATTGAACTCAAAAAAATATACATGATAGATGCGTGAAATAAAAAAAATGTGCTAAATTTGCCCCAAATAGATATCTTTTGCGAACAAAAATAAGAAAAATAAATATTATGGATGCTAACAAAACTGTAAACGAAGAACTGCAGGGGCAGAAATCCACCAATATGCTTATTGGATATGTACTGTCTTTGGCTCTTATGTTCGTTGCCTTTGAGTATACCCAGCGTGAAGTTAAGGTAGTTGAGGAAGGCAAAATTTATGATTTCAGAATGGAGGAGGATATGATTCCTATTACTCATCAGGAAGAAATGATGGCACCGCCCCCAGCCGCAGCCCCAACTGTAATGGAGGTTATCAATGAGGTTGAGGACGATACCGAGCTGCCTGAAGAGGAGATTCAGACTACTGAGGAGGTTAACCAAGCTATCACTACTGTAGTGGGTACAGGTGCTCCAACGGCTGTTGTTTCTGGCCCCGTAGGTCCTGTAGTGGAGAATGACGATGATGACCGAATCTTTGAAACTGTTGAGGAGAATGCTCAGTTCCCCGGTGGAGATGAGGCTTGTATGAAGTGGTTGCAGGATCATATTAAGTATCCTCAAATATGTATTGAGCAGAATGTACAGGGACGTGTGCAGGTTAGCTTCGTTGTAAATCGTGACGGAAGTATTGTGGATGTTAAGGTTTTACGTTCTCCCGATCCAAACTTGTCAAAGGAAGCAGAGCGCGTAGTTAAGATGATGCCTAAGTGGAAGCCTGCTAAGCAGAATAATAAGACGGTTCGCTCACGCTTCAATCTTCCTGTTAATTTCCGTTTGAGCTAATTCGATTCAAAAATAAATCTAAGGCTGCTCTCCTTTTGGTGGGCAGCCTTGTTTTTCCGGTTTAATTGTAACGTTATATTATAATGTATAGCAGTAGTGAACTTATGCAGATGGTGAATAAAGCCATCGAATCCTTGCCATACGACAGAAAACCTCAATCTTTATATGCCCCCATTCAGTATGTGTTGTCTTTGGGTGGAAAACGCTTGCGCCCCGTTTTAATGCTGATGGCATATAATATGTATAAGGAGGATGTGGAGCATATCCTGATGCCAGCCATCGCCATTGAAACGTATCATAATTTCACACTCCTTCATGACGACCTTATGGATCGGGCCGAGGTTCGTCGTGGAAATCCATGTGTGCATGTCAAGTGGGATGATAATACCGCCATATTGAGTGGTGATAACATGCTGGTGTTGGCTTTCTCCCGTATGATTCAATGCGATGATAAGTATATGCCTTTTGTGCTGCGTTTGTTTACAGAAACAGCTCTTGAGATTGACGAGGGCCAACAGTATGATATTGATTTTGAAACTCGATCTGATGTTACAGAGGAAGAGTATATCGAGATGATACGACTGAAAACCTCTGTTCTCTTGGCGTGTGCGCTTAAAATAGGAGCCATTTTGGGTGGAGCTTCCGAACAAGATGCAGCCACGCTGTATGAATTCGGCGAGAAGTTGGGGCTTGCATTCCAGCTTCAGGATGATTATCTGGATGTTTACGGCGATTTCAAAACATTTGGGAAACAGATAGGTGGCGATATCATGTGTAACAAGAAAACTTATATGCTTATCAATGCCCAGTTGTTGGCAAACGAGGAACAGGCTAGTGAGCTGAATGCGTGGCTGAATATGGAGAATCCTTCGCGAGAGGAAAAAGTGGCAGCAGTTACTCGTATATATGATGAGATAGGTGTACCTGAGTTGGTTCGTAACAGGATAAACCAATATTATCAGGAAGCGGCGCAGGCTTTGTCACGTATTTCTTTGCCTCAGGAACGTACTGAAATACTATGGGAATTTGCCCAGTCCATGCTTAATCGTAGGTCATGATAGATACCCATAGCCATATTTACGGACCAGAGTATGACGAAGACCGGGAACTTGTAGTTCAACGGGCTCGGCAGGCTGGGGTGGAGCGTATCTTGCTGCCCAATATCAATGAGGCATCCATAGAGCCTATGCTTTCACTTTGCCATTCTTTTCCTGGCTATTGTTTTCCCATGATGGGTCTGCATCCCGAAGATGTAACCGATGATTATCCGCAAGTTTTGAATAGAATGGAGAACTTGCTTAAAGAATCTTCTCATCCTTATATTGCAATCGGAGAGGTCGGACTTGATTTTTATTGGGATGCAAGCCATTCCCAGGAACAAATTGAGGTCTTTACCCGTCAGATAGAGTGGGCGGTTCGCTACAAACTTCCTTTAATGATTCATTCCCGTTCCGCTCATGATCAGTTAGTGCAGGCTATCCGTCCGTTTGCTTCAGAAGGGCTAAGGGGTGTTTTTCATTGCTTCAGCGGTACGCTAGATGAGGCTTTGGAATTGCTCTCCTTCGATGGTTTTGTACTTGGAATCGGAGGTGTCGCTACCTTCAAGAAATCTACACTACCGGAAGTTCTGCAATCAGTTCCTCTCCAGCGTATTGTGTTAGAAACAGACTCCCCCTATCTGGCTCCTGTTCCATATCGTGGCAAGCGGAATGAACCAGCTTATGTGGTGGAGGTGATGCATAAAGTGGCTAATATATATAATGTAGCACCCGAAGAAGTGGAAAAAGTCACCAATGCCAATGTAAAACATGTTTTTTGCATGTAAAATTGCATTTATATGTGCAAATATTTGCAAAAAAACACTTTACCCGAAAGTTTTTTGTAATAACATGTGGTAATGTTCAAAAAAAAAGATATTTTTGTAACCGAAAACGTATATAATGACGCAATATATGTGCGTTAGTGCCTAAGGAGAGATGCTCGAGTGGCTGAAGAGGCACGCCTGGAAAGCGTGTATACGTCAAAAGCGTATCCGGGGTTCGAATCCCCGTCTCTCCGCAGGAGATAAAACGGGGTTCAAAGCCAGAAAGGCAGAAAGCCTTTGCGAATCCCCGTCTCTCCGCTTTTCTCACAAAAAGAGATACAGAGTGAAAATAACATAAAAACAAAAATTAATAACATTAATCAATTTAAACGAACACAAAATGAAAAAGTTATTTGCAATTGTTGCGCTAGTAGCAGCATGTACTTTTGGAGCAACATCATCTCTAAGAGCTCAGGAAGATGTAGCAGAAGCTACTGAGCAGGTAGACACCGCTGCTGTAGACACTGCTGCTGTTGAAGCTACTGATGCTGAGGCAGAAACAGAAGCTGCTCCCGTTGTTGAGGAAGAGAGCGAAGGTATTTTCAAGACATTGAAGACTAAGTACATCGAGGGTGGTGCAGGCTTCATGTCATTGGTTGCTATTGCTTTGGTACTGGGTCTTGCTTTCTGTATCGAGCGTGTTATCTATCTGTCTCTCGCTCAGATTAACACCCGCAAGTTCACAAAGGATTTGGCCGCTAAGGTTGCTGCTGGTGACGTTGCTGGCGCAATTGACTTCTGTAAGGGTACACGTGGACCAGTAGCTCAGGTAAGCCGCAAGGCTATGGAATGTCTGGCTAGTACAGACCGCAACGATATCGGTACCATTGAGAGTACTATCAACATGGAGGCTGAGGTTCAGGGCTCTTACCTCGAGCAGAACTGCTCTTGGATTACCCTCTTCATCGCTATGGCACCATCTCTTGGTTTCTTGGGTACTGTAATCGGTATGGTTATGGCATTCGATGACATCCAGCGTGCAGGTGATATCAGTCCTACCGTTGTTGCTGGTGGTATGAAGGTGGCTTTGATTACCACTATCTTCGGTATTATCGTTGCCTTGATTCTGCAGGTATTCTACAACTACATTTTGGCTAAGGTAGAATCTCTGACAAGTAACATGGAAGAGGCAGCACAGGAGTTGCTGACCATGTGTGTACAGTCTGATAAGTGCAAGAAGTAATAACCGATTTTAGAGAGAGAATTATGAAGATTGAGAAAATTTCCCAGATGGCGTTGTACATCTGCATTGGAATTATCTTGGTATCCTTCGCATTGTTCTTGACGATCGGCTACGATAATCCTGTAGGTGACAACAATGAGCCAATTCTGACAGATATCATCATGTGGTTGATGTATCTGATGGTAATTGCAACAGCAGGACTTACCATTTGGTCAGGTATCAGGGGTATGGCAAGCAGCAAGGGTACTGATCCCGTAGCTTCCACCGGCGTTCCTGGCGGAAAGGTTTCCCTCATTACTTGGGGCCTGTTCATTGTTTCATTGGTAATTGGTCTTGTATTAGGCTTAGGTGAGACAGATTTCAAGGCTGCTGATGGCACTGTTACTACAGCCGGATGGGTTACAGTTGTAGATGCATTCTGTGTGTCTATCGGTATCCTTATCGTTGCTGCTGCTGCTGCCGTTATTGTTAGCATGACAGGCGTTCTTACCAAAAGCGCTATTAAAAAGTAACATCCTTAAATAATGTAAGATATGGCAAAGAAGAAAAAGAAAATGCCCGGTCTGAACACTAGTTCAACGGCGGATATTTCTTTCATGTTGCTTATCTTCTTCCTGGTAACAACATCTATGGATACGGATATGGGTTTGGCTCGACACCTGCCCCAACCGCCAGATCCAGATCAGGAGGATGCTCAGGTCGACATCAAGGCAAGAAATATCTTGTATGTTCGCTTGAACTTCGAAGGCCAGTTATGGATAGAGGATGAGACCACCAGAGGCTATGCCGACATTAAAGAATTACGTCAGCGTGTTAAGGAGTTCGTTAAGAACGAGCAGAACTATAGTAAGTGGCCAGAGAAGCATGTAAAGATTCTTGACCATCTGGGTCGTTGCTATGTTACTGATAAGCACGTTATCTCTGTGCAGACTGACCGTGGAACCCCATACGATGCGTATTTCCAGGTTCAGAACGAGTTGGTTGCAGCATATTCTGAGTTACGTAATGAGTTGGCAAAGGAGAAGTTCGGACGTGAATACCAGTATTTGGATGATGAAATAAAGGACGTCATTCGTAAGCAGTACTATCCTCAGAATATCTCCGAGGCAGAACCTAAAAAGTATGGAGGAACCAAATAATGGCAGCAGGATTTAAGAGAAAAGAAGGTCGTGAAATGGTTGAGATGAATACATCATCTCTGCCCGACTTGATCTTTACCATCTTGTTCTTCTTTATGATGGTAACAACCATGCGCGAGGTAACATTGAAGGTTAAGTTCGTTGTTCCTCAGGGTACTGAATTGGAGAAACTGGAGAAGAAGTCTGCTGTTTCATTCATTTACGTTGGTCCTCCAACTGATCAGCTTCGTGCTCAGATGGGTAGCGGTACGCGTATCCAGTTGAATGATCGTTACGCTGAACCTAAGGAAGTAATGGATTTCGTTGCTGCCGAGCGTCAGGGTATGCAGAATCAGGCTGAGCAGGTAATCTCTATCAAGGCCGATAAGGGCACCCAGATGGGTTATATAACTGATATCAAGGAGGTTCTGCGTAAGTCTTGGGCCTTGCGTATAAATTATTCGGCTTCAAGGCGTAACTGATAAAACTCAGATATTCCTATAAAAAAGAGGTGACTTGTTTTCGCAAGTCGCCTTTTTTTTGTATTTTTGCAACCATAATAAATACACAGAATTCTTATGATAAGTATTATAGCTGCAGTGGCGCAGAATATGGCTATAGGATACCAGAATAAGCTACTCTACTGGTTGCCTAACGACCTGAAACGATTCAAGGCACTTACCACAGGCCATACCATCATTATGGGCCGTAAGACCTTTGAGTCCTTGCCTAAGGGTGCTCTTCCCAATAGGCGCAATGTGGTGCTCACGCGTTCCCAAATCACCTTTCCTGGTGCCGAGGTTTATCCCTCATTGCAGGCGGCTTTGGCTTCTTGTGCTCCAGAGGAAGATGTTTATATTATAGGTGGTGCCAGTGTGTATAAGGAGGCGCTTCCCTTGGCTGATCGTCTATGCTTAACAGAGATTCAGGATACTCCAGAGCAGGCCGATGCCTTCTTTCCCCAGTTCTCTCTGAAGGAGTGGAAGGAAAACTTTAGAGAAGAGCATGATGTTGACGAAAAACATGCCCATCCCTACCGGTTTGTAGATTATATGAGACGGTAAACAGCCTCACCCCCAACCCCTCTCCGAGGCGGGGGGAGCCCCAAACGACCAAACGACTAAACGACCAATAAATGAAACAATATTTAGACCTACTACAGCGTATCCTCGATGAGGGTTATAAGAAAGAAGACCGTACCGGCACAGGTACCATCAGTATCTTCGGACATCAGATGCGCTTCAATCTCGAAGATGGTTTCCCCCTTCTTACCACCAAGAAGGTACATCTAAAGAGCATCATTTACGAGTTGCTCTGGTTCTTGCAAGGAAATACCAATGCCCGTTGGCTCCAGGAGCGAGGCGTTCGTATCTGGAACGAGTGGGCAGATCCCGAGACAGGCGACTTGGGCCATATTTATGGCTATCAGTGGCGTTCCTGGCCCGATTATGATGGAGGGTTCATCGATCAGATTCAGCAGGCAGTAGATACTATCAAGAACGACCCCAACTGCCGTCGTATCATCGTTAGCGCTTGGAATGTGGCCGACCTGAAGAATATGAATCTGCCGCCCTGCCATGCTTTCTTCCAATTCTATGTAGCAGACGGTAAGCTCAGCCTGCAGCTTTACCAGCGCAGTGCCGACTGCTTCCTGGGCGTTCCCTTCAACATTGCCTCATACGCCCTTCTTTGTATGATGATGGCACAGGTTTGCGGTCTTAAGCCAGGTGCTTTCATCCATACTACAGGCGATACGCATATCTACCTGAACCATCTTGATCAGGTACATTTGCAGTTGAGTCGTGAACCGCGTAAGTTGCCCAAGATGATTATTAATCCCGAGGTGAAGAACATCTTCGATTTCAAGTACGAGGACTTCCAACTTGTAGACTACGACCCATGGCCAGCCATTAAGGGCGTGGTAAGTGTATAAGCACAAATGCAGTTGCCCGAGGATTTTGTACGTTTGATGCAAGAACAGTATGGAGCAGATACTGCCCATGCATTGTGCCAGGCCCTCACGGAAACGGAGCCCGAAGTCTCCATTCGTCTGAATCCCCGCAAAGGAAAGCCCCTTATAATAGATAATGTACGCGCGGAGGCTGTTCCCTGGTGCCCCGATGCTTATTATCTGAGCGAGCGCCCTGCTTTCACTTTCGACCCCCTTCTACATGCCGGCGCTTATTATGTGCAGGAAGCCTCCTCTATGTACATTGCGGAACTCCTCCGCAAGTATATGGTTCAGGATTCAAGTTTCATGATTCATGATTCAAATAGCCAACAGGCAACTGTCAACTGTCAATGTTCAATGCTCAATGCTCCCCTTGTTGCTCTCGACCTCTGTGCTGCTCCTGGCGGCAAGAGTACGCTGTTAGCTGGTCTGTTGCCCGAAGGCTCTGTGCTCATCAGCAACGAGCCTATGCCCAAGCGTGCACAGGTGCTTTCAGAGAATATGCAGAAGTGGACCCGTATGGCAGAAGGCGATTATCCCGTCCGTTGTATTGTTACACAGAACTATCCGGCTGACTTTGCAGCCTTTACAGATACCTTTGATTTACTGGTGACCGATGTTCCTTGCTCAGGCGAAGGAATGTTCCGTAAGGATGAGGTTGCTGTAAAGGATTGGAGTCTCCAGAATGTCGACCTCTGCTGGCATCGTCAGCGCGAGATCTTGCAGGACATCTGGCACGCGCTAAAGCCTGGTGGTTTGCTTATTTACAGTACCTGTACCTTCAATCATTTCGAGGACGAGGACAATGCCCGTTGGATTTGCGATACTTTAGGAGCGGAGCTTTTGGAAGAGCGTCACTTCCTCCCAGGTCGTGATAGGGGAGAAGGCTTCTATTGTGCCGCCATAAGGAAGAAAAGCCTCCCCCAGCCCCTCCCAAGGAGGGGTGACGAGGTGGAACGTCTGGAAAAGCTTCTCCCCTCTCTGGGAGGGGCTGGGGGAGGCTGTTTGTCTCCGGCATTCGTCCTATCCCCCGATACGCCCCGCGTAGAGCTCAACTACAATGAAGCCCTGCAATATCTGCGTCGTGAAGCCGTTCGTGTTCCTGCACCTCGCGGAATGGTCCTGCTATGTTATAAGGGTTATATCTTAGGACCAGGCAAATGCGTTGGCAATCGCATCAACAATCTTTATCCCGAGCAATGGCGCATTCGTACCACATATACCACTCCCTTCACCTTAGGTGATTAGTCTGCCTACATAGTCTCGTTTTTCCTCAGGTCTGTTGGGGGAAAACCTGCTATGCGTCGGAAGGCGGTAGAGAAGTAGTCGGGATTAGTGAACCCTACCTCATAGGCTATTTCCTTGAGGGGTTTTGTGGTGTTCATAATCAGGAATCTGCTCTTCTTGATGCGCGTTTCCTGAATGTAGTGGTAAGGCGACTTGCCTGTATGCTTCTGGAATATCTTGCGGAAGCGGCTGTATCCCCAGCCGATGGCCTGAGCCACATCTTCAGAGCTGATTTCGTCCCTATAGTGATTATGGATGAAAAGCAAAGCCTGGTGGATGTCTTCAGCGATATGTTTTTCTTGCAGCGTTGATGTATTGTCGTATGCTGATATGTAGCCCAGTAGCATGTTTACGTAGCCGCTCAGCAACTGCTGATAGCCTTTCTCCATGTGCTGTGCAGTCTTTATGCCCAGGTTAAAGAGGTTGACAATATCGTTATTCAGTGTAATGGGCAGATGAAATAGGGGTTGCTTTGTGGAAAAGAAGCCGTTCTTTACCCTCGTTTCTATGTTCGGCCCACGGAATCCTATCCAATACTCCTCCCATCCTGTCTCTATATTAGGCCGATACAGGTGGCGCTCCTTTGGGAAAAGCATCATTACATCGCCAGCCTTCACAGGCATCTCACCTGTTGTAGCAGAACGAAACATACCAGAGCCTTTCGAACAGTACACCAGTTGGTATTCGTCTAACATACGTCCTACTTTCGGGTTAAATCTGTGAGATAAAGGATGCCCCGCTGGAGGATATGGCTCGCCTGGCAGAATTTCTTGTGTACCAACGCAGTTGACAGTTAGTCCCCAGTCTAAATCGTGCTCTACTGAAGGCAGGTATTTGAAATTAAGGTGTTGTTCGTCCTTCTGTGTCATTATTTAGAGATTGAATAGTTAATATTGCACAAATATACTCATAATCATCTTACTTTGTGCTTTTTTTTTGTGTTTTTTACGTGTTTAGGACATAAATAAGCACAGAAATGTCATTATTCAATGGTAGAATGTCAGAAATTAAAGGTTTTCTTGTGCCAAAAACTATACTTTTGTCTCCTCAATCATTTATAATTAACTATCAACAATGAAAAGATTTTTATTACTTGCCACACTATGGTCCGCAGCCGCCAGTTTGTTTGCATTGGAAGTGAATAACCTCAAGACTCAGGCATATACCAATCCCATTGGTATTGACCTTACAACTCCTTCTTTCAGTTGGGTGCTCTCTTCTTCCGAACGGAATGTGATGCAGAAGTCGTACAGCATCAGGGTGAGCACGGAACGTGACTTTAGCGATGTAGTGTGGGAATCGGGCACTATTGAGAGCGACCAGTCGGCAGATGTGCAGGCAACGGGTTTCACACCCCAGGCCCGCACCCGGTATTATTGGCAGGTAACCGTTACCGACAACAAGGGCAATGCCGCTACCAGCACAGAGCGGGCTTATTTCGAGGTAGGACTGAAGAACACCTCGGCCTGGAATCGTGCCAAATGGATAAAAGGTACGCACACGCCTAAGAGCGGCACTTCAGTTGCTGTTATCAAGGACTACGAGGTAGAGGTGAAGTTCGAGGTCAGACAGTTGGCTGCCGGCCTTATCTTTGCCGCCAGGGATCATGACAATTACTATATGTGGCAGGTGAACACACTTACCGGTTCGCCTCGCTTCCGTCCCCATCGCTGGCAGAACGGAGGAGCCAGTTGTATGTCGGAGAATCCTTTAGGCGTAAATGTTAAGAACGGTGAGGAGCATACGTTGCGTATCGAGGTTAAGAATGCCAACACGGCAACTACCTTCGTTGATGGCAAG
Organism: Bacteroidaceae bacterium; assembly: GCA_017445925.1. Taxonomy (GTDB): domain Bacteria; phylum Bacteroidota; class Bacteroidia; order Bacteroidales; family Bacteroidaceae; genus Physcousia. Next base: position 6,493 of record JAFSRW010000012.1, on the reverse strand, counting down.
CAAGTTGATTCCCGGACGGGTGATTTTTCCTACGGTGATTTCGGCTTCCGCGAGGATTACGATAACGGCAATGTGTCGGAAGAAGCTTACTTTGATGATTTCAAGGTTACCAGTAATGGCGAGACGCTGTTGGAGGAACACTTCGAGAAGGCAGAGGATAATACCTTCTTGGGCGGAACGGTAGAGAACGGGCGCTTCTATATCAAGGGCCCCGGCACCTATTGCTGGCAGGAGAAAGGCAGTACACTGGGCGGCGCAACACTCTTCCGCAAAGCTTTTGCAGCAAAGAGCGGCATCAGGAAGGCGCGTCTTTATGCCACAGGTCTTGGCGTTTATAACGTATATATAAATGGTACGCGTGTGGGAATCACTTATGATGACGGCACCACAGAGCAGGACGAATTGAAACCTGGCTTCACCGAGTTTACCAAGACGGTCTTCTATACTACCCACGATGTTACGGCTCTCCTTCGCGAAGGCGATAATGCCATTGGTGCAGAGTTAACCAGCGGTTGGTGGAACGGTGCCATTGCCCACGGTATGTATGGCAGCAAGCCCGTAGCTTTCAGGGGAATGCTCATCATAACCTATGAGGATGGGACTGAAGAAACCGTTGCGACAGATACTTCGTGGTCCTGCAACACCAACGGAGCCCTCCGGAAGGGCGACATCTATAATGGTGAGACCTACGATGCCCGACTGGAGAGCAACTGGTCAGAGGCTGGCTTCGACGAAGCCGATTGGTACAAGACAGCCGTCAGCAGCGATTTCCAGGGCACCATCCGTGCCTTCGAGGGACCAGCCGTCAAGGCGGTGCCTGCTTTGGCGCGTATGCCCAAGACCGTAACCATTTACGAGGGGACAAAGCCCAACGGCAAGACATACGGTCAGATTAATGTTGTATCTGAACTCGCCGGACAGAACAGCTTCCAGCTCAAGGCCGGGCAGACAGCTGTCATAGACTTGGGTCAGAATGCTGCCGGATGGGTCAGCTATACGGCAAAGGGTGAATCCGGAACCCGACTGCGTTTCCGCTTCGGTGAGATGCCTAACACAACGGGTGACCGCGGACGCGGTGACGACGGTCCTGCAGGTTCTGTCTATACCGAGAATCTCCGTAGTGCCGAAGCTACCCTTACCTATACCCTGAAGGGCGCTCCTGAGGGAGAGAGCTATCATCCTACCAGCACCTTTATGGGCTTCCGCTATATAGAGGTTACTACGACCCGTGACGTTGAACTGACCGATGTGGTAGGCGAGACCGTAACCTCGGCTATGGACGAACGGTCTTCGTTCAAGACCTCGCATCCTGATGTCAACCAGCTCTACAGCAATGTGATGTGGGGACAGCGCAGTAACTTCCTGAGTGTGCCCACCGACTGTCCGCAGCGCGATGAACGTCAGGGATGGACTGCCGATACGCAGGTTTATTCTATGGCAGGCCTCTACAATGCCGATACCCGTATGTTCTACGAGAAGTTCATGCGTGACATGCGTGACTCGCAGCGTTCCGACGGCGCCTTCCCCCACATCGCTCCTTATGCCTGGGGCGTGGGCCATGGAGCCGCTGCATGGGCCGATGCAGGTGTTATTGTTCCCTGGAACGTCTATCTGATGACGGGCGACAAGCAGATTATCAAGGACAACTGGGCCGCTATGGAACGCTACATGAATTTCCTCTCTACCAAGACGGAAGGTAGCTACAAGTATAATGGTGGCGAGACTACGTATGGCGACTGGGTAGCTTACGTGAATACCGATTCGCGTTACTGCAGCGTGTGCTACTATGCGCTGGATGCCCAACTGATGGCTAAGATGGCTCGTGTGCTCTCTACCTCCGAGACAGACAGCTATGCCAAGAAAGCACAGCAGTACGACCAGCTCTTCCGGAATATAAAGGCTGAATGGCAGACTCGCTATGCTATTGCATCTACAGGCGTTCCCAAAATCAATACACAGTGTGCCTATCTGATGGCGCTGAAGTATAATCTGCTTCGCGACGAGAATGCTGTTAAGCGTACCGTCACTGCATTGCGTAGTGCAATCTCCAACAATGCCTATAAGCTCAATACGGGTTTCCTGGGAACAGCTATCCTGAACCAGACACTTACCGAGAATGGACTGAATGATGAGGCTTATACGTTACTCCTGCAGCGCAACGATCCTTCGTGGCTCTATAGTATCGACCAGGGGGCTACCACCATCTGGGAGCGTTGGAACTCCTACACCAAGGCTTCGGGCTATGGACCAGTAAGCATGAACTCCTTCAACCATTATGCCTACGGTATCATTGCCGAATGGATGTTCCGCCACATGGCCGGTATCTGTCCTGACGAAGAGAATGCCGGTTTCCGTCACTTTATCCTTCGTCCTAATCCTGATACGCGTAAGGTGCTGCGTTACCAGCAGAAGCGCATAACATCAGTAGATGCCGATTTCCGGAGTATCTACGGTCCCATCAAGGCTGCCTGGCAATGCGAGGGTGGGGTAGATATGACCTACGATGTCACCATTCCGGCTAATACCACAGCAACCTTATATATGCCCGTAGCCGACGGTTATGAACTGAAGGAAAGCGGACAGCCCGTATCGCAATGCAGCGATATAGAGTACCTGGGCATAGAGGATGGCAAGGCCGTCTGCCGTCTGGGGTCCGGCTCTTACCGTTTTACGGTGGATAATGCTACGGGAGTTAATAATGTTCAAGGGTTCAATAGTTCAAAGGATCAGGAAGATATTTATAACCTTCAGGGCTATAAGATTCCTAGCTCTCAACTTTCAACCCTCAACTCTCAACTCTCTAACGGCGTTTACATTCAGGGTGGGAAAATTAAAGTGATTAATTAATAATTTTCAATTTTCAATTCTCAATGAATTCCATTCATCGTATAATATCTGTATCTGTCATTTGCGCTACGGCAACTGCGTTGCAAGCCCAAACTTTCCAGGAATATCAGGACCAGTCGGTTAACCGTGTAAACTGTGAAGCGCCACATGCGTGGTTCATTCCCTTCAGTAGCGAAAAGGAAGCACTTACAACGGATGCGCAGCAATCTTCGCTCTACATGTCGCTCAATGGAACATGGAAGATAAATTGGGTAGATGACGACGACCAGCGGCCTAAGACATTCTTCCATACGGCCTTCAACGATGTCGAATGGAAGGAAATTGAAGTTCCCTGTAATGTGGAGGTAAAGGGTTTTGGTGAACCCATCTACACCAATGTGGCTTATCCTCATCCTGTAACTCCGCCCACTATACAGCGGAATAATCCTGTGTCTTCCTACCGCCGTACGTTCGTTCTTCCCAATGGTTGGGAGAAACGACGTGTCAGCATACATTTTCTGGGTGTTCAGTCATGTCTTTACCTATGGATAAATGGCCGATATGTGGGTTTTCACGAGGATTCCATGTCTGACGCAGGGTTCGATATCAGCTCTTACCTGCAGACGGGCGAGAACCTGATAGCTGCACAGGTTATGCGATGGTCGGATGGTTCCTATCTGGAAGATCAGGACATGTGGCGAATGAGTGGCATCTTCCGCGATGTCTACCTGCAGTCCGAGCCGCAGATGCGCATAGCTGATTTCAGAGTTACAACTCCCTTATCGGCTTCTTACGATAGGGCCGACCTCAATGTTACGCTACAAGTGGCCAACGACGCATTATCCGATGCTAAAGCGGCAGTCCGTTACACCCTTTATGATCAGAAGGGTAAGGCTCTGTTTACCGAAACCAAACCCGCAGGTGTAGTTAAGGCTGGCGCTCAGGAAAGTATAAGCTACACCCAATCTGTTTCCCATCCTAAACTATGGTCGGCAGAACATCCTAATCTTTACAACCTTACCATTTCACTCCTTGATGCCGATGGCAACGAAACAGAGTGTCTGCGTCAGGATGTAGGGTTCCGCGAGGTGAAGATTCAGGACGGCATCTTAAAGGTGAATGGCCAGAAAATCTATATTCGTGGAACCAACCACCACGATAATAATCCAACTACAGGCCGCTATATGCTTTTGGATATGATTGAGAACGACTTATTGCTGATGAAGCAGTTCAACATCAATGCTGTGCGTACTTCGCATTATCCTAAGACGCCTCGTTTCTACGAACTCTGTAACCGTCTGGGATTCTATATCTGGGATGAGGCCAACAACGAAAGTCATGGAGCAGGAGCCGAAAACGGTAACCGTATGACAGCCTATCCCGATTGGCGTCAGCCTATGACGGAACGTTGCATGGCTATGGTGGAACGCGACAAGAACCAGCCGTGCGTCATTGTGTGGTCAATGGGCAACGAGTGCGGTGGTCGAGGCAGGGACGGCTACAGCAACTTTGATTATATCTATCAAGAGGTGAAGGCCTACGATTCCACTCGTCCCATTCATTATGAGAATCAGGGAACCGACTTTGATATTATTGCCAATATGTACATCACTCAGCAGGATTTGAAGAATTCCTATGCGTCTTGGCCTCAGAAACCCGTTATCTTGTGTGAGTACGAGCACGCTATGGGTAATTCCGGAGGCGGCATGAAGGAGTATTGGGACATCTTTCTGGCTAATGAGCGAATGCAGGGCGGTTTCATTTGGGATTTTGTAGACCAAGGTCTTCTTACCACACATGAGGGCAAGACTTTCTATGCAAATGGTTGGGATTTCAGTAAGGGTGAGCATACCGATGGCGATTTCAACTTTAATGGTCTTATGTCGCCCGACCGTAAGCCTCATGGGGGGATGTGGGAAGTGAAGGCTGCCCATCAGCCAGCCTATTTCCAGTGTAGTAATACGCAAAAAGGCACCATCATTATCCGTAATATGCAAAGTTTCACTAACCTGAGTGAGTACGACTGCCGATGGCAGTTGCAGTTGGACGGTAAGGTGGTGGAAAGCGGCAAACTTAATTTGGATATCGCTCCGCTGGCTTGTAAGGAAGTTAATCTTCCCTCTACTCGTAAGATGGACTTCTCTCGCGGACAATATGCCTGGAACATAAAACTGTTTACCAAGCAGGATTTGCCTTGGGCTAAGGCTGGTCATGAGGTGGCTCGTTTTCAGGCTATCATCAATGATCAACCGGCAGCAGCAACAGTCGCTCCTTCGGCTAAGAGTAAAGCCCAGGTTATGCAAACAGAAGATATTGTCCGCATCACAACTCCCCGTTGCACGTATGGAATCAGTCGCCAGACCGGAACTCTCTGTTCCATGCAAGTGGCAGGTGTGGAGTATATGACGGTACCTTCACGTCCCAATTTCTGTCGCCCAGCTACCGCCAACGAACGTGAACACTTCGAGGTGTGGAAGAAGAAAGGCTATTGGAACCCTGAGCTCACCTTGATTGATATGAAGGTTGAGGAGACGGGTACTGAGCCTCTCAACATTGTCAGTCGTCTGGCGATTGCTGGGCGTGAAGAGGTGGTTGTGCGTTACAGCATCTTCAATAACGGCGAGTTGCAAATGACCACCGTTGTCAATCCCAGTGAGAACATCTACATAGGCAAGATAGGGTGGCAGTTCAGTATGAATCCCTGTATGCAGCAGGTTGGTTGGTTAGGAAACGAATACGAAACCTATCGCGACCGACACCTTTGCAGCCTTATCACCCTTAACAACAGGATGATAGATGAATTGAGCGTACCCTACGAGGTTCCGCAGGAAAACGGTAACCGATATGATACCCGATGGGTTACGCTCACAGCCGATGGGGTAGGGCTTCTGGCAACGTCTGATGCGCCCTTCGACTTCTCTGTCCGCCGTTACAGCGACCAACAGATTTATGATGCGCCCCATCTTAACTACCTGGAGCCAGAGGACCATATTACCCTCAATCTCGACTATGAGAATCAGGGTGTAGGTCAGTCACCTGGTCGTGCCGATGTGTTGGAGCCTTATCGTGTGATGCTGCGCAAGGTAACCTATACTTTCAGTCTGCAACCCATCAAGCTCAGCACCGAAAATCCCACAAAACTGAGTGCAAAACGAATGCAAACGGCCACATTTTCTCCTGAGTAATAGTGTCCTTAAGACAGAATCCACACAAAAGCACACAATGTAATGTAAAATATTTTCCAAAAGTATTCCGCAATCCGCTTTTACTGCCACGTTAGGAAAAACTTGCCGCCTAGTTAGGGAATTTTTGCGGCCTAACGTGGCAGTAAAAATTCTTATGCTAAAGAGCATGTTTGCTTTTTAGCATGGGGTTGATTGGCGTCAAAATATTTCCTTGCAATCATCTCAGTTATCTCAGATCTTAGTTTTATTTTGACCATAATTTAGTATACAGTATACAGTTTCCGTTTTAACGTTCATTTGGGGTCTCCTGCACCAATATTAGTTGTTTCAGTTTCAGTTTTCAGTTTTGTTTTTCCAGGAATCAGATATCAGTTATATCAGATATCAGTTTCCAAAATGAAAATGAAGGAAGGAAAAGTAGTGGGATTTATTATTTATACATTTTAATAATAATTACTATAATATACTATATTATAATATAT
>JAFSRW010000011.1 GCA_017445925.1 Bacteroidaceae bacterium | reverse complement strand
CTTGGTGGCGTTAGTTTTCGGTTGTGGTGGTCTGCCTACATCCAAGGAATTGGCAGAAATTGACCAGTTGCTGGCGGCTGAGAAAAACGATTCGGCCTATCAGATTATATCTACATACGACCCTGCTTCGTTTAAGAATGAAGCAGACCGAGCCTACTATAACCTGCTGATGACCCATGCGGCTTGTGTCACTTATCATTTCCCTGCATCAGACTCGCTTATCAATGAAGCCATTGGCTATTACAAACGAACAGGCGACAGAGAGCGGTTGGCTGACAGTTATTATTATAAAGGCGAATTGTACTTTCAGCATGAGGACTGGCCCAAAGCAATAGAGATATACAAATTGGCAGAAGAACAGGCGGAGCAGACTGATAATATCTGGCTGAAATACAAAATATATGATGCCATTGGAGGTGTCAACCAGCAAAGTGGAAACTACCAAATGTGTCTGGACTATGGAAGAAAGGCGTTGGATTACATCTTACGAATAGGGAAAAGGAGTTCCATTTGTAGTGCATATATGCAAATAGCCACAACATTTGCCTTTTTGCAACAGACGGACAGTGCCGCCTTCTATACTGACAAGGCAATACCTTATCTGAAAGATTACCAGAATGTCGTTGGCGAAAATATTCATCCAGACTTTTTGTCAAATATTGGTTACAATTATATGGCAGTCGGGAGGTATGAAGAGGCAAAACAGTATTTGGAGCAGTCGCTGATGGTGAAAGAAACGGCTATCGCTTGCAACTACCTGGCATGGATATATAAAAAGGAGGGTGATGAGGAACAATCTTATCTGCTAAATTTGAAAGCACATAAGATAGGTGATAATAGGCCAAAACACAAAATCATTTACGAACTGTTGCAATATGACATTGCACATCAGAATATGGAGGGTGTACAAGAGAAACTGAAAAGAATGATGACAATCTCGGACAGCCTCCATAAAGCGCAAATGGATCGTACAATACTGGAGTATCAGCATCAGTTTGACGCACAAGCCGCACAGGAAGCTCACCAACGGAAAATGATATGGGTAGGAATCGCTTTGGGCGTTCTGCTGTTTGTCATCGTGCTCTTGGCTCTTTATATCCGCTATCGAAGGACGAAAGAACAGGTTACACTTGCTGAGAAGCAAATGCTTATCAACAACTATGTCAATGAGATTGCCCAGTTGAAGAGCCAACAGAACGACACCGATGTCGCGGGACAGATAGAGGAACTGAACGGTAAGATTCGTGAACTGGTGGAACAGAATTCACCACGCCTTGTCAGGGGCAAGATGCTATACGATGAAATCAAAAAAGACGGCACCACCTCGGGTTGGTCGAACGACGACTACAAATGCTTCATCGACTACTACAAGGCCATCGACTTCCCCGCTTTCTGCCGCATCCAAAAGAAATACGCTCCCAAGACCGTCCACAACACTTTCTTCCTCATCCTCTATGAAATGGGCCTGGAAGACAAGGACGTCCGCCGTATCATGGGCATCACCCAAGAGGCCATCCGCTCCACAAGATACAGGATTATGCAGAATAAGAAAAATTAGATACGCGTTGATAGTTGAACCGTTATAGATGTTTTTCAACTTGTCAACGTTAGAACTTGACACCCCCCTCATGTTCTTCTTTGCAGAATTTTGAGGCACGATTCTGCAAAGGAGTGGCTACAACTCAAAACAAAACGAAATTTTTGGCTACAAATTGGCTACAAATTTGAAATACGTCAGAAAACAAAAAGGAGTCGGATTTTCTCCAACTCCTTGCTAATCAACTGATTAAACAGTGCTCTACTTTTGGCGCTTCAGGATGGGCTTGAACCAACGACCCCATGATTAACAGTCATGTGCTCTAACCAACTGAGCTACTGAAGCATTCGCATCTGCTCCTCTTTAGCGCTTCAGGATGGGCTTGAACCAACGACCCCATGATTAACAGTCATGTGCTCTAACCAACTGAGCTACTGAAGCAAAATTAAAGTTTTTGTTGCAAATGCGGTGCAAAAGTACAACAAAAAATGAAAAGTGAAAAATGAAAAGTGAAAAATTTTCATATCTTTGCAAAAAAATGATTCAAATGAATAAAATAATTGGTATAGGCAACGCATTAGTGGATGTTCTTGTTCAGATGAATGACGATTCTCTGCTTACATCATTTCATCTTCCCAAAGGCGGCATGCAGTTGATAGATGAACAACAGCAACAAAATTTGCTCCTTTGTATGAAAACCCTAAACCCTAAGAGAGCTACGGGCGGTTGTGCCAGCAACACTATGCTGGCATTGGCTAATTTAGGCATGAAGCCAGGATTTATTGGGAAGATTGGAAGAGACGAGACGGGCAGTTTTTTCTCTGAGACTTTCAGACAACTGGGAATACAAACTCACCTTAGCTTGTGCGACACATCCTCTGGAGTGGCAAACACATTTATCTCTGCCGACGGAGAACGGACCTTTGGCACCTATTTAGGAGCTGCTGCCTTGATGCAGGCTGATGAGATAACACCCAGTATGTTCCATGGGTATCAGTTGCTGCATATAGAGGGCTACTTGATACAAAACCATGAGCTGATAGAGAAAATATGTAAGACAGCTAAGCAGGAAGGGCTGATGCTAAGTATTGACCTTGCCAGCTATAACGTAATCCAGAACGACCTATCATTCTTCCGCCATCTGGTTAAGGATTATATTGATATCGTCTTTGCCAATGAGGAGGAATGTGCCGCTTTCACAGGCAAGACAGACCCAAAGGAAGGACTGAAATACATTGCCCTACTTTGTACGCTGGCCATAGTAAAACTGGGCGGCAAAGGGGCTACGGCTATGTGGGGAGCCTCGTCTAATCAATACGGTGAGGAAGCCTTTGTACCGGCAGAGAAAGTGAATGTGGTAGACACTACGGCTGCGGGCGATTTCTTTGCTGCTGGCTTCCTGTATGCCTTCAGCAAAGGTGCATCTTTGGAGCAATGCCTGCAAACAGGCGTTTTACTGTCAAGTAACGTGATTCAGGTGATAGGAACCCGACTCGAAGAAGAAACATGGGAAAAAATTCGCTCCTCAATAAAATAACTTTATCAAGGAGCGAGAAACAAAACTTAATGAAACACACAAATACTCATTTTCTAACCAGCAATTTCTTCTGCTGGTAGATGTAGAGTCCTTTATCTAAACTTTCTACCTGTCCAAAAGTGGCATCCTTCATGACCAGCTTGCCGTCGATGGTATAAACATCGGAATTCAGACTGGCCTGATCATCAGGAATATCATCTACTGCAGCCTCAATATCCTCTGCTGAAATATGAGCAGGGAACATGAGCATGAGAGCGGGCATACCGCTACCACCATAACTTTCTACCACATCGGTCTCGGAGGTTTTCTTGTTGAAGTTGCCTGCCTGAAGGCCACGTGACTGATCGCGATTGTCCCACGCCTTCTGCATGTTACGCTGAATATAGGTGAGATATGTCTTCTGACCCAAATCGTAAACTACCATTGGCAGATACTGGGCGAAGATGGCCGCATAGACGCCCTGCTCGTAACCGTTCTCAAAGTTGAGAATCTTGTTTGTACCTTGTACCATGCTGTTGAAAACATAACGGGTTCCGTTCAGCGCATTGGTTCTGTACTTAGTTTGACCAGTTAGTTTATATAGCAAGCAACTGGCACCAATATAGGTGGCTTGATTATAAAGATGGTCGGAATACTCCGGACCGCCTCCGTGAATGCCATCGGCCACTCGCCCGTTTGAAGGAGCTAGGGTCTTGCTGGCCCAGTCATAAATCTCAATGGCTTTCTCCAAGTACCACTCTTTAGTTTGACGGGTAGGACGAGCCGCTGTAGGAGCATTTCTTCCCTCAGGAACCAACTGGTGCAATAGGCATGCAGCTATGACTGTGGGGAAGTTGATGCAGGCAGAGCGGAAATCACCCTCCTTATGAGGATTAGCCTTTGCAATAGGTTGCCACTCCCAAAACATACCGCCTCCGTACTTACCGCTGAAACGGGCTGGGTCGGCATAAGAACCATCATCACCCACCTTAGCACTTCCGTACCATACACGACAGAAACTCCTCTCGGAATAAGTCAGATATTCTGCTTTTCCAAAAGTCTGATAGGCACGTGCCAAAGCACAGGTCCACCACATGATATCATCGTAAACAAACCATCCATTATTGGTATTGGGGTCATCAAAATTGAAGTTTACATAATGCGACTTCTCACCGGAATACATCTTATCATGAAGAGCCTTGTATTTCTTCATCAATTCCTCATTACCCTCTGTCTTGGCACGATTATATGCATTGATGACCATATCATAATAGATAGCCTGGCACCAGATGGCTGCAGCACAACCAGAGCGGTCATTATCGCGTGCTCCGTTGCCGCGATGGTCAGCAGCCTTTTGCTCCGTATCGGCCTTATAAATGTTACGGGTCTTATCTAACAAGGCAGCATTGAAGTCGTCATACGCTTTCCATTGCATAGAGTCTGTAATGGTAAAGGTTTGAGCCTGCAAACTGCCGACGCAAATCATTGTATATAATATGGTTAATATCTTTTTCATGAGAAAGAATGATTATTTTTTAGACTTCTTACCCTTCTGTGGCGTAGCCTTATATTCCTTACTGAAAGAATAGGGTGCAGCCTCGGCCGTGTTGCCACGATTCTCGTTAGCCTTGGGTCCCATCACATAGTCCATCTTAGCACCTTGCAGGAGGTCGGCATGGTTCACATAGTTTACCTTATGCTCTGTGCCATTAATGGTGAGCTTCTGCACATAACGGTTATCGTCGCTGTTCTCAGGTGCAGTAACAACCACATCCTTGCCGTTCTCGAGGTGCAGGGTCATCTTCTTGAAATAGGGAGCACCCAGCACATACTGGTTAGAGCCGGGACATACGGGATAAAAGCCCATAGCGGTGAAGATATACCAGGCAGAGGTCTGACCATTGTCCTCATCACCACAATAGCCGTCGGCATGGGCGTTATACATACGGTTCATAGTCTCGCGCAACCAGTATTGGGTCTTCCAAGGCTGACCACTATAGTTGTACATATAAATCATGTGCTGAATGGGCTGATTGCCATGAGCATAGTTACCCATGTTCATAATCTGCATCTCGCGAATCTCATGGATGACACCACCGTAGTAGCTTTCATCGAAGATAGGAGGCAAGATGAACACACTATCCAGCATCTGGTTAAAGGTTGCTGTTCCACCCATCAGGTCGATAAGTCCCTGAGGATCGTGGAACACACTCCATGAATAGTGCCAACTGTTGCCTTCAGTAAAAGCATCGCCCCACTTGAAGGGATTGAAGTTGGGAGCCCACTCGCCATTGGCCAACTTACCTCGCATTAAATTGTATTCCTTATCAAAAAGGTTCTTATAGTTCATAGCATGCTCTGCATACACCTTAATCTCTTTCTCTGGCTTACCCAATGCTTGACCCAGTTTGTATATGCTCCAGTCATCGAAGGCATACTCAAGGGTACGAGCTGCGCTCTCGTTGATGCTATCGTAAGGTACATAACCCAACTTGTTATAGGTCTGCCACTGCTTACGTCCACTGGTGGTTCTGGGCAGGTCGGCATTAGCACCATGCTTAACAGCCTCCCACAGGGCATCGATATCATAACCGCGAACACCCTTCAGATATGCATCGGCAACTACGGATGCTGAGTTGTTACCTACCATGCAGGCACGATGACCGGGAGCACTCCACTCGGGCAGGAAACCGCTCTCCTTATAGGCATTGGCCCAACCTTCCTGCATCTTCTGACTCATAGAGGGCCACATCAGGTTCACCAAGGGGAACAAAGCACGGAAGGTATCCCAGAAACCGGTATCGGCAAAGAGATAGCCGGGAAGGGTCTCGCCGTTATAGGGGCTGTAGTGAACCACTTGTCCCTGAGCATTAATCTCGAAAAAGCTGCGGGGGAAGAGGACGCTACGATAAAGACAGCTATAGAAAGTACGCAGGCGGTCGATATCGCTCTCGTCCTGTACATCGATGGTAGAGAGGACCTTGTTCCACTCCTGACGGCCTTCCTCACTAACCTGCTCCAGAGTCTTGTTACCCAACTCCTTCAGGTTCTGCTCGGCCTGCTCGATACTGATAAAAGAACTGGCAACACGGACGTTTACCTGTTCGCCGCGCTTGGTATTGAAACCGACAACACCCTGGGCATGCTTGCTGGTAGTCTCGAGTGCAGACTTGTTCTCCTGACCGGCATCGCTAATAGCGGTAACGGTGAAGGGACGGTCGAACTGCAGGACAAAGTAGTTCTTGAAATTACGGGGCACGCCACCGCTATTACGTGTGGTATAACCCACAATCTTATTCTGCTCGGGGATAATCTTAACGTATGAACCACGGTCGAAAGCATCCACCACCAGATAACTCTTGCCTGCTGGATAGGTGAAGCGGAAGATGGCAGCACGACTGGTGGGAGCAACTTCCGTTACGATATCGTAATCGGCCAGATAAACTTTATAATAATGTGGTTTGCTTACCTCTGCCTTATGAGAGAACCAGCTGGCGCGTTTAGCCTCATCAAAGATATAATCCTCACCGCACTCGGGCATAATGTTGAACATACCATAGTCGTTCATCCAGGGACTGGGCTGATGGGTCTGCTTGAAGCCGCGAATTTTCTCAGCGTCATAAGTATAACACCATCCGTCACCCATCTTACCGGTCTGAGGAGTCCAAAAGTTCATACCCCAAGGAAGGGCAATCGCGGGATAGGTATTACCTGTAGATAAGCCTCCCGTAGAGTGAGAGCCCACCAATGGATTCACGTACTGAACGGGGTCTGTTATTGCAAAAGAACCGACACAAAACAGTGTGGCAATAGTTGACAAAATGATTTTCTTCATGTGTGCAAACATTTAAAATTCCTTAATCTTAACATTCTTGAACCACACCTCGTTGCCATGGTCCTGCAAGAGGATGCGTCCGTCGCGGTTACCGAAATTAGGCCAGTTCTTGTACTTGCTGTAAGCTACAAGTGCGTCCCACTCCTGTGTATTGCGCTCGTATTCCAACAACTTCACGCCATTCAGCCAATGCTCTACGTGCTTATCCTTTACAATGACCATTGCCGTATTCCAGGTGGTAATGTCGAAGGGTTTGTTCTCGGGAGCGGGAATCAGGTCATAAAGAGAACCCAACTTGCGGTTACCCTTAACGCCCAACTTGGCATCGGGATGACGCAGGTCGTCCAGAATCTGGAACTCACAACCGATAGCACTACCCTCGCCCTGGTTCATATCAGGATCCACGAAGTACTTAATGCCGCTGTTGGCACCTTCGGTAATCTTAAAATCAACCTTCAGGATGAAGTTATGATAACTTTTGTTGGTTACGATGTCACCGCCATTGCCACTTTCTGCACCATTGGCAGCTTCGACCTTCAGCACACCATCCTCGATGCGCCACCCCCTTGTAGGGAAACCGGCAAGTTTAGCGCCGCGCCAACCTTCTGTGGTCTTACCGTCCCAAAGGAGTTTCCAGCCTTCGCGCACCTCCTGCTCTGTGAGTACATTATCTGTAGTTGGAGTTGGAGCAGCTACTTCTTTTACAACTTTCTTTTGTGCAGCTACGGGCAAAACAGCCAGCATAGCCATTGTTATAATTATCTTTTTCATCTTATTCTAGTTGTTTAGTGGTTTTGTTGTTTGGTATATTGGGGAAATCAGTTATAATTCCTAAACGGCTAAACGACCAATCTACCAGACGACTGGTTTTTAATCAATCTTATAGAACTCTTCCCAACCTCTGCGGGGAGGCATACCAGAGAGCATGGCATTCGCAAACTCGTTGTTGGTAAACTTCTTGGTTCGTGGGTCGAAGAACAACTGAGTGTTCAGGCGCTGGGCGATAACGCCCAAGCAGAATACCTGACACAGCACGCCTGCAATCTGGAAGGGAGAGCGGGTCTTTTCTGTTCCCTGACAAGCACGCAGGAAGTTGACGTAGTGGTTGCTGGGACTCTTGGGAACCACAGGCAGTTTGTCCTTCATGGCTTCTGCCTTCTCCTTGGGGATAATCTCCAAAGTACTACCATGACTGGCTCCCTTGAAGGTAAGGTCGCGTCCGTAGATAATCTTACCAGGATTCAACTTCTGGTTAGTGTATTCACCCTGACCGCTGGCAGGAATGCCGTCTGCCAACTTACTCTCGCCATAACCTTCTGGCAATGGGGGTTGGTTGTCTGTTCCATCGTACCAGATAACATCGCAGGGAGGCATATTGCCACGAGCACCGAAACGGAACTCGATGGTGCTTGAGAAGGGATAGAAGAACTCGTTGTGGTTCTTGGCATACTTCATATTAATCTCATAGGGAAGACCCAGTTGCAGGAACTCGTGGGCTGTATCCAAGAGGTGAGCACCCCAGTCGCCAAGAGCACCCATACCAAAGTCGTACCAGCTACGCCAGTCGCCCTGATGGTAGAGCTTGCTGTAGTTATGGTAGCGGATTCCTCCGTGCCATGTATCGTAGTCCATACCTTCGGGGATAGGATCGCCCTCGGGCATCTTGGTCATATTCCAATCGTACTTATGCCAACGACGGTCGTTATTCATGTGGGCGACAACCTTGGTAACATCCTTGATGATACCTGCTTCCATCCAAGCCTTGAACTGGAAATAGTTACCTTCTGAATGGCCCTGGTTACCAACCTGAGTAGCAAGTTCGGGATGACGGTTTGCCATCTCTATCAGAATTTCGCCCTCTTGGAAAGTACGGATAAGGGGTTTTTCGCAATAAACATGCTTGCCATGTTTCATGGCAGCCATGCAGACAAAGAAGTGTGTATGGTCAGGCACACTTACTGCTACGGCATCAAAATGATCTGAATACTCATCGAAAAGTTTGCGGAAATCGGTGTAGCGCTTTGCATTGGGGTACATGTTCAGCACCTTCTGGCACTGCTTGCCCTGCAGGTCAACATCACAAAGAGCAACTACTTCCACCATATTGGTTTTAGCAAACTCATCAATGTTCTGCTGTCCACGATTACCAATGCCAATGTAGGCAATCTTTACCTTGTCACTTTTTGGTGCTGGGGCAGGTTCTGTTTTCTTCTTGGCGGCCAACAAATCAGCGGGTGCCAAAGTCAAACCTGCAGTTGCAATTCCCATACCTTTCAAAAAATCTCTTCTTGTAGACATAATTAGGTTATTTAGTGGTTTTTGATTTATTTTTGGGGCAAATATAGCAAAAATAATCAAACAATTGTAATAAAATGAGCAAAAAATAGCAAATATTAGTCGGTTTTCACCTTCTCACATTGCAAAAGCACATGGGATTCGTCTTTCAGGGTGGTAGCAAACAAATATATCCTGCCTCCTTCGCTCAATTTCAGCTTCTTACGGAGCTCTTGAACAGTAGCGGGGAAGTTCCTAACTGTCAGGTTAGCCTGCTTAACTCCCGATAGTAAACTCCTAAGTCCTTGCTTGCTGAAATCACTCTTTCCCACAACACGAAAAATCCTGCCCGGAAAGGCTTCTACAAGCTCATCTGCAGTAAACAGATGGCTGAACGGATGCAACTTCTCAACCTTAAATTGTTCACAGAGCGCATCTTGTACACCTGCTTTCAGAATAGAGGCATTTGGCTCATAAAGGAAGGTTCTCACCTGATCACAAATAACGGGTTTAGGCCAGTCATCAGCTACCTCTGTTATTTGTGAAGTATTTGCGAGGTTCACACAGATATAGCGGAGCGGCATTTTCCTATGGTACATCACCAAGAGCAACTCTCTACACTCACCGTCCACACTTACCACATGCACCTCGCGGACACTATTCAATTGACGCAAGGCTTGCTGAATATCCAACATGGGCGAGAGTTTTAGCATTACTACCTTTGAACGATTCAACAATTCCCCTTGCAGGCTGATAACATTAGGCTGACAGTCTTCCAAGAGAACCACTTTACGCCCCACATTGTCCCTACGGGCAGGGTCGGCATATATAAGGGACACGTTATTTATGTTAGATAGTTCTTTTTCGGCTTGCGTATTTCTGATTTCGGCGTGATGCAAGCCCAAGAGGTTAAAATTATGTGTGGCAATCTGGCAAAGTTGTTCTTGTTGCTCTATGTAAATTGCTTTCCGAAACAACGGAGCAAGATAACTGAAGTCAATGCCAAAACCTCCGGTCAAGTCAACCATTTCTTCCATTTCATCGCATAAAAGACGCTGGACGAGTTGTTTTTTATACATCGCTGTCTTCTCGCTGCTGCACTGCTCCATAGAAAGGCGTGGCGGATACAGCAAGCCATCTGTTTGTGACCAACGCGGTATCTTCTTGCCGGCTGACTGCCAACCCTCTATCTGCTGCAAACAAAAAGCAATATCTACTCCCTCCGGCACTCTCTTGAGCGCCAGCTTACGTACATTATCCGTTTTATGCTGAGCTATGAATTCGGCATTGGTCATAATCTTGTGCCAAGTATTTTCTGAGCCAGAAGTGCATCTTGTTCCAACTGCTGCTGAAGAGCCTGAACAGAAGAGAAAGGCTGCTCATCGCGTAAACGCTCCACAAGGTTTAACACAAGTTCCTTACCGTATAAATTGCCACAGAAGTCAAACAGATTGGCTTCTACCGACAATTCGTCTCCGTTGTTCAGTGTAGGTCTGTGTCCAATGCACAGCATACCATTATAAAAGGTATTGTCCACCTTTGCTCTAATAGCGTAAGCACCACAAGCAGGAAGGAGTTTGTCATTCTGAACCTCCAGGTTAGCTGTAGGGAATCCTATGTTTCTTCCTATCTGATGACCGCTTACCACCTTACCTTGCAAGGAGTATTCGTATCCTAAGAGATGGTTGGCTTGCTTCACTTCACCTTGTTGCAAATGGCGTCTGATAACACTGCTACTTACCTTCTCTTCCGCCAATTCGTGAGCCAGAACTACTTCTATTCCTGCCTGTTCACCCCACTTTACATACTCAGGGAAAGAACCGCCACCACATCCGAAACGATGGTCGTAACCCATTACCAGAGTCTGCACGTGCAACTGAGCACTCAGCACCTGTTGCATAAACTCAAGGGCCGTTAGCCTGCTCAGTTCCTTCGTAAAGGGCAGCACCTCCAAGTGTTCTATGCCCGTAGCCATCAGGAGACGCTTTTTCTCTTCGTGAGTAGAGAGTAATTGAGGAACAAAATCAGCGTGAAGCACCTGTCGTGGATGGCGGTCAAAGGTGATAATCATTGAGGCACACTGCAACTTACGGGCAAGTTCACAAACCTGACCTATTAGACATTGGTGTCCGCGGTGAACACCATCAAAAAAACCGATTGTTGCTACGTAACTCATTTTCATTACAGACTGCAAAATTAGGTAAATATACTTTGCTGACCAAATTTTTCCGCTTCACATTTGGATAATTCATCAGAAATCTCTACTTTTGCACCCGCAAACCAAACTTATAGGGACGCATTGGACTTGTAGCTCAGTTGGTTAGAGCAACAGACTCATAATCTGGAGGTCCCAGGTTCAAGCCCTGGCTGGTCCACACTTAAATACAAGGAGTTACGCTATCGCGCAACTCCTTTTTTCTTCATGCCTGCGTAAACTATGTGTAAACAACAAACATTTCTGTTTTTAACATTTACATCAGTCTTTTTGCTTGCGAATGAAAAAAATCACTATCTTTGCAGCAGAATGTTGAATAAATAAACGTAATAAGGTATGAAAAAGGTTCTTTTGGCTGTGCTTGCATTCTGTATTTTACAGGCACTAATTGGTGTGGCAGTGGCAGTTCCCATGGCGATTCTGGGCATCAAACCCAATGAATCTGCCATGTTTACAACGATGGCAATGGCAATTATTGTCGCTGACTTAATAACCTTCCTGATTTGCTGGCAAGCCCTGAAAATAATTGAATTCCCTGAAACCTTCCAGTGCAAAAATTTCAGTCTAAAGTGGAGTCTGGTAGCTTTCATTGCTGCTGTGATGGGTGTGTTTGCAGGCGATTTGCTCTCTGAGATAGTGAATTTGCCCAACATGATTGAGGATATGATGATGGGGCTGGCCAAAAACTTCTGGGGCATATTGGGCGTTGCCATAGTTGGCCCTGTTATAGAGGAATTGGTATTCCGCGAGGGTATTTGCGGCCATCTGATACGCAACGGTTCTTCCCCTTGGCGTGCCATCTGGATATCTGCCATTCTGTTTGGTATCATCCACTTTAACCCAGCACAGGTACCTTTTGCTATACTGATGGGAGTTGTTCTGGGCATTATCTATGCTAAGACGGGGAACATTGTACTGACAAGCATCATACACATTCTGAACAATTCTATCGCCTTGATAGAAGTAAATGTGTTGGGCGATAAGGTTCTCGACTTCAGTATGGTGGAATGGATTGGCGGCAAGTATGTTGCCGGTGCTTGCATCATCGTGGGCTTTGCAGGATGTGCTTATTTGTTGACCAAGTTCTGGGAAAATAAAGAAGTTAAGGAAGTTACAGAAGTTAATGAGACGGGAGATAATTATCAACGTTGATGCTTGTAAGCGATGCGGACGATGTGCTCGCGTGTGCTCTTCTGCTGTATATACGCAGGAGAAGGGTGAAGTGCCTGTGGTCAGAAAGGCCAAGAACTGCATTCAGTGCGGACATTGTGTAGATGTATGTGAAGCAGGTGCCTTACAACATGCCGATTTCCCAGCGACCAGCATCCACCGTGTGCAAAAAGAGCTGATTCCATCGGCAAAATCTCTGATGGAACTGATGAAAAGCCGTCGTTCCAACCGCACCATTACTCCCGCTCCAATACCTTCAGAGTCACTCTCTTATATCATAGAAGCCGCATACGTGGCTCCAACAGCCGAGAATTCACGCAAGGTGGCAGTAACCCTACTGCAGGACGAAGACATACAGGCGGTGGAGGATGCCACCATGAAATTTTTCCTTCGCTTGGCTGGCATACTGATGTCGCCCATTGTGCGTCCGTTGACCAAGTTGTTCCTGCGCAACCTCTACAATGAAGCCGCTGAGCTGTACCGCTTCGAACGCAAATGGCGTGAGGGTAAGCGTCCCTGCACTTGCAACGGGACGGCACTTTTAGCGTTCAGTACACCCAAGGGTTACGATTTTGGTTGGCAGGACTGCAACCTGGCTTACCAAAACGCTTCGCTGATGGCAGAAGCACACGGCGTTTCGCAAATCTATATGGGTTTGGTGCAGATGGCGTTCAAAAATATGGGACGCAAAAAGACCGAGCGCCTGCTGCATTTACCCAAGAACCACAAGCTATACGCGCTGATGGCATTAGGTATGCCAGCATTCTATTATCCAAACTATTCAGATAAACCAAAGAATCCACATCAGAATGAAGTTACAATACCTACTACTGACTCTTCTGTGTAGTGTACACTTGAGCGGCCTTGCGCAGGACCTTACACACGAGGTGGAGGCAGACACACTGAAATGGCCCATTCCATCGGTAAAGGACGAATGGAAGTTGGAATATTTGCCGCACAACAACGCCAACCATAACGTTTATGTTTACAAGGACAAATTGTACGACGGACTCTTTACACGAACACTGGGTTGGAACGGAGGCGACGGCGTGCAGACTGCCATGCTGCCAGACGGAAATGTCTTCTGGTCGTTTAACGACAGCTTCTATGGTCGTGTAAATTCCAGTACGAGGGCACGCGGCAATTGCACCTTCCCACGTAACAGTATTATGGTTCAGACACCCGGTGAGGATGGACTGCCTGGCACATTAAGCAGCAACCAAGTATGGCTGGCCGATTGGATAAACAAGACACAAGGCACTTGCCGTACTCATCTGCGCCATCCTAAGGGAGAGAAGACCGATGCTCAGATAAAAGCCGGAGAGATAGACCAGCAATGGCTCTACTGGGCAGGCGATGCAACGGTAGTGGACGGACAACTGCAAATGCTCTGGGCTGGCGTATATAACGGTACAGAAAACCTGATGCAGAGCGATAACCGTGCCTTGGCTATCTATTCGCTGGAAGGAAAGCCTGGCGATGATACTTACCTGAAACTCCTCAGCGTAGACCATAACTTCTTTGAGAAAGACCCCATAGGCTACGGCCAGACACTTTGGGAGGATGAGGACGGACATACCTACCTGTATGCCTGCAACCAGTTCAAGAAGAACGAGGGCGACGTGCTGAACACCTCTTCGCCCGTAGTTGCTCGTTCTACAACGCATGATTTGCGTTCGGAATGGGAATACTATATAGCCGATGAAAAGGGCAATTTCAGTTGGCAAAAGACTTACCCAACGGCAGCTGAGGTAAATCGTTCGGCTATTTCAAGCCGATCTGTTTCCACAGCATGGGTCTTTAAGGATGGAGATTACTACTACATGACGGCACAGGGCTTTGTGTTTGGCAAGCAACTGTATATTATGCGCAGCAAGAATCCTTGGGGACCGTTCGAAGAATGCCACCAGTTGTGGACCATGCCTTGGGTGCTGGATAAGAAAGGTACGCGCACGTATCAGAACTTCTACATGCCGCATCTGCATCAGACGCTTTCACGCGAAGGCGAATTGGTTTTCTCCACCAATACCGACTGCAAGAACTTCAGTGACAACTTCAATGCCACAGGCTCAGCCGACTTCTACCGCCCCTTCTTCTTTAGAGTGTATAACTGGAAAGCGGTATTTGAGGAGTGAAGCCCCCTCCCCATCCCTCCCCCGAGGAGGAGGGAGAAGGCCCTGGCCTACACAATTTAGAACAGAAAATGATGATGCAAAAATCTAACCAAAATAAAAAAGCCTCCCTCCTCGGGGGGAGGTTGGGAGGGGGGCTTTTATTCTCTCTTATTTTGCTGACATCCTGTTATAAGATTATCAGGACTACGGCACCGAAACAGGCAGAGGCAGGCTCCACCATCGAGGTAAGCTTTACCGTTGTGGACGATGGCTCCAGTACACAGAATTTTGTTACCGACTGGTCGTATGCCGGCATTCGTGTGCCTGAAGGATGGGAAGTGACAGTCCCCAAGGGCGCTCACCAGCAGTTTGCCGAGAACTGGGTGTATTACAGCGACGGAAGCAAGGTGAACAGTCAGCACAATATGGTGGCTTGCGATAAGTTGACGGAGTTCTGCAATGCAGCCTTCAAGAAAAGCAAATATACGTGGTATGGATTCCAAAGTCAGAAGAAAGTACCCAAGAATATTTCGGCTTGCTGGCGAAACGGATGCGACTCTATCAGGATTACCTTCCTGGTAACCATTCCAGAAAATGCAAAGCCAGGCAAATATACCATAGACTTTGTAGGAGGTGATGAGGAAGACGATGCTGGAATCAATAAATACAATGCTTATACAGATGCCAAGGATTCCAGAATCTTCCACGTAGGAACGGTCAACAACTCGTACATAGAGAACAAAGCTACCGCTCTGGCATGTCAGATAGAAGTGACAGAAAATGCCACAAACGTAAAATCTGCCATTTCATCGGAAGTAACTATAAATGGGAAAGGAATATATACCCTCGATGGGAAGAAGGTGAGGGGTACAAAAAACACCGCAGGACTGCCCCACGGTGTTTATTATATAGATGGTAAGAAAGTAATCCGATAAAGACAAAGGGCACCCGTTTGGATGCCCTTTTTTCTAAAGTATAAGGTCAACGCCTTTTCGTCTTGAAGGTTCCGTTTAAGCCAAATGAGCAGAGCGATGCTTGCATCAGCTATGCCATGGCGTAGGAAGGCTGCGGATAAGCGAGAGCAATGATAAACTTGTTTAAGCATTGCCGAGCAGTAGCTGGCTAGACAAAAGTCAAGCTCGACACAAAGTGTCAACGTCTTAAACCGTTAACGTTAAGGTTGATTACCTCATGCAGCTGGTAGTTCCAAGTGCTGTAATGATAGAAGCAATGATGCTTGCTACAAGGTGAAGTATAGTCTTCCAAGTTTCTTTCTTCATATAGCTTAGTAGTTTAATGGGTTAATAGCTTAATTGATTGTTTTAGTTTACGTAACTATCACTTTCATTCTTTCATTATTTCAATTTTTCATTTTGAAAGAGCTGCCAGGCGCGTTGGATGAGATTGTCGTCCAGATCTACGCCGGACTCCATCTTGGCCATGGCTTTTACGAGGCGAGACCAGTCCTTCTCCGTCAGTCTCTGGTTACCACCAAAGCCGGTGAGGAGACAAACATGGCGGATGTAGCTCTGCGTGTTGTTCTCCGATGGCGGCGCCCAACGGGTGATGATATCCCTCACACAGTTCAGCCGGTACTTGGTGGCATAGGTGCGAAGCAGGCAGAAGCCAGCCCTGATACCATATTCCATCGATTCAAAGTGACAAAAAGCCCCCTCTCCGCTCCCCCTTTGGGGGAGTACTTGTCCTAGCCACTTGCTTTTACCAACTCGGATGTTCAATGGGTTGTTGTTTGTTATCATTTATTAAGGAGTTAAAGAAGTTAAAGGAGTTATCGCTTCGCTCGTCCATTCGGACAGGAGTTAAAGACGATAGTTCTGCACATGTTATTGGTAATGGCTTAACTACTTAACTTCCGAATTCTTAACTACTGAAATTAATTTTCAATTTTCAATTTGAAGAGTCGGGCCCGAAGGCCCACTCTCCATTCCCCCTAAAGGGGGTTAGGGGGTCTTAGTCTTCATCCGCTCCTGGCTCATCGCCGCCACCGTTGTCATCACCGCCGGGGTTATCACCTTGGCCGTTGGCATTTGGCTGTTGGCCACCATTCTGGTTGTCATCGCTTCCCCCCTCGTTAGGGTTAACGTTCCCGTTATCGTTCCCGTTTTCAGGGTCCTCAACGGTGCCTGGATCGGTAGAGGTTACACGCTTCACCTCGTTGCCATTGCGGTCGTAACAGGTAATCTGGATGGCGGTCTGTGCCAACTCATCCTTCAGCTCGGTGTTGGGCGTGAAGATGATGCGGCGACTGGTGATAAGGCCCGCCTTTACCTCGTTCACATCGGCCACACTCTTGGCACGGAGGCCGAAACGCATGCTGCCAAGTCCGGGCAAAGCCACGCTGTGACCCTCGGTGGCCCAAGCTTTGATGACTTCGCCGGCAGCATCCCAGCAGGCCTGCATAACACCCTGGCTCACTCCGCTGCGCAGAGCCGCCTCTCGGATAACCTTCTCCTCCTTCAGGGGTGTGTACAGTTCGGGCTGCATCACATAACGGTAGGTGTCGGCATACTTACCAATCTTCTGAAGTTTCTCTTTCGCTTTTACTTTTAATGCCATAGTTTTTTGTTTTTGGGATTAATTTTTATTGTTTTCTGCTACGCGTAGTAAATTTTACTGGTACACGTGGCAGTAAATTTTTCCACGTGTAGCCGTAAGAGCTTTCGCCTTAAGGCACTGCAAAGGTACGACGGTGCAAAAGCGAGGATGTAACTTACAGGCACTTATGGTAACTTATGGGCACTTATGGATACTTATTGCCACTTATGGCTCGCCCAGAATATCCACGATTCTCTTCACCTGGGCCGGTGTAAAGACTCGGCTGTTCTGGCGCAGAAGCGGGCGAAGGCGGGGATTAAGTGCCATCCATGCTTTTAGCCTACGATAGGCAGACCTCGGTAGCACTCCTGGGCAATATAGCTGCGCCAATTCCGTCCGACCATAAGACCTGATTCTGAACGTTTTTTCCATTGAATAAAGTTTACCGTTTACCGTTTACAGTTTACAGTTGATTAACGTCTATAACCTATAACCTATAACCAATAACCTTTAAAAACACCTCTAAACTCTACACTCTCAACTCTACACTCTCCCGGGGTTAGGGGAGAGGCATTTCCCTTCCCGCTTCATCCTCTCGTACTCCTCGTAACTTACTGCCCCTCTTGTCTCCACTGGTTTGTAAGCATTGAACGTCACAATGTTCTGGGGCGCCGCTGGCTTGCTAGCCGATTTTGGTTTACGCTTTACGGCATTACTATTATCCCGCTCAACCCAGTTGTTCAAAACCTTCTTCCAATCCTTCATCTTTCGACATCCCAGTTTCCATTCGCGGCTATCGTAGTAAGTCCAAAAATGACTGGCTGTAAAGAGTAGATCACCCATACCGTCCATGTAAGACTGAACCTCCTCAAGAGTAGGTATCACAAAGACCTTTTTACGCCTTCCTTTCTTATTTTTTACGAGAGACATCTTTGAAGGGGTGTTGATTTCTTCTTTTTTGTTTTCTTCTTTTACTTGAAAGGGGGTGCGGGGGAAATCTTGTTTTTCTTCTTGTTTTTCTTCTTGCATTTTTTGTTATCGTTAACGTTATCGTTATTTAATCAAAACATTCCGCACGAGGTCAGCCCCAAGTCCCCCTCTCTTTGGGAGAGGGGTTAGGGGAGAGGCTGTTGTTTTAACAATCCATAATCACCATCACCGTATCACACAGCACCGTTAGTGTGCTCTGGTTATCCTCACGCGTGGAAACCGTCAGTGTCAGCGACTGCTCCTCGCCATAGCTGGAGAGGGCCGACAGGAGGTGTCGCACGCTATCCGGTGCCAACATGCACTGGTGCTGGCGACGGGGCGCCTGCAACCAAGGGTCACGACTGTTGGCCATGGCGTACATGCTCAGGTTGGAACCCTCCACATGCATCTTCTCGGGCGTAAGTTCCAGCAGCACACCCTGCTTGCGCAGCCCGTTGCCACGTGTGGCAGCTAAGGGAACGGAGAAGCGCAGGCTGTCCAGCAGCTCAATCTTATTAGCCAGGATGCACGTGTCACGCTCCACTACCGTCCCAGAACAGACGCATCCGCTGTCCTCTTTTTTCTGATTATCTGGCAACGTCAGCGGTTCCACCTTCTCGCCCTGCACAAACACCATGCGGCGGGTAGAAGGAACGGGTGTTTCGTCCCCTTCGGAAAGTGACTCCACAGTGCTCAGCATTATGCCACCGTCATCCTGCAGCTGCATATACACCATGCGCTGTCCGAAACTGGCCAGAGCGTTGTCCAAGTCGCGGGTGAGAACTCTGACGCAGTGCCCATTATCTGCCTTTACGTCCTCGGTTGTCAGCACCATTCCCAGCCCCATACAGAAGGATGGCTGGTGTGTCTCGGCATAGAACAACGCCTCCTCATCGGCATTCTCCTTTTTACGGCTCAGGATGCCCAAGCTGCAATAGTTACTATCACTAATGTTCTTACTCTCGGCGCATGGCAGCAACTGCTTTACCATAGCGCGCAGGCTTGATGCCTGATAAATTGTATAAGTCATATTGGCCCCTCTCCCTAACCCTCCCCCAAATGGGAGGGGACTGCAAGCAGGGGTTGGGCAGTCTGTTAAACATTTTGTTTCTTTACGGTTCCCCACCTCCCAATGGGGGCGACTGGGGTCTTTAGAGGAGCCACTGAATGTGGCTCCGGCCCCACAAAGGTGAGCAAATCCCCATTTGCGAAGGTGGTTAGGTGGTTAGGGGTTGGAGAGGGGCTTTATTTTCCGCATATAAAACCGCACGAGGGCCATGCGCTGGGGTAGGGTATAACCACGTTCGTGGGGGCGATAGCCAAGGCGCTGCATCTCCATGCGCAGCTCCACATCGGTGGCAATATCACGCGCCACCCACTGACCAACGGTCTTACGGAATTCCGATTCGCTCTGGAAGTTCTTTCGCATGTGTTTGAATATTGCCTGCGCAAAGGCGCTGCGCAGTTCACACGCTCCGAGTTTGCGGAGCACAGCTGTTGCATCAGACTCCTTAGCCTGTGCCGACTGCCCCGACGGAGCAGGAGTAGCATCTTCCCGCTTTGGGAAGATGGGTGTAAAGACTTTTCTTTGCATCTTACGTTCATAATTTTGTTCATTTTTTTGTTATCGGCCTTTTAGCCTTGGAAGTTAAAGAAGTTATCGCTTCGCTGAGAAGTTATCGCTTCGCTCGTCCTTCGGACAGTAGTTAAAGGACGATAGTTCTACACGTGTAATGGTATTGTCCTCTAACTCCCTCTAACTTCATTAACTTCTTTAACTTCATTAACTTCTTTAACTTCTTTAACTTCATTAACTCTAATGTTGATCAACGATGCAAAGGTACGGATATGCAGAAAAATAAACCCGCTACATGCCTGCTACATGTAGCGGGTACAACCCACCCCTGAATATGTTGTTTTTATCGGAAAATGCGTTTTATCTCATCCTGAAACGTCAACGCTTGTTGCGTGTTGAGAGCCTTGTAATAGTCGCGATACATATTACGTCGATTCCACGCTCCTTCAAAAGTCTTCCACTTCTCTGTTATATCCAGCTGAACAGCCATCTCGAAGGCCAGAATAGCCGAAAGCGTTCGGGAGATTGTAGGCTGAAAGTACTCGTCGACATATCCCGCCTCCCTCGCCTTCCTCCATAGTACCATTGCCGCCTCGGTACGGAGTTCGTTAGGTAGGCTAATGGCTTTTTCAGCGTTCTCTTCTCCCCTCGCCCTTTGGAGAGGGCTTGGGGGACGGGCCTCTATTCTTTGCGTTTCAATCTTTTCCACGTGCTGTGCACCTGGCGATACATATACTATTTGTAGGTGGCTGAAATGTTTGTCGTAGCCTGCTTGATGCAGCCGTTCAAGCAGGCGATTCAATTCATCGAGGCTATCCTCGTCGTTATTGTAATTCATATTCTTAATTCTCTTTCAACCTTATTAGACAAAACTTGTTGATAATGTACGTATTGTTATTATTAGAAAAAAAAGTGGGGCATTATTGGTACATTAACGACAAAACTTCCTGGCCAACGCCAATCAGCCAACACAAAGATGCCTATACCGCCAATGCCCACACCGTATGGTGTGAGCAGGCAGACAATCTTCCTTTGTGTTACTTTTTGAAACTAAATTTTGGCGTTGTTCGGAAGTTTACAAGAAAGCTGTCATAGCTCCATAATCACAATGCTCTGGGTGCAAAGGTACTATTATTCCCTAAGACACCCAAATAATTATGGATATTTCTTTTATGGACTCATGACAATTTTCTTCGTTTGAGGGTTCGACGTTATGTTATTTATTTCTTGTCTATTATGATGTTTTAACTCTTAAACTTTTTAACTTTTCAACTTTTCTTCGTACCTTTGCTGTCAGAAACCATAAAACAAGTGCATTATGACAACATTACGTTTACGTGCGGAACTACTCCGCGAACTTAATCCAATCTTCGACAGCGAGGTGGCGATGCAGAAGACACTCACTGCTCTTCGTGATATCCGTCGGGCTGTATTTCCCGAAGTTCCAGTAAGCAAGT
>JAFSRW010000010.1 GCA_017445925.1 Bacteroidaceae bacterium | reverse complement strand
TGACAAGCAGAACTGCAAACTATATGTCCCCCAAGGTTGTGAAGAGGCATACAGAGCATCTGATCTGTGGAAGGATTTCAACATCATGGAGATGGGAACAGGAATTGGTGAAGTGAAAAGTGAAAAGTATGATGATGCCATTTACGACCTCCAAGGTCGCCACCTCTCTGCTAAACCAGCCAAGGGATTGTATATTCAGAATGGAGTCAAACGAGTGGTTAGGTGATGGAAGAAGTCTGCTTTGTAAAGGTTATAGGTTAGGGGTTATAGGTTAGAGAAGCCAACAGCCAAAGGTCAAAGTTCTTGGGCTCCTGAGAATAAGATTATCAAATAAAAGTTGTAAATTTGCGGCGGAAATAGTATAAAATATGCGTGGTGTACTACTATTCTTCTCCGTTCTAATGGTTTCTGTATCCGCTTGGGCACAGGAAGAAATAGTTCAGGGTCGTGTGGTAGATGCTGAGACGGGTGAGGCATTGCCATACGTGAGCATCTACGTGGGGAATGGCAGGGGTACGCTGAGTAATTCTGATGGAGACTTTACAATAGCTGCAGATGCGAATGATTCGATTAGGTTCAGTTGCGTGGGATACCAGACACAACGTACCCTGGCATCACAATTACCTAAGATAATCAGGATGGTGCCATCTGTCAAGCAAATGAACGAACTGACTGTGCTCTCAGTATCTGCAATAATGGATAGGGCACAAAGACAGCTGAAGAGAAGTCTGAGGGATGGTGGAGCAAGGCGCGGCCATTATTTCTGCCGTATCATAGAAGAGCTTGGAGAAGGGGTGGAAATGATAGAGGCCTTTGTAGATGCCAAGTCAATGGTTCACATTCGGGACATAGAGGTGTTGAACGGGCGGCAGATCCGTATGGACAAGACCACGCAACATCCCTCGCTGACCAGTATGAATATGCACCACTTGCTGGAGGTGGGACCTATGATGAAGTACAACGCTTTCTGGAACGAACTGCTTGTCTTGCCGTTTAATTACAAGAATTACAAGAAGCTCTACCAATGTAGATACTTTACCCAGAAGGATGATAGAGGGGAACTCGTCTACGTTGTGAGGATGCTCCCCGACGTGCGTACTGAAGCCGGAAGGATGATGGAGGGAACGGCCTATATTGATGGCCGCAATCATCGTTTGCTACGTTTTACGGGTACGGTTCCAATTATGCTGATGATGTACAAGGAGAAGAGCACCGGACAGACCACTCACGTTAATACCCACTTCACCATTGACTACCGCTATAATCGCGAAGGAATGGCGGAAGTCTCTAATATCAGTTTCGAGACGAAGGGCGTCAATATCCGTGCCCGTGGCCTTATGTTCCGGATTGACGACAAAGTATTGGTAGGCAAAAAGGGAAATCGAATAGAAGAGAATATGATTTCGACAATTCGGGATGCAGGATTCGACTCGCTGATGTGGGCCAACTCGTATGTTGTGCAACGTACCAGGCAAGAGCAGCTTGTCGTGGGTGGCGATTACCACGACATCCCCGTTGATATCAAGAACCCAGGACTCAAAGCCATCTATGAGAACCTGAAACGGGCGGAATGGACGCAAGGACAAGAGAAGGTGTTTGTGCATATGGATAATACAAGTTACCAGATAGGTGATACTCTCTGGTTTTCTGCCTACACCCAAAACACCAACAACCGAAAGCCATCCGATATCAGTGGCGTGCTATATGCAGAACTGCTGAATCAGGACGGTTCGTTGGTGGAGCGCAAAATGTTAGAGATGACGGATGGCTTCGGCCAAGGATTCTTTGCCCTGTCTGGGGATAAAATTTGCAGCGGATTCTGTGAACTCAGGGCCTACACACGCTGGCAGCTGAACTGGCCTGACAAGCTCTACAGTCGCGTCTTTCCCCTCTATGAGCTCTCAACCGCTCAGCATCATGAACCCTCCCTTCCATCACACATGAAAGCCAATCGCTCGCTAATCCTAACCTGTTACCCAGAAGGAGGTCTCCTACTCTTGGGCGTACCCAATCGTGTGGCATTTGAGGCAAAATGGGATGACGGAGAGGCTGCTGATGGAGTTCTTATTGTGGGGGGAGACAGCATCCCCACTGAGCATCAAGGCCGAGGAGCATTTGTAATAACACCCACAGAGGGGAAAGATTACAATGCCACATTCTGTCCCGCTGGCGGGAACCCATCCATCAGTACGACCTTGCCGCAGGCCCAGCACAAAGGGGCAAACCTGCAAGTGTCATCAAACGGTACGACCTACAGTATACACTCCCGGATATCGCGGGATATTGAGCCCGGACGTATGGCTTTGAGTATTCAGCATAACGGAATCCTCAAGGAATTTATACCCTTTGAGGACTATATGGCCGAGGCCAACTTCTTCAAATATCAATACAAGCATACTACAGCCGAGAGTGGAGTTTACCAGGCAACAGTGTTCGATGATGAGGGGCACGTCTATGCCGACCGTCTCTTCTTTGTCCGAGGAACAGAAGATAGCGAAAAACTGACATTCAGAGGTCTACAACAAACATACGAACCATTCCAGCAAGTTAAGGTAACCATCCAGATGAATAATGCCGATATTCGCGATAAATGCCACATCTCAGTTTCCTTTCACGATGCAGAAAACTGTCCGTCAACCTATGACGACAGCAATATCTTTACGGAGATGCTTTTGGCAAGCGAAATCAAGGGCTTCGTCCCTAATGCCGGATGGTATTTCCAGAGCGATGATGAAACCCATCAGCGAGCCCTGGACCTATTGATGATGACGCAGGGATGGCGACGCTTTAGCTGGGCTGGTCTGGCCAATGGTGATTCTTTGCATATAACACAGCCTCGTGAAGAGCAAATGATGCTGATGGGACATGCCGTTCGTACAGGTGGAAAGGCTTTCAAGCCAAATCGGTTCGAGAGCAAAAAGATGCAGGGCTATCATGCAGATATGTATAAGGAATCTTACATCTATGCAATGTTAGAGGACACCTCAGGCCGGCAGAAACTTCCTCATATGCAAACATACGACGGAGGACACTTCAAATTGACGATTCCCAAATTCTATGGCAGTTGTGTACTCCATCTTGGAGCATCCAACCTCGACCCCTATCAGTTGGTATCCTTCAAATGGGACGAGAAGAGTGATTGGGAGGTTTTTATCGACCACCCATATCCCCAATTTGTAACCGATTATACATTCTACCAGAGCCATCTGCCCCATGCTGTTCTCTCAATTGACAACAATGCATTCAGTTTTCTCCGCACTTATAATTCAGGCAGTACCCAGACATCTGATGATCGACGTACCATACTGCAGGGATTCGCTGAACCTGCCCAGTTCTACTCACCCGACTATAGTAAACAGAAATTGCCCGAAGGTCAGAAGGACTATCGTAGGACTCTTTATTGGAATCCTGACCTGAAATTGGATGGTAAAGGAGAGGCTACCATTACCTTTTATAATAACAGCCGAACCACTCACCTGAGCGTAGAGGCAGAAGGGCAGGCTACAGACGGCACATTGCTGTGGGGGAAGACGGAATAAGAATCATTTAACCATGCCAATAGGCTATGTAATATCGTTTGTGGATTGTAGTGATGAGTGACTGAGAGCTGAGTTTTTAAAAGAAATGTTAAAAATGCCCATTGTTGTTACAAATCAGCGGCTTGTGCGTTATAGATATAAAAGGTGTATGTGATTAAGTCATTTAGTAAAATCTTAAACTAATCGGATATGAAGAAGTTTGCTGTTTTGGGGGTGTTTGCCTTCTGTACAATATTACTAACAGAGGCAAGAACTACGATACATAACCCACAGGCTGGCAATTTGAGCCAAGTTTTAACTCAGGCCCAGATAGATACATGTAGTGTGCTTGTGGTGAATGGCGAGCTTAACTCTGCTGACCTCAAAACCCTGAGACGAATGGCTGGATATAAGGAGCATGAAGGAGATAGAGTTGGGCGTCTGGCATATCTTGACCTGTCTGGTGCACGTTTTAAGTCGGACAAGAAACCCTATCTTTCTGTTGATGCAGAAAAGGCACACTTGTGTTTATATCAGCAAATGGTATATCCGAGTCCTCAGGAAAATTTTTCAAAACCATCAGTAAGAGACGGTATGTATGGCAGCCCTATTGTTTCAGGGACTCCTTATGTTATGGAGTCATCGGGATACAGAGATAATTTTGCGTTGTTAAATTTAGATGATACTGCAGAACTTGGAGTCTCTAAGTCGTATAGAATGACAAGCAAGGAGAAAAAGGGTTTTCAATTTAAGAGTATGCGACAGATCAAAGGACACCACCTTAAAAATGATAATGGACAGTGGGTGTGGAGTTCATATATTCGTAAAGGTCAGTTCTGTTATGATATGTTCTACGGTTGTTCTAATCTTAAAGTCGTGATCCTTCCAAAAACCGTTATTTGCTGTGACAGGGTTCGGGTATATCATGATGAAATAGCGTATTACACGAACTAAATGTTTTGAGGCTCCTGAGAATAAGATTATCAAATAAAAGTTGTAAATTTACGGCGGAAATGGTATAAAATATGCGTGGTGTACTACTATTCTTCTCCGTTCTAATGGTTTCTGTATCCGCTTGGGCACAGGAAGTGGAGCTGCAGGGCCGTGTGGTTGATGCCAAGACGGGTGAGACTTTACCATACGTAAGTATCTATGTGGGGGAAGGGAAAGGAACGTTGAGCAATGATGACGGAGAATTCAAACTGACTGCAGATGCTAATGATATGCTGAAGTTCAGTTGTATTGGTTATGAAAAGGTAACATACAAGGCAAATGAATTACCTTCCGTTATTAAACTTAAGCCTTACACAACTACTCTGGGAGAAATTACCATACAAGCTTTACGCAATAAAGACATGCTGAAGCAGGTAATTGCTAATCTGAAACAGGATTACAAGAAACAGGGCAAGATGGCAAGGAAGTACTTCTTCCGCACCATGACAGAAACGGAAGAAGGAACCTATATAGCAGATGCATTCATGATGGCACATTCTGTAGTGAACATTCATTCTGCTATGATGATAAGCGGTCTGCAAGGTCGTGATACGGTTGAGAACGGCAGTACCATGAACTTTAATTCTTCAAACATACACAAACTCTTGGAGGTTGCGCCCAAAACTTACGGCAGCCAATTCTGGAATAATGTTTTGAAACCATTTTCGAGTTATTCTACTTTGCACAAGTATTACGACACACGCATACAACAAATACAAGGCGAAGATGGGAAAAACCTCTACAGAATAGATTTTATGCTGAAGAAAAAAATACCGAGAGAAATAGAATACAAGCGAAACATTACAGGTACAGCATACATAGATGCAGAAACTTGCAGGCTGCTTCGCTTTGACGGCTCCTGCAATAATTTCCACGTAAGCTATACCATGTTTGTGCCTTATGAAACTACCATAAAATTCCATCTGGAATATGACTATAGCCAAGGAGCAGCATCAGTGTCGCATCTGGCCATTCATGGTGGAACAGAAATATCACGCTATCGCGCATTGATGTTTGCCATCGGACCGGATGAGGAGATTGCGGATAAGATGGAGCCAAGCGAAAAGAATATGGTGTCTGCCCTGAAAGATGCCGGATATGACGCAAACCTTTGGGAGAAATACGATATTGTGAAACGAACGGAAGATGAGGAACGGGTTGTTTTTGGGGATGTAAAGGGTACCAAGCAGTCAGATGAAAATGTTTCCAAGGTGAAGAAGGAACTCTATTATCCGGAAGCCTTCGGTCCCATGCTGAAACGTCTTGTAGCCTTCGGGAGTACCATTCCACAGGAGAAGGTATATATCCATATGGACAACACCAGCTACCAGCTTGGCGATACCATCTGGTTCTCAGCCTATACACGTCGGACCGATACAGGCAAGCCTTCAAGTGTGAGCGGCGTTCTGTATGTTGAACTCTACGGTCAGGAAGGTTATATGATAGAACGCAAACTTATTCAGATGCGTGATGGGCACGGGCAGGGATTTTTTGCCTTGAACAACCTAATTCAATATGCAGGCTTCTATGAACTCAGGGCATATACCCGTTGGCAATTGAACTGGGGACTGTATGAGCATAAGCATCTGGATAAAATCGGTTTGGGTTTTAGATCTAAGCAACAGGAAAAAGAGTACTATAGGGATTACGAGAAACTGTATAGCCGCGTGTTCCCCGTATATGATAAGCCTGATGTTGCTGGAGATTATAATCGCAATATGACGCTGAGGGCTACGCGGAGATTATACAATTCCGACCCAAGCAAACGCGAACTGAAAGTTACGCTTTACCCAGAAGGTGGAAATCCAATAGAAGGACAGCCTTGCCGAATAGCCTTCGAGTCAGTTTGGGATGACGGAGAATGGGCAGAGGGATACCTCTATTATGCAAATGATTCCGCAAAAGTCCTGAACAGGGGCAGAGGCTATTTCTTGTATACTCCAGAAAAGGGAATTGAAAGGGAAGTCCGCTTCGTTACTTCTGGCGGAAAGACTGCAAAGGTCAAGCTGCCCAAGGCAGAGCAGACTGGAGTTTCACTCAGAGCGGAACAAACTGGCAACGGATGGATTACCCATTTGAGCAAAACAGAAGATTTATGTGCCGACAGCCTGGCCATTAGTCTTATGCACGAAGGACGGGTTATAGACATTCAGGATTATAACAGTATATGCACCTTCCCTGATTCACTCCTTTTTGAACCGGGCGTTTATCAGATGACTGTGTTTGACACCCAAGGCCATATTTATGCTGACCGTCTGTTCTTCTCGAAAGGGAAACAGGAAATGAAATCTACTCTACAAATAGAAGGGGTAAAGGATGAATACCAGCCTTATGAACCAGTCAGCATAAGACTGAAGACTATTGAGGGGAAAAACAATCTCTCTCTGACCGTAAGGGATGAAAGCCGGCGTGACTATCTCCATGATGACAGCAATATCCTGACCGAGATGTTGCTTTCGAGTGAGATACGTGGTTTTGTGCCCCAGCCAGGATGGTACTTCGAATCTGACGACTCGTTACATCGTGCAGCATTGGACCTGCTTATGATGACCCAAGGCTGGCGAAGATTCGACTGGCGAAATATGGCAGTTCGAGGTCTGTGGGATTTGACTCAGCCTGCAGAAAGAACCCCCATCTTGATAGGCAGCACATACAGGAATGTTCTTGAAAGTGATTTGGCTAAGGACGAAGAAGAGAATAGGCAGGAAAGAGTAGAAGAATCCTCAAAGCAATTGGGGAATGGCCTTAATGAGCAGAATTCTAATGAGCCCAAGTCCATTATTCCACCCACAATAAATTTGGTCAAGAACTCATTTCGTGATTTTAACGATTATAGGAGGGCAGTTAATAAGAAGGAACAAAGCCGCAAAAATGAGTTGAAAGTTCATGCAGAAATGATGATAGTTGATGAAAATGAGACCATTTTCGGTGAGAGCAATACCTGGCAGAGAAACTTCCGTATACAATTACCCTCATTCTATGGCAAATCTGTGTTCTTTCTTAGTGTAGCAGACACAACAAAATGGCAAAATAAAAAACATTCATATACTTGGATTCAGGCAGAACCCGATGATGAAGATGCAGATTATATGTATATGCCTGCAAAAAGGAAGATAAGACTGAAAACCTATGTAGAGCCTGCTGTTTATCTGGCCCGTATCATCTGGCCATACCCCAGATTCGTAAAACCCTACAACTACTATCAGAACCATCTTGCTTCGGCATCTTTTCAGGAGAAAACGGCAAATGGCAAATGGTTCAAAGAAAACGACGTAACCCTCATGCATGAGGTGAATGTAAGGGCCCGTCGTACCGGCCTGCGCAGGTTTGATGACACATGGCCCATTCTCTCTATGGATGCTTACGAAGCCCAGAATATGGAACAAGACTATGGCTTGAACTTCACACAAATAATGGTGGGTGACTATGGTGTCGGGGCTCCCAGTATATTAGGCAATGAGCCTACGTTTGATACTCGTTATGGCTATGGACTTACACGTAGGTCTCTGATGGACAAGGAAATTCCCAAGGATTCCATTTATGCAAGGAAATACCTTATATCCGGTTCGTTTTCACTCACTTATTCCAATTCTGGTCCAACGGGCATAGGGGCTTACGGCTCCCCCCGTTTTGAATTGTCACCTGGTGAATCTATGGAATATAGAGGTAATGGAGTATGGGATATGTATGTGTTTTATTCCGACTATAGTCCGCGAATGGAGGGCAGCAAACTGTATTATGGTGCGAATGAGCCTAAGTCAACACTCGTGATGTATCCTTTCCCTGATGGGTCTCGACAATTGACATACAGAGACCGCCGCTATATTTTGGATGGCTTTGCCTATCCTGCCGAATTCTACTCGCCCGACTACAGTAAACAAGTTCCTCCCGAAGGTCAGAAGGACTATCGTAGGACTCTTTATTGGAATCCTGACCTGAAATTGGATGGTAAGGGAGAGGCTACCATTACCTTCTATAATAACAGCCGAACCACTCGTCTGAGCGTAGAGGCAGAAGGGCAGGCTACAGACGGCACATTGCTGTGGGGGAAGACGGAATAAGAATCAGACGTAGTCCTTTTTGCTTGATATTATATAAGTAGTCCTTTGATGTATGATTCGATACCTGAGGCACTCACATCATAAGTTGGTTGCAAAAGAGAGAAACCCTCATCTTTTTTAAACGAGAGTTCATGCTGCTAATCGTTTGTTAAGTTGACGTGTTGCCATAGCCTTTACGTAGCTACGTGGACGCTTGGCGTGAAAGTAATACCAAGCAAAGAATATGTTTAGGTTATAGTAGCGGTCGCCTTGTGCAACCACATTCTCTATCCAAGCTCGCTTCATCTTCTTGTAGCCGAATAGTTGGAATAGAAGATTGATTTCATCAATATCCAGATACAGCATCACCAATTCCACTAGAACATCATCGGGGATGTCTTGTATGGAATAGTTCTCATAACTCCACAGACAATGTTGCTGCTTGAGTTTTTCAATGAGAAATGGTTTAATATCCAAATGCTGATCCATCTTGTTTCAGTTGTAACCTGCTGCAAAAATACAAAGATTATTTAGAAAAACAATATCTCTGTGGAAAATTAATGTTTTGAGTTTCACAAGTTCAACTTCCTTTTCCATAATTCAGTTTATTAAAGATGAGTAATGACATGGTAAAATCACCTTAACGGGCACTTTGAGCCTCAAACATACACCTCCATAAGCCACTTCCACACCGGCACTACGGGTATTCCTTCCTCCGTGCCCTCCTCATCATAAGTAATCAGCAGGCACTTCCAGTCCTTGTGCGCCTTGGCATACTTCACCAGTGGCGGCACCTCCCTATTGTAAGTGGTCTCCTCCCTGATGCTATACGATACCTGAATGGCTAGCTTCTCGTCAGCCACTATAAAGTCTATTTCCTTCTCCGCGTTCAGAAAATAAACATTCTTTTTGCCAAACCGCCTGCACAGTTCCACAGCCACCATATTCTCCAGCAGCGAGGTCTCTGAATTCATCAAAAACAGGTTCAGCAACCCGTTGTCAACGAAGTAGTATTTCTTCTGCATTTCCTTCTCCGTCAGCTTCCCTACCTCGTTCTCCATGGGCAGTATCAGCCAACTGTCAGAGGCGTAATCCGCATAGTCTATCGTTGTAGGTACACTGATGGGCGACCCCGTTGCCACTATCACGTTCTTCAGCCTGTTATACGACAGCGGTTGCTTTACGCTCTCAGCCATCTTCTTGATTAGGATATTCAGTACCCTGTCGTTCTTAATATTGTTTCGAGCACAGATGTCCCCCAAATATATCTTCTGATACAGGCTCGAAAGCATAGCCCGCTTGTTCTTAAACGACAGGATCTCTGGCAGACCACCGTAATAGAAGTACTCATTCAGATGTCGCTTCACCTCGCTTCGCTGAATCGTGTCATACTCCCAATGCTCCCTCAGTTCCACCTGTTGCGCTGCCAGATATTCCTTAAACGAATACGGATACGCATCATGGATAAAGAACCGTCCGCCCAGTGTAGTTGCTACCTCCTTACTCAACATCTTCGCATTGCTACCTGTCACATACACCCTATATTTTGCATCAGCCAACCGGCGTACAAATTTATCCCAATGTGGAATATTTTGCACCTCATCCAGGAAAACCACGGGTTTCTTACCGTACAGTTCCAGATGGGCCTCCAACAGACTATTGAAGTCCTCTGTCTGAAACTCTGCCAGACGCTCATCCTCAAAATCCACAAACAGAATCTCATCCCATCCCATTCCTGCTGCCTGAAGTTGATGAACACGCTGATACAGCAGGTACGACTTACCAGCATGTCTAACGCCAACTATCACATAGTTGCCGTTCTCTTCGAATTCTACGTGACGGTTCACAATCACCGCCTCATCCACCTCGCGTTGCTTACTAATCAGGCATTGTTTGATGACATCTTTACTGATACTCATATAAATTATATTTAACAAGAATCACACAATATTATTAAGTCTGGTTTGCAAATTTAGGTATTTTCTATAAAATGAAGTTAACAAAACCGGTTTATTTATGATATTTTCACACTTTTCTAGGGGCAATTCTTCTGAGTTTGCTCTTTGTTCATATAGTCATATTGACATGTATGCCTTTTTGGGGGTATAAGTATGATGGTTAATGTAAGATGGAAGATGTATGATGGAAGATGTATGATGGCTGATGTCTGATGTGAAATAGACTTTAGGCCTTAGGCGTTTGACGGTCCTCGCAGCTTGCCCTCTCATATAATTACTGAAATGAAACACCAGACATCATATCGTCAAAACGAAACATCCCTCTCGCCGGTAAGGGGAAGAGGGATGGGGTATGGGGGGGAAGTAGTCACTTTATCCATTGATAAGCGAGACAAGCCATTTTATATACTTATCCGTGACGCTGGAGATTTCACCTTTATCATAAATTGTCAGCAATGTTATCTCAATAGAGTCATCTTCATGCTGAATGACATTGAATGTGATAACACGAGCGCCCCCGCTCTTGCCTTTCCCCTTCGAAGCAATGGCCATCCGCACCTTACGGGTACCACAACCCAAATCAGATCCTTGAAAAGGTTCGTCTGCAAGTTCCTTCTTAAAGGTGATAAAGTCATCCTTCAACGATGGATACTTCTTAGCAAGTCGTTGGAACTGGCGCTTGAATTCATCACCCAATACAATTTCAACTTTCATACAGCTTCTTCTGCTTCCAGTTCCTTAATGAAATCGTCTGCACTCTGTAGTTTACGACCTTCACGACGAGCCTGCTTCATCTCGTCGAACGCTCTCTCGAGCGACTCCTTCACGTATGCCTGCTGGCGGAGTGTCTTTTTGTTGGACTCATCCTTGGTCTTGAACACGGTAGTAGATACCACACCGCGAAGCAATTCAATTGCCTTGCGTACATGAAGCGTTGTCGCGTCCTCGTTCAGTGTAACTAATATCTGCGTCATAATCGTAATCTTTTTGTTCTCGGGGGCAAATTTACGAACAATTTGTGAACAAACAAATTTTAAAGCAGCGAAAATAGAGGAAGTTATTTCGGAAGTATAAATTAAAAGGAATTTGCGATTTAGATTATCATGAAGAAATATAATAACTGACTCAAATATAGGAAAGCAGTTAATAAAGTAATATATCTTTTGGGAACACTTCACAAATATAAAATATTGTTGTATCTTTGCTTGTATTTTTGATGATAGATGTTCATTATTCGTTTACAATGTTGTCACAAGAAGGAGGGGTAGCAGGCTTTTGCCTTAGTTATTAGTCTTCCATTACACATACATATTTTTGATTCACCTCCATAGTGAAATCTCTTCACGCATGACACAAAAAAATGCGGATTTGTTTTGTATTCTGCCGGCATATATATACTTTTGCAACGATGGATGGTATTAACCGGATATGTTAATAAATCAACACTAAGGTGAAACAAATCACGTTGCTACTGTTGCTGATGTTGTTTCGGCTGAGCTCCCTGGCTCAGGGTTGGCCAGCTGACTATGAAGGCGTAATGCTGCAAGGATTCTATTGGGATTCCTTCTCGGAAACTTCATGGACTAACCTGCAGGCGCAGGCCGATGAGATAGCTCCCTACTTCCAACTTGTTTGGGTGCCGCAGAGCGGATGGTGTAATACAGACCGTAATATGATGGGGTACACGCCTGTCTATTACTTTAATCAGAAGAGTTCCTTTGGTTCCGAAGTCCAGTTGCGTAGCATGATTGCTGCTTTTAAGCAAAGAGGAACGGGTGTGATAGCCGATGTGGTTATCAATCATCGCGAGAACATGGGTCGGAACGGGTCGTGGGTGGATTATCCTGCCGAGACCTACAACGGGCAGACCTATCAGATGCTGCCTTCCGATATTTGTCTGAACGATGATGACGGCAAGACGGCAGAATGGGCCAGTCAGCATGGTGTTTCATTGTCAGAGAATAACGATACGGGCGAGGGTTGGCCTGGTTGTCGCGACCTTGACCACAAGAGCCCTAATGTGCAGGAATGCGTTAAGGCTTATCTGAAGTTTCTCCTTGAGGATATAGGTTATACAGGCTTCCGTTACGATATGGTCAAGGGTTTCTATGCCTCTTTTATCGCAGATTATAATACCTATGCTCAGCCGGCGTTCAGCGTTGGCGAGTATTGGGACAGTACCAATAAAATCCGTCAATGGGTGAACAACAGCAAGGGTTATGTATCCGACAAGCCTACCAGCGCTGCCTTTGATTTTCAGTTCCGCTATCGTATGCGCGATGCCGTTAACAGTCGTGATTGGCGTAATCTTGGATATGATGAGAAACCGCTTTCTGCCGACAATAATTATAAAAGGTATGCTGTTACCTTCGTGGAGAATCACGATACAGAAAAGCGAAGCAACGGAGATGAGCAAGATCCCATCCGCACAGATACCCTTGCTGCCAATGCCTATCTGTTGGCTATGCCCGGAACGCCTTGTATCTTCTACACACATTGGCAGGATAATCGCTATGCCATTAAGCAGATGATTTTGGCTCGCCGATTGGCAGGCATTACCAACACCAGTGCCAGTCAGCAGAAAGCCAGTACTCAGCATTACTATGCAGCAGCTACTACGGGTAAGCAGGGAACTTTGCTCTGTGTGGTAGGCGATACGCCCCAGAATTATAATGTGAGCAAGACCCAATATACCGAGATTCTTTCCGGCAAAGGCTATCGCTATTGTTTAAGCCGGAGCGCCAATACCGTATGGATGGATGTGCCAGACGGCATCTACGCAGCACCTCTGAAGGTCAAGCTTACAGCTGCCAGCACCCTCTCTGAAGCCAGCATCGTCTATACCTTGGATGGTTCAGAGCCAACGGCGGAGAGTTCTCAACTGACAAGTGGCGCGATACTCAACATAGAATCTTCCTGCACCCTCCGGGCAGGCATTCTTTCAGGAGGAAAGGTTACGGGTGTTCAGCAACGGGAATACAAGATTTTTCAGCCGCACGATATTACCCTCCATGTCTGTTCCGATGTTACTTGGACAGGCATGACTTTTTATGTCTGGGACAATGCCAACAAGCAACTCAGCGGCAACTGGCCAGGAAAGCGAGTCAACACCACTAAGACCATAGAGGGCAAACGATGGTACTATCAAACTTACGAGC
Organism: Bacteroidaceae bacterium; assembly: GCA_017445925.1. GTDB lineage: Bacteria > Bacteroidota > Bacteroidia > Bacteroidales > Bacteroidaceae > Physcousia. The sequence goes on along the minus strand of JAFSRW010000010.1, from coordinate 49,661 downwards.
TTACTTCCCCAGACCAATACCTTAATCTGGTGGTAAGCACCACATCCGGCAATAAACAGACTGTGGATATTACGGGCCTCCGTTCCGATAGCTACCTTTGTATAACAGGTACTCAAGACGCAGGCAAATACATGGTAGAGGACCAAACGACGGAAAAGGAAACTGGAATTAAAGCTATGTTTAATAATTCTGCGATAAACACTCCCCTAAAGGGGGAGCGGGGAAGCGGCCTCTCGTCTCTCAATTCTCAATCAGTTTACGACCTGAGTGGACGTAAGGTCAATTCACAATTCATAATTCATAATTCACAATTGAAGAAGGACATCTACATCATTAATGGCAAAAAAAAGACGGCACCCTGAGGGTGTCGTCTTTTTAAGACTTTTTTTGTTCAGTCGTCTTGATTACTCAGCTACGGGAGCAGCAACTGTGTCAGCTGCTACAGTGTCAGCGCAAGTAGTGTCACAAGTCTCAACAGCGGTAGTGTCGATTGTATCGGCAGTTTCCTCATTCTGAGCGGTAGTGTTACCACAAGAAGCGAAAGATACAGCTACTACAGCTGCGAACAAAAATGCTAACTTTTTCATTTTTTTTGCTTTTTTAAATCTGTAAAACAATCAATTGCTTATTAAAACGCTGCAAAGGTACGGAGTTTTTCAATATGTTGTATCTTTTTTTGAGTTTTTTTTTAATCTTTTTTTGAGATTTTTTCGTAACTTGTTGAAAATCAGCACTATTCGTTTTTGCTCTTTTTTTTGATTTTTTTGAAAAATTTCACTTTTTGACGTTTTTTGTGCACACTTCAATAAACCGCCTCGAACTTACTTTTGTGCGAAAAAAGAATAAAAATTCCAATTAATTTTTGTTTATCGCTCGCTTATTCGTAAATTTGTCCCCATGTATGACTTCAAAGGCAAGAAAGCCGCATATTTTACATTAGGCTGCAAGTTGAACTTTGCTGAGACAAGTACCGTTGGCAAACAACTCAAGGAGGCTGGCGTGGAAACGGTTGGCAGGGGAGAGGTAGCTGATATATGTATTATTAACACTTGCAGCGTTACCGAGGTGGCAGATGCTAAGTGCCGTCAGGCTATAAGCAAGATGGTTCGCAGGCATCCTGGCGCTTTGGTTGTTGTTACAGGTTGTTATGCCCAGTTGAAACCTGAGCAGGTGTCGGCCTTGGAAGGTGTGGATTTGGTTTTAGGCAGCGAGCAGAAAGGCCAGATTCTGAATTATATTGCAGAGCGCTTGCCCATGATGCCAGAGGAAAGGGCACTTGTGGCACATGAATATCATACCAGCAAGACAGCAGACATTCGAAGTTTTGTTCCCAGTTGTTCTTGTGGCGACAGAACCCGTTATTTCCTGAAGGTTCAGGACGGATGTGACTATTACTGTACTTACTGTACTATTCCCTTTGCCAGAGGAAGGAGCCGGAATGGCAGCATACAGTCTATGGTGGACCATGCTCAGGAGGCAGCCCGATTGGGTGGGAAAGAGATAGTGATTACAGGCGTGAATATAGGTGATTTTGGCAAAAGTACAGGCGAATCTTTTCTGGAACTGATAAAAGCCTTGGATAAGGTGGAAGGCATTGAACGTTATCGCATCAGTAGTATTGAGCCAAATCTGCTTACGGATGAAGTTATACAGTTTTGTGCTCAGAGCAGCAGATTTATGCCTCATTTTCATATTCCCCTACAGAGCGGAAGCGATGAGGTGCTCCGACTTATGCATCGTCGGTATGACACCCTTTTATTTAATAATAAGGTTACGCGCGTGCGCGAGCTGATGCCAGATGCTTTTATTGGAGTAGATGTGATAGTGGGTACACGAGGCGAAACTGACGAACTGTTCCGTGAGGCACTTAATTTTATGGAGAAGATAGATGTGAGCCAGTATCATGTTTTCAGTTATAGCGAACGTCCTGGTACAAAGGCTCTGCAGATTCCTTATGTGGTATCTGCCCAGCAAAAGCATGAACGCAGTCAGCAGGTAATTGCATTAAGCCAGAAAAAACTGCGTGGTTTCTATGATCGGTTTGTAGGGCAGGTGAGACCTGTGCTGTTGGAACACAGCAGAACTAAAGGTATCATGCATGGTTTCACTGATAATTATATAAAGGTGGCTGTACATACCACGGAGGAGATGGATAATAGAATTGTAAATGTTCGTCTTGGTAAATGGGACGAAGAGGAAGAACTGCTAATAGCAGAATTGATATGAAAAACATAGCAATAGTAATACTGAATTGGAATGGGGCAAGCATGCTTCGGAAGTTTCTGCCCTCTGTACTGAAATATAGTCAGGAGGCTGAGGTAATTGTGGCTGATAATGCCAGCAAGGATGACTCGCTGAAGGTGATGGAAACGGAATTTTCTGAAGTGAGAACCATTGTCCTTGACAAGAACTATGGCTTTGCCGAGGGTTACAATCAGGCTTTAAGGCAAGTTGAGGCAGAATACTACCTGTTGTTGAACAGTGATGTGGAAGTAACAGAGGGTTGGTTACAACCCATGCTTACTTATATGGATGCTCACGAGGATGTGGTTGCCTGTCAGCCTAAGCTAAGATGTGAGTGGAACCGCTCTATGCTGGAATATGCAGGTGCCTGTGGCGGATACATCGACTATCTGGGTTATCCTTTCTGCAGGGGAAGAGTCTTCAATACTGTGGAGGAGGATTTAGGTCAGTATGATACGGTGGTTCCTGTCCTGTGGGCTACAGGGGCAGCGCTGATGATACGTAGTAAACTGTATTGGGAGGCAGGCGGACTTGATGCCCGTTTCTTTGCCCATCAGGAGGAAATAGACCTCTGTTGGCGCTTGAGAGCAAGGGGATATAAGATAGTATGTGTACCTCAGAGCGTAGTGTACCATGTGGGAGGCGCCTCGCTGCCAAAGCAAAACAGTAAAAAAACGTTTCTGAACTTCCGTAACAACATGATATTGCTCTACAAGAATCTGCCTGACGACCAGTTAAAGGATGTGATGCGCCGCCGTTTCTGGTTGGATGCTTTGGCATGTTTGTATTTCTTCCTTACGCTTCAGTGGGGCAGTTGTATTGCCGTGTGGAGTGGACGTTGGGCTTTCCGTAAGATGAGGGCTGGTTTCAAGGAGGACCGCAAGCGAAATATGCAGGCTGCAGTTGTGCATTCCAGCGAGTTCCTATTCCCTAAGAGTCTTTTGTGGCAGTATCACGTTAAAGGAAAAAAGACGTATAAAGAGTTGACGAGTTGACGAGTTGAAAGTTATAGAATTATGAAAAAGTTTCTGGTATTTATCGTATTATTGCTGGCATGTGTGATGCCGGCGGATGCTGTGCTGAAGGAGAAAGATTTGGCACGAACCCTTGGTGTGCTGAAGGCTGAACTTCAAATTAAATATGACCAGCAGCAGACCTTTATGGCAGTGTATGAGCAGCAGGGAACACAACAACATCAGCAGTTGGTCAACTATATGCACCAATGCGAGCAGATTGGCCTTATGCTGTACTCGCAGACAATAGAAAACACTTTTGATATGGCCTATGCCTGTCAGCAGGCTACCGACTTGTATCACGACCTTAACAACCGTGATAGCAAGATGCATCAGTACGATAAGATAATAGCGCGTGTTAAGCAGGAGATAGAAAGGTATGATGCCCTCATTCAGTCGTTAAAAAGCATGCCTCCTGTAAGTCAGGCAGATGCTGATAGTGTGCTGACCGAGAATGACAGCATTCTGATGCAGGCCATTGACTCCTTGTTGGAAAAGAAGGATTCTCTGCTGGATGTCAGGGACAATATGAAGGAAAAAGATTTGGCAATGTTGTCTCATGGAGAGGAAGAGGAGGAAAGCACAGAGCCTCTTTATCTCACAGGACAACAGCTTAAGGATCGTGCTGCTTGCCTGAAGTACGCAATCATTCTGCGTGATAATATGCAGAGTTTTCTTGAGAAACTGGATGCAGAAAATACTTATTACAAGAGTGTGAGCGGCAAGGTGGAGGAGCTGCACTCGTTTGCCGAGAGTAGATATAAACTGTTACAGGATAATATCTTTATTAACGGAAGCGAGAATTATTTTAAGATTCTTAAGTCTTTGCCGTTCCAGGTTGTCAGAGCTAAGAGTGCCTTGGATTCTAAATACAAGCCCTTTGCAGGCCATGAACACACCTTCTCAGAGTGGCGTGGTGCCCCAGTATTGTTTATCAGCGTCTTTCTGGTGTTCTATCTGACCATTTCGCTTCTTATCAGCTATGTCATCCTTAGGTGGCTGTTACCCAAGAGATGGCGTAGCGATGCATTTAAACTAAAGCGCCAGATGCTGAATTATGTGGTGGGAATAGCCCTGTTTGCCGTTATAGTGATGATTGTGCGTTCTTCTATTCAGCGTAATTTCGTACAGATGGGAACGGCCCAGATTATAAATATGGCTTGGCTGATGGAGGTTATTTTCCTGAGTCTGTACATACGTCTAAAGGGAGAGCAGATGCGTCATGCTGCCGTTATTTATTTGCCTCTGATGCTGCTCTCGTTTGTGGTGATTCTGTTCAGGATTGTTCTGATTCCCAATCAGGTAGTCAACCTTATTTTCCCACCGGTTCTGCTTGGCTTCTGCATCTGGCAATGGAGAGTCTCAAAGAAGCATAGCGAACAGCTCCCCTTGCTTGATATCATGTATATGCATGCTACCAGTATGGTTATGATTATAGCCTGTATTGCCTCATGGGTAGGTTTCTCTTTGTTGGCAGTTCAGATAATGATATGGTGGACTTTCCAGTTGGCTGCCATTATGACGGTAACTTGCTTCTATGATATAATGGAGATGTATGAAGAGCAACATCTTCTTTCTAAGATAAGACCGGACTTGAAGGGAAAGAAAGCCAACGGAGAAGATATAAGCGATGAGATGAAGGCGCTGAAGAGGAAAATGCAGCGTGGCGACTATATCTCAGTAACATGGATATATGACTTGTTTAAGTTGACATTGGTGCCGATATTTGGCGTTGCTTCAGTTTTCTTCAGTATCTATTGGGCGTCCAGGGTATTTGAGATGACAAGCCTTTGCGAATCTTTCTTCCGTATGGATATCGTAAATCAGCAGAACCTGATTCGTATCTCTTTGGATCGTCTGAGCCTTATCGCTGCACTATGGTTTGTTTTCCGTTATCTTAACTACGCTATACGTGGGTTCTATTGTCATTATAGGCGTAAACTTCTTTCTGAAAACGAAACGCTGAACCTTACTCTGGCACGTAATGTTATAGGCATTCTTTGTTGGGGTATCTATATCATTATTGCATTGGTGGTACTGGATGTTCCAAGGGACGGAATCAGCATTGTCGGTGCAGGTCTGGCTACAGGTTTGGGATTTGCCATGCAGAGCATTCTGGAGAACTTCTTCTATGGTATCTCACTGATGACAGGTCGTATTCATGTGGGTGATTATATAGAATGTGACGGCATTGCCGGAAAGGTGGAGAGTATTACCTATCAGAGTACACAGATTGTAACAACTGACGGTTGTGTGATAGCTTTCATGAACAGTGCTCTCTTCAGAAAGAACTTTAAGAACATGACACGCAACCACCGTTATGAACTGATAAAGATTCCTGTTGGTGTGGCCTACGGAAGCAATGTGGAGGAAGTGCGTAAGATGATTACGGAAGCCCTGATGCCTGTATGTCTGGAGAGGAATGCCGACGGGCAGTGTATTACTAACGTCGAGGAGCAGCCTCTGAAGGTAGCTTTTGTGAATTTCGGTGATAGCAGCGTAGATCTGGCTGTCTGCATTTGGATGCTGGTAGAGGAGAAGGTCGCACTAACTAGCCGTGTAAAGGAAATCATCTATAATACGCTGAATGCAAACAATATAGAGATTCCCTTCCCACAGCGTGATGTTCACATCAAGAACAACTAAGCCTATCCTTACAGATATTCGGGCAATTGGAACAGCTTGGTTCCGTTGCTGCCTTTAATCAGAATGGTTTTGCCTGTCAGGGGATGATGGGTGATTTCCTCCTTTACGGCTTCCACATCCTTAAAATACTTGGGGTTGATACGTTTGTTCGGATAGTTGAGTGATGCAAAATTCTCTCCTACCAACCAAACATCCTCCAGTGGCATTCCTGCCAAAACATCCATAACTTTGCGGTGTTCCATTTCGCTGTCGGCTCCCAGTTCGCGCATGTCGCCCAGAATAACCATCTTGTGTTTCGAATCGATAAACTGGAAGTTGGTGAGCGCAGCAATCATGCTGCTGGGGTTGGCATTATAGGCATCTACTATCAGACTGTTCTTTTCTGTCTTGCGGTATTCACTTCGGCTATTGCTGGGAACATAGTTCTCTATGGCGTGACGTATTTGCTCAGGGGTTATACCAAAGCGTAAACCAACTGTGACGGCAGCACGCAGGTTGGATATATTATAGCCGCCAATCAGGTGTGTCTGAATAGTGTGCCAAGGTTCATTGCCGTCTTTTCTCCATTGCATCCTTACAAAGGGATTTATGTCCTCAATGCGTCCTTCTACATACGGAATGGCGTTATCATAAAGGCGGAACCCGCGTTCTTCTGCCATTTTCAGCAGGTCTTCGTCCAGGGCGTTCAGAAAGATAGTTGCATGGCGTTGTTGCAGGTCGTCGTACAGTTCTCCCTTGGTATTCTTAACCCCTTGGAAGGAACCGAATCCCTCCAGATGGGCTCGTCCTACATTGGTAATCAGTCCGTAGTTGGCTTTCACCATGTTGCAAAGGAAAGCTATCTCGCCAGGATGGTTTGCCCCAGTCTCAATAATAGCAATATCATGCTCTTTGGTAATACGGAGCAAGGTACGTGGAACCCCCAGATGGTTGTTCAGGTTGCCTTCTGTAAAGAGGACGTTATGAGCCTCTTGTAGTACGCAAGCGATCAGTTCCTTGGTAGTTGTCTTACCGTTAGTGCCAGTTATCTGCAGCACAGGAATGTTAAGTTGCTCACGGTGATAGGCAGCAAGGTCCTGAAGCATTTTCTCTGGATTCTCCACAGCAATAAATCTTTCATCGCCTTCAGGTGCAAATTCTTTTTCAACTACCGCGTAGGTGCATCCCTTTTCCAGGGCAGAAGCAGCATACTGGTTGCCGTTGAACGATGCTCCTCTCAGAGCAAAAAATATAGAACCCGCAGGGCAGTCCCGGCTGTCTGTTGTTATAATGGGATGCTGTAAGAAGATTTCATACAATTGTTCTGTCTTCATAATATTTGTTTTTTTTCATTTTATGCCACAAAGTTAACTCATTTTTCTGATAATTTATAAATAATGTATAACTTTGTGCCAAATTACCAAGAAATATATGAAAGGTCTGCTGCCCTATACGATAAATGTGGGAGGAAAACTTATGGATTTGAGCGAACCTCAGGTCATGGGTATCCTTAATGTCACGCCTGATTCTTTCTACTCGGCCAGTAGGAAGAATTCTGAGGCTGAGGTTAGGGAACGCGTGAATGCTATCATATCGGAAGGCGGCTCCATAATAGACATTGGTGCCTATAGCAGCCGACCTGGAGCAGATAATATTTTCGCCTCGGAGGAGATGAACCGCTTGCGTGGCGCCTTGCAGATTCTGCGCAGCGAAGCTCCGGAAGCTGTAGTAAGCGTGGATACGTTCAGGGCCGATGTTGCTAAGATGTGTGTGGAGGAATACGGCGTTCAGATTATCAATGATATCAGCGGAGGCGAACTGGACCCTCAGATGTTTCAGACGGTGGCCGCTTTGGGTGTTCCTTACATCCTGATGCACATGAAGGGGAATCCGCAGACCATGCAGGTAGAACCCCATTACGATGATTTGCTGACGGAGATGTTGCAGTATTTCGGAAGTAAGGTGCAACAACTTCATGAGTTGGGCGTTAAGGACGTCATTCTGGATCCTGGCTTTGGATTTGCCAAGACGTTAGAGCATAACTACGAGCTGATGAACCGTATGCAGGATTTGCAGGTGCTGGGTTTGCCCATGCTGGTAGGAGTAAGTAGGAAGTCTATGATATATAGGTTGTTGGGTGGCACTCCAGAAGGTGCTCTCAACGGTACATCGGTACTGAATACTTTGGCATTGCTCAAGGGTGCAAGCATCCTCAGGGTGCATGATGTGAAGGAAGCTGCTGAGGTGGTGCAGATAGTAAAAAAGATGTTGGCATGTTAGAATTTGGTGTAAAGGACTTTATTGATATTCTGCTTGTGGCAATAGGCCTTTACTATTGCTATAAGCTCATGAAGCAGTCGCGCTCTGTAAATATCTTCTACGGCGTGTTGTTCTTTATTAGTTTCTGGATTATTGTCAGCAAGGTATTGGAGATGAAGTTGGTAGGCGGCATCCTTGACCAGTTGGTAAGTGTGGGTGCCATAGCCATCATTGTCCTGTTTCAGGAGGAAATCAGGCATTTCTTCTATCGGATGGGAGCGCGTCAGCGTGTGCACAGATTCATCAATTTCTTCAAGCCCGACAAGAAAAAGGATTTCTCGGAGTTCGTACATGAGAGGGAGACCATCTTCCCCATCGTTATGGCTTGCCTGAATATGAGCAAGCAAAGGGTAGGGGGCTTGATTGTGTTGCAGAACAATCTTCCCCTGAACGATTTTGTACGTACTGGCGAGTTGATAAATGCCAAGATAAGTCAGCGCCTGATTGAGAACATCTTCTTTAAGAACAGTCCCTTGCATGATGGTGCCATGATAATCTCCAACAATAAGATAACCGCTGCTGCGTGCATCCTGCCCATCAGTCACGACTTGGATATTCCCAAGGAGTTTGGTCTTCGTCACCGTGCTGCCAAGGGTATCAGTCAGGAGACAGACGCGCTGGCCATCGTGGTAAGCGAAGAGACGGGTAGCATAAGCGCTGCCTATAACGATGTGCTGAAAGCTCATATCTCTGCAGAGGAATTGGAGAAACTGCTGATGAGAGGAAAGTTTTAAGAGTGAAGAGTGAAGAATGAAAAATGAGAGTTACAGAAACATGTGCAGAACTATCGTCTTTAACTTGACCTAACGGTCGAGCCTGCTACCGCTCGGCAATGCTTAAGCAAGCTTATCATTGCTCTCGCTTAATCGCAGCCTTCTGTCCGAATGGACGAGCGAAGCGATAACTTCTTCTAACTCCTTTAACTCCTTCTAACTATAAATTAGAATATTTTGAATTTTGAAATTTTATAACAGATAGTATTATGACATTAATGGAAAAAATCATCGCCCGTGCCAAGAGCAACAAGCAGCGCATTGTGCTGCCTGAGAGCCTGGAGGAGCGAACATTGACAGCCGCAGATAAAGCTCTGGCCGATGATCTGGCAGAGATTATCCTGATTGGCAATCCCGATGATATTTTTGCCTTGGGTAAGAAGTTGGGACTTACCCATCTTGACAAGGCCATTATCATCGATCCGGCAACAAGTGATGTAACAGAAGAGTACGTAGAACTCCTCTATAACCTGCGCAAGAGCAAGGGCATGACCAAGGAGGAAGCTCGCGACAAGGTGCTGAATGATCCTCTGTACTTTGGCTGCCTTATCATTAAGAGTGGACATGCCGACGGTCAGATTAGCGGTGCCCTCTCTACAACGGGCGACACTCTGCGTCCTGCTCTGCAGATTATCAAGTGCGCTCCTGGCATTACCTGCGTAAGTGGTGCTATGCTGCTCATTACCGATAAGCCTCAGTATGGCGAGGATGGTGTGGTAGTCCTTGGCGATGTAGCCGTAACACCTGTTCCCGATGCTTCGCAGTTGGCTCAGATTGCCATCTGTACAGCTCATACAGCACGCAGCGTGGCTGGTTTTGCTGACCCACGTGTGGCTATGCTGAGCTTCAGCACCAAGGGAAGCGCTAAGCACGAGGTAGTAGATAAGGTTATCGAGGCAACAAAGATTGCTCACAAGATGGAGCCTACCCTGAAGTTGGATGGCGAGTTGCAGGCTGATGCCGCTCTGGTTCCCTCAGTAGGAGAGAAGAAGGCTCCTGGTTCAGAGATTGCCGGTCATGCCAACGTGTTGGTTGCTCCCAGCCTGGAGGTTGGCAACATTGGCTATAAGCTGATACAGCGTCTGGCTGGTGCCGATGCCCTTGGCCCCATCCTGCAAGGTATTGCTCATCCTGTGAACGACCTCTCTCGTGGTTGCTCTGTAGATGACATCTACAAGATGGTTGCCATCACCGCATGCCAAGCGATGGATGCTAAGTAAAGAGTGAAGAACTAAGAGTGAAGAGTGAAGAATAAAAGTTACCATAAAGTCTTTTATGTACGAGAATAGTAAGTCTGTCTTAATGTTGAAAAGTGAAGCCTTTTCCGGACGTATTGTAAAAATGATTCGCTATTTGAACGATAATTCGGACAGAGTTCTCTCTCCTCTTTATAATCAAATCCTGCGTTCGGGAACTTCCATAGCAGCCAACATTGGTGAGGCTCAATATGCGCAGAGCCGAGCTGATTTTATTACTAAACTGCACATAGCTGCAAAAGAAGCTAACGAGACGAGAAAATGGCTTAAAAATCTGCTTGAAGGTAACGCAATTACCATAGAACAATATAAAAGCATGGACAATGATTGTAATGAGATACTCTCCATTCTTGTTTCCTCCCTTAAAACCTCAAAAAGAAATGCACAAATAGTTATTAATTCATAAAAATATGGAGTGAATGATGAAGGTGGAAAATGTAACTATGATTCTTCACTCTTCACTCTTCACTCTTCACTGAGAAAACATGAAAATATTAGTCTTGAACTGCGGGAGCAGTTCCATTAAGTACGCATTGTACAACATGGATGACAAGAGTGTCATCACAAGTGGAGGTATAGAAAAGATAGGTTTGCCCGACAGCTTCATCACCGTTAAACTCAATGGCGAGAAGCACAAGATGGAGCGCCCCATAGCAGAACATACTGCTGGCGTGCAGTGGATATTCGAGGTACTGACAACAGGCGATTACGCTGTGCTGAAGAACCTTGAGGAGTTGGATGCCGTTGGCCATCGTATGGTACACGGAGGCGAGAAGTTCAACAAGAGCGTTCGCCTGACTCCAGAAGTAATGGAGGCCTTTGCAGCATGTAACGACTTGGCTCCTTTGCATAACCCTGCCAACATCAAGGGCGTGAATGCCGTTTCGGCTTTGCTTCCCAACATTCCCCAGGTAGGCGTGTTCGATACTGCTTTCCATCAGACAATGCCCGATTATGCATACATGTATGCTCTTCCTTATCATCTGTATAAGGAGTATGGCGTTCGTCGTTATGGCTTCCACGGAACCAGCCACAGATACGTTTCACAGCGTGTTTGCGAGTTCCTTGGCGTTAAGCCCGAGGGCAAGAAGATTATCACTTGCCACATCGGAAACGGAGCCAGCATAGCAGCCGTAAAGGATGGTAAGTGTGTAGATACTTCAATGGGTCTTACTCCGTTGGAAGGACTTATCATGGGAACCCGTAGTGGTGATATCGATGCCGGTGCCGTAACTTTCCTGATGGATAAACTCAACCTCGATACCAAGGGCATCAGCAACCTGCTGAACAAGCAGAGCGGTCTGGCTGGCGTTAGCGAAGGTAGCAGTGACTTCCGCGACATCCTGGCTGGTATTGCCAATGGCAACGATAAGGCTCGTTTGGCTAAGGAAATGTACACCTATCGCATCAAGAAGTACATTGGTCAGTATGCTGCAGCAATGGGTGGTGTGGATATCATCCTCTTTACAGGTGGAGCAGGCGAGAACCAGTGGGAAGTTCGCGAAGGTGCTACCAAGGGTCTCGAGTTCATGGGTGTTAAGTTGGACGACCAGAAGAACCGCTCCTGCCGTGCTACAGAGGCCATCCTTAGTGCCGATGACAGTAAGGTTATCGTCTGCTGCATCCCAACGGATGAGGAGCTTATGATAGCCCTTGATACCCAAGCTCTCTGCTAACAGATAGTCTTTTCAATAATTATAAAGCGCAGCTCCATCAAGGTTGCGCTTTATTTGTTTTACGCTCGACAATAAAAATAAATACCGTTTTATTTTGTGTTGTCCTCACATAATCGTAATTTTGCAAGGTTGAGAATCAGGTATCATAATAGTTGAAATAACTGAAAATGAAAAGATTATTTTTGTTGATAGTTTTGCTAAGCACCATTATTGGGGTGCAGGCAGAGAGAATGAACATCATCTTTGAGACCGATATGGGCAATGATGTGGATGATGCTCTGGCTATAGATATGCTCTACAAATACAACAGGCAAGGACGCATAAACCTTATGGCTGTTATGCTGAACAAGGAAGGAGAATTCCCACCCAGGTACATCGACCTGCTGAACACCTGGTACAAGCAAAAACGTATTCCCATAGGTTTGAGCCCAAGAGCCGGACAGAGTATGGTAGCCGGAGCCAACTACACGCAGGTAGTCTGTGAGAAAAAGGACGAAAAAGGTAAGCCTATTTACAAACATAGCATCAAGGACTACAGTAAGCTCTTGCCTGCTGTGATGCTTTACCGCAAGTTGCTGGCAAAGGCAGAGGATGCATCTGTAACCATTGTCTCTGTGGGGTTCAGCACTAATCTTGCATTGCTGTTAGATACAGAGGCCGATGAATATTCACTCTTAACAGGAAAGGAACTTATTGCAAAGAAAGTGAAGCGCTTAGTTACGATGGCAGGACACATCCAGAACCCCAAATTTGCAGAATATAATGTAGTGAACGATGTAAAAGCTTGCCAACGTGTATTCGCAGAATGGCCCACACCCATATATATGTCGCCTTTTGAGTTGGGTCTTCAGATTTGCTATCCGGCACACAGTATAGAGAACGATTTTACTTGGGCCCCACACCATCCCATTGTGGATTCATACAAGGCTTATTTGCCAAAGATAGAAGACCGCCCTACATGGGATTTGACGGCAGTTCTTTACGCTATAGACCCACAGCAGTTCTTTAACATCTCTCCAGCAGGGCGTGTGGTAGTAACCAACGAGGGTTACACCCACTACACACAAGATGCTTCGGGCAACCATTATTATCTATCTGTCACTCCAGAACAAGCAAAATCCATTCTTGCTTATTTCGTAAAGATGGTAACCGCAAAATACTGAACATAATGAGCTAACCTTTTGGTGGGCTCATTATTTCTTTGTACCTTCGCAGAAAAATATATAGTAAGATATGAAAAAGGTATTTTTTTATGTGATTATGACCTCATTCTTGCTGGTGAGTTGCGCAACTCAGCAGGAAAGAGCTGAACGGCGCGAACAGATGCGAAAGGCTGTGGCTGAGGCTGTGGAAACAAATAGGATGCGCCTTGAGATTTCATGGATGAATACCCAAAGGTATGGATCAAAGTCGGTAACCCCAGACTTCTTTCTGGAATTGAGAGACGATATGCTGAACAGCTATCTGCCTTACATGGGACAAGTTTACAAGGCTACTCTGACAACGCAGTCGCAGGGGCTGAACTTTGAAGTTCCTGTACAAGCTATGCAGAAGAGTCATCCCAAGGCTGACCGCTGGCTATATGTGATTGATGCAAAAACGGACGAGGACAGCTATAAGTATATCATTGAACTCTTTGAAACAGGGAAAGCGGATATCAGGGTTACTTCCGCAAATCGTGACCATATAAGTTTTGATGGCGGACTGGTGCTACCCCATCAGTAGTGCTAAAGGGGGATAGTTCTCTAAGGAGATATTACATTCTGAGAACTCGGCGTAAGTGAATTGGGTTATCCAATCGCCTAAGATGAGGAGGCGGTTCTGGCGGGTGAGCATGAGGTCGAGTTCTATATGACGGTGCCCAAAGATGAAGTAATCTACCTCGGGGTGTGCCTTCAGATACTTTTTGGCAAAGAGGACAAGATGCTCTTTGTCTTCACCCATATACGGAGGGTCGCTGCACTGAAAATTCTCTGTTGAGGAGTGTTTGAGACGGTTGTGCTTGGCCCATTGCAAGCCAAAGGCCATACCAAGGTCGGGATGCAACCAACGGAAAGCCCATTGGCAAAGTCTGTTATGGAAGATGGCGCGAAGGAGGCGGAATGACTTGCTTTCGTCGCCCAGCCCATCACCATGCGCCAAGTAGAATGTCTTGCCTTCTATCTGAATGGTCTCAGGCTGATAGTGCATGATAATGCCGCACTCCTGAGTGAAATAGTCCTTGCACCAGATATCGTGATTTCCAGTAAAGAGGTGAACGGCAACGCCCATATCTGTAAGCTCTGACAACTTGCCCAAAAGACGTGTGTAGCCCTTGGGGACCACATTCTTGTATTCGAACCAGAAATCGAACAGGTCGCCCAGAATATAAATGCTCTCGGCCTGCGTCTTTATCTCGTCGAGGAAACGACACAGGTGCTTCTCTTGTTCTCTGGAGTTGGGGATGGCCCTACTACCCAGATGTGCATCGCTTATGAAATAAATCTTCTTCATAATTATAGACCCTCTCCCTAACCCTCCCCCCCTCTATGGGGAGGGAACTGCTTTGCAGGGTCGATGTCAGTTTCTTTTATAGTGTTCTCCCCATAGAGGTGGAGTTAGAGGGGGTCTTAGAGTAATCCCAGTTCTACTTTTGCTTCCTCGCTCATCATGTCTTTGTTCCATTCGGGCTCAAAGACGAGTTGGACATCTACTTTGGTAAGGACAGAGATGGTTTCCAGCTTCTGGCGAACATCCTCGAGGATGAAATCAGCAGCAGGACAACTGGGAGCTGTGAGCGTCATATCTACGGACAGCTCGGTGGCATCATCGTTCAGTTCTACACGGTAGATGAGGCCTAGATCGTAGATGTTGACGGGTATCTCGGGGTCATAGACGGTACGCAGGACCTCTATTACACGTTCTTGTATTTGTAATGTATCGTTCATAATTTACCTTGTTCTGTGTAGCTGTAATATTTATCATCCGAGACAATGAGGTGGTCCAGGAATTTGATACCCATAGTCTGGCAGGCTTTTCTGGCCCTTTCCGTAAGATTGTCATCTTCTCTGCTGGGATTGAGGTTCCCGCTTGGATGATTGTGACATAGTATGACGCTTGTAGCCTGGGACAGAAGGGCATGGCGGAGCAGCTCCCTGATATCGACGGAAGCACCGACCAAGCCACCATGACTGAGCATCACACTATTGATAATTTCCAGATGATTATTCAGCATCAGCAGGTGACATTCCTCTACGGTGAGGTCTTGCATCCTGGGACGGAAATAAAGGAAGGCATCCCGCGTCTCTGATATCTTCTGGCGGGGCTCCAGCTCTTCTGCAAGTCGTCTGTTGGCCAACTGGCAGGCAGCAAGAATGGTAATGGCCTTGGCTTTCCCCATTCCCTTGTATTGTGTCAAATCCTCGATGGTAGCTTTGCCAAGGAGTTTCAGGCTGTCGTTATAGTCGGCAAGCACCTCACGCATCATCTCTACGGCACTCTTGCCAGGTATGCCGCTTCCAACGAGTATAGCCAGCAACTCGGCTTTGCTCAGCACATCGGCTCCGTGAGCTTCCATCTTCTCGCGTGGCCGGTCGTCTAATGCCCAAGTCTTTATACTCTCCATTGTTTACTTATAGAAATTGTTTTTGAAAGCCTGCAACTCCTCGTTTCTACCGCAGACGCACCTCAGCCACCAAGCCCGAAGGAATCCTGTTCCGTAGCCGATAAGTTGGATAAAGCTTGCCCAGATAGAGAGGAATCCTATCTTGACGCTCTTGTTGCGGAAGGAACTGTCCATAAAGATGATTATGGAGAAAAGAATCAATGGCAAAAGGAATAATAGCATACCACCGATGCCAAAGATGATGCAAACCATCGGACCGGTGACGCAACCAGGCTTTGGCGCACTCCACAAAGCAATAAAGCCTAATACTGTAAGAATCAGGAACAGTAAGGCCATCAGCAGGCAGGCAAAGGTTCCCAATGTGAAGACGGCAGGCAACAGATGCACCAGCTTAAGGGTGCCAGGGTGACGCTTCATCAGATTGATGCGAGCAATGCCGCTATTGTGAACCTGCTTGAAGAACTTCTTGAAGTCCGTTCTGCGCTTGTGCCAAACCCATGCCTCGGGGAAGAGTCGGCAACATGCTCCGCTCTCGTAGATGCGTATGCTGAAATCGATGTCTTCGCCAAATCGCATTTCAGAGAAACCGCCCAATTGCTGATAGAGCGACCTGCGGATTCCCATATTGAAGGAGCGGGGGTAGAACTTCTTGTCCATCTGCTTCTTACCGCCACGAATACCTCCTGTGGTAAAGAAGGAAGTCATGCTGTAATTGATAGCTTTCTGCACATCGGAGAAACTCTCGTGAGCACGGTCAGGACCGCCCCAAGCGTCAATTGGGGCCCCCTCCCCGCTCCCCCTTTGGGTGAGTGCTTGTTCTGTGGCGTCAAGGTAGCTGGGGGGGAGGACTACATCGCTGTCAAGGACGATGACGAATTCACCCTGGCTGCGTTCTACACCATAGTTGCGGGTTTGTCCAGGGCCGCTATTGGGTTTGTTGAAGTATTTCAGGTTCAGGCGGTCGGCATACTTCTCTACCACCTCTTGGCAGGGAATATCCGACCCGTCTTCTACCACCACCACCTCAAAGTCCTTGAAGGTCTGGGTAGTTAGACTTTGCAGCAGCTCGTCCACCTCATCGGGGCGATTATATACTGGAATGATAATTGAGTATTTCATTTATCGGTACAATTTGAGCACAAAAGTAGTGCTTTTTCTGGAAACATCAAAATGGATTGCCACCTTATTTGTTGATAAGGAAGATGGCGGGGATTTTGCTGAGGTCGGTCCCTCCGGCTCCCGTTAGGGGGAGACCTTTTTTCTTCCATTCTGCAATGGTGTGGGTGTGGATGAACTCATCTGCCGTTGTTATACCGGCAGCAATGCAGAGGCGGGTCTGGGGGCGTAGGGTTGACAGAAGGGTCTGGAACATCTTCAGATTGCGGTAAGGTGTCTCGATGAAGAGCTGTGTCTGATGCTCGTTCCAGGCACGGGTTTCCAAGGCTTTCAGCGCCTTGGCTCTGTCCGAAGTATCTACGGGCAAATAACCATTGAATGCAAAACTCTGACCGTTCAGGCCGCTTCCCATGACTGCCATAATCATGCTGCTGGGCCCAACAAGAGGTATTACTCGCAGGTTCTGTCGCTGGGCAATAGCCACAATGTCGGCTCCTGGGTCGGCAACAGCCGGACAACCGGCTTCGCTGATTACACCCATAGGTTTCCCGTCCCTAAGCGCCTGTAGGTATTGGCTGAACAGTCGCTCGTCGGCATGCTTGCCCATCTCGTAGAACTCGGAATCATCAATGGGGAACTCACGATCCACCTGACGCAGAAATCTTCTGGCAGAGCGAATGTTCTCCACAATAAAGTGACGGATTCCCATAATGACATCGTGGTTGTACGAGGGGAGAACCTGCTCAATGCTGGTGGGACCTAATGTGACGGGTATAAGAAAGAGGGCTATTTCCATAATTCAAAAATCAAAAGTTCAATGTTCAATGTTCAATGTTCAAAAGTTAAGGTTGAGAGTTGGAGTATTGTGCGACACTTAGTATGTAGCCGCGATACAGATTGGGGATGGTGAGGATGCTGATGCCTCGGGTGTTCTCGGGGGAAAGTATTTCCTTTATGTCGTCGTTGATGCCTGTTCCCTTAAGTTTGAAAACGGCTTCCTTCTTAGTCCATAGACTGATGAAGGCTGCATCTGGGTTGGGGGAGGAGAAAATCTGCTTACATTCCTCCTCGTTCATGCAATAACGTACCAAAGCTTCGTTGGCAGAGCGGAGACATTCAATGTCGAGTCCGCATGGCTCATTGCTAATAAAGCAACCGATAGCCTCCTTGCAATGACTCAGACTAAAATGAATGTGAGGATAGGCATAAAGGCTGGGCTTCTGGTGCTCATCATACCGGAAAAGAGGCATCTCCGAGATGTTGTATTCAAGCTGCAGTCCTCGGCAAAGTTCCAGATAGGCTAAGGCACATTCTCTTTTTCCTTCAAAGTGTTTGTACCTTAAGGCCTGCTCCTTACGCCACGAAGGTAACATGCTGATGGCTTTTTCCACCTGCTTTTCCTTCATTCTCTCTAAATGGTCGTTGATGTACAGCATACGCAACACAAAATTAGTCAATTTATTTCAATTGAGAACAAGAATTGTGCATTTTCTTTTGTACTGCTCTCGATTTTTCGTAACTTTGCACCCACTTTATGTAAAAAGAATTAAACAAAAGACGTAAAATGAGTGACAGATTGTTTGTTTTCGACACTACACTGCGTGACGGAGAACAGGTTCCCGGATGCCAGTTGAATACGGTGGAGAAAATTCAGGTGGCCCGCCAGTTGGAGGCACTTGGAGTGGACGTTATTGAGGCTGGATTCCCCATTAGCAGTCCAGGTGACTTTAACTCAGTGATAGAAATCAGTAAGGCTGTAACATGGCCCACCATTTGTGCGCTGACCCGTGCCGTTGAGAAGGATATTGATGTGGCAGCAGATGCTCTGAAATATGCTAAGCATAAGAGAATCCATACTGGTATCGGTACCAGCGAGAGCCATATCCGTTATAAGTTCAACTCAACTCCTGAGGAAATTATTGAGCGTGCGGTAGCTGCCGTTAAGTATGCTAAGAAGTATGTTGAGGATGTGGAGTTCTATGCAGAAGACGCAGGAAGAACGGACAATGAGTATCTGGCCCGTGTCATCGACGCTGTTACCAAGGCCGGTGCTACGGTATGTAACATCCCTGATACCACAGGTTTCCGTGTCCCCAACGAATATCATGAGAAGATAAAGTATCTTTATGAGCATGTTGATGCCTTTGCCGCCGGTAAGAGTATCCTGTCAACTCATTGCCATAACGACCTGGGTATGGCTACTGCCAACACTGTAGCTGGCGTATTGGGCGGTGCCCGTCAGGTGGAGGTTACCATCAATGGTATTGGTGAACGTGCCGGTAATACCTCGCTTGAGGAAATTGCCATGATTTTCAAGACACATCCCGACCTTGGCATAGAGACCAACATCAATACGACTAAGATTTATCCTACCAGTCGTATGGTAAGCAGTCTGATGAATATGCCCGTTCAGCCCAACAAGGCCATTGTGGGTAAGAATGCCTTTGCTCACAGCTCCGGTATTCATCAGGATGGCGTGCTGAAGAATGCTTCGACTTACGAGATTATGGACCCCAAGGATGTGGGTATCGATGATAACGCTATTGTACTGACAGCCCGTAGCGGTCGTGCAGCCCTGAAGCATCGCCTTAGTGTAAATGGGGTGGAGATTGACGGCGAGCGTCTGGATAAGGTATATCAGGATTTCCTGGCTTTGGCCGATAAGAAGAAGGAGGTTACGGATGACGATATCCTGGTATTGGCAGGTGCTGACAGAAGTGCTTCGCACAATGTCAAACTGGACTACTTGCAGGTTACAACCGGTAAGGGTGTTAGGAGCGTTGCCAGCATTGGACTGCTTGTAGCCAATGAGAAGTTTGAGGCTGCTGCTTCAGGTAACGGTCCTGTAGATGCTGCCATCAATGCTTTGAAGTGCATTATCAAGCGTAAGATGACACTGAAGGAGTTTACTATTCAGGCTATTAGCAAGGGGTCTGACGATATGGGTAAGGTTCACATGCAGGTGGAGTACGATGGCCACCTCTATTATGGCTTTGGTGCCAATACCGATATCGTAACTGCCAGTGTAGAAGCTTATATTGACTGTATCAATAAGTTTAGGTAGACCCTCTCTAACTCCCCCTCTAGGGGGAGAACATGGGAGTCTATATTAAATAATGAAGAGAGATTTCGAACTGGCAGATCCTTTACTATATGGATTGCTCAAATCATTTGCACAGGAGAATAGAAGAAATCAAACAGAGGCAGAAAGTTTTCTTTGGAGGCAGCTAAAGGGAAAAGCTCTTGGAGTAGGATTCAAACGTCAATTAATAATCCTTAATTTTATTGCGGATTTCGCCTGTCTTGAAAAATCTCTTATTATCGAAGTTGACGGAGGCTATCATTTCAGAGACAAACAAATGGAATGGGATGCCTATAGAACAGAAGAACTTGAAAAAATGGGATTTAAGGTCCTCCGTTTTCGAAACGAGAATATTATTTCAGAAATTGACCAAGTATTAAAGACAATACAAGAAAATATAGATGAATACAAGTAATTCAAATCAGAATCTCCCCTTAGAGGGGGAGGTGCCCGTAGGGCGGAGAGGGTCTTTATTTGACAAGATTTGGGACGCACACGTTGTTCAGAACGTGGAGGGCGGCCCTACACAACTTTATATTGACCGCCTGTATGCCCACGAGGTAACCAGTCCGCAGGCATTTGACACGTTAAGGGACAAGGGAATAAAGGTGTTCCGTCCTGATCATGTGTATGCTATGCCTGACCATAACACCCCCAGCGATCAACAGGAGCGTATTGACGACCCCGTAGGTCGTAAGCAGGTGGAGACTTTGGCTAAGAACTGTGCCGAATATGGTATCACCCACTTTACTATGGGTACCAAGGATAATGGTATCATTCATGTGGTAGGACCGGAGAAAGCACTCTCTTTGCCCGGCATGACCATTGTATGCGGCGACTCTCACACCAGCACACATGGTGCTGTAGGGGCAATAGCTATGGGCATCGGTACCAGCGAAGTTGCACAGGTGTTGGCCTCTCAGTGTATCCTGCAGAGCAAGCCCAAGACTATGCGTATCAACATTGAGGGTACGCTACCTCCTTGCACTACAGCCAAGGATGTAGCTCTTTACATCATGGCCCAGATGACCACCAGCGGAGCTACAGGCTATGCTGTGGAATATGCCGGAAGTGCCATTCGTAACATGAGTATGGAGGGTCGTCTTACACTCTCTAATCTTTCCATCGAGATGGGTTCACGTGCCGGATTGATAGCTCCCGATGAGATAACTTTTGCTTACCTGAAAGGACGTGAATATGCTCCCAAGGGTGAAGCCTGGGACCGTGCCGTTGAGGAATGGAAAAAATTACGCAGCGATGACGATGCTGTATTCGATAAGGAAGTAACCTACCGTGCCGAGGATATCAAACCTCGTATCACTTATGGAACCAATCCGGGTGCCGGCATTGCTATTGACGAATGTATTCCTACTCTGGAGAGTATACCAGAAACAGATCGTCCCCAGTTCCTTTCCATGTTGGATTATATGAAGTTCCAGCCTGGTCAGAAATTGGAGGGTACCCCTGTTGACTATTGCTTCCTGGGTGCTTGTACCAATGGTCGTATAGAGGATTTCCGCGCATTTGCCAGCGTGGTTAAGGGCAAGAAGAAAGCTGACAGTGTCGTAGCTTGGCTCGTTCCTGGTAGTTGGGCTGTTCGTCAGCAAATTATTGACGAGGGAATTGATAAGATATTGGAAGAGGCTGGCTTTGAACTGCGCTTGCCCTCATGTTCAGCTTGTCTGGCTATGAATCCTGATAAGGTTCCTGCAGGCAAACTCAGTATCAGTACCAGCAACCGTAACTTTGTAGGTCGCCAGGGTCCTGGTGCCCGTACCATATTGGCGAGCCCGCTCGTTGTGGCTGCAAGTGCGATAACTGGTGTAATTACAGACCCAAGAGACCCCCTCCTTTCCTCCCCCTCTATGGGGAGGTAGAGAAGGTGAATGATAAATAGAATTAACAATTAAATAAACACCCAGAATCCTCTAAGGTTCCTCCCCATAGAGGGGGAGGTTTAGGAGAGGGTCTTTAATTAATATGAAAGAAAAATTCGACATCATACAGTCAACTTGTATTCCTATCGAGATTGACAATAATAATACAGATAACATTATCCCTGCACGTTACCTGGCTTATACAACTCGTGACCCTAAGTTCTATGGTGATGCATTTATGCACGACCTCCGCTACGATGCCAACAACCAGCCTATCGCGGACTTTGTGATGAATAAGCCTGAATTCTCAGAGGCTCCCCGTAAGGGCGTTCATGAGATTATTGTGGGCGGTCAGAACTGGGGCTCAGGTTCCAGTCGTGAGCATGCAGCGTGGGCTATTGCCGGCTATGGAGTAAGAGTAGTCATCAGTAACTCCTTCGCAGATATTCACCGTAACAATCTGTTGAACTGTTTTGTACTACCGGTGATTGTCAGCCGTGAGTTTCAACAGGAGCTCTTCAAGAGTATTGCAGAGGACAGTAACACACTCGTTACCGTTGATGTTCCTAACCAGACCGTAAAGAACGAGAAGACGGGTAGTGTGGAGCATTTCGAAATCAATGCTTACAAGAAGTATTGCCTGATGAATGCTTACGACGATATTGACTTCCTCTTGGCCAATAAGGACAAGATAGAGGCGTGGGAAAAGAACAGATAAAGACCCTCTCTAACTCCCCCTCTAGGGGGAGGACTAAATAAGAACAAGATAATATTAACTGCCCATGACCCTGCGTAGCAGTTCCCTCCCCATAGAGGGGGAGGGTTAGGGAGAGGGTCTGGTTGATGGTAGAGAATCCTTATATAGAAATCATGGATACTACGCTGCGCGACGGCGAGCAGACCAGTGGGGTAAGTTTTGTGCCTCATGAGAAACTGCTCATTGTGCGTATGCTGCTGCAGGAGCTCTGTGTAGATAGGGTAGAGGTTGCCAGTGCCCGTGTCAGCGAAGGCGAGAAGGAGGCGGTTACAATGATTTGTCGTTGGGCCCGTCAGGCAGGAAAATTGGAGCAGATAGAGGTACTGGGATTCATAGATGGGCAGACTTCTGTAGATTGGGTTAAAGCCGTCGGCTGCAAGAATATCAATCTGCTGTGCAAGGGTTCTGAGCGCCATTGCAAGTACCAGCTCCAGAAAACGCTGGAGCAGCATGTGGCTGATATTAAGCAAAGTATCCAGTATGCACATGAGCAAGGTATAGATGTTAATCTGTATCTTGAGGACTGGTCGAATGGTATGAAGGACAATCCTCAGTACGTCTTTGGATTTGTTGATGCGCTCCGCCCAGCAGGTGTAAAGCGTTTTATGCTGCCTGACACATTAGGTATTCTGAATCCGATGCTTACCGCCCAGTTTATTACGCAGATGGTGGAGCGCTACCCAGATTTGCATTTTGATTTTCATGCACATAACGACTATGACATGGCTGCCGGGAATGTATTGGCTGCAGTATCAAATGGTTGTAAGGGTGTTCATACCTCAGTTAACGGATTGGGTGAACGTGCCGGTAATGCGCCTCTGAGTAGTGTGCAGGCCATCCTGAAGGACCACTTCCACGGACGAACCGGGCTGGTGGAGGAAAATCTGAATAAGGCCAGCCGTATGGTAGAAAGTATCTCCGGAATTGCCGTCCCGCCCAACAAACCAATTATTGGTGAGAGTGTATTTACGCAGGTAGCGGGTGTTCATGCCGATGGAGACAAGAAGCACAGCCTCTATTGCAATGATCTGATTCCAGAGCGATTCGGTAGAAAGCGTGAATATGCCTTGGGTAAAAATTCCGGAAAGGCTAATATCCTTAAGAATCTTGAGGAACTGGGCTTGGAACTTACGCCAGAGCAGACCCGCCGTGTAACAGACCGAATTATAGAGTTGGGTGACAAGAAACAGCTGGTTACCCAAGAGGATCTTCCGTACATTGTTAGTGATGTACTGAAACATTCGGCTCCAGACGATAAGGTGAAATTGAAGAGCTACATGGTTTCTACGGCATACGGACTCAAGCCTATGGCCAGTGTGAAACTGGAAGTGGCTGGTGAGGTATATGAAGAATCAGCTATGGGCGATGGTATGTATGATGCCTTTGTGCGGGCATGCCGTCATATTTATCGCGATCGTCTGAACCGTCAGTTCCCTTGGCTCGACAACTACCAGGTGAGCATTCCGCCAGGCGGACGTACAGATGCCTTGGTGCAGACCACTATTTCTTGGGTATGGAACGATAAGACTTTCCGTACCCGTGCCCTTGATCCCGACCAGACAGAGGCGGCTATCAAGGCAACCATAAAGATGTTAAATATAATAGAACAAGAATATGAAGCTTAAGATTGCAGTTCTGGCCGGTGACGGCATCGGACCAGAGATTATGGAGCAGGGCGTGGCTGTAACCAGTGCCATAGCCGAGAAGTTTGGACACGAGGTATCTTACAAGGAAGCTCTTTGCGGTGCCCATGCTATTGATGAGGTTGGTGATCCTTTTCCCGAGGAAACTTTTCAGACTTGTATGGAAGCTGATGCTGTGCTTTTTGCCAGCGTTGGTGACCCGAAGTTCGATAATAACCCAACTGCCAAGGTGCGCCCTGAGCAGGGTCTCCTTGCTATGCGTAAGAAGTTAGGCCTTTTTGCCAATATCCGTCCTGTAGAAACTTTCGACTGCCTCGTACACAAGTCTCCCTTGAAGGATGAGTTGGTACGTGGTGCTGACTTTATCTGCATCCGTGAACTTACCGGTGGAATGTATTTCGGTGAGAAGAAAGAGGGTACCGAAGAGGCATACGATACCAACTTCTACAGTCGTCCCGAGGTAGAGCGCATCCTGCGCGTAGCTTATCAGTATGCACGTCAGCGTCGTAAGCACCTGACTGTGGTGGACAAGGCAAATGTCTTGGCCAGCAGTCGTCTGTGGCGTAAGGTAGCACAGGAGGTGATGTTAGAGTATCCCGATGTGGAGACCGACTTCATGTACGTGGATAATGCTGCCATGCGTATGATTCAGGATCCCAAGTTCTTTGATGTTATGGTAACAGAGAACACCTTTGGTGATATCCTTACCGACGAGGGCTCTTGTATCACCGGCTCTATGGGTTTGCTTCCCAGCGCTTCAACAGGTGAGCACACGCCCGTATTTGAACCCATTCACGGCTCATGGCCTCAGGGAAAGGGCTTGAATATTGCCAACCCCCTTGCTCAGATTCTGAGTGTGGCTATGCTGTATGAGTATTTCGGTTTGAAGGCTGAAGGTGCTCTTATCCGTGAGGCTGTTAATGCTTCTCTCAACCAGAATGTTCGTACGCCTGAGATTCAGGTAGAGGGTGGCGCTAAGTATGGCACTAAGGAAGTTGGTAAGTGGATTGTAGACTATATTAAGAATAAGTAAAACAAAGACCCTCTCCCCTAACCCCTCCCCATTACGGGGAGGGGCTTTCTGTTATTGATATGAAAAATTTTTTCCTTGCCGTTATCGTTATCGTTAACGTTATCGTTCCCGTTACCGCCCATGCACAACGCTATCAGCAGTTGGTGAAGCGTGGACTGGAGCAGTTGCAGAAGGATAGCCTGCTGCAGGCAGAGGCTACTTTCCGCGAGGCTATGGATGTGGATCCGTTGATAAAATCGAATGCTCTGCTTTATCAGTATATAGGCAACATTCAGGAGCGTAGGGGAGAGTTTCAGAAGGCGCTTGATTCGTATAAGTCGGGGCTTACCATCTCTGCTACAACTACCAGCCTACTGCTCTGCCGGGCGGCACTTTATATGCGCATGGAGAATCAGGATCGTGCTATGGCTGATTATACCGAGGTGCTGAATTTGGAACCCGACCAGACTGAGGCGCTCTTCTACCGGGCTTTCCTGTATAGTCAGCGTCGTGACTACAAGCGTTCACGTGCCGATTATGACCGTCTTCTCAAACTTGAGCCGATGAATGAGAAAGCTCGTTTGGGGCTGGCTATATTGAATGAAAAGGACCGTCGTCCTCGTGAAGCAATGGAACAACTGGATGCCTTGGTTCAACTTTTTCCCTCACATGCTGAATTTTACTTGGTGCGCGGCGGCATGTTACTCAAACGCAAACAGTATGAGTTGGCACTGGTTGATATAGAACATGCCGTTGAGTTGGAACCAGAGAATCCTGATTGCTACGTTTCGCGTTCGCAACTTTACAAAGCCATGAAAAAGAAGAAACTGGCACAGGCTGATGCACAAAAGGCGCTTCGTTTGGGAGCCGACCCATCCTTTTTAGATGGTTCTATTGTTAAAAAAATGCAATAAATACCTGGTTTTAGCTGATAAGTGTGTTTTTTGTTGTAACTTTACACCCTATGAGCTATATTTGGGATTATAAAGCGCCATCTGAAGCTGATAAGAGTACGGCTGTAGACCTTGCTGAAAGCTTAGGAATCAACCCCGTAATGGGTACTCTGCTTGTGAACAGAGGAATTCGTACGGTGGATGAGGCTCGCAAGTTCTTTCGTCCCCAATTAACCAATCTTCTGGACCCCTTTCTGTTTGAAGATATGCAGAAGGCTGTAGACCGCTTAAACGAGGCTTTGGGAAAGAAAGAACGTATCCTTGTATATGGCGATTATGATGTGGATGGCTGCACGGCAGTTGCTTTGGTTTACAGATTCCTTCAGCAGTATTACTCAAATCTCGACTATTATATTCCGAGCAGGAACGAAGAAGGTTATGGCGTTTCTCGTCAGGGTGTGGACTATGCGCATGAGACAGGTGTCAGTTTGGTAATCGTTCTTGACTGCGGTATTAAGGCTGTAGATGAGATTACTTATGCCAAGGAATTGGGCATTGACTTTATTATATGCGATCATCATGTTCCTGACCCAGTTCTTCCTCCTGCAGTGGCTATTCTGAATGCCAAGAAAGAAGACAGTACTTATCCATACAAGGATTTGTGTGGTTGTGGTGTAGGTTTCAAGCTGATGCAGGGTTTTGCCATTAACAACGGGATAGAATTTTGTCATCTGATTCCGCTACTTGACCTCTGTGCCATAAGTATTGCTTCAGACATTGTTCCCATTATGGGTGAGAATAGGATTCTTGCCTATCATGGCTTGCGTCAGTTAAACCAGAGTCCCAGCATGGGTGTAAAGGCCTTGATAGATATCTGTGGTCTGACCGGCAAAGACCTTTCATTGAACGACATTATCTTTAAGATAGGTCCGCGAATAAACGCGTCGGGTCGTATGCAGAACGGAAAAGAAGCTGTATCGTTGCTGATAGAGAAAAATCCGAAGGCTGCAAAAGAGAAGGCTGAGACTATCAATCATTACAATGAGCTGCGCAAGGATTTGGATAAATCTATGACGGAGGAGGCCAATCATATTGTAGCTTCCTTGGATCATCAGCATGAGCATAAGGCGATTGTTCTTTATAATGAGGAATGGCACAGGGGAGTGATAGGTATAGTGGCATCACGTCTTACAGAAATCTATTTCCGTCCCGCTGTGGTATTGACTCGTACAGATGATATTGTCACAGGTTCTGCTCGTTCTGTTGCAGGATTTGATGTGTACAGTGCTATAGACAGTTGCAGGGATTTACTGGAGAACTTTGGCGGGCATACCTATGCTGCCGGCCTGAGCATGAAGGTGGAGAATGTTCCGGAGTTCAAGCGCAGGTTCGAGGAGTATGTGGACAAATACATTTTGCCTGAGCAGACAAATGCCGTGTTGACGTATGAGGCAAAAATCGACTTTAAGGATGTGAATTACCGTTTCTTCTCTGATCTTAAGCGATTCAGTCCTTATGGTCCGGAGAATCCCAAGCCTATGTTCTGTACAGAACAGGTTTATGATTATGGAACCAGCAGAGTTGTGGGACGTGAGCAGGAGCATATTAAGTTGGAACTGGTTGACAGCAAGAGCAGTAGGGTTATGAATGGTATTGCTTTTGGTCAGAGTTCTCAGGCACGTTATATTAAGACCAAGCAGGCCTTTGATATAGTTTACACACTTGAGGAAAACAGCCACAAGCATGGCGAGGTTCAGCTACAGATAGAGGACATTAAGCCAGCCTTGTAAGAGAGAACAAGATGGACACCTATCTCTCCATTCTAAAAAGATACTGGGGGTATGACGACTTCCGCAGTATTCAGCGTGATATTATTGAGAGTATTGGCAGCGGGCGTGACACCCTTGGCCTTATGCCTACTGGTGGCGGTAAGAGTATTACCTTTCAGGTGCCTGCTCTTGCCAATCCTGGAATGTGCCTGGTAATCACACCTCTTATAGCCTTGATGAAGGATCAGGTTGAGGCATTGAATAGTCGTGGTATTAAAGCTGCTTGTGTGCACTCGGGCCTGTCGCACGAACAAACATTGGTCGTATTGGAGAACAGTGTTTTCGGAGCATATAAGTTTCTGTACATATCGCCAGAACGGCTTTCCTCGGAGCTCTTTCTGAGGAAGCTGGGGCACATGAACATCAGTTTCATAACGGTCGACGAGGCGCATTGCATCTGTCAGTGGGGATATGATTTCCGTCCTTCATACTTGCAGATTGCTCAAGTACGAAAGGTAAAGCCAGATTGCCCCATGTTGGCTCTTACTGCTACGGCTACTCCAGAGGTAGCAAAGGATATACAGAAGAATCTGGGCTTCAAAGAGGAAAAAGTGTTCCGTATGAGTTTCTTCCGTCCCAATCTGGCCTATAAAGTCCTTCATGCGGATGCTGCCATTTTGGGATTGCTCCAATTGCTGAACACATACGACGGCTCGTGTATTGTATATACTCGGAACAGACAGAAGTGTGACGATTTGTCTAAGACATTGGTGGAATATGGTTTTTCGGCAACTTTTTATCATGCGGGGTTAAAGCCTGGCGAGAAAGACTCCCGACAGGAAGCTTGGTTGAGAGGTGACTATCGTATAATGGTTGCTACAAATGCCTTTGGCATGGGAATAGACAAGCCGGATGTTAGACTGGTGGTGCATGTTGATTTGCCCGACTCTATTGAAGAGTATTTTCAGGAAGCAGGTCGTGCAGGAAGAGACGGCAAGCCAGCTATTTCTGTGATTGTGATGGACGGTAAAGAGTTGGAACTCTCAAAACGTAGGATTAAGCAGCATTTTCCGGATTTGGACTTTGTGAGAAAAGTATATGAAGATGTGTGCTGTTTCCTGCAGTTAGCCGTTGGTGACGGTCTGAATGTAACACGTGAGTTTAATATGGAACGTTTCTGTGTTACTTTTCATTATCATCCGCTGATGTTGGCAAGCGCCCTTGATATCCTTGATAAAGCAGGTTATATAGCCTACCGTGATGCCGAAGAGGGTACCAGTAGGTTGCGTATTGATGCAACAAGGAATCAGTTGTTTAGTGTGCTTGACAGTCAGGGAGAACAAATAATCCTTGCTATGCTGCGCCGTTATGGAGGCATCTTCATAGACATGGTGTTTATAGATGAGGATATGATAAGTAGGGATACTGGCTTGAGCTTGGACATTATTTATCAGGATTTAAAAGAACTTTCGCGCAGAGGGTTGGTGAATTATATACCACGTAAGCATGTTCCTCTGATAACTTTCTTGCAACGCAGAGTAATGAAGGAAGAGTTAGGATTCCCTTATCAAATCTATACGATGCGCAAGGAGGCTTATGAATTCCGCTTGAAGGCTTTGCTGGCATATTGTGTCAATACAGAGGAGTGCAGGAGTTGTATGCTGCTTAGCTATTTTGGCGAAAAAAATACGCATCGCTGCGGCATTTGTGATGTCTGTGAACAAGAAGATATAGCAGGTATTACAGAACAGGAGTATATGCAGATAAGGGAAAAAATTGTCAGCCAGTTAAAGAATGGCCCCATCAAAATCTCAGAATTGGACATAAAAGGAATCCGCCCGCACAGTCTTGCTTGGGCATTGGATTACATGCGTGCCAAGGAAGAACTGGTGGCGGACGGACCTTTTATCAGATTGGCTTCTGGTAATTAGAAACCGAGTTTTTTGCGAATGTCGGCAGGAACTGCGTTCTTGTTGATGACTATGTTCATGGTCTTGTATGCAACATATGGCTGGCTAACGTACCAGAAACCCTTGAAGGGACCACTTTCACCCCAAGAGTTCTTCATCATAAAGTACTCCTTGCCGTACTGATCCTTGGCCAAACCATAGATTAGCATGCCGTGGTCATCAGTTGTTTCCCAGTTGTCGTAAGCCTCTTGGCGCATTTCAGGAGTAATAGTCTTCTCTGCGTTGGCGCTTACTATCTCAACCTTATCAGAGCCCTGCTCGCCAGTCCAGCGAGCCTGGTCGCTACCAACTCCGGCTTTGAACTTAGTGTCGGGTACCATAGCTACGCTCTTGTTTTTGCCGCTGCGACGGCTGAAGCCTTCCTCGCTGACATCAGCGCCCCAAGCAAAAGTCCAACCGTTCTTTACAGCTTCGTACATCACACGCATAAACTCGTCCAAAGGCAGGTTGTAGCTGCTTGCCCAACGCCAGTTGTCCTCAATCTCGAGGGCGAAGGTGCTATAATAAGGATGATGTGTATAGCTGGTCAGGCTGACATAGTCGTTAGGATCAAGGGTAAGATATTCCTTAACGAAGGACTGGGGAGTGTAACGCTTGCCCTTGTACTCAAATTCTGTGGGACAAGTGCCAAAGTAACCATCAAGCATGCCCTGCAAAGCTTGCTTCCAACCCTTATGCAGAATTTTCTTTGCGCCTTTTGGAGCGATACTCTTCAGGTATGCCTCCATTGGTGGAAAGAGTGAACCGAAATTAAAGAGTGAATCACCATAGTTGGTAATGGGGTAGGGCATAATACCCTCAGGGATAAGTCCATAGTGTTCCATGCAGTAGAGGGCATCCTCAAAGGCACCGCCTTGGCTGAAGCTGGCATCACCATGTGTGCGGATATGCTTGTCAGCACGGTCAACGTAAGTCTTGCTAATGAGGAAAGACTCACAAAGGTCTATGTCGTCCTTCATTTCAGGATGTTTCTTGATGGCTTCACTCTCCAGGAATGCCAGAGAGGAATATGCCCAGCAAGTACCACTGCTGTTCTGGTTCTTGATGCTTGTTACAGGATGTGCAATAATTGTGGTGAAGATAAGGCTGTCCTTGTCTGCCTCTTTCTTCTTGTCTTTGTCTTTAGCTCCAGCAGGCATAACCGTGAAAGCTGCCAAAGCAATAAGGAAAATTTTTTTCATACTAGAATTAATGTTTTTATTTGTTGATAAATTCTTCTACCTCATTTATATGATATGGGATTCTGTCCTTACCCAGATAGCGGCATCCGTCGGAAGTGATAAGGATGTCATCCTCGATGCGAATACCACCAAAGTCCTTGTAAGTTTCCAGAAGGTCGAAGTTAAGGAACTCGGCACAATGTCCGCTGGCCTTCCAGTCGTCAATAAGGGCAGGGATGAAATAGATACCCGGTTCGTCGGTCATTACAAAACCTTCCTGCAAACGACGTCCACAGCGCAGGCAATTAGTTCCGAACTGCTCCAGATTGGGCTTGACTTCATCGTCAAAACCAACGTAAGTCTGTCCCAAACCTTCCATATCATGCACATCCATACCCATCATGTGTCCTAAGCCGTGTGGCATAAACATAGCATGCGCACCAGCCTGGACAGCTTCTTCTGTATCGCCCTTCATAAGACCCAACTCCTTTAGCTTATCTGTCATCAGACGACAAACCCCAAAGTGAACATCCCACCATTTAACACCAGGTGCAGCAAGGGAGAGCGCATAGTCATGACATTGTTCTACGATACTGTATATCTCTTTCTGGCGTTGTGTAAATCTGCCGCTGATGGGAGTGGTACGCGTGTTGTCGCTACAGTAGTTCTCGTTGGTTTCGGCTCCTGCATCGCACAGTAACAAACGGCCAGCCTCCAAAGGGCGAGGACTTGGGTATCCGTGCATAATTTCGCCATGCATGCTAACAATGCTTTGGAATGAAACCATACACCCTTTGCTGCTGGCAATACCGCTGATTCGACCGCTTATCTCCTGTTCGGTAACACCAGGTCGGCACATCTTCATGGCTGTGGTGTGCATCTCGTAGCCAATGGCACAGGCACGTTCAATCTCGGCAATCTCTTCAGGAGTCTTAACGGCACGCTGGTTTACAATAGCCTTGATGAGTGCAACGGAAGCTTGTGAGCGCTGCTGACTGGGATGTATACCCAGCATGTCCATGAGTTGAATCATCAAATCATGACGATAAGGTGGCAGGAAGTGAATGGTTCGTCCTTCTTTTTTTGCCAGAGACAGGAAGTCTGCCATCTGAGCCATTGTAAGTGTGTTGGCTACGCCGCTCTGTGCAGCCATATCGGCTACGCTGTCAACGCTTCCAAACCATACAATGTCTTCAATGTCGATATCATTTCCAACCAGATACTCACGATTGTTGTCAATGTCTATAATACCAGCCAGACCTTCTCTGTGCTGCCCAAAGTAGTACAGGAATGAACTATCTTGACGGAAGCGATAGGCGTTAGCAGGATAGTTGGAAGGCGAATCATTGTTGCCCATCAACAGAATGATGCCGGAACCTACCTGTTCTTTCAGTATGGAACGGCGTTGTACGTATGTTTGTTTATCAAATAGCATAGATAAATTATAAATTATGAATTATGAATTGTGAATTATGAATTATAAAGGTTTACCATCCAGTTTGATCCCATCCGGCATCTTTGTACCATTGGTAATGTTGAAGTTCTGCATTCTTTATGTTGCCATTAGAGCCATCTTGGGGAATGTACATGGAGATGCCACCAAAATGGTCAGGGTCATATATGGTGGGATTGTTGCAATGGTTGGCTTTCCACTCTCCACTATTTGCTTTACGCATTGGGACAGCTATGTTGAAACCCTCTACCCATAGATTGTATTCCTCTGTAGAAAGAATGTTATACATGGCAGAGTTCATGTCGTAACAAAAGGTGTAAGAACTGAATTCTGATGAATACTTCTGAATACTCCATGTCTCGTTATAGGAGATAGTCTGACGGTTGTCAAATACATTTTTTATATAGTTGGCAGTTGTGGTTGCAAGGTTATCCAACTCGCTGCATTTCGCAGCAGAGATAAGCGCCCCATTGTAATATACTCCTTTGTATGTGACAGGATAATAGTTGCCGTATCCTTCCACAATACCTAGTGCGTCCCCCTTACACATGGCTTCTTCAATAATATGGTAGGGAGCGCCTGGGTTGGGAATCTCTGCAGGAGAGCCAATCACCCAATCGGTAACATCACGCAGTTCGTATGCCACTTCTATGCATTGCATAAAACAGACATCAAAGAATACATAACTGAAGTGAGGCAAATGCTCCAATACGCCACGTAAGGTAGGAACGTTTAGGTAATTGCCAGAATGGCTGTTGTCAGGTCCCAAGGCTCTGCGCTGTCGCCACACCCATCCGGAACCATGTGCTCCGAAGGTGAGCCCGTAGCTTTTGGCAGGGAAATTCTTGACAATGGTCTTGAGGTTGTTCAGGAGAGTCAACGAGTCTGTGCAGTCTTCCTCCTGGGTGTATTGCTTCCAAACTTGCAACCCATTTTCTGCGTCCAGTTGGTAGATTACGGGGAAAGCATTTGCTTCGTCGGCATAGATAATAATCTTGCTGTTAGCTGGTATGTTATCCTTGCCTTGAACAAGTTCATTGATATCATCTTCTGCCCATGCGCTTAAACTGTTGTCGCCCATCCAGTACATGATGGCAACACTCTCGTATGTTCCTCCATCTGGGCCAAGAGGTCCGTCATCGCTGCATGCAGAGAAGCCAAGAACCGTCCCTATATATATAAATAGGTATAGTAATTTCGATTTCATGGGCACAAAGATACAATTAAGCGAGCGGAATACAAAATAAAATTGTTTATTTTTATTCCCGAGCGAACGTATTTTCGAGACAGAGTCTCAAATATATGAAATTTAATTCATAATTCATAATTCATAACTCATAATTATACAATAAGTTGGCATTTCTATCCGTTATTATAGCGTATGCAGTGGATAAATAGAATTCGTCAGGTGAAGATTCTGCTGGTTGTGGCTGCAATTGTATTGAGTGTGGCCTCGCTGGTGGTGTCAAATTTTCTTGTGCGTGACCTCAAAAAAGAGGAACAGCGCAAGATGGAAATTTGGGCTGAAGCTATGCGCAGCCTGAATAATGCTGACGAGAATACCGACCTGACCCTTGTGTGGACAGTCCTGAACAGTAACAACACTATTCCTGTGGTGGTTCTTGACCGCGAGGGAAATGTTCAAGACTATCGTAATATACCCATTTCTGACCGTGAACGGCAAAACGAGACAGAAGTGGTGAAGATGAAATCTACCCGAATGCGTCAGTCTGGTAAGGTGATACGCATCAACCTTTCTCCTTCTGATTATATGGAAATCTGCTACGATGATAGCCTGATTCTTTGGCGTCTGGCGTGGTGGCCCTATGTTCAGTTGGGTATTGTGCTGATATTTGTGGTGGTAGCTATTTTTGCTCTCTTGAGCAGCAAGAAGGCTGAGCAGAACAAGGTGTGGGTAGGTCTTAGCAAGGAAACGGCTCATCAGTTGGGAACACCCATCAGCAGTCTGATGGCTTGGCACGAAGTGCTGCGTGAAACTTATCCCGATGATGAACTACTTCCGGAAATGGGAAAGGATGTGCAGCGTCTGCAACGTATAGCAGAACGTTTCAGCAAGATAGGTTCACAGCCGGAGCCCAAGCCAGAGAGCTTGAACGATGTGGTAGAGCAGGTGGTTCAGTATATTAATCGTCGTACCAGCAATCGCGTAAGTATGTCTTGTCAATTGCCTCAGGTGCCTCTTGTGGTAAATA
Organism: Bacteroidaceae bacterium; assembly: GCA_017445925.1. GTDB lineage: Bacteria > Bacteroidota > Bacteroidia > Bacteroidales > Bacteroidaceae > Physcousia. The sequence goes on along the minus strand of JAFSRW010000010.1, from coordinate 15,206 downwards.
TCTGTGCCCCGCTTTTTGAGTGGGTAATTGAGAACCTATGTAAAAATGCTATTGATGCAATGGACGGTAGTGGAAGTATTACCTTGGTGGCTCGTGAAGAAGTCAACTGTTTCTCCGTTGAAGTAACAGATACAGGTAAGGGTATTCCCAAGAATCATTTTAAGACTGTTTTTACACCAGGCTTTACTACCAAAAAGCGTGGTTGGGGCCTAGGTCTTTCATTAGCCAAGAGAATTGTGGAAGAATATCATAATGGACGCATTTTTGTGAAAAATTCCGAGCTTGGGAAAGGTACAACGTTCCGTATTGAGCTCAAAAAACGCTAATTGACCAATTTTTAGTGCAAATTCTTGCGTCGTTATTTGTTTTTTTTGTAATTTTGCAGCCCGATGGAGAAACTGGATAGCTATAAAGTGGATCTGAAAGGCATGTCGGAAGGTACTGTGTCGTACAACTGGCATGTAGACGACGACTTCTTCTCCGCTGTTCAGGGTCCTGAAATTCAGCAAGGTCAGCTGGATGTCGCATTACGGGTGAAGCGGACGGCTGGTGCCTATGAACTGAAATTTCATTTGGATGGCACGGTAAAAGTCTTGTGCGACCGTTGTTTGGATTGGATGGATTGTCCCATCAGTGCTGAGCACGAATTGCGTGCAAAGCTGGGAGATGAGTTTGCCGATGATGGCGATTTGGTTATTGTTCCTGAAGAGGAAGGCGTGCTGAATGTAGCATGGAATATATATGAGTTTGCAGCTCTTGAGATTCCCCTACGCCACGTTCATACGGATGGCGCATGTAGCCAGCAGATGACGGCAGCGTTAGATTCTCTCATTTCGATAAAGGAAGAAGAAAAACCTATCGACCCGCGTTGGAACGAATTAAAGAAAATATTAGATAACAATAAAAAATAAAAGAAAATGGCACATCCTAAAAGAAGACAGTCCAAGACTAGAACCCTCAAAAGAAGAACTCATGATAAGGCTGTAGCTCCTGCATTGGCAGTATGCCCTAACTGCGGCGAGTTCCACATTTATCACACTGTATGCCCTGCTTGTGGATACTATCGCGGCAAGGTTGCTATCGAGAAGGAAGCTTAATCTTCTGAGGTAAAGAAATAAGCCGCTAAGGCCCTAACCATTTGGGCTCATGCGGCTTTATTTTTTATTGTAAATACGTAAAAAGATAATGGAAGAAATAAATGCCGTTATAACCGGCGTTGGAGGATATGTTCCAGACTATATTCTGGATAACGAGGAGATGTCTACTATCGTAGATACTTCTGATGAGTGGATTATGGAACGCATCGGAGTGAAGACGCGTCATATTCTTAAACCGGAACAGGGTAGTGGTACCTCTTATATGATGACCCGTGCCGTACAGCAACTTCTGCGTAAGACCGGTGCTAATCCTGATACCATAGAGTTAGTGATTTGTGCTACTACCACTCCCGACTATCATTTTCCTTCTACCGCCTCATTGGTTATTGGCAATTGCGGACTGAAGAACGCCTTTGGATTCGATATGGAAGCTGCCTGTGCAGGATTCCTTTATGCTATGGAGGCCGGAGCCTCTTATATTCGTAGCGGACGTTACAAACGTATTATAATCTGTGGTGGCGACCACATGAGTAGTATGACTAACTATGAGGACCGTAACACTTGTCCTATCTTTGGCGACGGAGCTGCTTGTGTAATGATGGAAGCAACAGCAGAGAAGGTAGGCTTGATGGACGGATACTATCGTGTGGATGGCCAGGGTTTCCAAAACCTTCACATGGCAGCTGGTGGTTCTGCCAAGATGCCAAGCCACGAGTCGGTTGATGCCCGTGAGCATTTTGTTTATCAGGAGGGCCGAGCTGTTTACAAGCACGCCGTATTGGATATGAGTAGTGCCGTTAAGACACTTACGGAACGAAACGGACTCAATAAAGATAATATCGCCTGGGTGATTCCTCATCAGGCAAATATTAATATAGAAGTTTCTGTAGCTAAGCGTATCGGGGTAGAAGCTGACCACGTAATGGTGAATATCGATCACATGGCCAACACTTCTGGCGGAACCCTTCCCCTTTGCCTTTGGGAGTATGAACCTCGCTTGAAGAAAGGTGACAAATTGGTGTTCACGGCCTTTGGCGCCGGCTTCACTTGGGGTGCCAGTTATATGATTTGGGGCTACGATGGTGCTGATGAGGCTGCTAAAGAGCCTGCCGAGTTCTATAAAGAAGGAGAAATTACCCGCGAGGAGTGGTACGCTAAACGTCAACGTTAACGTTAACGATAACGAAAACCGCTAATATGCATAAAGCAGGATTTGTAAACATAGTAGGTAATCCCAATGTGGGAAAGAGCACGCTCATGAATCTTTTGGTGGGCGAGCGCATCAGTATTGCTACCTTCAAGGCTCAGACCACGCGTCACCGTATCATGGGTATTCTGAATACTCCGGAGATGCAGATTTGTTTCTCTGATACTCCTGGCGTGTTGAAACCCAACTACAAGTTGCAGGAGCAGATGCTGCAGTTCAGCGAGAGTGCCCTGCAAGATGCTGATGTCTTGCTGTATGTTACAGATATGGTGGAGACACCCGACAAGAATGCTGAGTTCTTGGAGAAGGTGCAGCGTATGACCGTTCCTGTGCTGGTGCTCATCAATAAGATAGATCTTTCAGACCAGAAGATTCTTACCCAAAAGGTGGAAGAGTGGCATGCTGTTTTGCCTCAGGCTGAAATCATTCCTATCAGCGCTCTGCATAAGTTCAATGTCGACGTTGTGCTGAAGCGCATACAGGAACTGCTGCCAGAGAGTCCTGCTTATTTCGACAAGGACCAGTGGACCGATAAGCCTGCCCGCTTCTTCGTAACAGAGATTATCCGCGAGAAGATACTGCTCTATTACGATAAGGAGATTCCCTACAGTGTAGAGGTGGTGGTTGAGCAGTTTAAGGAAACAGAAAAGAACATTCATATCAATGCCGTTATTTACGTAGAACGCGACAGCCAGAAGGGTATTATCATTGGCCATCAGGGTGTAGCTCTGAAACGTGTTAGCTCTGAGGCACGTAAGAGTCTGGAGAAGTTCTTTGGCAAGAGCATCTATCTGGAGGTCTTCGTCAAGGTTGATAAGGATTGGCGTCAGAGCGAACGCGCCATGAAGTCGTACGGCTATCAGTTAGAATAATAAACATGAGTAACATTGTAGCTATTGTGGGTCGCCCCAATGTGGGAAAGAGCACCCTTTTTAACCGTCTTACACAAACCCGTCACGCCATTGTGAGTGATGAGGCTGGTACCACACGCGACCGTCAGTACGGCAAGTGCGAATGGGGGCAAAGAGAGTTCTCTGTTATCGACACAGGTGGATGGGTAGTAAACAGCGACGATATCTTTGAGGAGGAAATCCGTAAGCAGGTAACGCTGGCCACTGATGAGGCCGATGTTATCTTGTTTTTGGTAGATATACATAATGGAGTGACCGACTTGGATGAGGCTGTTGCCGGCATTCTTCGTCGTACCAAGAAACCCGTCGTGCTGGTTTGTAACAAGACCGATAATAACGAGACTTACCTTTCTGCCGAATTCTATTCGTTGGGCTTAGGCGACCCTCAGTGTATCTCTGCTGCTACGGGTAGTGGCACAGGCGATTTGCTCGACCTTGTTGTCAGCCTTTTCCCCAAGGAAAGTAACGAACTGCCCGATGAGAATATTCCCCGCTTTGCTGTGGTGGGACGTCCCAATGCGGGCAAAAGTTCACTCATAAATGCCTTTATCGGTGAGGACCGTAATATCGTAACTGATATTGCAGGAACTACTCGCGACAGCATTTATACCCGCTATGATAAGTTCGGATTCGATTTCTACTTGGTTGATACAGCTGGAATCCGAAGAAAGAATAAGGTAACCGAGGATTTGGAGTTCTATAGCGTTATGCGCTCCATCCGTGCCATAGAGAATAGCGATGTTTGCATTCTGATGATTGATGCCACAAGAGGCATCGAGAGCCAGGACCTGAATATCTTCCAGATAATACAGAAGAACCAGAAGAATCTGGTGGTTGTGGTGAATAAGTGGGACTTGGTACCGGATAAGGATACTAAGGTGATGAAGACTATGGAGGATGCTATTCGTGACCGCATGGCTCCCTTCGTTGATTTCCCCATTATCTTTGCTTCGGCACTTACCAAGCAGCGTATCTTTAAGGTGTTGGAAACTGCAAAGGATGTCTATCAGAACCGTTGTCGACGTGTTTCCACAGCCAAACTAAACGAGGAGATGCTACCCCTGATTGAGGCTTATCCGCCACCATCCATGAAGGGTAAGTACATCAAGATAAAATACTGTATGCAGGTGCCTGAAACGCATGTACCTACTTTTGTGTTCTATGCCAACCTGCCCCAGTACGTAAAGGAACCTTATCGCCGTTTCTTGGAGAATAAGATTCGTGAGCGTTGGAACTTCAACGGAACTCCCATTAATGTGTTTATCCGTCAAAAGTAAATAAGAAGCCCCTTCCCTGCTCCCCCTTTGGGGGAGTGCTATAAATAGTAAATATGCGGTTTGATTTCGTCTATAATAATAAAAATCACTCCCCCAAAGGGGGAGCGTGGAGGGGGCTTTATCTTTTGCTTGTGGCATTTCTAGCAAGTTGCACAAAGACTGCCCCAGATACCTTCTCGCACGAGTCGGTACAGCAGGCTGCTCAGCGTTACTATACGTATTTTGTCAACGGCGACGCCAAGCAGTTTGTTGAAGGAATGGCAGATTCCCAAACTTTCCCTGAAGATTACACTCGGCAGATGCAGGATGTCATTGCACAGGCTGCAAAAGAACTTGACCGTAAGGGTGAGGTAGTACGTGTGGAGGCACTTTCCGACAGCCTTTATGCCGCAGACTCTACGGCTTACGTCTTCTTGGATTTAGTCTTTGCTGACAGCGTTCATGAACAGGTGGGAGTGCCTATGGTATTTGAGCGCGGCCACTGGCGCGTAAAATGATTAGGGAATAGGGATTAGAGAATAGATTAATCATTTAACATAAATATTATGAAAAAAAGAATCTTTGTTGTCATCGTTGCTTTGCTTGCAACAGTAATGGGAGTTTCTGCTCAGCAGCAGATGCCTAACGTTCCACTTGACCCCGCTGTCAAGGTTGGTGTTTTGCCTAATGGCCTTACGTATTACATCCGCCATAATGAATGGCCTGAGAAACGTTGCGACTTCTATATCGCTCAGAAAGTAGGTTCTATCCAGGAGGAAGAGAACCAGCGCGGTTTGGCTCACTTCTTGGAGCACATGTGTTTCAATGGTACCACCCACTTCCCTGGTGATGCCCTGAAGCAGTACTTGGAGCGCATTGGTGTTAAGTTTGGCGAGAACCTGAATGCTTATACCTCTTTCGATGAGACTGTTTACAATATTAATAATGTGAACGTTGAAACAGCAGGCGCTATTGATTCTTGCTTGCTTATTCTGCACGATTGGAGCCACGACCTCCTGCTCGAGGATAAGGAGATTGACAAGGAACGTGGTGTAATCAACGAAGAGTGGCGCGTGCGCCGTTCTGCCATGATGCGTATGCAGGAGGCAGCCTTCAAGGATTTGTTCGTAGGCAGTCGTTATGCCGACCGCATGCCCATTGGTACTATGGACATTGTCATGAACTTCCCATACGACGATTTGCGTTCTTACTACCGTCGTTGGTATCGTCCTGATTTGCAGGGCCTTGTAATCGTGGGTGATGTGAACCCCGACGAGATAGAGCAGAAGATAAAGGATATGTTTGCTGATATTGCTCCTGCTCCAGCCGATGCTGCCAAGCGTGAGGTAATCCCTGTGCCTGATAATGACGAGCCTCTGGTTTCCATCCAGAAAGATAAGGAGCAGACTGCTGCCTATGCATTGCTTATGTTCAAGCACGATGCTACTCCTCGCGAGTTCAAGAGCACAATGCCTTATCTTTTCCTGGATTATGTTAAGGGTGCTATTTCTGGTATGTTTGCAGAGCGTCTGCAAGAGTTGGCACAGAAGCCCGATTGTCCCTTCATGCAGGCTGGCGTAGGCTTCGGAGAGTATCTGGTAGCCAAGTCAAAGGAAAGTGTGGATGCCCAGATTATCATGAAGGAAGGCAAGTATCTTGAGGGTATTGCTGCTGTATATCGTGAGTTGCTGCGTGCTAAGCGTGGTGGCTTCACCGAGGCTGAGTACGAGCGTTACAAGCAGGAATTCCTTTCACGTCTGGATGCTCAGTACGAGGCTCGTGACAAGGTGCAGAATACCCGTTATGTAAACGAGTATGTACGTTACTTCCTGGATAACGAACCTGCACCCGGCATTGAATGGGAACATCAGAACATGAAGTCCATCGTACCTATGCTGCCCCTGGATGCTATCAATCAGGCTTTCCCCCAGCTGATTACCGATAAGAATCGTGCTATTGTCCTCTTTATGCCTGAGAAGGAAGGACTCCAGTATCCTACCAAGGAAGAAATCCTGAAGACTCTTGCCGATGTAGATGCTGAGGATATCGAGGTCTTCAAGGAAGAAGTGAATACAGATCCATTGGTTCCTGAACTCTCTTCCAAGACCAAGGTTAAGAGCATTAAGGACGATGTGTTCGGTTCTAAGCTGATAACACTGAGCAATGGCATCAAGGTTCGCGTAAAGCAGACCGATTATGCACCCAACCAGATTTCTATGACTGCTGTCAGCTGGGGTGGAAGTAGCCTTTATCCTAACGATGAGTACTTCTGTGCTGGCAATGTCGATATGGTAAGCTTGGGCGGTTGGGGAACCTTTACTGCTACTCAGTTGAACAAGAAGCTCTCTGGTATCCAGGCATCTGTTAATCCCTCTGTAGGCGACCGTGTGGAAAGATTGGGCGGTAGCTGTGTCAAGAAGGACTTCGAGACCCTTCTACAGCTCACCTATCTCTGCTTCACCGCTCCTCACCGCGATGATGAGGCCTTCCAGAGCACCATGGCCCGTTTGCAGGATGCACTTAAGAATCAAGATCTGAATCCTCAGACAACCCTCCGCGACAGCGTAGCAAGTGTTCTGTATAACAATAATGTCCGTGCTAAGCGTATGCGTGTTGAGGACCTCAGCAAGATTTCTTACGACCGCATTCTGGAAATCTACAAAGAGCGTTATGCTAATGCTGCCGATTTCGACTTCTACTTCGTAGGCGACCTGAATGCTGATTCTGTGGCTCCTCTCTTGGCCAAGTACTTAGGTGCACTGCCTGTAAGTAAGAAGACCGAGAAGTATCAGGTTATTGACCGTCGTCTTACCAAGGGCGAGCGTACTTGCATCTTCGAGAAGGAGCAGGATACACCCAGTGCCACCGTTAACTTTGTTTATCACGCTCCTCTTAAGGAGAACCTGCGTAACGATATCTTGGTTGATATGTTAGAGCAGGCTATGTCTATGCTGTACACCGAGACTGTTCGTGAGGATGAGGGTGGAGCCTATGGCGTTCCCGTCAGTGCTTCTCTTACTGACTATCCCGAGGAGATTGCCACCGTTCAGATTCAGTTGCCCACAGCACCTGACAAGATGGACCGTATGATGCAGGTGGTTTATAACGGTATAGAAAAGGTTTGTGCTGAAGGTCCTTCCGAGGATTATCTGCAGAAGATTAAGGAATACATGATACGCTCTCATGCAGAGAACCTGAAGAAGAATGGTTACTGGATGAACCAGATGGTTAATCTCACCCGATTCAAGATAGACTATGTAACGGGTTATGACGATGTGGTTCAGAGCATTACCACTGCTGACCTCAAGGAGCTGGCTCAGAAGATATTCAAGAGCGGCAACCGTCTGGTAGTTGGTATGAAGACTCCACAGAAGTAATCAAGAAATAAGCCATAATATACCTAACAAAACCTAATGAAACTATTAAGAACCTTAGTGGCTCTCGTTGCTTGTTTTTCCACATCCCAGACATTTGCCCAGAGCAAGATGAATCTGTCTGGAACTATTATTGAAAAGGATACCAACGAGCCTGTTATGGCAGCAACTGTACGTGTTATGCTGCTGCCAGACAGCTCAATGGTAGATGGTATGTATACTGATACGGTAGGCGTTTTCCGCTTGGTGGACATAAAGGAACCCAAGCACGGAAAACGCTTGTCGTTAAAGGTTAGTTGTATCGGCTACATTACCCGTTTCATGGATTTGTCCGAACTCCATAAGGGAGATAATAACTTAGGATTCATCACCTTGCAGCCTGATTATAAGCTTATGCAGGAGACTACCATTACCGGTACTGCTCTTAAAGTCCGTATGGATGGTGACTCTCTGGTCTACGACCCTTCTGCCTATCGCGTTCAGGAAGGCTCCACTTTGGAGGCTTTGGTAAAACTCCTTCCTGGAGCCAAGATTGATGATGACGGTAAGATTACCATCAATGGCAAGGAAGTTACCAAGATATTGGTGGACGGAAAGGAATTCTTTCTGAACGACAAGGATATTGCCATGAAGAACATCCCCGTTGAGATGATCGAGAAGATTAAGTCGTACGAACGTAAGAGCGACCTTACTCGCATCACCGGTATAGATGATGGGGAAGAGGAAACTGTGTTGGACCTCTCTGTTAAGAAGGAAATGAAGCGAGGCTGGTTCGGAAATGCCAATGCCGGTTACGGTACAGAGGGTCGTTACAACAATCGCGTGATGGCCAACCGTTTCTGGGACGAGAATAACTTCACCCTCTTGGGAAGCATCCGTAACACCCCTGAACGTTGGGGGTGGGGTGGTAACAGCGGCCTCCATAATACCAAGGAGGTGGGTTCTAACTTCACCATCAAGAAGGAAAAACTGGAGGTTGGTGGAAGCGTTAACTACCGTTATCACGGGTCGGACGTGGAGAATGTCTCCGAGTCGGAAAACTTCGTGGCTGCACGCGGAAAACTCTCTAATTCGGTCAGCACTACGCTGAATGGCAATCATAATTTTGATGGTAATATTCGTTTGGAATGGAAACCTGATACCATGACAAATATCATGTTCCGCCCCAACTTCGGCTATACCAAAGGTTATGGTTTTGGGCATTATTCGTCCATTAACTATGATGTTTTTGAGGAGTTGAATCTGGTTGATACGGTCAACACCAATAACAGCCATAACAACAGCAACAACCATAATGCTTGGGTTAATGGATGGTTGCAGTACAACCGCAAGCTCAATAATAAGGGACGTAACATTACCTTCAGAACATTCGGTGGTTTCTCCCAGGGACGTAGCCAGCAGCTCTCTGCTGCCGACATCTTTTATCGTAAGGACACCGTCAGCATTCAGAACGACCGCAACAACCGTTACTACAACACACCCTCGCTGAATTACAACATAGGCGGTCAGTTCACTTATAGCGAACCCATAGCCGACCGCACCTACATACAAATCAACTATCGATTTAACTACGGCTATAACCGTAACGACCGCCGTGCTTACGTCTATGACTCAGATGCCTATCAGACTCTTGCCAGTTACATCGAGGATAATCACTATGAGATAGAAGATGCCCTCCTGATGATGGAGCAGGAAGGCTGGGAACTGCGTGATACAGTAGCCTTGAGCCAGTTCTCGGAGTATCGTAACTATAACCACAACATCAGCCTGCAGTTCCGTCGTGTCCGTGAGAAGTACAACTTCAACATCGGTGTGGATGCCTTGCCCCAGCGTACCAAACTGAACTATAAGTATATGGGTAACGAGTACCCTGAGGTAGTCCGTAACGTCTTCAATATGGCTCCCCGTATGTACTTCAAGTATAACTTCTCTAAGCAGACCAACATGGATTTCCGCTATAACGGACGAACCAATCAGCCCAGTATGACCAACCTCTTGGATATTACTGACGACTCCGACCCGCTGAACATTACGCGTGGTAATCCAGAGTTGAAACCCTCTTTTACGCATAATCTGAACGGACACTTCAATACCTACAATGCCGAGAAGCAGCAAGGTCTTTGGAGTTATCTTTATGCCAATTTCACCCATAACGGTATCAGCAATAAGACCACTTACGATCCTGTAACGGGTATTCGCACTACCAGGCCCATGAATATTAACGGAAACTGGGGCGGTGGAACAGGTGCAGGCTTTAATACCGCTATGGGAAAGAAGAAACGTTTCTTTCTGAGCATTGATGCCCACATTAATTACAATCATAATGTAGGTTTCTTTAATAATGCAACATCTCAGGAAACAGATGATCAGGACATTAAATCGGTTACCCATAACCTGCGTACCAGCGGGACCCTGCAGTTCTCTTATCGTAACGACTGGATAGATGCCGGTATGCGTGGCTCACTGAACTATCAGTATACCAAGAACAATGTTACCGATATCGGAAACAACAATACCTACCGTTTCTCCTACGGACCGCGTGTGGAGTGGACCATGCCATGGGGAACCAAACTTTCTACCGACTACGGAGTACAGTGCCGTAGGGGATATTCCCGTGACGACATGAATACCACCGAGATGATTTGGAACGCCTCCTTGGCTCACTCCTTCCTGAAGGGAAAGGCGCTGACCATAAAGGCCGAGTTCTTCGATATCTTAGGCCAGCAGAGCAACATCAGCCGTTGGGTTTCAGAGTTCAGTCGTAGCGATACCCGCACCAACGATATCTATCAGTACGGTCTCTTCTCCCTCATCTACCGCTTCAGCATTATAGGTGGCAAGAACACTATGGGCACAAGCGACGAACGCAAGGAACAACGCTGGTAATTCACTCTCATTATTGGCGAGAATGATTTCATAATAGTTTCGTGGTTATTATTGTCTGGCCTTGCGGAACTCAGAGGGTGTCATGCTGAAGTTCACTTTGTCCTTACCTGTGCAACAAGTCATCAGGGCTAAGGCTGCTATAAAATATATAATGTATCGTGTATGTGGATGACGCATATATCCATTTTTTTGTACGATTTCGTGGATAAAGTTAATCATTATCTCAGAAAATGAAAAGAAAACGTATTATATTTTGTGTTGTTTTGGCTTATTTCATATATTTGCAAGTGAAAAATCATAATCTGAAATAACAACTATTATTATGAAAGAACAACAATTACCTACCATTGAGGAGGTCTTCTCCTGGATGCGTAAACTCTACGACGAGAGTTATTCCGGCCTTACCAAGTTGGAAAAGAATGAACAACACATGTATGGCACCATGGTGACCACACCCAGCGACAAGAAGTTTATCGTGCGTATGCTCGATGAAACCAGTCAGATTCGCGACCGCCAGAAGTTAGCTATTCGTGTGAAGGAGCTTATCGATCAGTACGGAATCCCCAAGTTCCTGGACTCCTCTGATCATGCCCTCTTCTGGATGTACCAGAAGTTTGCCTACCTTCCCCTTTTCAACTGGGTGGCTGTGCCCATCATCAAGTGGCGCTTGCGTCGTGATACCGGTCGTGTTATCATAGATGCTGCACGCCCCAGTCTGACCACGCACCTTGCTACGCGTTTCCAGCAGGATATCGGTCAGAACGTGAACCTCTTGGGTGAGGTGGTGCTTGGCGACGGCGAGGCCGACAAGCGCTATCGCTCCTATCTGGAAGCTCTTAAGGAGCCTGACATCAACTATATTTCCGTTAAGATATCCGGTATCTACGCCCAGACGCACGCCTTGAACTATAAGGAGTGCTTCCCTGAGCTGGTTCGCCGTATGTCCGAACTCTATCAGACGGCTATCGACTATCCTTACACCGATGTGAACGGTGTGACCAAGCCCAAGTTCATCAACCTCGATATGGAGGAGTATAAGGATGCCCACCTGACCATGAAGCTGTTCAAGGATGTTCTTTCCCTGCCACAATTCAAGAACTATGAGGCTGGTATCGTAGTACAGGCTTATCTGCCCGATGCCGAAGGTTTCCAGACAGAGCTTCTTGAGTTTGCCCGCCAGCGTGTTGCTGAGGGAGGCTCCCCCATCAAGATGCGTATCGTTAAGGGTTGTAACCTGGATATGGAGAACATCGTCAGCGACCTGCGCGGATGGCCCAACCCTGTACGCCCCAACAAGACGGAGGTGGATGCCAACTATCTGCACATCATCGAGCGTGGCCTGAAACCCGAGAACGCCCGCGTGCTGCACATCGGTATGGCTTCGCATAACCTTTTCACCATCTCCTACGCCTATCTGCTCAGCCAGATGTACCAGACGCCCAAGGACTGCTTCTGCTTCGAGATGCTCGAGGGTATGGCCAACCACGTTTGGAGGGCGCAGAAGAAGTTGGGTAACCACGTCATCCTCTATACGCCCGTTGTGAAGAAGGAGCATTTCCTCAATGCCATCTCTTACCTTGTACGTCGTATGGATGAGAATACTGCCCCCGATAACTTCCTGACCCACAGCTTCTCACTCAAGCCCGACACGAAGGAATGGAAGGAGCTTCAGGAGCAGTTCATCGCTGCCTATAACATGAAGGACAACCTGAATCATACGCCCACACGAACGCAGGACCGCAATCAGCCCTATGTGGGACAGGAACCGAGGGACGAGATGCTGAACGAGCCCGACACCGACTTCGACCGTTTCTGCAACCAGCAATGGGTAGAAAAGATATTTGCTAAGTGGAAGAACATGCCGGGCGATTTGCTCCCAACCCAGATTGGCGACGAGTTGGTCTTCAACGAGGATCGCGTTCAGTACTTCGACCGCTCACAGCCCGGCGATGTGCTTGTCTGCGAGATGTCGCGTGCCGGTAAGGAACAGGTACAGCAGATTCTGGACATTGCCGATGCCGATGCAGGACGCTGGCGTGAGACTTCCGTCGAGGAGCGTCATCAGATAATGTATCGTGCGGCCAATATCCTTGGTCAGATGCGTGGCGACCTGAACGGTTGTATGTGTGCTATCACGGGTAAGACCATCGAGGAAGCCGATGTGGAGGTTTCCGAGGCCATCGACTACTGCCGCTTCTATACCACTACGATGAAGAAGTTTGCTGCGCTGCCCGACATCGAAATGCGTGGTAAAGGTACCATACTGGTCCTCTCGCCTTGGAACTTCCCCTGCGCCATTCCTTGTGGCGGTGTTGTGGCAGCCTTGGCTTCCGGCAACACCTGTATCCTGAAGCCTGCTACCGTGGCAGCTCCTGTTGCCTGGCTCTTTGCTAAAGCGTTCTGGGAGGCTGGCGTTCCCAAGCAAGCCCTTCAGGTCATCATTGCCGACCGTGAGGCAACGCCTCTGCTCACCTCTTCACCCATCATCAAGCACATCATTCTTACGGGTGGTACCGAGACGGCACAAGCCCTCGCACATGCCAATCCCCGTAAGCCGCTGTCGGCTGAGACGGGCGGTAAGAACGTGATGATTATCTCTGCCAAGAGCGACCGCGACCATGCCATCATGAATGCTTGCCGCTCTGCCTTTGGCAACGCCGGACAGAAGTGTTCTGCCTGCTCACTCCTGCTTGTGGAGCGCTCCGTCTATAACCATCCCGAATTTTTCGAGAAACTCAAGGACTGCGCTTCTTCTCTCAAGGTGGGTGGCGTATGGGATGCCGGCAATATCGTTGGCCCCATGATTACCAACAAGAACGAGAAGCTTGAACGAGCCTTCCAACTCGAACCGGGTGAACGTTGGCTCATCGCTCCTGAGTTCGTTGATGAGAAGCATTATATCCTGCGTCCTACCATCAAGGTGGATGTGAAGCCCGGCTCCTTCACCTTCCGCACCGAGCTCTTTGCTCCTCTCCTGGCCGTAGCACCTTACGACACGCTCGAAGAAGCGGTTGAACTCGTTAATGGTCTCGACTACGGTCTTACCTCAGGTCTTCAGTCGCTCGACGAGCAGGAGCAGCGCTATTGGAAGAACCACATCTTGGCAGGTAATCTCTATATCAACCGAGGCATCACGGGCGCCATCGTCAACCGTCAGCCTTTCGGCGGTATGAAACTCTCCGCCTTTGGCCCTGGCTTGAAGGCAGGCGGTCCCAACTATGTGGCTCAGTTTATGACAATTACCGACAAGACCGGAACCAGCACCGACTACAGAACTTCGTACGCCGAGTGGTACGAAAAAGAGTTCCGTCATCCGCGCAACATCCAGCCGATGATTCGTGGCGAGCAGAATGTCTTCCGCTATCTGCCTTTGGCCGGAGGTATGGCGTTACGTCTCTTCGGCGATGAGACAAAGGAACAGGTGGAGATGGTTTGCCTTGCTGCCAAGACCGTTGGAACGCCCCTCACTGTTTCTGCCGACGACGGCAATTCCCTGCTCGACGTAGCTCGTGCCCAAGGCGCTAAGACCATACAGGAGAATCTGGCTGCCTTCTGCGAAAGCATCAAGCGTTTCGAGCGCATCCGCACCATCTCGGCTGAGGTGCCCGACGTTGTCTTTCAGGCAGCAGCCAACTGCGACAAGTACATCGCTCAAGCCCGTCCTGTTCACGACGGTCGCATCGAGCTCATTCATTACATCAAGGAGCAGTCTATTTCCAACGAGTACCATCGCTATGGTTCGCAGATTGAAGTGCCTGTGGTAGAATGAGCATTTAATATTATGTGATTAATAAAGAGGGCGTGCCAATTGTTTGACACGCCCTCAGCATTTTGTTCAATTGTCATTTACTTGACAACTATCTTCTTTCCATTATTTATATAGATACCCTTCTTAGGCTGTGAATTCAGCTTGCGGCCGTTCAGGTCGTACCAAACATTAGAATTGTCAACTGTTAACTGTTCATTGTTATTTGTTCATTGTTAACTGTTCATTGTTATTTGTTCTTGGTTAATTGTTTTAAACTTTTTCTGATGCAAAAATACAAAAAAAAATGCCTGAGTCCCGACAGCTCAGACATTTTTTCCAATTTTCAGACAAGATTTAAAGGTTTTCAGACAAAATTTAAAGGTTTTCAGACAAGATTTAAAGGTTTTCAGACAAGATTTAAAGGTTTTCAGACAAGATTTAAAGGTGTCAGACAAAATTGAAAAACCTCTAAAGACCACGCATACAACTGGTAGTTCCCAATGCGGTAATGATAGAAGCAATGATGCTTGCCACAAGATGGAGTATAGTCTTCCAAGTTTCTTTTTTCATATCGAATAAAGTTTAAAGGTTAATAGATTTTTCTTGAGAAGTTAAAGAAGTTAAAGGAGTTATCGGCCTTGCGGCCTGAGAAGTTAAAGCCGATAGTTATACACGTGTAATGGTAATGGCTTAACTACTTAACTTCCGAATTCTTAACTACTGAAAT
>JAFSRW010000009.1 GCA_017445925.1 Bacteroidaceae bacterium | reverse complement strand
CTCCAAGACATTTTATTTGCTCAAATTCCCGAACGAATTGCGACCTCAGACTGGAACAAGAGCATTTTACATCCGAGATAGGGCGTGCACATATTGTGTGCAAACCTTTCTGTAGGATGTATGGCCGTCGCAAGCCAGTTCGGGTATGGACAAGGTTTGCGCATTTTTATGTTGCAGCCTATAGTTAAAGAACAAAAGCAAATAAAAGAATAATGTTACTGCGACAAGGCATATTACCTGCTATTCTATTATGTTTGCTGCTCTTCACGAGTTGCAAGCATAAGGATTTGTTGTATGAAGACAATTCTCTTATTGAAGTCCACTTGAACTTCAACTATGATGTGACAGCTCGTAGTCCTGAAGCTATGCGTGTATTCTTCTATCCCTCTGAAACTAATGCCCAACCTTTTAAATTTGACGTCAGTGGCACTGGCGGTTATATTCGTCTGCCTCAAGGCACTTACAATGTATTGGCATATAATGTAGATACGGAGAATGTGTTAGAAGTAGAATCTGATTATTGGGACACTTTCATGCTGACCACGCCTGGTGAGGATGTAGAGGAGGAAGAAGTCACCAATGAGGAATCTTCCACACGAATGATCTTTAGAACGGTATTGGGAAACAAACTGCCTAAAGGAGAGCATGAAGCAACGTTTCGTTATCACGACGCACCTGAATGGACCTGCGTAGCCAGGGCATATCAAGTAGAGGTACCTCTCAAAAAAGAGCACGAAGATGTTAGTACAGATAACACCAACAAGAATGCCATTTTGACTCTCACACCAGAGCCGGTAGTATATACCGTGAATGTCACCATCAATGGTGTGGAAGGTTTGTCGCGAGTAGCTACGGCCCGTGGCACATTGTCTGGTGTGTCTGCGGGTATGTATCCAGGATTAGGTCATTCTTCCTCGGAAGCGTGCTTCGTGTTATTCAACACCCGTGTCAGTCAGGCTAATGGTGTTATTACTGGCCAGTTCTACGTCTGGGATCCTCGCCCATTCGGTGATGAAGATACTCACCAGTATCTCAACGTCTATATCTGGGCCAATAGCGGTAACTTTTATGTCTCTGCCGATATTACTGAGCAAATTAAAGAAGCAGCCAAAGTGGGAAAAACTGATGCCACCATTGATTTAAGCCTCACCACGGAAATGGATTTGACACAGGGCGCCACAGGTGACAGTGGTTTCGAGCCCTCCGTCAACAACTGGGAACAGGTGCATCAAGGCATACAGATGTAATCCATCGACACTTTATATAACAGAGTAAGAAAGAAATTCTAAAACAGAATAAGAGGAGTTAATTAATTTAAGTTTCATTTAAAGTATTACAAACTATGAGGAAAAAATTGCTATTTGTATGTGCGTTAGCGTTAGCAGCAGCTTTCACTGCATGCTCTAACGACGAATTGGCTGGGGGCAGTCGACAGAATGCCTCCAAAGGGGCTATCAATTTCAGCCCTATGCTTAACAAATCCACACGTTCTAATGTAGTTACTACAGCTCCTAAGTTGGGTAGCTTCGCTGTCTCGGCTTTCTGGGCAGAAGCTATCACCACAGGTAAGGATGTCAATGGAAAGAAAGTATTTATCGCAGGTTCTGCTTTGGCAGGAACAGATACCTACGCTGTTGGCGATCCTTTCAGTTCACTTGCTAAAACGAAGATTGTGTATAAAGAAGGTGGATGGGATTACGACGATGCTACGCAAATGGCCTATTGGCCCTTCCGCGAGAAAGTTGTCGACAAAGAGTATACAGGCGACATTCCCCTTAATTTCGTAGCTGTCAGCCCTGCTGCAGCTGCCGATGTAACAGGTATCGACCTGAAGGTTGCCGGTAGCATTCCTTATACCGTTCCCGCTATTGAGGACCAGGCAGATCTTTGCTATGCAGTTTCTCAGGGCAAGGTTCAGAAGGATGGTGTGGTAAACCTCTATTTCAAGCACGCTCTTAGCCAGATGATTTTCAAGGCAAAGATGGGTACTGGTATGAAGGTTACCATTAAGAGCATTGAGATTTTGAACATGAAGAATTCGGCTACCTACAATCTGCCTGCAGCTTCTGTCGTAGCAACTGCAGAAGGCGAGGCTACTCAGGGCAGCTGGACTAACATTGGTTCTGCCAAGGACAATTATCAAGGCTTCACTACTGCTGCCGGTTATATTGCTATTCCCGACTCCAGCGCTGGTAACGAGGCATACTCTACTCAGCTCACCGGCGAAGGCCAGGAAATCATCTTCCTGCCACAGGAGGCTAAGGCTGGCGAATTGGCTGACAATCCTGGTACCGCTTGGTCACCTAAAGATGGTGTTGCTCCCAAGGATGCTCAGAATATCGTGCTTAAGATTACCTGTAAAGCATCTCGTGGCGGCACAGCCCTTATCGGTTCTTGTATAGAGGGTGATGCTGATGAATATGCCGTTCGCTACTTCCCCATCAACACCACATGGCTGCAGGGCAAGAAGTACATCTACACGCTGCTCTTTGGTGGTGTTTCCGATCCTGAGAACCCCAATCCTACTGGCGACAATCCTGGTGACGACACACCTG
>JAFSRW010000008.1 GCA_017445925.1 Bacteroidaceae bacterium | reverse complement strand
GTTATCGATAAAGCTATGGAAGCAAGTAAAGGAAACTATACGTTGTCAAATATAAACTATTATGAATAGACTTGTGTTTTTGCTCCCCATTTTTGCTTTCTCCCTATTCGCCATGCCAGAGAACAAGAAGATAGCATTGCTGCAAACCCTTAATGGTGACGAAGCAGTAAAAGTGGAAGGAATAGAAATGAATATGGTACGTGGAGAGTTACGCAAGGCCATAAGTAATCAATCAGGATATCAGGCTTTCACTCGAACCGACATAGACCAGTTAATGAAGGAATATGGCTTCCAAAACTCAGGAATGGTGTCGGATGCCCAAAGAAAGAAGTTGGGCGAGATGTCAGGAGCCGATTACATCTGTGTTTCTACCCTTACAAAAAGTAATACACAGTTTTATCTGGAGGCCTATTTAATAGATGTGTCAACAGGCGAAATTTCCAATCCGGCATCTCAGTATGGTATGTTAAAAGATGGAACTTACGCCAACTTATTCTTGCTTTGCCAAAATCTTGCTAAGGAACTAATTAGTGATATCGGATCAGTCCTTGAAGAACCAAATATCATTCAGCATTCCTCTAGACAAGCCCCTGAGCATGAGTATGTAGATTTAGCTTTGCCTAGTGGTACATTGTGGGCAACCTGTAATGTCGGTGCTACCAAGCCAGAAGAGTACGGTGATTACTTTTCATGGGGCGAAACGACTCCAAAGATTTTCTTCGATTGGAGTAACTACAAATATTGCAACGGCTCATGTACAACAATAACTAAATACTGCACAAATAGCATTGCCGGAACAGTAGATAACAAAATGGAACTTGAGCCTGCTGACGATGCTGCGACAGCTAACTGGGGAACGGGCTGGCAGATGCCGAGTGAGACCCAACTTTTGGAAATAATCAACAGCAACAATACCACCATAACATGGACTTCACAAAATGGTGTCTATGGCCATAAGATAACTAGCAAGAGTAACGGTAACAGTATTTTCTTGCCTGCTGCGGGCAATCGCGCTCTCGATATCTTTTTTATCGATGCTGGCAAATCCGGCTGTTACTGGTCACGTTCGCTTGATTCGAGCGGCGGGGGGTGCAGCCTGTTCTTCTTTGATTCTCAACCTTTCGTAGGCGTTTACAACTGCTGCTATGGCGAATCCGTCCGGCCTGTGCGTGTTCAGAGATAGGTCATTATACAGATATAATCCATTATTTATTGTAACTAAGAAAAAAGAAGATACAACATATGATTTTACAGTCTATAATTTAGAAAACAAAATAAAAATCTTCTATGAAATACAAAATCCTAATATTGTACATTATGCTTAGCATATCAGGAGCCTATACTTCTGCTTATGCGCAAACAAAAGATCTGATTGCAAAAGGTACATTAAAAATGTATTACCTAGATAATGCAGGCGAAGGCAAAATAATACCACAATATCGTAAAACGGATGGAGTGAATACTTATTTAGCCTTTGTGGTGGAGCTTGATAAAGAAGTGAATGTTATGCCTTATCTTGACAAGAATGATATGGAATGGCTTGATGAATCGCTTCAATCTGCTATTATGATTGTGCCAACATTTAAATATACGGGAAAAAACTTTGCTGCAAAATATGCAAATAAACGAGTTCGTGTCAAAGGTTCTTTGTATGTCCCCGCAGGAGGATGGCGCAATGCAACGACTGTCGTAATGAGCTTGAAAGAAATCAAATTGCTTGATGGTGTAAAATCCCGCTAGCGGATAATACAATTGAATTTCGCAGACAATTAATATCTGACATCCTTCGGGTTTTACATTAAGTATATATGGGTTGATTAGCAAGAATAAGGAGCCTAAATTCGAGGAGTATTTAGGCTTCTTACTCCTTGAATTCTGCCTTCAAACTTTTTGCTGCTTATTTGTGATTATATTCTAACTTAATTCCGAGCAAAAAGTAGCTTAAATAAAAAAATTATCAAGTTACTATTCCTCCTCGTGAATAAGATGATGTAAGATGTAAGAAGGAAGAAGGAAAATGTTTATTACTATAGAAAATTCAGGCTTCAAATTCATGTGATGTTTTTAGTGCCTTTTAGGGTATGCCCAAAATGGCTCGAGCCATTTCCCCTTTTGGCTCGAGCCAATGCCCTATTTGGCTCGAGCCAGCTTTTTTAGGGGCCTTAATGACAATTGATAATTGACAATTGATAATGAATAATTAATAATTGGCAACTGAAAATCGTTATTGAATAACGTGATGGAAGCGAAAATTCTTTCCAAAAAATCAGGTTACCTAAATTAGGGTCAAAAACAGGGGACTTAACTCGATACATGTCATGAATTAACTCGATACATGTCATGAGTTAACTCACCGCATTATACACGAAAATTCACACATTACGTAAAGATAGGAAATAAATCATGAAGATTATCTGAATGAAACATAGGTGACATAGCCAATTTTGAAGTCACGAAGCAAGCAGGTGCTTGAAGTTAGAGTGAGGTTAGTTGGTACGTCTTTCCGGGAACGGTGTTCAGGTCATACTCATAGACTTTTTGCAGGGGGAGCAGCTTGAAATCCGAGAGCTCTTTAGAATGAAGTGGCTCACGGATGTCGGCTGGAGCTAGGAATTCGTTGGGGCAATGGCCGGAAGCTTCCCTTAAACCTTTTCCCTTTAGAGGAACATACGACCGTAGGCGCAAAGTGCCGCCGATGGTGGAAAGAATGTTTGCCGAACGGAGCTTCCCTTCGTTCCACGTTTCATCTACGATAAAGCCTCCGCGTGCACGCAGTCCTTTCACGCTGCCCTTTGTCCATTCATCTGGAAGGGCAGGCAACAGGTGTACGGCTCCGTCGTGACTCTGTACCAGCATCTCGCAGATACCAGCCGAAACACCGAAGTTTCCGTCAATCTGGAAGGGTGGATGAGCATCAAAGAGGTTAGGATAGGTGCGACCAGCGGGGAACTGACGGGCTACACGGTCATCAGGCAGTAGATGCAGCATGTTCTTGATGATAGTGAAGGCGTGATTGCCGTCCAGCATTCGGGCCCAGAAATTGGTCTTCCATCCTAAGCTCCAACCTGTAGCCATATCGCCACGTTGTTTCAGCGTGTTGGCAGCAGCCGTAAAAAGGTCGGGATGCGAGTAGGGCGAAATCTGATTGGATGGATATAAACCATAGAGGTGCGAGATATGACGGTGTTCATCCCTTGGGTCGTCAGCATCCACAATCCATTCCTGCAACTGGCCGTAGCGACCAATCTGCATGGGAGGAATTTTGGATAGTTGAGAGTTAAGAGTTGAGAGTTGAGAGTTATCTTTACCTAGGATTTTTGCGGCTTTGGCTGTTGCGGAGAGCACATCGAAGGCAATCTGGTTGTCCATCGTAGAACCGGCACATACGTTTGTTCTCTTGCCTCGTGGACCATGCTCGGGCGATACTGTGGGAACGGTCATCAGCCATCCTGCTGCTTCCTTCACCTCGCCATCCTTGGGGTACTCCTGCATATAGTCCAACAGGAAGTCGGCAGCACCCTTCATGATGGGATAGTATTCAGCCAGGAACTCCTTATCGCCGGTAAAGAGGTAATGTTGCCAAATGTGCGTTGTCAGCCAGGCACCGCCTGTGGGGAACATGCCCCAAGGCGTTCCGTCCACAGGACCTGCTATGCGCCAGAGGTCTGTGTTGTGGTGGGCCATCCATCCCCTACAGCCATACATCTCACGAGCTGTTGTAGCGCCCGTTACGCTCAGGTCGCGAATCATCGAGAAAAACGGTTGCTGCGTCTCAGCAAGGTTACCCACAAGGGCTGGCCAGTAGTTCATTTCGGCATTGATGTTGATGGTGTATTTCGAATCCCAGGGAGCGTTCATCTTATCGTTCCATACGCCTTGCAGGTTGGCAGGCTGTCCGCCGGGCTGACTGGAGGAAATCAGCAGGTATCGACCGTATTGCATCATCAGTGCCACAAGGTCGAGATCGCTGGCATCCTTCTCGAAAGCTGCCACACGCTCATCCGTGGGAAGGGAGGCTGAGTTAGCTGTACAGGCCAAATCAAGTAAAACCCTTCCGTACTGCTCTTGGTATTTGGCAATGTGGCGCTTCAGCAGGCTCTTATATGATATGCCCTTCAGGCCGTCTAATGTCTTATTATTTTTCTGGATGGGATTGCCGCTGACATCATGGTAGTTCACGAAATTGGTGGCGGCGGTAATGTAAAGAGTTGCCGTCGTGGCATTCTTGATTTTTAGGTTATTGACACCACGCTCCAACTTGCCATCCGATTCAACACTGATGCGACACTCAGCTTTCAGTCCATCCTTGATGCCCTCCTGTTCCACACCGTCGACAACGGCCGCTAGTTCATTGACATTCACACCTTCACGCTCTTTAACACCGAACACCTGTGCCTTCAGTTGAGAGACAAAATCTACATCGAACGTTAGCTTTCCCTTCTTGCTTGCCTTCAATTGCACTACAATCACATTGTCGGCTTGCGAGGCAAAGACTGTGCGATCGTATTTTACACCATCATATATATATGAGGTAGTGGCTGTGGCATCGCTCAGGTTCAGAGCACGCTCATATTGGCTTACGTTTTTATGTCCCAACGACAACTTCAGACTCCCCAACGGCAGATAGCGCATGCCGTGGGGGCCCTTGATAAAGTGTTGGTCGATGAGTTCCGAGGCTTCAAATTCTTTTCCTTCGAAGATGAGGCGACGCACC
Organism: Bacteroidaceae bacterium; assembly: GCA_017445925.1. Classification (GTDB taxonomy): domain Bacteria; phylum Bacteroidota; class Bacteroidia; order Bacteroidales; family Bacteroidaceae; genus Physcousia. The sequence continues at coordinate 15,242 of JAFSRW010000008.1, read as the reverse complement.
TCGGGCAGCGCTTGCAGCGATTCGGAGCTGTTGTTACTGTGAGGCGAACCGCTCCAGAAAGTCTCCTCGTTCAGTTGTATTTCCTCGGTATCTGTGCCTCCGTAGACCATAGCTCCCATGTGGCTGTTACCAACTGGTAATGCCTCCAGCCAATGTGATGCAGGTTTTGTGTACCATAATCTGTGATTCTGCGCAACGGCCGAGATGCACATCAGCGCCAGCAAAAAAACGAAATAGACCTTCTTCATACCTTTATCTTCTTAACTTCTTTAACTTCCTTAACTTCTTTACAATACTGCATACACCCCAAACTCCGCAATCTTTACCGTTCCCTGATGGCGCAAGACTGTGATGCGTACCTTCTCTGCTTTAACAGCGGGGAAAGTATGTTGTTTCAGCCGACCCGCAGCAGCTTTGCCTTCGAAAAGGGTTGTCCACTTTCCTTTGTTAAAATAATCCAGTCGGTATTCCTGAATCACGTCTGCCTGTTGCTCCAGGATAGTGATACGGTCGAAGGCCTGCTTCTTGTCGAGGTTTACTTCCCACCAAGGCTCCTTGACCAACGGGTGCGAGGTCCAGCTGTCCGAGAAATCATCGTTGTTGGCAAAATCACCTATGCCATAGTCGTAGCTCCAACTGTACTCCGAAGGTTGACGTTTGGCGATATTGCGCTGAACGATGGGTGATTCGCACTCGGGAATAGGTTGTGTAGGCCCTTGGTTCTTCCACATGCCGCCTATCTTACGGAGTGCCTCCACCGCATTATTGTCCATCATGCCGTCGCGGTTGGGAGCCACATTCAGGATAAAGTTACAATAGGCATTGTTATAGGGTTCCACATTCTCTTTCATCAGCCAGCTGACATCCTTCAGCTCGTCGGTGGGCATACTCTCCTTCCAGAACCAAGTGCGCTGGATAGGCAGACAGGCCAGGGCAGGCAGTCGGTTCTCAGAGGTACTGATTTTCTGTCCGGCACCCTGCTCATAGGATTTGATGTCGGTATAGAAAAGTCCCTCCCTGGGGTATTTGGCCGCATTCAGATCCATCACCAGGCAGTTGGGCTGCAGGCTCTTGATGTGCTGATATATTTCGGGGAAGGGAATGTCCTCGTAGCTGATGCGCGACCAGGGAGCATCCCATCCGTCGATAATCAGCGCCGTTACCTCGCCGTAGTTGGTCAGCAGTTCCGTCAGCTGTGCCTTAATCATCGCCGTATGCTTCTTAGTGTTGATATGCCCCGGACGTATGCGATGATGCGTGTCCAGAATACTGTAGTAAAGCATCACCTTCAGGCCCTCGGCGCGGAAAGCATCCACATACTCGCGTACCACATCCTTATGGACGGGCGAGTTCATACTGTTGTAATCGGTCGTCTTGGTGTCCCAGATGCAGAAGCCGCTATGGTGCTTGGTAGTCAGGCATCCGTACGACATATTGGCTGCCTTTGCTGCCCTTGCCCACTGACGGCAATCCAGTTTAGTTGGGTTGAAGGTGGAAACAGGCTGGTCGGGATCGGGCCAATCCTCGGGCGAATAGGTAGGGATATTGAAGTGGATGAACATACCGAAGCGCAAATCCACGAACTCCTGCTGCAACTGGTGCAGCGACTTCTCTGCTGCCTGCAGCATATTGCAGGAAACGAGCAGGGCTAAAAACAACAGTATTCTTTTCATCTGAGCTATATTTTTTATATAATATTCTATTACAGATCAATTTTCATTTCCTTTGTTCCGTAGATTAGGGTATAGATTGCGTACAACAGGCCAAAGACAGCTATGGCAATAACGACAACATATACCAGCCAGATAAAGAAGACAGCCACGTTGCGTCTGATACACTTCCACCAGCTTATACAATACAGTTGTTTGTAAATAATCAGGGTAAACAAAAAGTCTGCATAGGAATTGATTTCATTAAGAATAGCTTCCGAGCCTTTTATAAGCGAGAAAGGCAGAATCAGGGTGGCCAACAACATCTCCATGCACGACTCGTACAAGATTGTATAAAACTGCTCGGTATAGTTCAGGGGGAGTTCTGCACCGTCGGGACGACTGATCTTTTGTTTCCGGAAGGCAATACGATAAGGGACAATAAGGGTGATACCTAAAAAAACCGAATAATACAACTTATTGTAAGATATAAAGTTTACGGTATTCCTTACAAAAGCAACAAAAGCCTTCTCGGGAGTATCGCCCTTAGGAACAATTTTATCTGCCGGAACACCGGCAAATCCAAACGGGTCGTTACCAATGACGAAAGACAACACAGCATAGATAGTAACAATCCAGATAAGCATCTGCAACGGGTTGTAGAACTTACTGCGATGTCCCTGCAAGTATTCCCTTACCAAGTGTCCGGGCCTGCAACACAAGTCGCGCAGCGTATTAACGAACTTATTGTCGCCGCCAATAATGGAGTTGGCAAGATCAGCAAGAATCTCCCTTAGCTTCAGGCGTTTCGTTTTTGCCTTTTGCCCGCAATTGGGACAGAAATTGCCAGTATATTCATTCCCGCAATTAAGGCATTTTACTATCTTCTCTTCTGTGTCCATCGTGTTCAATATCAAGTAAACCGCATGGTTATTCCCACTCGATGGTTCCGGTTGGCTTTGGAGTCAAATCATAAAGGACTCTGTTAACACCAGGAACCTCGGTAATGATGCGCTGGGTGATATGATGCAACAACTTGTAGGGAATCTCCTCGATGGTGGCTGTCATGGCATCACGAGTGTTCACCGCGCGGATAATTACCGGCCAGTCCCAACTGCGCTTGTTGTCCTTCACACCTGTTGACTTGTAGTCTGGTACAATGGTGAAGTACTGCCAAACCTTACCCTCCAGTCCGTTCTTGGCAAATTCTTCACGAAGGATGGCATCGCTTTCACGCAAGGCTTCCAAGCGGTCGCGTGTGATAGCACCTGTACAGCGAACGCCCAAACCGGGACCTGGGAAGGGCTGACGATAAACCATATTGTCGGGTAGACCGAGTTCCTTACCTACTACGCGTACTTCATCCTTAAACAGCAACTTGATGGGCTCTACCAACTCAAACTGCATATCCTCAGGCAGACCGCCCACATTGTGATGCGACTTAACTGGACCGGATTCTACGATGTCGGGATAAATGGTGCCTTGAGCGAGGAAACTGATGCCTTCCAGCTTGCGAGCTTCTTCCTCGAATACGCGGATAAACTCGGCACCGATAATCTTACGCTTCTGTTCGGGATCTGCCACTCCTGCCAGTTTGTTCAGGAAGCGGTCGGTTGCATCCACATATACTAAGTTGGCGTTCAACTCATCGCGGAACACACGAACTACCTGCTCCGGCTCACCCTTGCGCAGCAATCCATGATTCACATGAACCGAGACCAACTGTTTGCCTACGGCTTTAATCAGCAGCGCAGCTACTACCGATGAATCTACACCACCTGAAAGTGCCAGCAGCACCTTCTTGTCACCAATCTGAGCACGCAATTCCTTGATTTGCTCTTCAATGTAAGCCTGGGCCAGCGCGGGAGTAGTAATTCTCTCCATATCGGCAGGCCGAACGTTACCTGTAAAATTCATAATCTGTATTAATTTAAGTGAATAATGTTTGCGCAAAGATAAGAATATTCCTTGAAACTCACAAGGATTATTTGGATATTTCCTTCCCGTTGATGAATAACTTCTTGGCTACGCAACCTTCTATCATGGTGGGGTCGAAGGCTTGTTTCTTGTCGAGTACCTTACAATCCTCGAAGGTAAAATCCAAAAGGCGGTATTTGTCTGATGTACCTACGTCGAAGAAGTTCTGGGTATCAACATCGATGTCGCGGAAGGTGATGTCGTTACATTGCGAGAGTGGCATGTCGGGACGGTCGCCCGGCTGGAAGAACTGCGTCCAAGGACGAACCACGAGGAACGAGACGCACGTGCCCCTGACACCCTCCACGCGTATCTTCTCGTAGTGCTGGGGCGTGTCGGGACGCATCTTCAGCCACAGCACACGGTTCACATTGTTAATCTTAATGTTCGAGAGTACAATGTTCCAGTCGTGAACGGATTCCGAACCCAACGTAAGGCATCCGTGTGCCTTGCCGTAACGACAGTTATTCACCAGCACGTTATAAACGGGTCCGTTCTCAGGGGCTTTATCTGCCCACGTTCCTTTGCCGCCTTTTATCACTACGGCATCATCGTTTACTTGCATATAACAACCCTGCACCAGCACATCGTGGCAAACGTCAAGGTCTATGGCATCGCTGGATGGGGCACCATGTTCCTTTGTGTCATCAGGGGGAATAACGCCCTTGGTGGGAGCATAGATGAAGTTATCAAGGTATCGCACGCGTTCGCATCGGTACAGATGATTGGTCCAGAACGGAGAGTTGATGAGATTCATGTCCTGAACCGTTACGTTCCTGCAGTTCGAGAGATATACCAGACGGGGGCGCATCGCCTCCAGATTGGTACAAGCCCTATTATACATACGTCTGTACCAGAACTCTTCCCAATACATAAAGCCGTTTCCGTCGATACAACTCTTCTGAGTGGCAAACCCGTACTCGTCAGGTGTTCCCTCCCAATCTGTTTTCGCTCCGTCGCCCGTGATGCAGAAGCCGTCCAATCCATCTGCATTAATGAGTGCGGCAAAGTACTGCAGGGTCTGACCTTCCAAACGAGTCTCCAAGAGTCGGAAGTCGCGTATGCGGTCCGACCCTTTTATCCGTCCCTTAACGTAAAGGTTAGTTCCTTGCTTAAAGAACAGCGAACCCGTCAGGAATGATCCTTCAGGAATAACTATCACTCCGCCGCCCTCGCTGGCACATCGGTCTATTACAGCCTGTATGGCTGCCGTCTGCATCAGCGTAGAATCTTTCTTTACGCCATATTCTGTTATCACGTATTGCTTGCCAAGCGTCTTAACATCCACCTTTTGGGTGTTGCTGAAGAAGGCATCCATCTCTGTGCCGTCTGGCCACAGCTGCTGTTGTTTCTTGGGTTTTGCGCTGATGCCGAACACCATCGTCAGCATTAACGACAGAAGGAATATCTTTTTCATTCTAACATTAAATATCTTTTGTTTATTCGTACATAAGAGTTTAAACCTGATGGCACAGGTGCCCAGCCGTCATAGGTGGTACGTTTGTAGTTGATATCCACCACGTTTATCTCGTTGAACTTGCGCCATTTCACACCTCGTCGGTCGTATGCCGCAATACGGTTGGCCGGAAGGTTTGTCACCTCGATTCGAATGGTGTTTTCGCCCTCATGCAATATATCGTCGAAGTCCAACGTGAACGGCACGCACCAGGCACACCCCACATAGGTGCCGTTGATATATACACGTGCCGACTCGCGGACATCGCCCAGGTCAATCCGATAACCGCGTTCTGCCACATCTCCTTCCGAAAGCGAGAACGTGGTCTCGTAAACCCCTGTACCCATCAGTTCATTCAGGCTGTCAACGGGCAACGATTCCCAAGTCTTAAGACCGTCTATGGTTATCTCGCCGGCAACGGCAGGCTGTGATTCTACGAACCGAAGCGACCATTTATTCTCTGTCAGATCAACAAGGGGGCTTATTCCTACATGGTGCGATCTCTGTTGCGGTTGCAGGGCATCAACAGGATATGTGACTGTGGTCTTTCCATTAGGCAAGGCATCTATAAAACAACTCTCTCCACTACGGAGCGAGACAGTAACTTTAGCGCCTGTAGATGCAAGGCCGACTTTCCGATATACATCCATAGGAGTAAGGTTCGAAACAAAGTAACGGTAGCCATCGCCCACCCTGCGGCGTATCATCTTAAAATGTAATTCCGTACGCAGCTCCTCGGGCTTTGCATATTTAGCCAGTTCCTGTGCCTCTATATTATAGATAATGTGGGCACCCTCTCGCTTCAATTTCTCCAAATGTTGCTGGGCTTTTTTGCTCAGTATGCAGTTGGGCGGTAGGATGAGTGCAGCATAACGCGTGCCTGCTGCTGTCTGTAGCTTCCCGTCTATGAACGATGTGGTAAGCAGGTATTTCTCTGATATGTAGTCGCAATCGTAGCCCAGCGAATCAATTTTCAGTATCGAGGCAATGAACTCAGGCGCTTTCTTTTCCATCGAGTTTATCTCGAACAGCATCAGACGTTTGTCCAGGTTTGTTCGCCACATATTCCTTACGGGCAAGAGTACTAGGAAGTCATTGTCCGGTTCGCCTTCCTGCAAGCGCTGCTGACAGAAATCGATGTAACCTGTCAACATGGGTGCATCACGCCAGATGGTATTGGTGGGCGATATATCCACCGAGGCATAGAACTTCCACCCGGGCCACGGATCGTCCTTGGGCGAGTAGCATGCTCCGTGGAAGAGCATTCTGTTTACACCGCTACAGAACATCAGATCGAGATCGGGCTTCATCTGCGACAAAGAGGTACGGAAGTGCTCCGTCAGCCATGTGAATGTCTCACTTGACACAAGCGGCTTACCTGTTACATGAGCAGCAGAGGAGGCATATTTCAGCATCGATAGGTCTGAGAAATTCTTGCGGGTCATACCCAGGTCGGTGCGCAAACCCTTGATGCCGAACTCAGAAAGGCCAAAGCCCTCAATCTCAGGAATGTCCACCGCTGCATAGATATCTATCAGGTTGGCTGGTGAACCGTGTGCCTGATTCCTCACTTTCACGCCGCGCTCGTGGCTCCACCGTACCCACTGCTCCGTAAAATTCTTCAGCAGGAGCTCCGAGAGTGTCTCACGATAATCGCTGATTACCTGAGCATCGCCATCCACAAACTCCTGCAGTTTGTCTTCCAGTTTGTATCCGCGACGCGCCTCAAACTCCTTTGGCAAAGTAGGCGTCCAGTCGGCCCCGAATACCTCGTATGAATCATTAAAGAAAGTGGCAGGCATAGGAGCACCGGAAGTTTTGAATGCTCTGTCGAAACGAGCCAGATAATGCGCCACAGCCGTTGAGTCGAAATGGTCCATCACATATCCTTCCCCTCCGGGTGCTGCACGCTTTACCATCTGTCGTGTCCTGCTTTCGTAGAGCGCGATTACACGGCGCTTTCCCTTAACACGGCTCTTGTAATCTTTCTGAGCTATCAGGCGGGCAAACTTCTGCTCCTTTGGCGGTGCAGGAAGGGTAATGCTCTTGGCCAGCTTGCTGTCCACAAGAGAATCCACCACCACGAACTTACATGCAGCCTCTGTGATCGGGACCTCAGGTGAACCGAACGGCCAACCGGTACCCAGATTCATGTCTATCTGTATGCCCAGTCGGTCACCCTCCCGGATAGTATATTCCAGCATCTTCATCCACTCGGGCGAGAGGAAAGAGATATTATTGGCATCGTTGCCCTGAACACCATACAGAGGGGTTATCTCCAAAGTTCCTATGCCGTGCGAAGCCATCTGTTCCATCTGCCATGTGAGACCCTCTTCCGTGACAGCCGAACCTAACCACCACCAACGGGCACCTGCCTTGGAGGTTCTTTTCTTTATTAATTTGTAATACTCCACGGCGCCCAACAGCACACAGCCCGCTCCATAGTCCTCGAAGTCGGGTACGCTGGTGTAGGTTACCGGTTGACCATCCTTAGGCTCTTTGCCCGTTCCCTGCAGATATCCGATGAAACCGTTCGGGTGTATGGCAGAAGCAACGGCCTTCCAAGCCTTGTCAGTTGCCGCACGATACTCTTCAGCAGGCAGTATTCCGTTCCTTATGCCCCAAGCCATTCCCATCAGGAAGAGCGCTGTTCCCGATGTCTCAGGACCACCGTATGTAGAAGGCGACATCAGACTTACATTCCAGAAGCCGTCCTCGCGCTGGCATTTCAGCAACGCCTTCATCATCGCCTTGTAATCCTCCGTCAACTCCTTACAGAAGACCGAAACCTCGTCCCCCTCTCTTACGGGATAGGGGTTAGGGGTGAGGCTATCAAGGGTTCTCACGTAAGCCGCTACCACCCAGCCGTTACCTCGGCTCCAATAGCAGTTGGCTCCGTCTTTTTCCTTGTAGGGAGGAACAAAGTCGGCATCGCGCCACCAAAGGCCTTCTTTGGCGTTCCAAAGACCACCGCCACATTGGTTACGCGACCATTCGTAACAATCCTTTGCAAAGAGGATATAGCGCTTATCGCCTGTTATCCGGTACATCTTAGCGTAGGCCGGCATAGCCATCTGGATGGCATCAATCCACGTCCAGTAATTCACCCGATGCTCGGCCATCTGCTTCTCCATGTTCACCCTTGAACTATCTAAGAAAAGTTGAGAGTTGAGAGTTGAGAGGCAGTTGAGAGCAGAGAGTCGGATTCTATGAGATAGCGGTCCAGATACGTCTGCTCACAGCACTGGTCATCGGCATTTGTCGTCTTGGTTCCGTTGCGTGGTGCCCACTTGTGGTAATTGCCCCAGTCATCTACATACTTAAGGTATGCGGGTTGAGGGTCAATGCTGTATAGTGCCATCAGTCCCTCGTAATAAACACCGCGTGTCCACAGGTTGCTGGGACGCTTTCTGCGCACAAAGGTATCCTTGGTGGGGTCGGGCCACTTTCCAACAAAGTAACTGTTTACCCGACGCGCTGCTTCGAGCACATCGACTTCATTCTGGGCCGTAGCCGGCATTATAGCCAGTACAACTACAGCAAAAAACGTGGATATTAGTTTAAGCATGTTATTCTTTACAAATCTATATCAATGCAGTTTTCGGGTTTCTTGCTCAAGGTTTTCAGGTGCAGTTTGTTGCCCGTCTTCTGAAGTATGGTAACCGCAGCGCCCTTTATGTTGGGCCCGTCACCGTTCACCACGGGGAATGTGGCGCCTTCCAAATCTTTGGGCGCATATTTGAACCTATGTGTATGGGCAAAGACAGCTAAATCGAAGGGCTGCTGCTTCAACAAGGGGGCCCAAGCCTCGTGGCAGGGTTGGTACTTGTCGTCGTTTCCGAAGATGGGAATATGGCTGACGAGGATGCGACGCTTGGCCTTCCTGAAGGCGGGGTTCTTCAGTTCCTGCTTGATGAATTCTGTTTCCTCGGCCCGCAGTTGGGTGAAGTCGTTGAAGCCTGCATATTCCTTATGGTCGTCAGACTTGTCCTCGCCACAGTCCAATATCATGAAGCGGGTGTCGCCCCAACTGATGCCGCCGTATGTTTTATCGTTGGGATATCCGATGAGTCGGTGCATGCCAGCCGAATAGTAGTTACGGATTTCGTGGTTACCACGGATAAAGAAGATGGGTGTTTCGGCTCCATTGATGGGGTCGGCCAAACTATGAATCATACGCATGGCGTGTTCCCGATCGTAAGGTTCAGGCAGACAGTCACCGTTAAAGATGATAAAGTCGGGTTGTACACCAACTGTTTTCAGCGTATCGCGTAAAAAAGCATAAGTAGCTTGGTTATCATGCAGGTCGTTAAACACCACGCAGGTAAAGTCGGTGGCATTCACCTCGGGTGTTCGGAACTGATAGAGCGGTGTGCGTAGCGTGTCGCCTGTGTGGAACTCGTAGGCATGCTTCAACAGCAGATCCACCACACAAACCCTGTAGTAATACTGCTGACCGGGTTGCAGGTTATCCAGGGTGATGCGGTTCTCTATGTCGAAACACACTTCCTGTCCGTCCAGCAAGGCACGTTTCTTCTGCAGATTGTTCCTGTCCGTACCGTACTCCACCCAACAATGTGCGGGGGCTGTTGTCTGGAACATCACCGTCATTTCCGTGGGCTTGGGATCTTGCAGATAGGGCTTCAGGGGCATCAACTCCTCAGCCTTCAGTGGCAAGCGCAGATTGGCGACTATGGGGCAATGGTCCGATGCTTCGGGTGCATTAATTACCTGCTGATTCAATGTTACAGCCGACCGACCCTTGAACGAGGCGATGTAATCGATACAAATCTCTGGCTTATTGGCTGGGAAGGTAGCCTTCTTACCTGTATTGATAACGAAGAACTTTCGCAACTCGTCCATCAACTTAGAGTTAGGTTCATCGTTCCAGTCGCCAGCTATGATGAAGGGTTTCTGCCATTTCTGTGCCTCAGCTACTATGAGGGGGACGGAAGCCAAGCGGTTCTCCTCGGCCAAATCCAGATGCGTGCACGCCATCACATAATTCTTCAGCTCTACCACCAGCAGCACACGAGGTTCTTTGCCAGGCAAGGGAATGCGGGTAACGTTCAAAGGGCGCTCACGGGTAAGGATGCCCACGCCGTACTTACCTCCGTCGTAGTCAATCCCCTTGGCAAAGGTTGGGAAGTAGAGGGTTCGGCTTGCCAACTCAGCAATCTGGTCGCGTCTGCCGCAACGGATAGTCATGCTGTCCAACTCCTGCAGTGCCACCACATCGGGCTGCTGCTTAAAGATAACTTCGGCCGTACGGTCATAGTCGATAGTTAGGTCTACGCCCGCACAATGCTGCACGTTATAACTCATCACCTTAATCTGCCAAGGCATTCCCGGCTGGTTCTGTGCCATTATCATCAGGCAGGTCAACCAGAGCATCATCAATGTCTGAAATCGTTTCATATCTGATTTAAGTTTATGTTTCATGCCACAAAGTTACGAGTAAGCGAGAACAATACAAAATAAAATTGTTTTTATTTTTATTGTCGAGCGAAAGTATGTTAGAACGTAGTTCAAAGTTACAATTAAGTGAGAGAAATATCAAATTTATTTGAATATTTCCGAACGTGAGGACTCCGCCCGCGCCTGAGCACCCACTGGAGCGCAAGAAGTTCGACGTTAGCCAAAAATACAATTAAGTGTGTAAATGATAACATTTTTCTTCTTGATCCTTTTAGACCTCTTGAACCCTTAACTGGTTAAGGATATTGCGAAATAATTCCTCTTTCTGTAAGCAAAACAGCCTGTTTTATGACGAAAATCAATAAATTTCAACAAACATAATACATTTTGTTTGAAAATATTTTGGTTTAATTGCAAAATGATGTATCTTTGCAGCGTCGTTTATGAATAATGACACGAAAAGTAAAGAAAAGTAGGCAAAAAGATTAGAAATTAATCCTAAATCAAGCAAAATTATGGCAAACGAATTGAGATTTCAGGTTGTGGGCGAGGCTTTCAAGAAGAAGCCGCTCAGCGTGATTGCACCCAGTGAGAAACCCAGCGTGTACTTCGGCAAGAAGGTTTTCAACCGTCAGAAGATGTACCAGTATCTGCCCAAGAGCGTCTATGACAAGATGGTTGACGTTATTGAGAACGGAACCCGTCTGGACCGTACGGTGGCTGATGCTGTGGCTGCCGGCATGATGCAATGGGCTCAGGAAAACGGCGTTACACACTATACACACTGGTTCCAGCCTCTTACGGAAGGAACTGCCGAGAAGCACGACTCATTCATTGAACACGACGGTAAGGGCGGTATGATAGAGGAGTTCAGCGGCAAGTTGCTGGTTCAGCAGGAACCTGATGCTTCCAGCTTCCCCAGCGGTGGTATCCGTAGCACATTCGAGGCTCGCGGTTATTCGGCTTGGGATCCCACAAGTCCCGTCTTCATTATGGACGATACCTTGATTATTCCTACCGTATTTATATCTTATAGTGGTGAGGCACTTGACTACAAGGCTCCCTTGCTGCGTGCCCTGAAGGCTGTGAATGTGGCTGCTACCGAGGTTTGCCATTACTTTGCCCCCGAGGTGAAGAAGGTAGTCAGCAACCTGGGTTGGGAGCAGGAGTACTTCCTGGTAGACGAAGGACTTTATGCAGCCCGTCCCGACTTGCTGCTGACTGGTCGCACCCTGATGGGCCACGATTCTGCCAAGAACCAGCAGATGGACGACCACTACTTTGGTGCTATCCCAGAACGTGTTCAGGCCTTCATGAAGGAGTTGGAGATTGAAGCGCTGGAGTTGGGTATTCCTGTTAAGACTCGCCACAACGAGGTTGCTCCCAACCAGTTTGAGTTGGCTCCTATCTTTGAGGAAACTAATCTGGCCGTCGATCACAACATGCTGCTGATGTCGGTAATGAAGAAAGTGGCTCGTAAGCACGGTTTCCGCGTATTGCTGCACGAGAAACCCTTTGCAGGCATTAACGGAAGTGGTAAGCACAACAACTGGAGCCTCAGTACAGATAACGGCGTATTGCTGCACGCTCCTGGCAAGACAGCTGAGCAGAACCTGCGTTTTGCTACCTTTATTGTAGAGACGCTGATGGGTGTTTACAAGCATAACGGTCTGCTGAAGGCCAGCATCATGAGTGCTACCAATGCTCATCGTCTGGGTGCCAACGAGGCTCCTCCAGCCATTATCTCATCCTTCCTGGGCAAGCAGGTGAGTGAGTTGCTGGACCACATCGAGAAAGCCGATAAGGACGACATCCTTGCCTTTGCCGGCAAGCAGGGCATGAAGATGGATATTCCTGAAATTCCTGAGTTGCTCATCGATAATACCGATCGTAACCGCACCAGCCCCTTCGCCTTCACTGGTAACCGCTTTGAGTTCCGTGCCGTAGGCTCTGAGGCTAACTGCGCCAGCGCCATGATTGCCCTGAACAGCGCCGTTGCTGAGGCATTGGTTGACTTTAAGAAACGTGTTGACGGTAAAGTTGACAAGTTGACAAGTAAACAAGTTGACGAGTTGAAGGCGAATGGACATAATCCTGTGTTCCATGCCATCATCGATGTGCTACGCGAGGACATTAAGACCTGCAAGCCCATCCGATTTGATGGTAACGGCTATAGCGACGAATGGAAGGCTGAAGCTGCCAAGCGTGGATTGGATACAGAGACTAGTTGCCCCAAGATCTTCGAACGCTACTTGGATAAGGAAAGCATCCAGATGTTTGAGAGTCTGAGCGTGATGAACAAGAAGGAGCTGGAGGCTCGCAATGAGGTGAAGTGGGAGACTTACACCAAGAAGATCCAGATTGAGGCTCGCGTCTTGGGCGACCTCTCCATGAACCACATCATCCCCGTAGCTACCAGCTATCAGAGCCAGTTGCTGCGTAACGTTGAACGCATGACCACAGTTTTCCCTGCAGAGAAGGCCAAGGAGTTGAACGCTCGCAACCTGAAGCTTATTGAGGAGATTGCTCAGCGTACAGCAACCATCGAGACTCAGGTTGAGGAACTGGTGGAAGCCCGCAAGGTTGCCAACAAGATAGAGGGCGAGTACGAGAAGGCCGTTGCCTATCACGATACCATCGCTCCTATGTTTGATACCATCCGCTATCAGATAGACAAGTTGGAACTCATTGTTGACGATTCTCTCTGGCCATTGCCTAAGTATAGAGAACTGTTGTTCATCAGATAAGGATAACAAACAATACGATTAAAAGCAGAAATCCCGTAGGCCTGATAGCTTACGGGATTCTTTCTTGCGCTTCAGGATGGGCTTGAACCCTAAAATATGAAATTATTAGAAATAAATAGAAACAACAAGAAACTGAATATCAGCACGTTACGACAAACAAACCATTTCTGAACGTATGTTAAAGTTTTAAAGTTCTGAAAAATTTGGCTACAAATTGGCTACAACTTTTCAAGGAAATTTGTACCTTTGCACCGGCTTTTAAAACGATAGAACATGTCACAGCTATTTTTGAGAACAACAAAGACCGATGGAAAGGCACCGCTATACGTCAGGACACGGCGCAAGGGAATCCTGTTTTGTGTAAGCACGGGCATCATGGTAGATGTCAAGGAGTGGAACAAGTCGCTGAAGAGTAAATCGGCTCTGGTGAAGTACGAGTCGTCGGAAGAAGGTATGCGGGTACTCGACTTGGAGCGCAAGGTGTTCTTGGCTATTGACCAGCTCTATGCCGACAACCAACTGAACTCCAAAGAAGACAAGTCAATACTTGAAAAGGCTTTGGCTGATATAGTCAACACAGATGCTTCTGTGTACACGGCCAAAACAGAGACTGACGATGAAAGCCTCAGAAACGTCAAGGCGTTCTATGCCTATTTCTTCGATGGTATCACCAATGGCACCATCCGGCATGGTAGTAACGCCAAGTATGCAGACGGCAGCATACAGATATGGAAGAACTTCGGCAAATGTCTTAATGAATACTGCTCCAGGGACATTCCTTTCAGCGAAATCACCAAGCCCTTCGCCGACAAGTTCACGCTCTACCTGGAGAAGAAAGGGATGATGGCTAACACTGTTAATAAATATGTGACCTGCTTCCGCAAACTCTGCAACCTTGCGGCTGAAGAAGGTTACAATGCGAATGCGGTTTCATTGAAGGTATGGAAGGAGCGAACCGTCAAGGAAGAAGAGACGCGGGCCGAGATATATCTGACTGACGAAGAGATTGATGCCATGTACGACATGAAATTGGAGGGCATGGAAGAAAGGGTACGCGACGTGTTCCTACTTGGCTATTTCTGTTGCCAGCGATACAGTGACTACAGCAAACTGCGTGAAGAGAACTTCATAACCTACGATACGGGACTCGGTATTATCAGACTTACACAGAAGAAAACAGGGAACATGGTAGATGTGCCTATAGTTGACGACCGTGTGAATGAGCTATGCAAGAAGTACAATTACGATTTCCCTGTTCTGACCGAGCAGCAGATGAATGTCAAGATTAAGGTTGTTGCAGAAAAACTGTCTAAAGATGTGCCGTCGCTACGAGAAAAATATGTGACGGTGCTTACCGCTGTTGAGCGACGGGCTGAGGACACCTATGCCAAACTGCTGAAGAAAAAGAAGTCGGGCAGGAAACTCACGGAGAACGAACGGAAGTGGTACTATAAGCAGCACAAACTGGCTGAGTCGCATAACGGAAAACCACTGTGGGAGCGCAACAAGCACGGAGAAGTTATCCGTCCCAAGTATGAGTTGATATCGTCGCACACATCAAGACGTAGCGGAACTACCAACCTCTACAAGACGGGAGCACTTACAAGCAAGGAGATGCGCAGTATCACAGGCCACCAGTCAGAAAAAGTCTTTGAGAAGTACATCCGCGTGAGCAAATCCGAGCAAGCCCAGATAGTGGCAGACAAACTTTTGGCAGCAAAGAAAGCGAAGAATGGAAAGGTTGAAAAGTAGAAAAACACTAAGAGCATTTCAACTTTCAACCAATTCAAAGGCGAAATATGCACGAAAAACAACTTTTTTATATGGTTTTTCCAAGAAAAAAGTTGGATTTCATGCTATTTCTTCACTTTTTTCTTTAATTTGGTTGACAAATTAGAAAAATATTTGTAACTTTGTCGCCAAAACAATGAGCAATATGGAACTGAAAGAGATTTTTGGAGCAAGATTGAAGACTGCACGGGTTATCAACGGAAT
>JAFSRW010000100.1 GCA_017445925.1 Bacteroidaceae bacterium | reverse complement strand
TCTGAGAGGCGACCGGGATGGAAGTCCTTCACGATGCCTACCACGTTGTAGGGCGGATTCTCTGAGCAATCCTCATTGGCTGACGTCCACCATCGTTCCGGTAGCTGCACCTTTGCGCTTCGCCAGTCCTTCAGTCCCAAGCGTCGAACAGCTGTTTCATTGAGCAGACAATTGTACGAGTAGCTGTCCAAGGTATCGTTTAATTCTCTTCCTTCCAGCAATTCCAGTCCGAACATCTCCATCGTATTATGGCACATTTCCTTGCACGCCAGTTTCTGCCCCTCTATTTCCATCAGTTCACCGGCACTTATCATGTCGGGGTCCTCGATGACGCTTTGGATGTAGGGACATTCCCTCAACTTCTTCA
This sequence comes from Bacteroidaceae bacterium, assembly GCA_017445925.1. Classification (GTDB taxonomy): domain Bacteria; phylum Bacteroidota; class Bacteroidia; order Bacteroidales; family Bacteroidaceae; genus Physcousia. Next base: position 35,950 of record JAFSRW010000100.1, on the reverse strand, counting down.
AGACAGCCATAGCCTTTTCTCCGCTGCTGTTATCGACGATGTATGTATTCCCGTTGTCATCCTTCCTGATGCGGTTGTAGTCTTCTCTGGGCTTGGGGACGATGTGGAGGATGCCCTCCGTCCTGTAGCCTGGGTCGCCTTCCATTATCAGGTGCAACTGACGCATCATGTAGATGCTTACGGTAATGAGGGTCAGGGAGATGAAGAACTGGAAGCCTACCCCAAGCCCCTCGAGCCTCACCCCAACCCCTCCCCGAGGAGAGGGGTGAGGGGTGAAGCTGGATATAAAGGGCAAGCCAAAGACTATCGCTACAGTCAGCCCCACATCGAACGTCCTTTGCGGCAAGACCTCTATATTATAATAGGTAGCGAGCAGCGGCTCCATAAGCTCCACGACGGTCCATACGCCTATCATCGTGAGCAAAGCGAGCAGGAACGTCTCGGCATAGAGTTGGCAGAAGATGTTCCAACGTGAGGCACCGAAGATGCGACGCACCTGCAACTCGTGCTGACGGTGGCTGCGCATCACAGCATACAAGTTCAGGAAGTTGAAGAAGCCGACGAGGAAGAGCAGAACTGCCACACCGAATAGCATCCACAGGTACTGCAGACTGCTACACGGACTCAGCGAAGGAATGGTTCGGAATTCCTGTCCATAACTCTCAATCAGCCTTCTCAAGTTTCCCGTATAGGGCACAAGCAAGAAATGGAACTCTGGATTCTGGCCTCCCCATGAATTCCTGGGCTGCCGCTCGTTATATGCCTCCATGCTCGCGCCCTTCGCCAGCTTTATCATCGTAAAGTTAAGGGCATTGCCAACCCACCAGTCCCTGCGTGCATAGTTAGCGACATCGAAGTGGACGGTGCTCTTGCCCGATGGCCGACGGAACACGCCCACGATGGTATGCAATATGTTCTCGTCGCCCATCTTCATGGTCTTACCTACCGCACTCTCGCCCGGGAAGTGGCGACGGGCGAAGTCGTCGCTCACGATGGCCTGCCCTTCTGTACGCAGCACCAGCGTGCCCTCCAAAGCTTGCAACGGAAAGACATCAACGAAACTGCTGTCAACGCTGATAGTGGGGGCGGTTATGGTCTCGTCATTATCCAATATGATGTAGGAGCCATTCTTCAGCAGATGAACATCCGAGAAAGCCTCCACGTCGCTCTGCCCCAAAGTAGGCGACACGAAGCCCTCTGTTTTGTTGGGATTCCAAGCCAAACCAGGCGTTGGCTCATCTCCCAAAATGCCATTGACATAGCGTTGGCACAAGATGTAAGTCCTGTCGTGGTCCGGCATCCAATGGTCCACGGTCCATTCCTGATAGAGGTAGCGGCTGATAATAACCGTGCCGCTGAGGGAAATGATGAGACCCAGCAGGGAGAGGGCGGTGTAGCCCTTCATGCGGCTGATGATTCGAAATGCTTGTTTCATGTTGTTTTAGTTGACAAGTTGACTCCCCTCTCCTCGGAGAGGGGTCGGGGGTGAGGCTTTAGTTTTCCTTTAATACTTTATACGGTTTTATTCTTGTTGCCTTCCATACTTGCTGCCAGAGGGTGAGGGCGCAGAGCAGGAAGACAATGAAGAGGCTTACGAGGGGAATCCACCAGGCGAAGTTGGTGCGGATGGTGTAGCTGGCCATGATGCGGTGGATAACGAGTAGGCTGACGGGCAGCGAAGTGAAGGCAGCGGTACCAAATATAATAAGGTAGCGGCTCGAGAGCAGCAGGGCTATGTCTAGGAACGTGGCACCATTGACCTTACGGAGGGCAATCTCACGGTAACGCCTACGTACATCGAACATCATCAAACCCAGTACGCCGAGGCAGGTGACGGCAATCGCCAAAAGTGAGAACGTCACGAAGATACGGGCGATGCGCTGATCATCTTTATAGAGTGCCTTGCGCTGGTCTTCTATCCAGTGATATTTCAGGTCTGTGGTGCCATAGAGTTCCTTCTCCAGTGCCTTCAATTCACGGATGATGTCTTCCTCGTGACCTTCTGCTACATCGATTAGGTAGTTGCGCCCTTGCATCTGGCGGGCGTCGTAGACGCCGTCCCTCGTCATCCAGTTCTCAAACATCAGTAATATTGGTCGCACGGGCTCGGACTGCCGACCGGGGGTGAAGTCGCGGACGACGCCAATGATGCGGAAGGGTGGGTTGCCGCTGCAGTCCTTGCGACCATCATACCAGAAGCGCCTTTCAAATTGCACAAGGTCGGTCTTGCGGTCTTTAATGCCGAGCGCGCGGATGGCTGACTCATTGGCCACGCAGGTGTAGTCTTCCATCGAGAGGCTGTCACCGGGCAGTACACCCTCTACCAGTTGTAGGCCATACATCTGTGCCTCTAATCCCTCGATATACATTATGTCTACGTTGCTGCCATCGGCGAGGTTCATGGTCATGTTACCGTTGATGAATCCATTATCAATTGTAATGCCCTTGATATAGGGGCACGCCTGCAGGCGCTGCTTCACCACCTCGGTTTGCTTGGCGAGATTTGCTATCATAGCTTCCCACTCTTCTTCTGAAAAACTGCCGCGGTTGCTGGGGGGATAGATGCAAGCGCTGAGCAGTCTTTCTGTTCTGAAGCCGGGCTCGGTGGTCATCATTACGTGCAATTGGCGCATGAAGTAGAGGCTGACGTTCAGCAGAGCGAGAGAGATGAAGAATTGGATGAAGAGGAATCCCCCTCCTTTACGAGAGGGTTCAGGAGAGGGGCTGCCTGTTATTAGCGGCAAGCCGAAGACAATCCCTGCGGTCAAGGTTACGTCGAACCTCCATTGCCCCATAATCTCAATATTATAATAGGTAGCAAGCAAGGGCTCAGCCAGTTCCACCACTGTCCAGACTCCAATCATGGTGAGGAAAGCAAGCAGGAAGGTCTCGGCATAGAGCTGACAGAAGATGTTCCAGCGTGAGGCGCCGAAGATGCGACGCACCTCCAACTCATGCCTACGTTGCGAGCGCATCACGGCAAAGAGGTTCACGAAGTTAAACAACCCCACGAACAGTAACAGCACAGCCACAAAAAGGAGCATCCACAGATGGCTGGAAGATGCCACGGGGATTAAACAGCCAAGTTCTGTCCAATAGCTGCCACAGCATTTTTGCAGCATTTGCGTATAAGGCTGTAGCCCGTAGTGGACGGGGCGGTCGGAAAATACAGTCAACCGCTGTTCGGGCTGCCGTTCGTTGTATGCCTGCATATCGGTTCCTTCGTGCAAGCGGATGAGACCGATGCCGCGACTGTTCTGCTCATATCTGTCCTCGTCGTAGAAGTTGGCGATGTCGAAGCGGATGGTAGACTTTGTGGCAGGTTGGCAGAAGACGCCCATCACGGTATTCACCTCGTCGTCTTCCACCGTGATGGTCTTTCCCACGGCGCTTTCGCCAGGGAACAGCCGTTCGGCAAGTTCTTCGCTCAGGATGCACTGACCCTTTGCCCGTAGTACTAAGGTTCCCTCCAAGGCTTTCAGCGGATAAACCTGCGTGAACGTGGAATCCACGCTGATGGCTTGGGGGTAAAACACTTCGCCCTGCTCGGGTTTGAGGGGAAACATCGAGCGCAGTTGCACATTCGTCCAGCACTCCACGTCGCTTTGGCTCAGCACGGGCGAGACGAAGTGCTCTTGGTGGTTGGGATCGTAGGTCTTTATCGGAAACCATTCGTTGGAGTTCTGATATTGTACGCAGCATACGTAGGTGCGGTCCAGTTCCGGCATCCAATGGTCCACAGTCCATTCCTGATACAAATAACGGCTGATGATAACGGTGCCGCTAAGGGAGATGATAAGGCCGAGGATGGAAAGGAGTGTGTAGCCCTTCATTCGGCTGATGATACGGAAGGGAGACCCTCCCCCGACCCCTCCCTCTAAGGAGGGGAGAAAACAATGTGACATTTTCTTGTTGTTATTCATTTTTTCAGTTTTTTTCTACAAGTTATCATGCAAATACCGTGCCAAAAATGCTAAGTCGCTGATTTATAGCGATATACAAAAACCTCCGTTTTAGCTTCGACGTGCGCTATCGCTCATGATTGTGCGAAAGCGCACAGGAAAAGTCATCAATACGTTGTGCATTATTCTTTTTAAGTCGGGAAAAAACATCTTTTTCCCTTGTTTAAAATTATTTTCAAAGCTTGAAAATAGTTTTATATGCAGGATAAAATAGTTTTATATCGAAGATCATATCTTTATTTCTATCGTAGTACCCTTTTTCTCCTCGCTTTCGATATGGATGGTGCCGCCATGTTTGAGGATAATCTGACGACAGAGACTAAGACCGATGCCAGTACCAGTGGTCTTGGTGGTGTAGAAGGGGATAAAAGCGTGCTCCAGTACGTCGGCTGGCATACCACATCCGTTGTCGCGGATGCGGATGGCAGACCCTCTCCCGGCCCCTCCCTCTATGGAGGGGAGAGATTCTGCAGAGATTTCTACCTGCGTGGCGCCGCTTTCGTATGCGTTCTTGATGAGGTTGATGAGGACTTGCTCTATTTGAGCGCGGTCGGCCAACAGCCTCACCTCTAACCCCTCTCCGGGGAGAGGGGAAAACGTTAATTGCGGGGTATTTTTCTCCCCTCTCCCCGGAGAGGGGCTGGGGGTGAGGCTGAAGAGGGCTTTTAGGTGTTCAAATAATTCGGAGACGGGGAAGGTCGTTTTCTCGGGTGTCTTGATGCGCGTCAGTTGTCGGTAGCTCTCCACAAAGTCGAGGAGAGAGTGACAACGACGGTTGATGACGGCAGCCCCCTCCTGTCCTCCCCCTTGGGGGAAGGAACCTGCCAATGTCTCGCTGATGGAGATGATGGGTGTGAGGGAGTTCATGATTTCGTGGGTCAGCACGCGGATGAGTTGCTGCCAGGCCTCCATCTCCTGCCGCTGCATCAGCATAGATACATCCTTTAGCGCTACCACAAAGCGTCGCTTCCCGTCGATTCGCAGCAGGACGGTGGAAAGCGCGCAGCCGTCCACCACCTCAGTACCTTCATCAATGGCCCTCAAAATATTTTCGGGAAGTACTCCCTCCCCATAGAGGGGGAGGGTTGGGGAGAGGGTCTTCTCTGCCGCATGGTTCATCCAGTCGATACGTCCTTCTGTGTCACAGACAAAGAGAGCCGTATCCACATTCTCTGTCAACTGTCGCAAGTACTGCAACTGTCGCTCTGCCTCTGCAAGCTTCACATGCAACTTCTGATTCTCCTTCTCCGTTTCATGGTAAGCGTATCGCAGGCGGCTGATGCGGCCGTAAAGCGAAACAAACAGCCAAATCAGCATCACACCCAGCGCGATAGACGGCCATAGCAGATGAGCTTGGATGCTGAGGGCAAGGCATATAATGAGGCCCAAGATGCCGATGATATAAAACAGGTACGTTTTCATTTGTTAAGCTTTCTATAAAGGGCAAATCGCGTGATGCCGAGGAGTTCCGCAGCCTTCGTGACGTTACCCCCGGCAATGATCATGGCACGCTCGATGGCTTCCTGCTCCAAACGTTCCAGATTCAGCGTCGACGTCTGGTTGGCACGTCGTACCGACTCCTTCAGCAGAAAGTCCTGCGCACAGAGGTCGGACCCTTTGGCAAGCAGCACGGCACGCTCCACGGCGTGCATCAATTCGCGCACATTGCCCGGCCATGAATGGCGGAGCAATCGTTGGCGTGCATCGCGGTTCAGCGTCTTCACTACCTTATTATACTTACGCGCGTAAGTCTTAAGGAAATGCTCAGCCAGCAAGATGATGTCCTCGCCACGTTCGCGCAAGGGCGGCATGGTAATCTCGATGGTATTGATTCGGTAGAGCAAATCCTCGCGGAAACGACCCTCGGCCACCTCGGTATGGATGTCGGCATTCGTGGCACAGATGAGTCGCACATCGATGGGCGTAACCTGCGTGCTGCCGAGGCGCGAAATCTCGCGACGCTCCAGGGCGGCTAAGAGTTTTGCCTGCAAGGGTAGGGGAAGGTTGCCTATCTCGTCAAGGAAGAGTGTGCCTCCGCTGGCAGTTTCCATGCGACCTGCCTTCGCCTTGCGGGCATCAGTGAACGCACCCTTCTCGTAGCCGAACAGCTCGCCCTCGAAGAGTTGTTCGGGCACGCTGCCAAGGTCGATGCTGACAAAGGGCTTTGCCGCCCTACCGGACAGGGCACACAGTTGGCGCGCCATAACATCCTTTCCCGTTCCGTTCTCGCCCAGAATCAGCACATTGGCATCTGTCGGTGCCACCTGCGCTACCGTTTCGAGTACATGCCGCATAGCGGGACTCTCGCCGATAATCGTGGGCGCAGCCGTAGCCCCAAAAGGTGATGCTGCCACCTCCATGCGCTGCTCCAGGACGCGGTTCTTGTGCCGCTCCTGACCCAGTTCTATGCCCGCAAAGAGTGTGGCCAATAGTTTGGAATTGTCCCAAGGCTTGGTGATGAAATCGGTGGCGCCACTCTTCAAGGCACGTACAGCCTTGTCAGCATCGGCGTAGGCTGTCATAAGGATGACCACCGCCTGCGCATCGCGGTGAAGGATATGCTCCAACCACTCGAAACCCTCCTCACCACTAATGGCATCACGCGTGAAATTCATATCCAGCAACACCACATCGGGATGCAACAGGTCATAGAATCGGTCTATCTGCTCGGGCTGTTTGGTTACACGGATGTCCTCCACCAATGGTTTCAGCAATAGGTTCAGCGCAAAGAGGATGTCCTCGTTATCGTCAATGACAAGTACTTTTCCCTTCTTTTTCTCTTCCATTATCAAACAGTTTTCACTTTTCTGGAAGCAAATATAAGACAAAAGAAGCACATCCCCCAAACTTTCACTTCAGAAAAAGCGTCCGAACCCAGTATTCGTCCGCTTTTTGTGCGTAATCGTACATTATCGTGCTAAATCGCACGTCTTTTCACCTCTTACTAAAAAGAAATCATAAAGTGGTAAAGTAAAGAAAACATTCTTTTGCACAATTTATAAGGTGATTTTCTGCTTTTCATGAACAAATTTGGAGGAAAATGTTTATATTTGCAGCGTAAATTAGTAAATTGGGTTTATTATGACAGCAATAGAACTAAGAACATCCATAGCAGCCGAACTCGACCAGATGAGTGCCGAGATGCTTGAGAGCGTATCCCGCTATGTGAAGAGGCTGCGTCACCGCACCCGTCCCGCCAGACGAACTGTGCGTAGTCATCAGTCCGAGGGTGCCGATGCCGTCACAGCAGGCCTTTCGCCGCGTGTGCTGCAGTTCCAGCGCGGTAACCCTTGGTATGCCACCGACGAGGAAGTTGATAAATTGCGCCAGGAATACTTAACAGAGAAGTACAAATGAAACGAGTATTCGTAGATGCTAACATCGTTATCGATTTGCTGTGCGAACGCTATCCTTGGTTCCCTAAGGTGTTGTGCATCTTCAGTATGGGTGATTTGGGACAGATAGAATTGTTCTGTTCCTCTCTTTCGCTGGGTACGGCCAGTTACATCATGGAAAGTCGCAAGCTGAGCACTCAGGACATCTTCGACAGTATTGCCCTGCTCTGCAAGATGTGTACACCCACCACCGTCGATGAGTCGGTGGTGAAAAGCGCCCTCGCTTCCGGCTTTACCGACTTCGAGGATGCCCTTCAGTACTGTTCTGCCCAAACGGTTGAAGCGGACTGCATTGTGACCCGAAACAAGAAAGACTTCTCTGCCTCCGAGATTCCCGTCTATGAGTTGGACGAGTTTCTGGAAATGATGGAGCAAAAGTGATATTAGATATGGCCACAGCGAGCGAAAGATAATGTCCCAGAGTCACTTTACAAGCGGACGGCATCATCAAGCGTGTCGGACCTGACAAAGGAGGCCATTGGGAAGTCATAAGTAATTCATAGAAAAAAGGCACCCGCAAATCGGGTGCCTTTTTTTCTATTTTATTTACCACTTTATGATTTCTTATTAGTAAGAGGTTCTTGCCTCTTATAGTGTTACGCCGTTTTTGAAGATGGCGAATTCGGCATTGCCGTGGGCCTCGGCGGTGGTTTGTTCCTTGCCGGAGCATACGTTTATGATGTAGGCGATGAAGCGCTGGAGCAGTTCGGGCATGGTTGTGCCATCCAGCAGGACACCGGCATCGAAGTCTATCCACTGGGGCTTGCGACGGGCCAAATCGCTGTTGGTGCTGACCTTTAGCGTGGGCACAAAGGTGGAGAAGGGTGTTCCCCTACCTGTGGTGAAGAGTACCAACTGGCATCCGGCTGCCGCCAAAGCGGTGCTTGCCACAAGGTCGTTGCCAGGGGCGGAGAGGAGGAATAAGCCTGAATTGACAATTGACAATTGACAATTGATAATTGGGGCTGCGCCTTGAGCCTGCGGTAGTCTATCGCCATAGGCGAGGACGCCGACTACGGGGGCGGTGCCGGCTTTTTGGGTGCAACCGAGGGCTTTCTCTTCGAGGGTGGAGATACCACCGGCTTTATTGCCGGGCGAGGGGTTCTCGCCTACGGGCTGTCCGTGAGAGAGGAAATATTCCTTGAAGTTATTGATGAGACTGATGGTCTGCTGCAGGACTTCATCGGATACGGTACGACGCATGAGGATGGTCTCGGCACCGAACATCTCGGGCACTTCGGTAAGAATGGCTGTGCCGCCTTGCTCTGTGCAGAGCCAGTCGGTGAAGGCTCCTAAGAGGGGATTGGCGGTAATGCCTGAGAATCCGTCGGAGCCGCCACACTTAAGTCCTACGCGTAGTTTGCTGATAGGTACGGGCTCGCGTTGGTAGGTCTGTGCCTGCTCATAGAGCTCCTTGACAATGCGTACGCCGGTCTCAACCTCGTCGCCCTCAACTTCCTGACAAACCATGAAGCGGATGCGTTGGCGGTCGTAGTCGCCCAGCATCTTCTCAAACTCCTTAGGCTGGTTGTTCTCGCAACCTAAGCCAACAACCAACACGCCGCCTGCATTGGGGTGCAGGACCATATCGCGCAAGATCTTGCGGGTATTCTCGTGGTCGTCGCCCAGCTGAGAGCAACCGTAGGGATGGGGAAAATAGTTGAGAGTTGAGAGTTTAGAGTTTAGAGTCAGTTGAGAGTTGAGAATTGAGAGTTGTTCTTTGGCTTGTTCAACTATTTGGCGGCAGATGGGATTTACGCAGCCAACGGTGGGGATGACCCAGATGTCGTTGCGAATGCCTACCTGGCCGCCGGGACGCACAAAGCCGAGAAAAAAAGCCTCTCCCCCAGCCCCTCCCCCGAGAGGGAGGGGAGAATTGTTTCCCTCATCTATAAAGTTCCCCTCGCCCACGGGAGAGGGGTTAGGGGTGAGGCTTTTATAATCTATTGTTCCGCTTAGGTTGGTGGCGATGTTGTGGTGGTCTACCAACTCGCCTTTGCGGATGGGACGAGTGGCGTGCCCGATGGGGTAGCCGTACTTGATGACATCCTCGCCCTGGGCGATGTCGCGGAGGGCAAACTTATGGCCGGCAGGGATGCCAGGCAACTCTTGCAGGGCAACCGCCACGGTATCAGCGGGGTGTATTTGGAGAAAATCTTTCATTTGTTTTAAGTTTAGAGTCAGTTTAGAGAGTTTAAGAGATTAGAGATTAGAGTCTCGCTGAGGCGATAACGGGAACATTCGTCCTTTAACTTCTTTAACTTCTTTAACTTCCTTAACTTCCTTAACTTCAACGGGAACGATAACCTCTAATCCCTAATCTCTAATCCCTAATCCTTTTACCGTTTCCATCATACCCTTTTCCAGGATGCGGGTGATGCTCTCGGTGAGGAGGTCGGTGAGACCCGGGATGGTATTGAGGTCGCCATGCTCGTGCCAGATGAGGTCCTTGGCAGCTAAGACGCCTTCGGCCACTTTGCGTACATCGCCCGTAGCCCACAGGTCGGTGAGCAATTGCATGATGCGTGGATCATCGTTGGGCTGGATGGGTGTGCCGTCGGCACGCTGACCGCCCTTGTAATAAACGCAGATGGCAGCCAAGCCCAAGACGATGCCCTTGGGCAATGTGCCCTTGCGCATGAGATAGGTCTTGAGGCCGGGCAGGTCGCGCGTCTGGAACTTGGGGAAGCTGTTGAGCATGATACTGGTAAGCTGATGATCGACGAAGGGATTGCAGAAGCGTTCCATAACATCGTTTCCAAAACGGCGCAGTTCTTCCTCGGGAAGGTTAAGGGTGGGTAGCAACTCGTCGAACATTACACGACGGACAAAGGGTCCGATAACCTCGTGCTGACAGGCATCGCGGACGATATTCAAGCCAGCCAGGAAAGCAACAGGCGAGAGAACGGTATGGGGCCCGTTCAGCAAGGTTACCTTACGCTCGTGGTAAGGTGATTCGTCATGGGTCAGGACAACGTGCAGTCCGGCCTTATCAGCAGGGAACTCCTTCTCCAGTTGCTCCAGGGAAAGGTTCTTGGCCGCCTCAATGACCCAAAGGTGGTAAGGCTCGGCTTGCACCAGCAGAGGATCATGCTGAGGCAGTCGGGCTTGCAGCGACTCGGCATTCTTCTTGGGATATCCAGGCACAATACGATCCACAAGGGTGGTGCAGAAGTAGCATGACTGTTGTACCCAATGGGAAAAGTCATCGAAATCACTGCCTATCTCTGTTGCCCAAAGGTTAATATATTGATGAACGCATTGCTCCAAGAGATGACCATTGCCGAAAACGAGTTCGCAGGGCAGGATGATAAAGCCCTTGGCAGGGTCGCTGTTGAAGGTGCGAAAACGATGGTAAAGCAACTGCGTCAGTTTGGCAGGGTATGAGGTGGGCGGTGTGTCGTTCAGCCGGCAGACAGGGTCGAAGGTTATACCGGCCTCGGTGGTATTGGACACAATGAAGCGTGCCTCGGCATCTTCTGCCAGCGCAAGGAAGGCCTCGTGGTCTTCGTAAGGGTTTACGGCTGTGGTGACACAGGTGATTTCTTCCATTGTATCTATGGTCTTTCCGTTCAGTAAGCCTTGCAGGTTTACATGGTAACGGCACCCTTGTGCACGCAAAGCATCCAAAGTGTTGCCAGGCCGGGGCTTAACGATGGCTACGCTGTAATTCATTTGTTGAGCTATCCACTCAACGAAGGCACGTAGGAAGTTTCCTTCCCCAAATTGAATAATTTTCATATTCTGCTGGTTTTATGAGAATTTTACAAGGATTCTGAAAACTTTGCCTGGGGCGGCATCCCATTCGGCCATAGCTTGGGCAGCTGCTTCGGGAGCAACAATGCCGGAGATAAGGCTGGCGGTGGGACAGGTGCCACGACGCAGATAGCGGATGACGGCACGGAAATCATCGGGCAGGGCATTGCGCGAGCCGCGAATATCCAACTCCTTCTGCACAAAGAATCGCGTGGGCAAGGTGACATCACCGGGTGCGTAACCGATGCAGACAACACGACCTGTGAAAGCTACCTCGTTGATAGTAATATTATAGGTAGGAGCAGCGCCTACGGCCTCGATGACCACATCGGGGCCAGCACCAGCGGTCAGTTCCTGCAGACGGGCATGAACATCATCGCTGCCGCTATTGACGGTTGCTGAAGCACCCAACTGGCGGGCAAGGGCCAACTTCTCGTCGTCCAAATCCATAGCAATAACGGTTGCACCACGCAGACTGGCGCGTACAATGGCACCTACGCCTATCATACCGCAACCGATAACCAGAACGGTATCGCTGTCTGTCACCTGACCGCGGTCCACAGCATGGAAGCCCACACTCATGGGTTCAATAAGGGCAATATCTTGCGGAGCCAAACCCTCGGCAGGAATCACCTTCTGCCAAGGGACGCTGATGAACTCGCGCATGGCGCCATGACGCTGAACACCCAAGGTCTCGTTGTGCTGGCAGGCATTGAAACGACGGCGGCGGCAGCTCGGACAGTTGCCACAGGCTGTGTAGGGATCGACGGTAACCAGTTGACCCGCCTGGAGATTGGCGGGCACGTCGGCGCCTACCTTTTCAATAATGGCGCTGATTTCGTGCCCAGGGATAACGGGCTTCAGGGCCATAGCGTTACGACCGCGGAAGGTGTTGAGGTCGGAACCGCAAAAGCCGACGTAATTAATGCGCAGCAGCACCTCGCCGGCTGCGGGCTGTGGCGTAGGAAGTTCGATGACTTCCAGCAGATGAGTATCAGAAATCTGTAATGCTTTCATATGTTATTTTTTATTAAAGCCTTATGTGTACGGTAGCCGTAAAGGGCTACGAAGATGAAGCAAATCAGGGGCAGGCAGAACGAAGCGTTTACGGCAGGCCATCCGGCCACGCTGCCTAAGTCGATAATCATGCCCTGCAGCGGGGGCATCAGCGCACCGCCTACGATGGCCATCACCAGGAAGGCGGCACCGAGAGAGGTGTCTTCGGCATCGACATTCTCCAGCGCTACACCATAGATGGTAGGGAACATGATGGACATGAAGAGGCTGATGCATACCAACGAGTAGAGGCCCATTCGACCGTCAATGCAGATAGCGCCGAGGGTGCAGATGGAGGCACAAATGCCGAAGATCATCAGCAGGCGGCGGGTATTAACATAGCGCATGATGAAGGTGCCTATGAAGCGACCGCTGAGGTTCAGCGACATAGCCACAATATTAAATACCTGCGCCGTAGCCTTATTGATACCCAGACGATCGGCATATTGGATGATGAACGTCCAGCACATAATCTGTGCAGCCACATAGAAGACCTGAGCCAATACGCCCTCACGATAGATGGTGTTGTGCCAAAGGCGGTTGAGTGTATGCTTGGGGTGCAACTTTTGTCCTTCACCAGCCAAGCGCGGCATCTTGGTTAGGGCGATGATGATAAGCATCACCACAACGACCAGTCCGATGGCCACGTAGGGGTCGCGAATGACGGCAAGGTCGTGCAGACGGATATCAGCCTTCTCTGCTTCGGAAAGCGAACCGAAGATTATTTGTCCGGCAGCATCGCGCTTATCGGAAAGCAATTGCGGCAACACGATAAACGAAGCCACAGCCATTCCCGAAAGTGAACCAACGGGGTTGAAGGCCTGTGCCAGATTCAGTCGGCGTGTGGAGGTTTCCTTTTCGCCCAGTGAGAGAATAAACGGATTGGCCGTTGTCTCCAGGAAGGCCAGACCGAACGTCAGGATATACAGCGAGACGCAGAAAAACGAGAACTGCTGGTACTGGGCCGCAGGGATAAACAAGAAGGCACCAATGGCATAGAGCGCTAATCCCAGCAGCACACCGTGTTTGTACGTATGTTTACGAATAAACAACGCCGCTGGTACAGCCATGGTGGCATAACCGCCGTAGAAGGCAAACTGCACCATAGAGGCTTTGGCGGCAGATAACTCCATCACCGTCTGGAAGGCTGCTACCATGGGGTTTGTCAGATCGTTGGCAAAGCCCCACAGCGCAAAGAGCGAGGTGATGAGGATAAAAGTGAAGAGATATTTCTTCTCAACAAGAGTGGACTTATTCATTGAAAATTGGATTAGGGATCAGGGATTAGGGATTAGGGGTGAGGCTGTTTTCGTTGAACATCACTTATAGATTGGTCCGAAATTCTGGCAGGCACGATAGTCGGCACCTTCCTTGTCCATTCCGAAGGCATTCCATGCGGCGGGACGGAAGATATCGGCATCTGCTACATTATGCATACATACGGGGATGCGGAGGATGCTGCAGAGGGTAATCAGGTCGGCACCGATATGTCCGTAAGCAATGGCGCCGTGATTGGCTCCCCAGCAGTTCATGACGCTATAGACATCCTTGAAGCAGTCCTTCGAGGGGTCGAGGCGAGGAACAAACCATGTGGTGGGCCAAGTGGGGTCGGTGCGCTTATCTAGTATGTCGTGGGTCTTCGGGTCGAGTTCCACCGTCCATCCTTCAGCTAATTGCAGTACGGGGCCAAGGCCTGCTACGCGATTTACGCGCATCATGGTCATGGGCATTCCGCCCTTGGTGACGAAGTGCGAACTGTAACCGCCGCCACGGAAATAATCGCGGTCGGCAGGCATCCAGCTGGTGGCCTTAAGACATGCTTCCACATCGGCATCGGTGATATTCCAAGGCTCCTTCATCGTGGGCCTTCCGTCTGCTGCCGTCATAGCACCCGTAGCATCGAGGGTAGTGGCACCGCTATTAATAAGATGTATGAAACCGCCTGCGGCCTGCCCCTCGGGTTTCTTACCTGCCACACGTTCCACAGCTTCGGGGCTCCAGTAGGTACGGATATCCGAGAACATCACGCCGCGGTTGGTGAGCAGGTGACCGAAGAGCATCGACAGACCGTTGAGGAAGTCGTTTTCCGTAGCCAAGACATCAGCCTCGCGGGTGCCGTTCCAGTCGAAACTGGTGCAGAGCATCGACTCAGGGAAGTCGAAGTTAGGTTTGTAATCGGTCCACTGGCGCTGACCTTGCACACCGCCGAAGAGGGCATTATGACCGAGGGCCTCTTCTTTGTAACCCATCTTCTGCAGGCGCGGATTGCCGTGCATCAGGTCGCGTATAATCATCATAGTCTTGACGGTAAACTCCCAGTCGGCATCCTTCTCCTCGCGGTTCTTGCCTTTGCCCTTACCGTTGAAGGTAGTCATGGGTGTGCCGGGGAAGAGAGGACGGTCCTCGTTGTAGTCGTGTCCTTCCTGCGGCTTGCAGTATTTCTCTACCCAAGCCATCGCCTTCTTAAACTCCTCGGGGTCGAAGATATTGAAATCGACACGGCGCAGAATCTCCACCAGCGAAACATATTCAGTACGCATTCCCAGATAATGCTGCAGGAAGTCGGCATCCACGATGGATCCGGCAATACCCATACAGGTGTTACCCATCGACAGGTAGCTCTTGCCCTTCATGGTAGCCACAGCCTGTGCAGCACGGGCAAAACGCAGAATCTTTTCTGCCACATCGGAAGGAATGGTATTGTCGTTGATATCCTGCACATCGTGCCCGTAGATACCGAAGGCGGGCAGACCCTTCTGGGCATGTGCGGCAAGTACGGCAGCCAGATAGACAGCACCCGGACGCTCTGTGCCGTTGAAGCCCCATACAGCTTTGGGGTAATGCGGATTCATGTCCATTGTCTCAGAACCGTAGCACCAGCACGATGTGACGGTGATGGTAGAGCCCACACCCTCACGCTCGAAATTCTCGGCACAGGCAGCACTCTCGGCAACACGACCGATGGTAGTATCTGCAATCACACACTCCACGGGCGAACCGTCGCCGTTGCGCAGGTTCTTGGTTATCAACTCGGCAACAGCCTTAGCCAGCGCCATTGTTTTCTCTTCGAGACTCTCTCGGACGCCACCCTGGCGACCATCGATAGTCGGACGAATACCGATTTTGGGATATTTCATGATATTGTAGTTTTATTCACTCATATTCTTTATATAAGGTAAATCCGGCAGGTTCTTGAAGCCATAGAAGCGCTGGGCGTTCTGGCCTAAGAAGGCCGCCTGCTCTTCGGGGGTAAGACCCGACGCTGACGCGACGGGAACCTTGGTTAGGAAATCGTAGCTCATGCGGTAGGTGATGGCGGTGATGGTGCGAGGGTAGTCGCTGCCCCACATCAGACGGTCGATACCCACCCAGTCAGCAGCCTGACGAATGCTGCGCACGGCAGAACGGTAGGGATAGAACTCGGCATTATAGAGCCATGTGATACCTCCGCTCTCTATCATCACGTTGGGACCCTCTAAAGCCAGTTTTACCTGACTTTCGAAAGCTGGTGTGGTAACCATTCCGAAGTGCCCGATAGCAACCTTCAACTTGGGGCATTCCTGGATTACTTCAGCCATTTCAGCTATCTGACGAGGGTCTTCGCCTAAGCACATCGACAGCACCATGCCCTCCTCCTCCATAAACTTAAAGATGGGCATAAGCGTGTGCAGCGATTCCTTCATGCGGTGCCCAGGGAAGGCGATGCCGCGCAGGCCGGCCTTCTGTACTGCTTTAGCTTCCTCCAGCGTCCAGGCCATACCCATGCAGAAGAAGCGGTCGGGGTACGTGGCCTGCACCTCGGTGAGATAGGCGTTCTGGTTGCCGTCGATGACTTCCTGCACCACAACGGCAGCAGCCACCTGGGCGTAGTCCATATTAGAGAGAAATACCTCGGCGGTATTCCTTCCGTCAATCATGAAGGGGGGCAACATCTGGCGCTCTTCGCCAAAGAATTCAGAGCGGCTACCATTCGGCTGGAGCGTGCGGATGGGGCACCCATCCACCACAGTATCCTGCTTCAACCACAAGTGAGAGTGCGCATCAATTATTATCATTGTGAATTATGAATTATGAATTATCAAGAGTTTTTCCACGTTACTCTCTTTTGGTCACCAATGATTTCTTGTACCTCTTTTACCAACTGCCAGTCTATGGGATCTGCAATGTACTGCAGGTTGCGGCGAACGTTGTCGGGGTTGGCCGATGAGAAGAGGGTAGAGGGAACACGGGGATTGCTCACCGAGAACTGCATGGCCAGCTTCTCGATGGGATAGCCTTTGGCAGCACAATGTTCGGCAGCACGATGGCAAGCCTCAACCAAGGGTTTGGGTGCCGGATGCCAGTCGGGCACACCGCGCATGCTGAGCAGTCCCATGCTAAGCGGCGAGGCGTTGATAAGACCTATGCCGTGACTCTCGAAGTAATCCAGATTATCTGTCAGCGCATCATCGTTCAGGCAATAATGGCAGAAGTTCAATACGGTCTCTACGGTACCTTCGGGGCTGTGGTCGATGACCCAGCGCAGGTTGGGAATTTGTAGGTCGGTGATGCCTACGTGGCTCACGATGCCCTTCTGCTTTAGTTCCACGAGTGCCGGCAGTGTCTCATCCACGACCTTCTGCAAACCACCGGGGAGTGAAGCCTGAAACTCGATGTCGTGAACGTGTATCAGGTCGATGTGCTCCACGCCCAGTCGGTCCATGCTTTCATAAACGCTTTCCTGTGCCCGCTTGCCGCTATAGTCCCAGGTGTTCACGCCGTCCTTGCCATAGCGTCCCACCTTAGTAGAGAGGATGTATTTATCGCGAGGCAACTGCCTGAGCGCTTTGCCCAGCACCGTCTCAGCCTTATAATGGCCGTAGTAGGGCGACACATCAATCAGGTTCATACCCCCTTCGAGGGCTACGCCGACTGTTTCAACGGCCCGTCCTTCGTCTATTGTGTGAAAGACCCCGCCCAGCGATGAGGCGCCAAAGCTCAGCGCAGAAACCTGCAAGCCTGTTTTTCCAAGTTTTCGGTATTCCATTTGGTAGTTTAAAGTTGTTAGTTTCTGATTGTGATGACAAAGGTACGAATATGTGATGGAAAAACAAAATATATTTGAAAATTTTCCGTACGGAAGTACCTCAGCACAAGTGTGGATAGATTATCTTTTTCTTTCATCCGCCACCACCACCAATCCTGGGGCTGATTCATCGCCTGGGTGCTTTGCCTGAGTGCCAATGCGCTCTAAGAGTGAACCGGGAAGAGTGATGGTATTACCAATGATGTTTACCTCGGATGTTATATCTACCGGTTGTTTGCCTATCAGGTCTTGTGCCCAAATACGTGCATTTGCTGGCAGGGGCTTCTCATAACATAGTTTCAGGGAGCGATAGAGGCCGAAGATGCCGACGGGACCTTTGGCATCGTCCATCTGAAGGGTTATATCAGCACGTGGAATAGCCCACGTATGTTCCTCTAATAACAGGCGCTCTACGGTTGCTACACAGACGGCACCATTGGGGTAACGCGATGCCAGAACGTATGGCGAAGGGCCTCCTTCTGTATGTACCTCAGGCAGCGGCATACAGCGGCTGATGACGGCATGTGCTGATTCTCGCAATGTATCACCTGCATGATGATTTGGCACCCACGTCTCACGCTCGCCCAAACACCACACGTCTGTGAGTAGCTGCTCAGAGAAATGGGCATCGTCGTTGACAGCGAAGGGCGCAGCCAGACGGTGCCACTTCAATGCACGGTTCACTTCATCCTGTCGGGCTTTCAGATTGCGGCCTGCCACAGGGAAAACATGGTCGGAGAGTCCATTAGGTAAGGGTTTATTGATGGGATGACGCATGACACCGATGACGAATCCTAATCCGACTGCTATCAACGGTTCATCCTCGCAGTTGATGAGTCCTAAATTGCCCGGTTCGGTCTTGTATTTCAGCAGGCGGGTAACACGTTGGAGGGTGACGGGTACAGCGGTAACGACCTCGACATCATAGGTACGGAATACATCACTCTTCTCTATGACGGGATAGGTGTAAGCATGCTCAATCGGCATCCCAGGAGCGTACTTCCGTCCCAACTGAGTCAATTGCTCACGCCACGCTTGGTTCTTCTCCTGACGACCATAATCCACTTTCCAATATGCCATGCCGGCACGGTGATTTTCCTTTAAACGTGCTATCCAATAGGCTTTTGGATCCGAAGCATCTGGTGCTGCGCTTGCTTCCTGCGCACAAATCCATCCGCCAAGACCTTTCCAACCGGCTTTCTTCGTCATCCGCACCAGTTTCCTTAAGTTACCCTTGCAACTGGGGAAGCGTTCTGTGTCCAACCTTGCTTCTCCCATGAATTCGCTGCGATGTTCGTTGACAGGAAGGTCCCACGAGTCATCCATCAGGAAGATAAGATCTTCGCGAAAGTCGGGAAAGAAGGTTGCCCAACCCTCCAGAGGCCCTTCGCCAAACATGTATTGTTCTGTCATCACACGGGCTGTAGCAGGTCCGTCATAGTTCACCACATAGCCCTGAATGTTCCAAGTGGAGAAATAGTCGGGAACGGCAGAAGGCTTACTGGGAACAAGCGAGTTTTTACCATAGGCAGCCATACTCACCGCGGCCAGCATCACACATATAGTTGTCAGAATTATCTTCATTATCGTTTATAGTTAAAAAGTTTGCTGCAGAGTTTTTCTGGACTACCTGACTATCTTCTTTCCGTTCTGAATGTAGATACCCCTCTTAATAGGAGAGTGAAGATTAAAGAACGAAGAATTTGCTTCCGCACTGATTTTGCGTCCGCTGAGGTCATAGATATAACTGTGAGCTTTTAACTGTGAGCTTTCAGTTTCATCGCCGAGACGGGGGGTGAGTCCATCCGTTTCATCATCGAAGGGCGTACTGGTGCCGGGAATCATATAGATACTTTTGTAGGCGGTGGTCTTTGCCTTGACTTGTATTGGGAGAACCTTACCCTGACGTGTCCTGAAGCCCTCGCCTTTCAACTCCACGTAGTATCGGCCTGGAGCCAAATCGTAGAAGACGAAGATACCATTGTAATTCTGGTCTGTCTCGTAGATTCCGACAATCTCCCCGTCGGTGTTCTTCAGCCGCACGGTAACGCCGTTTGCAGGCATATACTCGTCGAGCGAACCGGAGATTGCTGCATAAAGCTCCAGATTGCTGCTACTTTCTCCCCTCACATACAACCGCCCCATGATGCAACCCAAGCTGTCGTTGTTCACATCAAAATAATCGATAATGCCTCTGTAGTAGCGGATGCCTTCCTGACGGCACCAGTCCTTGTTCAAGGCACGGTGGCGTGAAGGCTGATAGGTGTGGAAGAATCCTTCGCTTAGGAAGCCCGGAGCCATGTGGTGCAGCACGCCCAGATAGCCCGTGATGCCCTTGTCGTTGGTCCAACTGCTGTGGTAGAAGTCGATGTCGCCGCGAATGTTGGTAGAAGATTTATAGTGGGTCATCGGCTCGAAGTCTGCATGCATTGCTTCGGTCAGCCGAGGCCAAATCTTCTGGCACATTGCCTTGCTGTTTTCCACATAGTCCTCGGCATCTGTCCCGCGATACAGGAACAGCGGATAGTTGACCAGTGCGCCTTCGCTGGTTGCGTTGGAATGTATGGAGAGGAACATGTCGGCTCCCCACGTATCTACCTCTGCAGAGATTTCACTTAGCGAGCGGTTGTATTTGAATTCGTTGGATGCTCCTTCTCTATAAGGGTATGGGCCGTTCTTAGTGCGCGAGTACTTTACCTTGAAGTTCCCGTTTCTCTTCAATCTGGTGCCGCATTCCAATGTTTTCCACAGATTTGTATTGCTCTCATAAAAGCCACAGGTATCGGGGCGGCCTGTTTCCGGAAGCATGGGATATGGTATTGTCGGCATCGGACGGTCATTGGGTCCCCAACTCCCATGTCCTGCATTGAGATAAACCTTTATTAGCTGGGCAGACATGCTGGTTGCCATGAGGAGTGCCAGCATCAGTATAATTGTCTTTTTCATAATCCCAAATTCTTAATCCCTAATCCTTGATATTCGTCCGCAGGATGAATATCTCTCCGCTTGCAGCCGAACATACAATAATGTTCTGGCGGGCACAGCATTGTGGATACATGAGCCTCTTTGTGCTGTCGGTCAGTTCCTGAACTTTGCCGTTGAGCGTATAGGCCATGATGCTACTTGACAGGAGCATCTTCCCGTCGTCGCGGTCGTTCATCCCTATGATGGTTTCGTTGTCGTACCATTGTGGTGCACGGCAGTCGTGCGCAATGAACTTTACCTCTTTGCCTTCAAGGTTGCAAACGTATGCTCCTACGCCGCAAACATAGTAGAGAATCCGCTTACCGTCGGGCGAGAGGCTGGGCCAAATGTAGCTGGTCTCCTCGTCGTTGCCGTTTGGCGAGAGGTTCTTCGTTACGCCATCTATGGTGACCATCAGCTGCATGTCTTCAATGAATACTTCGGGCCGGCCTTCCTCGCCACCTTCGCGCACCTCTCGTGCTGGTGCCCGGAGCTGCCTTTGTGTCCCTCGTTCAAGGTCGAGCAAATCCAAAGCAGTCTGCCTCATGTGTCGTTCGTCAAATGTTACATTCCGGCATACGATGCTTCGTCCGTCAGGTGAAATGTGTGGTTGGAATCCTGCTCCGGGATTGTCCGTCAGTTGTTTCGGCTGTCCGGTTTTCAGATTGATTTGCCTGAGTCCCTTGTTTGTCTGTGAAGTGGTCAGGATATAGCTTCCGTCCGGACTGATTCCCGCTATACGGCAGTCACCAGGTGCCGAGCCGGACAATTTCTCCAAGCTGACATTCTGGAACACTTGAGCCTGGATAGCCAGGCTACAACTCATCATTATCAATAAAAATACCAGAATCGACATAGGCACGGGCAGGAAAAACAGTTTAACGTACTTCATGAAATTACTACGGCAGTGCCGCTGGTAGCTACCATAAGCATAGAGTTGTTGCTGCCGATGGTTTCATAGTCGATATCAATACCTACTATGGCATTTGCTCCCATAGCCTGAGCACGCTGCATCATCTCCTGCATAGAGGTGTCCTTGGCCTCCATAAGAACCTTCTCATAACTTCCGGCACGACCTCCTACAATATCTCTGATTCCTGCAAAGAAGTCCTTAACAATGTTAGCACCGATAATGGTTTCACCTGTAACCACACCCTTATATTCGCGAATGGTATGGCCTTCAATCTGTGGGGTTGTTGATAAAATCATAATATTTTCTGTTTAAAGTTTTTATTTTTTATGACGTAATTATGGACGATAAACTACTACCGCATTTCAGGCAGTCGGGATACAAATAGCCTGACTCTTGGCCTCGGCTGTCGTAGGGTGTGAACTGCATGGGACAAACCATCTAAGGATAATGTATGCGATGATAATCCAATAGAGGTTTAACCCTAATGTCTTAAAATGTCTGTGAAATCTTGGCTGTGCCATAATATATAAATGGTATGTTATTTGATGTACTATTCCTTTGGATTGTTAAACTTTTTGGCAAATATACGAAAAATATCCCAAATCATTATGAAATGGGAGTTTTTTTGAGATAATTTATGAGATGATGCCTATTTGTTGGAAAAGTGATGAGATATAATTTGTGGAATGACGAAAAGAATGTATTTTTGCAGTTAGAAAGTTTATATTTTCGGTCGTAATACATAAGTTTCAAGTGCAGAAATATGTGTTCTCAGTTTGAAAACATAAGTTCTCTGCGCAGAAACATAAAAATGTTCTAAGGAAAAGAAGAAAGATATAACGTAATAACAACAATAATAACGAGGAATATGCCAAAATACATTTTACAGGAACTCCCTGAGGAGATGACTAACGGAAAGAAAATCATTTTCCCATAGTAGATAAGTATTCTGACACTTATATTGTTAGGATTGGTTGATTGGGTAATTATGGAGAAGATGGATAAGACCGATGAGTACATGTTAGTGCTTATGGGGCTATTCTATTTGTATATGTATGGAAAGAATGTCATAGGTGCTGCTTTGCATGTTACTGGTTGGGATTGGATATTCTTTATCATATTGGCTGTGATTGCTTTGGTCGTTTGCCTATTTGCTTGGTTGATGTCTTTTGCTTTAGCGACGGAGGCAATCAAATATTTCGGTCTACCTAAAAACTATGTGTTGTAAAAGATTTGAAGAGTATGGAATGGCCGGAACTCAAGAAACCAATTTCATATCAGTCGCAACATCGGATCTAGATAGAAGAAAAGTAGAAATGACCCCAAAGCAATTAGAGCGATATTTGAAACTGCGCAAACGATTTATAGAGTATATGTGATACCAAATCCTATGTTCCCAAACAGGGCGGGAATCCGCGCCGACATTCTCGGCCTTGGCTTCCCGCCCTGCATTTCTCTACCTTAATAAAATATTATACTGCTACGCCTGTCCGCATTACCTCACGGTAGATAGGAGAGTCCTCACCGCTTTCCAAGAGGATGGGTTCGATGTAAAGGCTCACTTTGTCAACGTCTCGACAAAGACTTGACGATGTGTTCCACCATGTACCTTCCTCTATCTTGGGCACGATAACAGCAACGTCAATGTCGCTCCATTCGTTGGGACAATCTTTAGCGTAGGAGCCAAACATCATCACTTTTGTCGCTGGGTCAAAGCGAGGGGCAATGACTTCCTTGTAGCGACGCACTAACTCTAGGGCAAACTCCTTTGGCAGGATGCCCTGTACGCTGAGCGGTGTGAAGCCTATCGGGTCGATGACTTTTCCTGTAACTTTTCGAGTATCCATGAGTAAATTTGTTTGGTTTGATCTAATATTTCAGATGTTTTCTCTCGATTGAGAGTTCGAGCTACCTCATTTTTGATTTCTTGATAGCGAGCTTCGATATTCATTGGTTTGATTAAATCAAGGAATATTAACTGTTCCTCGCTCATCTTGGTGTAGAGGCCACAACCCTGGGCTATCTTCTTGTGGTCGTGCAGGTATGGAGGGTCGTCATCACGGCATACGCACCAGTATGCCTTCAAGGCCTTTTCGATGACCTGATGGCACATGAAGCCTGTGTAGAGCCAGTGTCCGTTGTTGAACAGCAGTTCTGCTACGCTCAGGTCTTCTGCCACGATGTCGAGCCACTTGTCTGCTCTTTCTTTGTTTGCCATAATTATTTCGTTTATATGGTTTACGTTTGCAAAGATACGAAAGTTTCTGCAAACAATAATGATTTCGGGAAAAAAGAATGAATTCTTTTGTGTTCCGCTCACTTATTTGTAACTTTGGCTATCGCTGAACTTACTCTCGTTCGGATTATCTCAAATATATTTGGATAATCTCTCACTTATTCGTAACTTTGAGACTCTGTCTCTAACTTACTTGCGCTCGAGAATAAAAATAAACTCGATTTATTTTGTATTCTTCTCGCTTAATCGTAACTTTGCACCCTCAAATAAAAAGAGAATGGAAGAAAAGAATGTGTTTGTGCGCGAGGTGGCGGAGAAGAAGTACCAGTACGGCTTCACTACCGATGTACAGACCGAGGTGATAGATAAAGGACTCTCGGAGGATGTGGTGCGACTGATCTCCGAGAAGAAGGGGGAACCTCAGTGGCTGCTGGAGTTCCGACTGAAGGCGTTCCGCTACTGGCAAACGCTGGAGGCTCCCACATGGGGTCACCTGAAGATGCCTGAGATAGACTATCAGGATATCAGCTACTACGCCAATCCCACGGCCGGAAATTCCGGAAATTCCGGGAACTCCGGAGAAATAGATCCTGAGCTGATGAAGACCTTTGATAAGTTGGGTATTCCCTTGGAAGAACGTCTGGCACTGAGCGGTACAGCGGTGGATGCTGTGATGGACTCGGTGAGTGTGAAGACAACTTTCCGCGAGAAACTGAAAGAGAAGGGCATTATCTTCTGTTCTATCAGCGAGGCGGTGAAGGAACACCCCGAACTGGTGCGCGAATACCTGGGCTCGGTGGTGCCGTACAAGGACAACTTCTTTGCAGCACTGAACTCGGCAGTCTTCTCGGATGGTTCCTTCGTGTATATCCCCAAGGGTGTTCGTTGCCCGATGGAGTTGAGTACCTATTTCCGCATCAACGCCAGAGGAACGGGTCAGTTTGAACGCACCCTTATTGTTTGCGACGATGATGCCTATGTAAGTTATCTAGAAGGCTGTACGGCTCCGATGCGCGACGAGAACCAGTTACATGCCGCCATTGTGGAGATTGTGGTGAAGGAGAATGCCGAGGTGAAGTACAGTACTGTCCAGAACTGGTATCCTGGCGATGCCGAGGGTAAGGGCGGCGTGCTGAATCTGGTAACGAAGCGCGGTCATCTGAGAGGCAGGAACAGCAGGCTCTCCTGGACACAGGTGGAGACGGGTAGCGCCATCACCTGGAAATACCCCAGCTGTGTGTTGAGCGGTGAAGGCTCGCAGGCCGAGTTCTACAGCGTGGCTGTGACCAATAACTATCAGCAGGCCGATACGGGCACCAAGATGATTCATATCGGCAAGAACACCAAGAGCACCATCATCAGCAAGGGAATCAGTGCCGGAAAAAGTCAGAATGCCTATCGCGGCTTAGTGAAAGTGGCCAAGACCGCCGACAATGCCCGCAACTACAGCAGTTGCGACTCGCTCCTGCTGGGCAGCAAGTGTGGCGCTCATACCTTCCCTTATATGGATGTTCACAATAATACCGCGGTGGTGGAGCATGAGGCTACTACCAGCAAGATCAGCGAGGACCAACTTTTCTACTGCAACCAGCGCGGCATCAATACCGAGGAGGCAGTGAGCCTGATAGTAAACGGATACGCTAAAGAGGTTATTAACAAACTTCCCATGGAGTTCGCCGTTGAAGCACAGAAGCTGTTAGGCGTGAGTCTGGAAGGAAGCGTAGGGTAAAGCCCCCTCCATCTCCCCCTAGGGGGAGTGTTAAATTGAAAAGTGAAGAATGAAGAATGAAGAGTGAAGAATGAGAGTTACCAATGTTCAATGCTCAATGTTCAATGCTCAATGTTCTATGCTCAATGTTCAATGTTCAATGAATTAAAATGTTACAGATAAATAATTTACATGCCACAATAAATGGCAAGGAGATTCTGAAAGGTATCAACCTGACCGTGAAAGACGGTGAGGTGCATGCCATAATGGGACTGAACGGTGCAGGAAAGAGCACGCTGAGCAATGTAATCGTGGGACATCCTGCCTATGAGGTTACGGAGGGTGAGATTATCTTCAACGGCAAGGATCTGCTGAAGATGTCGCCTGAGGAACGTGCTCATGAAGGTATATTCCTGTCGTTCCAGCAACCTGTGGAGATTCCCGGTGTAAGCATGGTCAACTTTATGCGTGCAGCACTGAATGCCAAGCGTCAGTACAAGGGCGAGGAACCTTTAAGTGCCGGTGACTTCCTGAAGCTGATGCGCGAGAAGCGTAAGATTGTCGAGTTGGACAGTCGACTGACCAGCAGAAGCGTAAACGAAGGCTTCTCGGGCGGAGAAAAGAAGCGCAACGAGATATTCCAGATGGCTATGCTGGAGCCAACCTTCAGCATCCTGGACGAGACAGATAGCGGATTGGATGTGGATGCCTTGCGCATCGTTGCCGAGGGGTTCAATAAACTTCGTACCCCACAGACCAGCGCTCTGGTGATTACCCATTACCAGCGTTTGCTGGATTACCTAAAGCCCGACATCATACATGTGCTCATTGGTGGCATGATTGTCAAGACGGCCGGTCCTGAGTTGGCATTGGAGATAGAGAACCGTGGATTCGACTGGATAAAAGAAGAGGTGGGCCTGTAAACTATGGCAGAGGACATAAGACAATATATTGATTTCTACGCTCAGGCAGGAAAACTTATCTGCGAGCGCTCTTGCGAGGTGATGAATGCCCCTCGTGCTGAGGCTTTGCGGACTTTCTCGGCCCTTGGTTTCCCCACAAAGAAGGTGGAACGCTACAAATATACCGATGTGGCAGAGGACTTTGCTCCCAACTACGGAATTGCCCTCACGCCCTTGCAGGTAAAGGGGCTGCCTTACTGCCATCGTATCAGCGAGGCGCCCATCGATGTTACCCCCTATTATAACAAACAAGCCGACAATCAGGATGCTTTGGTGGCGCTGAACACTATGCTTAGCGTGGATGCATTGGTCATCTATGTCCCCCGCAATACCAAGGTGGAACATCCCATTCAGATAAGTAACATCCTGAAGGGCGAGCAGGATACGATGGTGAACCGTCGTATTCTCATCGTGTTGGAACAATGTGCCGAAGCAGACATCGTTATTACAGATAAAGCTGTGGATCAGTCACGCTTCCTGACCAATCAGGTGATAGAGGTCTTTGCCGGCGACGGCAGCCATCTGAACCTGTACGAGGTGGAAGAGACGCATCTGCTCTGCACCCGTTACAGCAGTGTTTTCATCCAGCAGGGGAGGGACAGTCATTTACATCACACCAGCTTTACGCTCTTTAATGGGCATACCCGTAACCGCATGGACGTCAGTCTGAAAGGCGAAGGTTCCGAGGTTATCCTGAATGGTTGTGTGATAGCCGATAAGACCCAGCATGTAGATAATAATACGCTGATAGACCATCAGGTGGGTAACTGTCAGAGCAATGAACTGTACAAATATGTACTGGACGACAGTTCAATAGGTGCCTTTGCCGGAAGAATCCTGGTACGTGAAGGCGCTCAGAAAACCATCAGCAACGAGACCAATGCTAATCTCTGTGCTACCTCCTCGGCCCGTATGTACACCCAGCCTATGTTGGAAATCTATGCCGACGATGTAAAGTGCAGTCATGGCAGTACGGTGGGTCAGATAAGTGATGAAGCCCTCTTCTATATGCGTCAGCGTGGTATTCCTGAGAAGGAAGCAAGGCTGTTGCTGAAGTCGGCTTTCATCACAGAAGTAATAGAAACCATCCCCTTTGAGGCCCTGCGCGACAGACTACACTATCTGGTGGACAAACGTCTCAGGGGAGAACTAAGCAAATGTGAAGGATGCAAGCTATGCAAGTAGTTGGACCCACCCCCGTCCCCTCCCTCTATGGAGGGGAGAATTGGAGAGAAGATTTTCCAATTCTTGGAAAAATTATATATAAGAAGTATCCGCTGGTCTATTTGGATAATGCGGCTACTACGCAGAAGCCTCGTGTTGTGGTAGAGGCCATGACGGAGGAATATTATAATGTGAATGCCAATGTACACAGGGGTGTTCACTTCCTGTCACAGCAGGCCACGGAACTGCATGAGGGCAGCCGGGAAACAGTAAGGAAGTTCCTGAATGCCCGAAGCACCAGCGAGATAGTTTTTACTCGCGGCACAACGGAAAGCATCAATTTGGTGGCTCAGTGTTTCTCCGATGCTTTCATGAAGGAAGGGGATGAGGTGATTGTCAGTGAGATGGAGCATCACAGCAACATCGTCTCCT
This sequence comes from Bacteroidaceae bacterium, assembly GCA_017445925.1. Classification (GTDB taxonomy): domain Bacteria; phylum Bacteroidota; class Bacteroidia; order Bacteroidales; family Bacteroidaceae; genus Physcousia. The sequence goes on along the minus strand of JAFSRW010000100.1, from coordinate 8,337 downwards.
GGCAGTTGCAACAGCAGCGTAAAGGCATTAAGCTACGTGTAATTCCTATTACAGATGACGGTCAGCTTCGAATTGACGAATACAAGAAACTCTTTTCCGACCGTACGCGTATCGTTAGTGTGACACATATAAGCAATGTGCTGGGAACTATCAATCCTGTGAAGGAAATCACCCGTATTGCCCACGAGCATGGAGTTCCCGTGCTGATAGATGGTGCGCAGAGTACACCTCACATGAAGGTAGATGTGCAGGAGTTGGATTGCGACTTCTTTGCTTTCAGCGGTCATAAGATTTACGGCCCTACGGGTATTGGCGTTTTGTATGGTAAGGATAAATGGTTAGAGAAACTACCTCCGTACATGGGTGGCGGTGAGATGATAAAGAATGTCAGCTTCGAGCGGACAACCTTTAATGAACTGCCTTTTAAGTTCGAGGCAGGAACACCCGATTATGTGGCCAGCACAGGTTTGGCCCGTGCCTTAGATTATGTAAGCAATATAGGCCTTGATGCCATCGAGGCACATGAGCGTGACCTTACGCAGTATGCCATGCAGCGTATGGGTGAGATTGAGGGCATGAAGATATATGGCCCTTCAGACGTGAATATTCACGATGCTGTAATCAGTTTTCAGGTGGGTTATATCCACCATCTGGATATGGGTACGTTGCTGGATAGATTGGGCATTGCTGTCCGTACAGGCCATCATTGTGCCGAACCTTTGATGCGCAGGTTGGGCATAGAGGGAACCTGCCGCGCCAGTTTTGCCTTATACAACACCCGTGAAGAGGTGGACGCCTTGGTGGCAGGCATTCAGCGAGTTAAACAAATGTTCTAAAAAAAAGCCTACCCCGACCCTCCCCAAAGGAGGGAGGATAATAAGATGCTTAAACAATATCTAAATAAAGGTGTGATAGAAGCTGGTTGCGATGAGGCTGGCAGAGGTTGTCTGGCTGGTCCTGTATTCGCTGCCGCTGTGGTATTGCCGTCCGACTTTAAGAACGAGATGTTGAACGATTCTAAACAGCTTACCGAGAAGAAACGCTACCAGTTGCGGGAGGTGATAGAACGCGAGGCTTTGGCTTGGGCTGTGGGAATTGTCGATAATAAGGAGATTGATAAAATAAACATTCTTAATGCCAGCATTCTGGCTATGCACAGGGCTTTGGATCAGCTGACCGTTCGGCCTGAGTATATCATCGTGGATGGTAACCGATGGAAACCGTATCAAGAGCCTACGGCTAACGATAACGTTAACGATAACGATAACGAGCCAAAAGTTGTGCCGGCAACTACCATTGTAAAGGGCGACGGGAAGTACCTCTCGATAGCAGCAGCCAGTATTCTGGCTAAGACGTACAGGGACGATTTCATGCTGCGCATTCATGAGGAGTTTCCCCAGTATCATTGGGATAAGAACAAAGGCTATCCGGCTAAGGTTCATCGTGATGCGATACGTCAGTTTGGCACGACGCCTTACCACAGAATGAGTTTCAACTTGCTGGGGGATACGCAGCAGTTAGAGTTTGATTTCGGATAAATTTCCGTTTTTCTTTTGCTTTTCCCTCACTTATTCGTAACTTTGAGACTACGTCTCGAAATTACTCCCGTTCGGGAATAAAAATAAAAGCTTTTATTTTGTATTCCGCTCACTTATTCGTAACTTTGCAGCCGCAAAAGGAATAACAAACAAAAACAGATAATATTATGGCTAAAAAAGCGCTTTTGATGATCCTGGATGGTTGGGGCATCGGTAATAAAGGTAAGGGTGATGTTATCTTTAATACACCAACTCCTTACATGGATTATTTGCATAAGAACTATCCCAACAGCCAGTTGCTGGCTTGTGGCGAGAATGTTGGTTTGCCCGACGGACAGATGGGTAACTCTGAGGTAGGTCACCTGAATATCGGTGCAGGCAGAATTGTTTACCAGGACTTGGTAAAGATTAACCGTGCCTGTGCTGACGGTAGCATCCTGAAGAACCCTGAGATTGTAAGTGCATACGAGTATGCTACCTTGAACGGTAAGAATGTTCACCTGATGGGTCTTACCAGCAACGGTGGTGTTCACTCTTCACTGGATCATTTGTTCAAGTTGATTGAGATTGGTAAGGAATATAAGGTTCAGAATACCTTTGTACATTGCTTTATGGACGGTCGTGATACCGACCCCAAGAGTGGTAAGGGCTTTATCGAGCAGGTTACAGCTAAATGTAACGAAGCAGGTAATGCAGCTATTGCCAGTATTATTGGCCGTTTCTATGCTATGGACCGTGATAAGCGTTGGGAGCGTGTGAAGATTGCATACGATTTGCTGATTAGTGCCGAGGGCAAGCAGGCTACCGATATGGTGGAGGCTATGCAGGAAAGCTATGACGAGGGCGTAACAGATGAGTTCATCAAGCCTATCAACAATAGCACCATCGACGGTACCATCAAGGAAGGCGATGTGATTATCTTCTTTAACTATCGCAACGACCGTGCCAAGGAACTTACCATCGTGCTCACCCAGCAGGATATGCCTGAGCAGGGTATGAAGACCATCCCTGGTCTTCAGTACTATTGTATGACTCCATACGATGCAAGCTTCACAGGCGTACATATTCTTTTCCCCAAGGAGAATGTAAACAATACGTTGGGCGAATATATCAGCAGCAAGGGTCTGAAGCAGTTGCATACGGCAGAGACGGAGAAATACGCTCATGTTACCTTCTTCTTTAATGGAGGTCGCGAGGCACCCTACGAGGGTGAGGAGCGTATCTTGGTTGCCAGTCCTAAGGTTGCCACTTACGATTTGAAGCCCGAGATGAGTGCATTCGAGGTTAAGGATAAGTTGGTGGCTGCCATTAAGGAAGACAAGTATGACTTTATCGTGGTGAACTTTGCCAATGGCGATATGGTAGGCCATACAGGTGTTTACGAGGCTATCGAGGCTGCTGTAAAGGCTGTTGACCAGTGTGTAAACGAGGTGGTAGAGACCGCTAAGAAGGTGGGTTACGAGACCATCATCATTGCCGACCACGGAAATGCCGACAATGCTTTGAATGCCGACGGTACTCCTAATACGGCTCACTCTCTGAACGCTGTTCCTTTCATTTATGTAACAGAGAACAAGGATGCTAAGGTGGAGAATGGCGTATTGGCCGATGTGGCTCCCAGCATCCTGCACATCATGGGCTTGGAGCAACCTGCCGATATGACGGGTAAGTGCCTGATTAAGTAATAGCCCCCCTCCCAACCTCCCCCCGAGAGAGGGAGGAGTGCTAATTCTTAATGTTCAATGCACAATGTTCAATGTTCAATGTTCAATGCTCAATGTTCAATGAATGTTAGAATAGAAGAGAGCTGGAAGGCTCACTTGAATACTGAATTCGAGAAGCCATACTTTGAGCAGTTGACACAGTTTGTCCGCTCGGAGTATGGCTCCTGCGTTTGTTATCCTCCTGGACGACTCATCTTCAATGCTTTTGATACCACGCCGTTTGATCAGGTGCGTGTGGTTATTTTAGGGCAAGACCCTTACCACGAACCCGGTCAGGCGCACGGACTATGCTTCAGCGTGAATGACGGCGTGCAGTTCCCTCCTTCCTTGGTGAACATCTTTAAGGAGATAGAGGCCGAGACTGGTGCTCCTATGCCTCAGAGTGGTAATCTTACCAGATGGGCAAGACAGGGCGTGTTCCTGCTGAACACCTGTCTGAGTGTGCGTCAGCATCAGGCTTTCAGTCATAGCGGACACGGATGGGAAACGTTTACGGATGCAGTTATCAGTACGCTGAGCAGAGAGCGTGAGGGATTGGTCTTTATGCTTTGGGGTGCTCCTGCGGGTAAGAAGGCAGCGCTGATAGATGCTGGCAAACATTGCATCTTGCGGTCGGCTCATCCCAGTCCTCTAAGTGCTTATAGGGGATTCTTCGGAAACAATCACTTTAACCTGTGCAACCAATACCTGCAGCAGCATGGACAGCAGCCCATCCAATGGTAAGAAGGCATTACCACCCATGCTGATGGTGGGCGATGTGATTGTGCATACAGATATTGTTACGGAATATTTCTGTTGCGATATAGGGAAGTGTCAGGGTCGATGCTGCGAGGAAGGGGATGCAGGAGCGCCTGTTACGCTGGATGAGATTGCATATATAGAGGGTCAGTTGGACAAGATATGGCCCGACATGAATGCTCAGGCGCAGGCTGTGATAGACAAGCAGGGTGTTGCCTATTCCGACCCTGAAGGCGAGCTGGTGACCAGTATCATAGGCAGTTGCGACTGCTGCTTTCGCGGTCAGAAAGGTTGTCTGTTGGCACAGCGTCCCATCAGTTGCCACCTTTATCCTATCCGCGAGAAGAAAATGGGTAGCCTGACGGGTCTTAACTATCACCGTTGGGACATCTGCAAGGATGCTGTGGCGTTAGGGAAAGAACGTGGCATACGTGTCTACCAGTTCCTGAAGGAGCCGCTCGTACGCAGATTTGGCGAGGTTTGGTACAGGGAGCTGGAGCAAGTGGTGGATGAACTGCAGAAACAGGGGTATTTTTGATAAGTGAAGAATTAAGAGTGAAGAATGAAGAATTTGCTGCCGCTGTGAATGCTCAATGTTCAAGGCTGCGAGTAAGCGAGAGCAATAACAAGCTCGCTTGATTATTGCCGAGCGGAAGCAGGCTCGAAACGAAGTTTCAATGTTCAATGTTCAATGAAATAATAGTATTATGAAAAAACTTTTGTTATTATTTGTGGCTTTATTGCCGATGATGCAAATCTGGGCACAGCCTGATGATAGTGAATGGGCCGATCCGAAGCCAGGTGACCAACAGACTTGGAATGCTCAGAAAGGTGTAACGCTGGGGTGGGGTAGCACGGATGTGCGCTACTCACGCAGTCAGCCTGCTAAGGGAACTGCTTCCCTGAGGTTTAAGGCTTGGCGGGGTGAACGTGTATCTGCTCAGGCTGTTTTGTCAACCAATGTGAATCTGGAGAAGGTCAGCTTCAATGTAAGTGACCTGAAGTGCGGCAGTCAGGTAATCTCGACAGATAACATAAGAAAATACTTTGTGCGCTACGTGATGACCGATTGGCATAACAATAAGAAGGATTCCTTCCTGTTAGCTGACCGTTTGGCTCCGTTAGAGGTGATGTCCGTAGCAGCAAATACTACCCGTCCCCTGTGGCTCGACGTCCGTGTCCCCATAACTGCAAAGGCAGGTCTGTACAAGGGAACGCTCACCCTGCAGGCTGACGGAAAGAAGTTGATGCTGCCCTTGCAGCTACAGGTTCTGGACCATGTATTGCCCGCTCCCAGCGAGTGGGGTTTCCATCTTGACCTGTGGCAGAATCCATACGCAGTGGCACGTTACTATCAGGTTCCCTTGTGGAGCCAGCAGCACTTCGACATCATGCGTCCCCTTATGACTTCGTATGCCGAGGCTGGCGGAAAGGTCATAACATGCTCCATCATTCAGCATCCCTGGAACAGCCAGACCTTTGACCCTTTCGAGAGCATGATTGCCAAGATGAAGCAGATAGATGGCAGTTGGAAGTACGACTACACGGTGTTCGACCGCTGGGTAGAGTTCATGATGAGTTGTGGCATCCGTCAGCAGATTGACTGCTATACACTGGTGCCTTGGCAGTATAAGTTCGATTACTACGACTGTGCCACCAATAGTACCAAGCTGGTGGAGTGCAAGCCCAAGGAGGCTGCCTATCGCGACTTGATTCTGCCCTTCTTGCGCGACTTTGCCCATCATCTCAAGCAGAAGGGATGGTTCGATATTACCTGTATCGCCATGGACGAGCGTCCTATGGATCAGTTGGAGGCTGCCTGGAAGGTGGTGCAGGAGGCTGACCCGGGCTATCGGATAGAGGGTGCTGCCAACTATAATATAGAAGGTGACATTGCAGGTAGGATGTACGACCTGAGCGTGGAGTTCAGCTATGACCTGTTGAAACCAGAGGCATTGGCACAGCGTGCTGCCAAGGGACAGAAGATAACCTTTTATACTTGCTGCGTTCCCGACCGTCCCAATACGTTTACCTTCTCAGACCCTGCCGAATCAGCCTATCTGGGATGGCATGCTTTGGCCTGTGGTTACGACGGCTATTTGCGCTGGGCCTTCAATAGTTGGCAGAAGAATCCTTGTCAGGATAGTCGTACCCCCAGATGGCCCTCAGGCGATGCCAATCTGGTTTATCCTGGTGAGAGTAGCATCCGCATGGAGCGTTTGGTGGAAGGTGTTCAAGCTTACGAGAAAATAAAACTCTTGCGTTCCCATTTTACAGAGGCACAGAATCAGCAGTTGGAAGAACTTCTGAAATCTTTCCGTGTGACCAAATATGATGAGAATGTGCCTGCTGCCGATTTAGTAAATAAAGCTAAAGAATGGTTGAATAATCAGTAAACAATAGGGAGATGGAAAGAGAAGAAAAGGTTCTTAATTATCTCAGGGAGCATGGTATAGCCTTTACCAACTATAATCATCCTGAGGGTAAGACAATCGAGGAAGCCAAGAGGTGGTGGAAGGATGACGGCAGTGTTCATTGTAAGAACATCTTCCTGCGCAATCACAAAGGGAATCAGCATTATCTGGTTTGCTTTCATTGCGATTATGATTTGGACATTCACGACTTGGAACATCGCTTGAAGGCTGCTTTGACGGCTCAAGGGAAGAATGCACCGGGGAAGCTCTCTTTTGCTTCGCCTGAACGTATGATGCGTTATCTGGGTTTGGAACCTGGTAGCGTCTCTCCTTTTGGACTCATTAACGACGCAGAGCATCACGTTCACCTCTTCCTTGACAGCCGATTGCAGGAAGCAGAAACCTTGAGTTTCCATCCCAACGATTGCCGGGGAACGGTGGTGATAAGCAGAACGGAGTTTGAACGTTACCTTCAGATAGTGGGCAACACTTACGAATACATTCCATTATAATATAATAATGTATATACTATAAGTGTTAGACCTCATGTTTTGTCAAGTTTCTTGCAAACATTATTAACTTTGTGCATTAAGGGCTGATATTGCTACTATTAAGGGGCGCAAAAATTTTCCTTAATAGTAGCAATTGTTTTTATTAACACCTGCATTTTGGAGCATTTTTGACTTCGCCCCATGGTGTAAATATTTTTCCAGGCACCTTTTCTGCTCTCCTTTTTCTGCCCAGTTAGAGAAAACTTGCCGCTTAGTTAGAAATTTTTTGCCGCCTAACGTGGCAGTAAAAATTCTTATGCTAAAGAACATTCTTTGATATTTTACCCGATTATCGGTTTGTCAAAGATATTTTTTTGTAAATTATAAATTCTCAGTTCAGATAATGGTTATCGTTAACGTTAACGTTATCGTTTAAATTATATCAACACCTCACTTGCTGAACGTTAAGATCCGATGGTTGTCGCTTGCTACTGATGTTACCTGTTGGACAAACAGGTAACTAACAGGTAACAAACACCTCACTCCATGAAAAAACAAAATCCTCCAAATCGCACGCCAGAAACTAAAAAAGTGTCTTTTAGGGTCGAAATATTTGGAGGATAAAGAAAATCGTAGTATATTTGCGAGCTTTTTCGTAGATATTGGTCTGTGAGAAGCACACGAGATAACTTTTCTTTATTACAAACCTAATTTAAATTTAACAACATTGAAAGAAAATCTACTTATCAATGGAGAGGCTATGAACGCCCCTCTGGAAGGAATGCTCGAGGTTGAGCAGTTCCTTAGTGAGAATTATCTTTTCCGTCGCAATGTGCTGAACGGGAAGATTGAGTTTACAACCAAGAATGCTGAAGGCGGGCAGCAGGCGGATTTCAGGCCTTTGACCCAAGCTGCGCTGAACAGCATCATCCTCAGGGCAAAGCGCTTGGATATTGCTGACGGCAAACCCAAGACCGACATTGTGGATTACATCCGTTCCGAGGAAGTGCCTGAGTTTAATCCCATCGAGGAGTACCTGAACGGACTTCCCAAATGGGATGGAGAGAACCATGTGGCTAACCTGTTTGGTCGTTTGCCTGGAGTAAGTACAGAACAACTGGCTTTCCTGAGCACTTGGATGCGTTCTACTGTTGCCCATTGGCTTCAGATGGATACGCTTCATGGAAACGAGTGTGTTCCCACCTTGATTGGCAGTCAAGGTTGTGGGAAGACAACCTTCCTCAGACGAATGCTTCCCCAGCACTTGCGCCAATACTACCTGGATCATCTGAATCTGAGCAACAGGTTCGACAAGGAAATGGCTCTGACGAACAACCTGCTGGTGAACCTTGATGAGTTGGATGCTATTAGACCCAGTCAGCACGCAGCCTTGAAGCAGACGCTTTCCAAGAGTAAGGTAAACGGCAGGCCC